>JAFVGN010000056.1 GCA_017474925.1 Prevotella sp. | reverse complement strand
TGAACTGAATTCCATCATCACGGAGAAATGGGAGGGCAAGGCATATCGCCTCGTCATACAGCGGGAGCGTCGCATGGACGGTGAGCAGGACTTGTGGGAAGGAGAGTACACTTACCGCTGCATCCTGACCAACTACTATACATCAACCAATCGCGAGATTGTGGAGTTCTATAACCTCAGAGGCGGAAAGGAACGTATCTTTGACGACATGAACAATGGCTTCGGATGGGCAAGGCTGCCAAAGTCCTTCATGGCAGAGAACACCGTGTTCCTGATGCTGACGGCAATCATACACAACTTCTACAAGTTCCTCATGGGGAGGCTTGACACGAAAGCATTCGGACTGAAGAAGACAAGCCGCATCAAAGCCTTTGTGTTCAAGTTCATCAGCGTGCCTGCCAAATGGATAAGGACGGCAAGGCACTATGAACTGAACATCTACACGGACAACCAATCATATCTGAACCCTTTTGCACTTGCTGACGGATGAGAAACAGACTTTGCGGCTCAAAGACAGCATAAAGCCCCTATAATGCTTGACGGGGTAAGGGGAAACTGGGCGAGGACAACACGTAATTGCACCTGTCGTGGCTGGAGATTCCGCAGATGGATGGCAAGACGGCAAAATTAGTCCGCATGACTATTAGTTGCGGATTTTAGGTTATACTAAAAGAGAGCTATAATGATATAGGAAGTCCGATATGAACGCGTTGGATAATGCTAGTATCAAGGATGAAAACAGCAAAGGATTTGCCTCCTTTGTCTTCCCCGAAGCGAAAAGCTCAAAGACAGGGGTGTCGGTAAGATATGCCCCATGCGAAGAAAGAGGGTGGTATGTTCTCCGTATCAAGTATGGTAAGGCTCAGGCCGTTGCAGACGCCATCATTGAAGACGGCACCTACGTCTATCTGGCCAAGGTCTGGAAAGACATCCGTAACAAGGAGACAGGCAAGAAGCAGAGAAAGCTGCTTCCTTTCATGAACCTTCTTTTTGCCTACGTGACGGAGCAAGAAGCCGAGAAGTATGTCAGGAACTCCAGGGAGTCGCGTTACACCACCTACTATTACAACCATTTCGATACAGGCGTCAATGGTTACAATCCCCCGTTGGTGATTAGTTCCCGGGACATGGAGCCGTTGGTCAAGGCCACGGCCTTGCTCGACGAGCATGTGATGGAGGTCGATTTGAAGACCTGCCATTTCGTGTCTGACGAGTTGGTGCGTGTCACCTTTGGTCCCTTCGAAGGCATTACGGGCCGTGTTGCCCGCATCGCCCGACAAAAGCGTGTAGTCATCTATATCAAGGGCCTGCAGTCCGGCTTAACCACCGCCTACATCCCCTCCCACTTCCTGGAAAAAGTCGAAACAAACGACTAAGGTGGTTTTCGAGGAAGGAGAAATGTCCAGTTTTCGAGGAAGGAGTAAGGAGTAACGAGGAAGGAGATATGTTTTGCGGGTATATTTCTGCCCTCGGAGTGTTCTCGTTCCTCCTTCCTCGTTCCTCGTTCCTCGAAGAAGAAAAAGCCAATCGCTCTGTCCCGCGCAGCCGTTTTAAAAAACGCCATCGCTTCCCAACGCGCAGCCATTCAAAAAACGCCATCGCTCTGCCACCGCGCAGCCTTATAAAAAGTCCATCGCGTCGTCCCGCGATACCATTTGGTAAAGGTTTTCGCTTCTCAACGCGCAGCCGTCAAAGACTTCATCGCGTCGTCCCGCGATACCAAAACACTACAAAAGGTTGATGGCTTCTGCAACCTTTTGTTTTTCCCCTCGCCTGAGGAGAGGGGATACGGGGAGAGGTGGACCCCCTTCAAGGGTGAAGGGGACTGAGGTTGTTCGAAAAAGGGATGTTCGAAAAAAGTGGTGGAGCCGGGGGATTTCGAAAAGTAGTGGTGCCTCCTTATGATAAGGAGGGGCGGGTGGTTGTGAAAAAGGGATAAATTGGCGGCTTAAAATAAATTTCCGTGCAAAAACGAACAAGTTTACAAAACTTTTCGTACCTTTGCAATCTAAATGAGAAAGGAACTGATACATGTGTACGTGTATAGCAGAAATAAAGACCTTAACGAACAAGAAAGTGGGGAGAAACGACCTGTGTCCTTGCGGTTCTGGCAAAAAGTTCAAGCATTGCTGTGGAAAATGATGTAAACGTTCTATTGTCGTAAGCACAGGAAGAGCGGTATCAGAGCATGAAGCCGTTACAAATTGTAACGCTTTGATAATGCTTGCGCCCTACAATGTTCAAGCGAGCTTGGCTGGGGTTGCGTAGCTCAAAATCGCTCGAAAAACTGATTCAAAATCTATCAAGAATTTGAGAAGGTTTAGCTCGACGGCCCGGAGGGGAAAGTCAATTAGAGGATTGTTCAAGTTAACGGTTAACAATTAACGTTTGAGCTGTTATGGCTAATGCTCAAGAAAACAAGATTCAGGAGAAGGACAGTGAAGTCCTGCGCCTGCTTAATCAGATAGCTACGGATATGATCCGCAAGTCAGATGTTGACCGTCTGATAGAAGAGGCTGTCGCCAAGGCTACTGCGGCATTGAAAGCTGATTATGAGGAGCGCATGAAAGCAATGGCTGCCGAGTATGAGGCAAAGATTGCTGAGATTAAGGTATTACCTTTTTCACAACCACCCGACCCTCCTTGACTGATGTATTCTTTTCGAAAAGAACCAAAAGGAATTGACTTTTTCGAAATCCCTCGTCCCCTTTGCCTAAAGGGGCTCCACCGGCTCCACCTCTCCTTTGTATTTCCTCCCCTCAGGGAAGGAAAAAAACAAAAGGTTGCAGAGGCCGTCAACCTTTTGTGGTGTTTTGGTATCGCGGGACGACGCGATGGCGTGTTTTATAGGGCTGCGCACTCAGATGATCTGCAGGTGGATTACATGTCCGCATGAAAAAGTGGCAAACATTTGGCTGTTTCAGAAATAATTCGTATTTTTGCAGCGGACTATATAAGAAGATTGCAATATGAGCTACACAAAGACAACAGTTATAAAGAATCCATCAAGGAAACTTGAGGAGCATATACGCAAGATAGGCGTACAAAAATACCTGTGGCTTGAAAAATTGTGCTCAGACGAGGTTAAACCAACAAAGGTCATCAATCTGAAATGAACGAGGTATATACCATCACCTCAGAAAGTGGTGATGAATATAAGCTACAGTTTACCACAGAACGGAGTGGCCTTATATCAAATGTCTTACTTGACTTCTTAGCCAGTAAAGATATAGAGGTTATTGAGGTTGGTTTAGCACGTGTGAAAGGACAGAATGTTACAGGTCATCATGTTTTGGCTCAGATAGAGGACTGTTTAGCAAATATCATGCAGAGACATCAGAATGTTATACTTAGCTTCTTCTGCGATTTCATCCATTTTGTTCCGTCAAATAAGAAAATTCCTGTTCAGGAATATCGTAGTAGATTGTTTTCTGCAATGTTCAATAGATACATGACCCAGCATCATTTACATGATTTTTGTAACCACGTTGTTGAAGTAGAGGGTGTTTCAGAACCATTCTTCTTTCATGTCATTTATAGGAAGGAACACGAGTGTTATGCCGATATGATAGCCGAGGGGCATCAAAATGACTTTGGCAAGCCTGACTAAGAAAATGAAGACTTACCCCCCGTCCCCTTCACCCTTAAAGGGTTCTTTCACAACCACCCGCCCCTCCTAGTCCTAAGGAGGGACCACCTCCTCTCCAAACCTCTGCCCCCGTCAAGGGGGAGAGACTAAAACAAAAGGTTTTTTCGAACAACCCCAGTCCCCTTCACCTTTGAAGGGTCTCCACCTCTCCTTTGTATTTCCTCCCCTCAGGGAAGGAAAAAAACAAAAGGTTGCAGAAGCCGACAACCTTTTGTGGTGTTTTGGTATCGCGGGACGACGCGATGACGTTTTTGAACGGCTGCGCGTTGGGAAGCGATAACCTTTTACCAAATGGTATCGCGGGACGACGCGATGGCGTGTTTTATAGGGCTGCGCACTCAGATGATCTGCAGGTGGATTACATGTCCGCATGAAAAAGTGGCAAACATTTGGCTGTTTCAGAAATAATTCGTATTTTTGCAAAAAATAAGAAAGATGACAGGTTGTAACAAGACAACTCCCCAAAGTAACGAAGCCCTGCTCAGCAGCGCAGATGGCTTTACCGCCTTTAGTTTTGGCGGCTATAATATCCGTTTCCGGGCGCCTTATAGCTTGGAACGGTATGTTGATGTTGTGAAGTGGGACGACGGCTATCTGGTGGTGCTGGCCAAATACAGCCATAATGCTGAGCCCGAGGAGGAATATATCGACCTGAAGCCCATCCTCGAGGGACTGTACATTGACTCTGCCTCTTTCTTGAAATCTATTAAAAGTGTACGTATTGCTTATGCCTGATATCAAGACCATTGCCGATGAGGCCGACATCATCATCAATGGATATGCCTTTACCCGAAAGGATGAGTGTATCCACGTGCTTAATCTGAATAGCCCCGATAAGGCCGTTGTTTTTAGTGCTAGTGGAGAAGTGCTTGAAACTACAATGGACGATATTGAACTTTCCATAGCAAGTCGCTACTTGCAGCAGAACCTAAAATACATGGAGGACTGAACGATGCCAAAGTATTACGATTATAAGGTAGCTGGCTATTACTTGTATTTTACGTCTTTCTGTGTTGTGGAGTGTATGCATGTGCATGCCAGTGACAGTAAACTCACAGAGGGAGGCTCTGCCAAATTCTTCGTAAAGAGCAACGGTGATACCATGCTTCAGAACCGTGGTATTCTTAATGACCGTGAGATTGCCAAGATTTCAGAGTTCATCAAGGATCATTATCAGGAGATGTACCTCCGCTGGTCGCAGTATAGCGAAAAAGGGTATTTCGAGAAGTAATACATATTGCGTTTATCGAACATCCCTTTTTTCGAACATCCCCAGTCCCCTTCACCCTTGAAGGGTTCTTTCACAACCACCCGCCCCTCCTTATCCTAAGGAGGGACCACCTCCTCTCCAAACCTCTGCCCCCGTCAAGGGGGAGAGGCTAAAACAAAAGGTTGCAGAAGCCGACAACCTTTTGTGGTGTTTTGGTATCAGGTTACGGCCCTGATGAGTGTTTTATAGGGCTGCGCGTTGGGAAGCGATAACCTTTACCAAATGGTATCGCGGGACGACGCGATGAAGTCTTTGACGGCTGCGCGCTCAGATGATCTGCAGGTGGATTACATATCCGCATGAAAAAGTGGCAAACATTTGGCGGTTTCAAGTAAAAGTCGTATTTTTGCAGCAATGAAACCGTTACAAATTGTAACGCTTTGAAAATGCTTGCGCCCGACGGCAAGATTAATCAAGAATTTGAGAAGGTTTAGCTCGACGGCCCGGAGGGGAAAGTCAATTGGAGAATTAGGGTCGCTTCGCTCAAAATTCAAACAAAAATTGGCTCAAAATCTGTCAAGAATTAGAGAAAACCTCCACTAGCTGAGAGGCGAGTGGAGGTGTGAATTGATAGCTACTTCTTGAGATACCTGATGACTTGGTGGCGGTTCTTCTTGCGGTTCTTGCGGCAGGAGACGTGAATCCAGTAATCCTTACCGTTGGCGGTTTCGAGGATGAGCTGGTAAGCGTCCGAACCTTGGACCTGACCGGATTTTGTTGAGATAAATTTTTTCTAATTTTGCGCAAGATTTTATTCACTAAGGTTAAGCGCAATATGGAAATAAAAGAATTGGGTTAGGCGTTTAGAGCGCACTTGCGAAATGCCCTATTTTAGGCGTTTTGGTTCGTAAAACATCTTTCTACGAATGAGCACATCGAAGATTGTGTCCTTGGATGCTCGCCTATTGAACCGAAAGTGGTACTCGTCCAAGTACCCCTGAAGCCTCTCTTTCGAGCAATGATGGTGGATGCCTCTGAGCCACCCCTTGATATTCATAATGTGTATGTGCAATTGCGGAAAGTTTTTGCCTTTGTCAGACGGGACTTGGGTAAGTTTCGGATAATCCTTCTTCAGTGGTTTATAGCCATTCCACTCATCCGTTATAATTTCAGCGTTCTTGCTTATCCTTCGTTCAAAGAATGGACGAAGCGACTTGGCCGAAGCATCGTCAATAACCTCGGCATACGCGCGACCAAAGCCTTCATTGACAATCTCAAGGGCAACGACGACAAGGCGTTTGTTCTTACTTCCTCTTCCGAACACCCCTTCCTCTGCACCGCCAACGAAGAACTCGTCTACATGGACTTTTCCCGTAAGTGGATAGTTTCCAGAACTTTGCATCGCCTGCTGTATTTTCCATTTAAATTCCCAGCAGGTCTTTTGACGGAGTTCATATTCCTCGGACAGTTCTTCAGAAGACATTCCTTTCTTCTTAGTGCTGATCTTGAAGGCTATGTGGAAAGCAAGCAGAATCGAGAACTTGCACTTGTCAAACATGGTGCCTGCGGTTGGGCTTTCGTCATACTTGCACCTGGTACATCTGCGAGAATACGGAAGCCAACCTTTGCAATAGTGAGTGTTGCCACATTTCTTGCAAACATACTGACCACCTTCCCATTTGATTCCAGAGAGGTATTCGTAACAGGACTCCTCAGAGACAAAATGTTGGTAAAAACGTAGTGAGTTCACGCCTCGGAATTGATATCTTTCTAACATGCTACAAAGGTAGCAACTATTATACAGAATAATCGAATATTAACAATTATTAGTGCGCTCTAAGCGCCTAACCCAATAAAAGATTATGTGAAGCAATTCCGTGACTTGCAAAAGAGTCACAAGAAGGTGAGGGTAGCGGACTCCTGCCGCGAAAACATGTTGGACTACTATGAGATGGTAGAGGCGTTGAAGCAGGAGAAGTTTGAGATGGAGTCTTATGAAGAGCAGGTCCAGTGTGGTGATCTTGTTATCACTGAAATTCCCGAGTCAAATGAATCGACTCATCCTATGCCATCAACAGAGAGTTATATAAAAGAGGTTATGCTGAGTTTCCCAAAGGGTTTGAAGCTGACAGTCCGTGAGATTACTCCGAGTGACTTAGTGACCATTGTCCAACGTTTAATGCGAATTCGTAATTATGCTTAGTCTTACAGCAGGAATGCGATACAAGTATTGCGAGTGCAATGTGAGCTTTCGATATAAGTGGGATGCAATGATAAACTACATTCGGTATGTGCTTCAAGAGGATCCCTGGTCTGGTACTGTTTTCATTTTTATGAACCGCAGACACTCGTTACTCCTTCCTCCTTCCTCGAAAAACAAAACCGATTATAAACCTAAAAATATGATGCTATGAAAAAGAATTCTGTATGGGAGGTTATCCTCCGCATCTGCATCGCGGCTGCTACCGCTGCCCTGACGGCACTGGGAACCACCAGCTGCATGGGACACGGACCGTTCACGATGTAGGATGGAAGATAGATGGTGAGTTCCTCGAAAACTTTCCCGAAAAACGACAAAGGGGACTGACAGTTCAATGCTGCCAGCCCTCTTTTTGGTTCGTCCAAATATGACCGGAACCCGAAGATTTCGAGGGTGCTGACACTGGGTGATACCCCCAGACCCCAATATCTCCTTTTCTTCGGCGCGAAGAAAAGAAGTAAAAGAAGCATCCACCCTCACCCAACCTCTCCCTATATGGAGAGGCTAAAACAAAAGGTTGCAGAGGCCGACAACCTTTTGTGGTGTTTTGGTATCGCGGGACGACGCGATGACGTTTTTTATAAGGCTGATGGCCGATGGATGATGGCTGATGTAAGACGAAGAGGACTGACAGTTTATGCTGCCAGCCCTCTTTTTGTGCGTTTTGAGTCGGGAATGATGGTAAAATATTGCGTTCTGGAAAATTATTTTTGGTAAAATAGTGCGTTTTAAATGTTTTTTTGTACTTTTGCCTCCTAAATAAATTCAGTAAAGATGAAAAAGATGTGATGAGGAGAGGGACGATCATTATACTTCTATTGTTTGGAATTCTTTCTGGCTATGGCCAAGAAAAAGCAGGGCAGGTGGATTTGTTCTGTGGAGCGGAACTTAACTACAATGACACGGATTTTAAGAGGCTCTATAACGTGTTGATCAATTTGACCCCAGGAGTGAAATGGAACATGGGACATGGTTGGGAAACGGCAGGACAGCTGAGCTTTGCGGCAGTGAACTATGGATATCCTGATAAATACAACAGTCTTAGACTGGGTATCGTTGCGCTGTCAAAAGAATTGGCTTTCGCCAAAGACCAGCATCTGAAGTTTACGGGGGGATTGTTCAGTCGCGAACGATACGGCTTGGATGCAAGATGGATGATGCCTGTCAACTCATGGCTTATGCTGCAGGCGCAAGCAGGCTTGACAAGCTCATGGTGGTGCTCAACGAAAGAGCAGACGTTTGATGGAAAGGATTGGACAGTGACCGCCGTTGCGGGTGCTAATTTCTGGATAGACAAGTGGACCACGGAGTTCAGAATTAGTGGTGGGCGCTACATCAACAAGGACTATGGCGTGGAGGGTGAAGTGTATTGCCACTTCAGACATTGTTCAATTGGCGCTTTTGCACAGTATTTTGAGCCTTATGTCTCACCATACATTAGTAATACGTACCGATATGCAGGAGGATTCAAGGTAGTGATGATGATACCGCCTTATAAGAAGTCGGATAAGAAGTTTAGGGTGAGACCCGCATCGAATTTCAGACTGACCTATAATGCCCAGGCGAACGGATACTCCATGAAAATGTATCATACAGATCCTGAAGAGAATGAACGTGAATATCAAACGAATGTAAAATGGGGTACAGGATTATATCGATAATAGTAGCGTTGTTTTTAACGCATGGCGCCTTTGCACAGCAGTATTATGGCATGGGTGGCTTGATCAGTGTGCCCTCTGCAGACATGGACACAGTGCCTGTGGGACATATAGGTGCTCACTATCTGAACGAGCACATGATACCTGACAAAATGACTCTTGATGGCGAGAAATATAACTCGTGGTCAAACTACTTGTCGGTGCAGCCGTTTAGATGGATTGAAGTGGGGTATGGATATACATTAATAAAGCTCCATAAGAATAAGGATAAAAATGCTGAAGTGGGGTTCTATACCAAAGACAGATATTTTTCCTTGAGATTGCAGCCATTGCGAGAATCAAAATGGTGGCCATCGATAGTCGTGGGTGGCCAGGACGTTTGGGGGTCTCTTAATAAAGGGGAGTCACAGAGCAATTACTATCGGAATTATTATGTGGCAGCGAGTAAGCATTTCGATTTGCTGGAACAATATATTGGAGTACATTTGGCTTACAGACACTGGAAATTGGATAGTAATAAGAAATGGAATGGCGTCGTTGGTGGACTGACATTCCAACCGTCTTTTTTCCGGTCTTTGAGGGTGATTGGTGAATACGACGGTGATGGGGTGAATGTAGGGGCGGATTGTACCTTGTTCCGGTATGTGATGTTGCAGGTCTCGCTACAGCAATGCCAGTATTTTTCGGGTGGTGTGTGTTTGAGGGTTCCATTTGTTAGAATGAATAAAAAATGAAATTCACAACCACCCGACCCTCCTTGTCCTAAGGAGGGCTCCACCCCCTCTCCAAACCTCTGCCCCCGTCAAGGGGGAGAGGCTAAAACAAAAGGTTGCAGAAGCCGACAACCTTTTGTGGGTTTTTGTATCAGGTTACGGCCCTGATGATTCTTTTATTCTTCGAGGCGGGACGGCCCTGATGAGTGTTTATAAGGCTGCGCGGTACGACGCGATGACGTTTTTGAACGGCTGCGCGGTGGGGAGCGATGGCTGTGAATAATTCGGAAAAGCTCAAAAAAAATTGGCGGTTCGCGCGACTTTTCGTAACTTTGCAGCGAAGAGCGATGAACAGGATAGATAATCATATTCTTAAAATAGCCTTGCCAGCTATAGCGTCTAATATAACAACACCGCTGTTGGGACTGGTGGATACCGCCATTGTAGGTCACATGGGCGATGCTGCCTACATCGGTGCTGTAGCTGTTGGGGCTATGATTTTCAATCTGCTCTATTGGGTGTTTGGGTTCCTGCGCATGGGTACAAGTGGCTTGACTGCCCAGGCATTGGGACGGAACGACGATGTGGAAGTGACGCGACTCTTGGTACGGTCGGGCTTTGTATCGTTAGCGGTGGCCATGTTCATCTTGGTATTTCAATGGCCGTTACGCGAGCTAATGCTTTGGTTTGTCGGCCCTACGGCTGACGTACGCTCGTTGGCTTCTACCTATTTTGATATTGTGGTTTGGGGAGCACCGGCCATGTTGGGCGTCTACTCCTTGAACGGATGGTTCATAGGAATGCAAAGCTCGCATCTCCTGATGTTTGTCAGTGTCGTTCAGAATGTTGCCAATATATTGGCCTCGTTGACGTTGGTGTATGGGTTTGGCATGAAGGTGGAGGGGGTGGCTATTGGCACTTGCGTAGCACAGTATATCGGTTTTCTGGCTGCTGCTGGTCTGCTTTGGAGGAATTATCGGCAGTTGCCGTTTTCGATCAACATACCCCGGATGAAAGAACTGAAACCTTTCCTGCGGGTGAACAGGGACATTTTCCTGCGAACGTTGTTCCTGGTGGCTGTCAATCTCTATTTTACTTCAGCGGGTGCACGGCAAGGTTCCACGCTCTTGGCGGTCAATACGTTGCTCTTTCAACTTTATCTGCTGTTTTCTTTTGTGATGGATGGCTTTGCTTTTGCTGGCGAAGCATTGGGAGGAAAATACTGGGGGGCAGGAGATGCCGTGGAATTTCGTCGTCTGTTACGTCGCCTGTTTCTGTGGGGAGCAGGGATGACCATGCTTTTTTCAACGGTCTATATCATAGGAGGTATGCCTTTCCTGCGATTGCTCACTGATGAGCCGATGGTGGTCGAGGCTTCCCGCCAATATGTGTGGTGGGCCTATCTGATCCCTGTGGCGGGGGTGGCTGCTTTCGTGTGGGACGGCCTTTTTATCGGCATCACTTATAGCCGTGGTATGCTACAGTCGTCATGCCTCGCTGCAGCGGTGTTTTTCTCGGGTGTATTCCTGCTGATGCCTGAAATGGGGAACCACGGACTTTGGCTGGCCATGATTCTCTATTTGATAGCACGAGGCGTGTTGCAGACCGTCCTTTTTTTCCGAACAAAAGTAAAATACGATGGTACAGATACGAAATTTCTTTAAATTATCCGTTATCATCCATATTTTGTCAACTAATTGTTGTACCTTTGTCCGTAAATCAAATCAGAGATGCGTATGAAATGTAAACTGATGACGTTTTTGATGGCATTGCTGCTCTTACCTATGGGAATAATAGCTCAGACATATCAGCAACTGTGGAAACAGGTGGAAGAAGCCCAACAAAAGGACTTGCCCCAGACGGCTATCCGGCATTTACAAGAGATAGAAGTGAAGGCTCAGAAGGAAGGTGCTTACGGACATCTGCTGAAGTCGACCCTTCTGCACTCACGCTTGCTGGCCGAGGTGGCTCCAGATTCTTTGCGGCCTGCCGTCGTACGACTGAAAGAAGAGAGCCTGCGCACCAAGGACGAAGTGGTGAAGGCCGTATATGACGCCGTGTTGTCGAAGGTGTATGAGAATAATGCCTATGCGTTGGAAGAGGATGCTATGGAACAGTCGAAAGTTTTCCGTGAGCAGGCTTTGGCGCATGCTGCAGCATTGGCACGGGTGAAGACTGACGACTACGTTCCTTTCGTGATCAAGGGCCAGGACAGCAAGACTTATTACGGTGACGACCTGTTGAGCGTTGTGGGCAGTGAGTTAGAGGCGTGGAAACTGTTGCACGATTTCTATACCAAGGCGGGAAACCGCAGGGCAGCCTGTCTCACAGGTGTCAATGCCTTTGACGACATCGCGTCGCTCGACTCGTTGGCCGAGGTCTATGGCGATCTGCCAGAGGCTTGCGAAATCGCCATCAAGCGACTGAATATGATGGGTGACAACTTTGCCGTCGAGCAGCGTGTCACCTATTTGCGCAAGTCGCTTGAAAGGTGGGGCTCATGGCAGCGTGCCAACCACCTTCGCAATATGGAGCGTGAGCTGACACGCCCGATGTTTACGTCAAAAATGCCTAAGCTTGTGGCTATGCCTCAGGAACCGCAAACCATCAGGATAGAGCAGATACGCAATGTTGAGAGCCTGACGATGCAAGTCTATAGGACCTCGTTGAAAGGCGACACGAAGCTGGATCCAGAGGACGATTACAAGAAACTGAAATCTCAGCTGAAAATCTGTCATGACCTTACAAGGACGCTGCATTTCAAGGGGCATCAAGACTATGAGTTCTTTAAGGACTCCGTGGAGTTGCCAGGTCTGGAGCCAGGGGTGTACGTGATAGAGTTCTCGTCTGCCCAGACGGAGACGTCGCGACGATTGTATTTTGTTTCTGGTGTAAGGATTCTGACGCAGTCGCTGCCCCAGGACCAAGTGCGCTATGTGGTGGTTGATGCCCGTACGGGGCAGCCTATACCACAAGCCTCTTTACGTCTGACGTACCGAGGAGGATGGAACAGTAGCGGCAAGACGGAGACGCTGACCTGTAACGGACAAGGCGAGGTGACGGTCAGTCATGACGATCGTAATCCGTCAGAGGTTTTTGCCTACACGTCGACAGATGCCTATAATCGGCCGTCAGGAAGCTATGGACGCTACAGCTTCTATGAAAGGCAGTATAACGCAGAGCATACCAACCTGTTTACCGACCGCAGCATCTACCGTCCTGGTCAGACCGTCTATGTGACGGCTATCGTGTGGCAGGAACTGTCGGCATTGGACAATGTGGCTGTGGCGAACAAACGTGTGAAAGTGGAACTGCGGGATGCCAACAACAAGCTGGTTGCAGAGAAATGGCTGACGACAGACCGCTATGGTAAGTGTGCCACAGAGATGACCCTGCCCAAGGGACTGCTGAACGGACGCTTTACAGTCCGGGCCAACAACGGTTCGACGAGCTTTAGTGTGGAGGAATACAAGCGTCCTACGTTCCAGGTAGAGTTCTCAGAATACAAGGATGCCTATCAGGCTGGGGACACCGTCCGTACGGAGGGCAAGGCTTTGAGCTATACCGGTGCTCCCGTCCAGGATGCAAAGGTGCACTATACGGTGAAACGACGGGTGGCCTTCTGGTGGATGAACTATTCGTGGTATTGGCAGAGCGGCTATATTGGTCGCGGCCTGCAGGAGGAAACGGTGAACGAAGGTGATGTAGTGACGGGTGACGACGGAACATTCTGCGTGGATGTGCCTCTGCTCTTGCCAGACAGTCTGACGAACACCAGGATGTTCTACCATTTCGTGGTGGAGGCTGATGTGACGGATGTGGCAGGCGAGACACACAGCGGCACACAGACGCTACCGCTGGGTTCGAAACCTACCGCTCTGACTTGTGACTTGCCGCAGCAAGTGCGTAGCGATCAGCTGCCGAAGGTGACCTTCACGCGCAGGAATGCCGCAGGACAGGAAATTGAGGGACAGGTCAGATACCGTATTGACGGAGGCCGGTGGCGGGAGTGTGCTGCCAATGTTGCCCAGCAGACAAGTCCGTGGAAGCTAAAGTCTGGCGAGCATCGTCTGGAAGCTGTTTGTGGTGACGACGAGGTTGACATGAAGTTCGTTGTTTTCGGCCTGGACGACGTGAAGCCTGCTTTTGAGACCCATGACTGGTTCTATGTGTCGCACAATCAGTTCCCCAACGACGGTACACCCGTCACATTGCAGGTGGGATCTGTCGATCCGGACCTTCATATCGTCTATGGCATTTTTGCAGGCGACAAGGTGATTGAAAGTGGTGTGGTGAAAAAGAACGGAGAACTGCTCAACAGGAAATTCACCTATCGTGAAGAATACGGCAACGGTCTGCTCGTGACCTATGCATGGATGAAGAACGACCAGTGTTACGTCCATCAGCAGAGTATCAAGCGTCCGATGCCAGACAAGAAACTGCGACTGACATGGGAGACGTTCCGTGACAGGCTGGTTCCCGGACAGCAGGAGGAGTGGCGGCTGAAGGTGGTGAATCCTGACGGCACACCGGCTGATGCCTCGCTGATGGCCGTGCTTTACGACAAGAGTCTGGACCAGATACGCCAACACCAATGGTCTTTTACTCCGATGAACTATCTGCCCCAGCCCTTTACCCGTTGGAACTTTCGTTCTGCAAACCCGTTGCAGTGGATGGCCCATCAACGCTACCAACCGCTTCTGAAAGTGAACAGTCTGACGTTCAGTTGTTTTGACGACAGCGTGCTGCCCACCTATAGGTCTATCGAAAGGATGCTGATGCGTGGCTCGAACCGACTGTATAAGACGATGGCAAGTCCGGCAGTGATGGAAGATACGGCTGTCAGCTCCATGGGCATTCAGGGCAACGACGAGTCGGCAAAAGAAGTCGTCATGTATGACGTGGTGGATGGGGGCCAGGGTGCAAGTGATGAGGCTAATGCTCCAGATGAAAAGCAGGAGGTCCAGCTACGCGAGAACCTGAACGAGACGGCTTTCTGCTATCCTTCGCTGACGACCGACAAAGACGGGCAGGTGGTGATGGCGTTTACGCTGCCTGAGAGCCTGACCACATGGCGCCTGATGGGTGTGGCTCATACCGCCCAGATGTTGTATGGCAGTATAGAGGGCGAGGCTGTGGCTAAGAAGGACATCATGATTCAACCCAATGTGCCGCGCTTTATCCGCATGGGCGACGAGGCGCAAGTTTCTGCCCGCATCTTCAATACAGGTGAGAAGGCTGTCAGCGGCAAGGCTCGTCTGACACTTCTTGACCCAGAGAGCAATGCTGTGGTTTTTGAGCAGGAAGTGCCTTTCAGCGTTGAGGGCGAAAAGACCGCCTCTGCGCTTTTCAAACTGGATGCCTCGGTGTTTTCATCCCTTACCACTCAGCTCTTGATATGTCAAGTAACAGCTGCCGGTGAAGGCTTCTCGGACGGAGAGCAGCACTATCTGCCCGTACTGCCTGACAGGGAATATGTCACCAAGACCGTTCCTTATACCCAGCATGAACCTGGGGTGAAGACCATCGACCTGAAGGCGCTTTTCCCCCAAGGTACCACCCAGCAGAAGCTGACCATCGAATATACGAACAATCCAGCGTGGCTGATGGTGCAGGCCTTGCCCGTCGTCGGACAGCCGTGGGAACACAGTGCCATCGACCAAGCAGCCTCTTACTATAGTAATCAGCTGGCTAAGACGTTGCTGTCACAGAGTCCGCAGGTGAAAACCATCTTTGAACAGTGGCAGCGCGAGGCAGAGAATGCTCCATCCACGCTCCATTCTCAATTGGAAAAGAATGAGGAACTGAAAGACCTTGTGCTCAATGAGACCCCGTGGATGGCAGCTGCAGATCGGGAAACAGAACAAAAACAGCGTCTGGCAGACTTTTTCGACTCCAATGCCATTGGCAACCGTCTTGCTACGGCCTTGGAAAAGTTGCAGAAACTGCAGAATGCTGACGGGTCGTTCTCATGGTATCCTGGAATGCAAGGCAGTACCAGTATCACCGTTGCTGTCGAGGAGATGTTGGTGCGATTGCAGCAGATGACCGGTGTCTGCAACGACTTAAAGGAAATACAGCGCAAGGCCTTTGGATACATCGGTAAGGAAATGGTGGAGCTGGTGGCTGAAATGAAGAAGCAGGAGAAGAAAGGACATAAGCCCACATTCCCCTCGTTTACCGCCCTGCGCTGGCTTTATCTCTGTGCTGTTGATGGACGTCAGCTCCCTGTTGACGTGAAGAATGCCAACGACTATCTGATAGTCCTGCTGAAGAAGGACATCAAGCGTCAGAGCATTTACGAGAAGGCTCTTACCTCTATTGTCCTTGCCAAACATGGCGAGCACAAGAAGGCTGGAGAATATGTGCAAAGCCTGAAGGAGTATACGGTTTATACTGAGGAGATGGGCCGCTATTACGATACCCAGCGTGCCTCCTATTCCTGGTACGACTATAAGATACCTACAGAAGTGGCAGCCATTGAAGCCATTCAGGCCATTACCCCTCAAGATGTCCAGACGGTGGATGAGATGCGTCGCTGGCTCCTTCAGGAAAAGCGTACGCAGGCTTGGGACACACCCATCAACTCGGTGAATGCCATTTGGGCGTTCTTGAATGATAACAAGACGCTGTTGGCACCCAGGGAGAATACCGTTCTTGCCATTGACGGAACACCCGTGAATACGCTAGCGGCTACTGCAGGACTGGGCTATGTCAAGACTGCCGTCAATGAGCCTCAGGGTAGAATATTCACAGCCACCAAGACCTCTGAAGGTACTTCCTGGGGAGCAGTCTATGCACAGTACTTACAGCGGACCAGTGAGGTGGAGTCCTCGCATAGCGGTATCACGATTCGTCGAGAGGTCATCGCTCCGCAACAGCCCTGTAAAGTGGGTGACAGGATAAAGGTGCGTATTACCATCGAGACTGCACGTGACCTTGATTTTGTGCAGGTAGTCGACCGTCGTGCTGCCTGCATGGAACCTGTCCGCCAGCTTTCGGGCTATCAGGGAGGCGCTTACATATCTCCCAAGGACTATGCAACGACCTACTATTATTATGGTCTGGCCAAGGGAAAACATGTGATAGAAACAGAATATTACATCGACCGTGCTGGCAAGTATGAGTCAGGTACGTGTACCGTGCAGTGTGCATACGCTCCGGAGTATCGTGCCACAGCACCGTCGACCATCTTTATAATTAGTGAATAGGATTAGAACAATTATGAATACTTTATCTTCCATCTTCCATCTTCGATCTTCTGTGTTCTGCCTGCTTGTGCTGGGGACATGCCCAGCATCAGCCCAGAAAATAGTTGCAGAGAAGACAACGGTAGAAGTAGGCCGTACAGCTTGGAAACAACCCATCACGGCCGTGTTTGAATTCAAGACCAAGGGTAGCCGTAAGGTCAGGATTGAAAAAGTACGTCCTGACTGCTCATGTACCATTGTTGACTATCCCCTTGGCGACCTCAGCGACAAGTTCCAGATCAAGATGACCTACGATGCCAAATTGCTTGGTCATTTTGACAAGCAGGCTGCTGTCTATACCAACGCTTCGGACAAGCCTATCTATATATGTATGAAGGGACAGGTGCTTGAGCACTATGTCGACCTTTCTGCCCACTATCCTGTCGAGATGGGTGACCTGCGACTGAGTACCAATGAGCTGGAGTTCGACGACGTCAACAAAGGCGATCGCCTGGAGCAGGAATTGCGGATATATAATAATGGTAACCAAACATACCACCCTAATCTGATGCATTTGCCTCCCTATCTTTCTGCGACTGTCGTGCCGGAGGAGCTTCACCCGCTTGAAACAGGAACCATTATGGTGACTCTGAACTCGGAGAAGTTGCATAACTATGGCCTGACCCAGTCATCGGTCTACTTGGCAGGCAATCCTGGCGATAAGGTTCGTTCCGACCACGAGATAGGCGTTTCTGCTGTCTTGTTGCCATCCTTCTCTGAGACCATTCAGAATCCACCGGCTATTCAGTTGTCAACGGAAGTCGTGAATTTAGCTTTCGAAGGGAAGGCCAAAAAGAAGGAGGTGATCGATATTGTCAACACAGGTCGTTCGGAATTGAGAATCACATCGCTGCAGATGTTTACACGTGGCTTGAAGATATCTCTTGACAAGAGCCGCCTGATGCCGGGCGAGTCGACGAAGCTTAAGATTACGGGTATACGCGACGACTTGAAAAAAGCACGTACCCGTCCCCGTATCCTGATGATTACCAACGACCCCCAGAAACCGAAGGTCACCATCATCATCAATGCAGACAATACAAATTCTTAAAATACAATCTTCATGGATCATCCTGAAAACAGTTCCGAATATGCAGGTTTGCAAGTCAATAGTGGCGTAGAGCAACCATCCATCATCAATCCCTATCTGAAGAACAGACGTTTCCGTCGTCGTGAACTCTCAGCGGCAGAGCTGGTTGAGGGCATCGTCAAGGGGGATGTCACCGTCCTGTCGCAGGCAGTCACCTTGGTCGAGAGTGTCAATCCCGACCACCAGTCCAAGGCTCAGGAAGTCATCAACAAGTGCTTGCCTTATAGTGGTAACAGCATTCGTGTGGGCATCAGCGGAGTTCCTGGGGCAGGCAAGTCGACCAGCATCGACGAGTTTGGTATCCATGTGCTTAAGGAAAAGGGCGGCAAGCTGGCCGTGTTGGCCATTGACCCTTCGTCCGAGCGTTCCAAGGGTTCCATTCTTGGCGACAAGACACGCATGGAGAAGTTGTCAGTCCATCCCGATTCCTTTATCCGCCCTAGTCCTACGGCAGGTTCCTTGGGTGGTGTGGCACGTAAGACGCGTGAGACCATCATCCTCTGCGAGGCAGCAGGATTCGATAAAATATTTGTCGAGACCGTGGGTGTAGGACAAAGCGAGACAGCGTGCCACTCAATGGTTGACTTCTTTCTGCTCATCCAGTTGGCAGGAACGGGTGACGACCTACAGGGTATTAAGCGCGGCATTATGGAAATCTGCGACGGTATCGTCATCAACAAGTGTGATGGTGACAATGTCGAGAAGTCGAAGATGGCTGCCACCAACTTCCGCAACGCGTTGCACTTTTTCCCCATGCCTGAAAGCGGATGGCTCCCTAAGGTGTTGTGCTATAGCGGTTTCTATGGTATAGGTATTAAGGAGGTTTGGGACATGATTTACCAGTATATTGATTTTGTCAAGGCCAATGGCTATTTCCATTATCGTCGTAATGAACAGGCCAAATACTGGATGTACGAGAGTATTAATGAGCACTTGCGTCTCAACTTCTATAACAATCCTGTCATTGAGCAGCAGTTGCTTGAGGCTGAACGTTCTGTCTTGGAAGGCAGACAGACCTCTTTCATGGCTGCCCATCGTCTTCTTGAGACCTATTTTGCCAACCTGAGGAAATAATACTGTTCACAGCTCATGGAAATCGAGATTGACAAGGGCAGTGGCTTCTGCTTCGGAGTGACTACTGCTATTCAGAAAGCTGAGGAGGAACTGGCAAGTGGGGCTACACTCTATTGTCTGGGCGACATTGTCCACAACGGCATGGAATGTGAGCGCCTGCGCCAGATGGGTTTGGTGACCATCGACCACGACCAGATGCGCCAGCTGCATGACGTAAAGGTCTTGCTGCGAGCCCATGGGGAACCTCCTGAGACTTATGAACTGGCTCGTCAAAACAATATCGAGATTATAGATGCTACTTGTCCTGTGGTGCTACAGCTACAGAAGCGTATCAAGAAACAATATCTCTCGCAAATTCCTTCCACCTTGGAGCATCTGCCTGCCTCTATGCCCCCCTCTTGTGGGGCGGGGGAGGCCCAGATTGTTATATTCGGCAAGAAAGGTCATGCAGAAGTTCTTGGTCTGGTGGGACAAACGCAGTCAACGGCTATCGTCATTGAGAGTTTCGATGATGTGAAAAAGCTCGATTTCACTCGCGACATCTATCTTTATTCCCAAACCACCAAGTCGCTCGACGAGTTTCATCGTATCATTGACTACATCCAGACGCACATAACGCCCCATGCCACCTTTAGGAGTTTTGACACCATCTGCCGTTCTGTGGCCAACCGCATGCCCAACATCTCGCAGTTTGCCACCCGTCACGACCTCATCCTCTTTGTCTGTGGCCGCAAGAGCTCAAATGGTAAGGTGCTGTTCAATGAATGTCTGCGCGTCAATGCGAACACCCATCTCATAGAAGGTCCTGAAGAGATAGACTCTTCTTGGCTTGAGGGAATACAAACCATTGGCATCTGCGGAGCTACCTCAACACCCAAATGGCTGATGGAGCAGTGTCGCGATGCCATCCAGTTGAGCCTGTCGACTTAAGACTTGCCCAGTGTTTCGTTAAAGCGGTCTATGAGCCATTGCTTTTGTTCGGCAATGGTCATGTTGGAGTTGTCCAGCTCGATGGCATCGTCGGCTTTGCGCAGGGGAGAAACCTCGCGATGCGAGTCTATGAAGTCGCGCTCCTGAACATTCTTCAGTATCTCGTCGTAGTCGGCATCCATGCCTTTGCCCTTCAGCTCGTCAAAGCGACGCTGTGCCCGGACCTCAGCAGAGGCTGTGACAAATATCTTCAGCTCTGCGTTGGGGAATACCACGGTGCCGATGTCCCTTCCGTCCATCACGACACCACCGCCAAGCCCCATTTCCTGTTGTTGGGCCACCATGGCCTCGCGCACAAAACCGAGTGCGGCTATGGGACTGACATGGTTGCTGACCTCCATCGTACGGATTTCCTGCTCTACCAGCTCGCCATTCAGATAAGTGTCAGGACGACCAGTCTCTGCATTGAACTTGAACGATATGTGGATGTCTGCCATCTGCTTGCGCAATCCGGCTTCGTCGATGCCGTCGGCCGTGAACAGCCCGTTGCGTAAGGCATAGAGGGTCACGCTGCGATACATGGCACCCGTGTCAACATATACATATCCGACTTCACGGGCCAAGTCCTTGGCCATCGTGCTTTTTCCGCATGACGAATGACCGTCAATAGCTATTGTAATTTTTTTCATAGGGAGTAACTGACATTTATTAATATGGAGTAAGCTGACACGTGATATTTGGCATAGGCCGCCTGTAGCTTGAAGCGTTCGAGTTGCAGTCCGGCACCTACGCTGATTCCTGCACCATGATTGCTGTCTCCATCGCCAGAGCTGATTTTCATTTCGCTCGAACGACGGAAATTATAGCCTGCGGCCACGTAGATGTTGTCGCCCAGGAGCAGGTCTGCACCAATGGCCAGGTGTTTGATGAACCCCTGGTCCCAGTTGTTCAGTCTCGACAGTGTTGCCGACAAACGCAGGGGGGAGCCTATGAGCCTTTTGGCAACGCCTATCTGCAGGTCGATGGGTATGCGCTCAAAATCATCGTCGTAGGCCTTAATCTGTCCGCCCAGGTTCTTGGCAACGGCAGAAAGCGACCAGCCACGTTCTTCGTCCAGGTAGTTGACGCCCAGGTCTATGGCTACTGCTGCCGATGAATAGCTGGCAATGTGGGAAGATATGAAGCGGGCTGTGATGCCACCGCTGATGCGGTTGGAGAGCATATAGGCAAAACTGCCGGCCAGCGCAATGTCGCGAGCGGAAAATTCGCCAGTCTGGATGTCGCTGGCATCGGTCTCTTTCATCGAACCATAGTCCATGTACTGTGCCGACACAGCCCATGTTGCCCGTTCCTTGTAGGCTTTGACAAACGATGCCGATGCAGTCTTGGCTCCTTCCATGTAGGTCATGAAATTCAGGTTTATACTCTTGTCTGTCACACCGTTGATGAGTGCAGGGTTGTGAAATCCCAGCGTGGGATCGTCGTCGTTCAGCGTGATGTTGTCACCGCCCAGTGCCGCAGCGTGGGCACTGACAGGCAACCGCAGGAAACTGTACACCTCCTGGCTCTCTTGTGCCCAGGCCGACGATGGTAAAAAGACAAGAAGGACAAAGGAAATCGCTCCTCTGACCAGCCTTCTTAGCCTGTATGTTCCAACAAGTCTCATCTGCTTTTTACTACAATCAACGGCAAAGGTACGTAAAATATTGCATATAGAATCCTAAAGCCTTTAAATAATTCTTAATTCTTAACTCTTAATTCTCAATAAATTTATACCTTTGCACGTCAATATGGAACAAAAGAAGACTCCAAGAGCTGATATGGATCAGCATCGCACCACAGGGTTCCTCCTGGGACTGACGCTGGTGCTGGCTTTTCTTTATGTCTCGCTGGAGTGGAATTCTGTGGCGGAAGATGCCTCTTTCGATGCCCTTGACCTGGACGAACTGGTCCACGAAAGTGAACTGGTCCCTATGTCGAATGTTGAGATGATTGCCCAGTTTGAGGAGAAGCCTCAGGTCGAGAAAGCCGAGCAGCTGCGTATTGTCGACGACGATGCTGAACTGCAGCAGCCCGACGAGGAGCTTGAGGGCGAGAAAGAAGGCAACGACGACGAGACGCTGCTCAAGGAACTGGAGGAACAGCTCGACAACGACAAGGCGCTGGCTCCGATGGGTGTCGACCCTGACAATCCCCTCAATTTCCATATTGTCGAAGACCTGCCTCAGTTTCCTGGTGGTGCCGTCGAGTTCATGAAGTGGCTGACCAAGCACCTGCGCTATCCCTATCCTGCCCGTAAGAATAAGCTACAGGGCAAGGTCGTGGCCGTGTTCTATGTTGAGAAGGACGGCAGCATTACAGGCATCAGCATCACCCAGTCGCTCTCTGTCGAGTGCGATCGCGAGGCGATGCGTGTGCTTCGCATGATGCCCAACTGGAAGCCTGGCATCCAGAACGATCTTCCCTGTCGCACCAAGGTATGTATCCCCATCGTATTTAAATTATAAGAATCATATGAAATCCTCAAACGAAATCTTACAGCAAGTCAACGACTTCCTTGCCAGTCTGTCCTATAATCGTCAGCCGTCATCGCTTTACGAGCCTGTCCAGTATGTGCTCTCTCTTGGTGGCAAACGTATTCGTCCCGTCCTGATGCTTCTGGGCTACAACCTGTGGAAAGAGCAACCCGAGGACATCCTCATGCCTGCCGTCGGACTCGAGACCTATCATAACTACACCTTGTTGCACGACGACCTGATGGACAATGCCGACATGCGTCGCGGACATGAGACGGTGCATCGTCGCTGGGATGCCAACAAGGCCATACTCTCAGGCGACTCCATGCTGGTGCTGGCCTATCAGCGTGTGGCACAGGTTCCTGCCGACAAGCTTCGTGAAGTGCTCGACCTCTTCACCGTGACAGCGCTTGAGATCGGTGAGGGACAGGAGTATGACATGGCTTTCGAACAACGAACAGACGTCACGGAAGACGAGTATATCGAGATGATTCGTCTGAAGACCTCCGTGCTCTTGGCTTGTGCCCTGAAGATGGGGGCTCTTCTGGCTGATGCGCCCCAGCAGGATGCAGAGCTAATGTATCAGGTGGGTGAACAGCTGGGACTGGCCTTCCAGTTGCAGGATGACCTGCTTGACGTCTATGGCGACCCCAAGGTCTTTGGCAAGGCCATCGGTGGCGACATCACGTCCAACAAGAAGACCTATATGCTCATCAATGCTTGCAACCGAGCCAATGACTCACAGCGTGCAGAATTGAAAAAATGGATTACTGCCACTACTTTCGACCGTCAGGAGAAGGTACAGGCTGTCACGCGTCTCTACGACGAGATTGGAATCCGCCAGCTGTGTGAGGACAAGATCAGCTATTACTTTGATCTTGCTCGCCAGACGCTCGACAGGGTGAATGTCCTTGAGAATCGCAAGCAGCCCCTGCGCCAGTATATGGACGAGATGCTTCATCGTGACAAATAAGACGCTTGACATTCAGAAGTAGTTAATTCCTCCGTTTCCCATGTTTATTGATACCCATTGTCATCTGGACGGTCAAGAGTTCGATGCTGACCGCGATGATGTCGTACAGCGGGCACGTGCTGCTGGTTGCGACAGGATTTTCCTTCCAGCCATCGACCTGTCATCCTGCAAGACCGTACTCGACACTTGTCAGCATTATCCTGACTACTGCTACCCCATGCTGGGACTACACCCAGAGGAGGTGCATGCCGATTGGAGTCAGCAGCTGGAGTCCATCTGGCAAGTCATCAGCCACCAGCTCCCCACTTCCGGCCTGTTGGCCATAGGCGAGGTGGGCCTCGACTACTATTGGAGTCGTGAGTTCGAGCACGAACAGCTACAGGCTTTCGAACAGCAGGTGCGCTGGTCGGTGGAAACGCGCCTGCCCTTGATGATACATTGTCGCAAGGCCCAGAACGAGTTGGTTGCCATTCTTCGTCAGTATGCCGACAAGCTGCCAGGAGGCGTGTTCCATTGTTTCACAGGCAACGTCCAGGAGGCACGCCAGCTCCTTGACTTCCCACAGTTTGTGCTGGGCATAGGGGGCGTGCTCACCTTCAAGAAAAGCCATTTGCCTGAGACCTTGGCTGAGGCCGTCCCCCTGGATCGCATCGTCCTCGAGACCGATGCCCCTTACATGGCTCCCGTTCCCCAACGTGGCCAGCGCAACGAACCTGCTTTTATCACCCACGTCGTCAATCGTCTGGCTGAAGCCTATGGTGTCAATCCAGAGGAGGTCTGCCGTCAGACCAACCAAAATGTTTCAAGGGTGTTTGATTGTTAAATATGTGTAAAACGAATCACAAAGTCTTTGTTTCAAGCTGAAAGCTCAAATAAAATAGTTACCTTTGCACCCGTTTTCAACAAGGAGAGGTGCTCGAGTGGTTGAAGAGGCACGCCTGGAAAGCGTGTAGCCGGCAAAACTGGCTCGCAGGTTCGAATCCTGTTCTCTCCGCAGGTAAAAAGAACAGGTTCAAAGCTCCGAGGAAAAACTCGGGGCTTTGCTGTTCTCCGCAGGTAAAAAGAACAGGTTCAAAGCTCCGAGGAAAAACTCGGGGCTTTGTTGTTCTCTCCGCAAAAATAAAGCTCCCATGGAGGGAGCTTTGTTTTTTTTTATGTTCAGAGGCTGTTTACCTGATTTCGATGCCAGAGCGCTCAATCTGGTAGATTCTGTTGATGTATGCGTTGAAGTCGCAGGCCATGTTGTCCCAGTTCTCCCTGCCAGCCACGTTCTTGTGGTATATCCTGCTCCAGATCATCATCGTGTCGTAAGCTGCGCGCTGCTTGCAATTCTTCGCGTAGAAGCTGTTGTTGGAGTAGACGTGGTTCATCAGGTAGGTGTATGCGGCGTTCCACTCTCTGCTGTTCTTCTGGTAGCAGATCTTTCCTGCGGTGATGGCCAGCTCCAGCATGGTCTTCACGTCGCCGTTGGTCTGCTCAGGATCGCGGTTGTAGGTCTTCTTGAACTCGTCGCCAATCTCCACGAAGTCGATGCTCTCGCCCCATCCATTGATCTGGTCGGCATAGAATTGGAATGCGCAGTTGGCCTTGACCATCTCACCTATCTCCAATAGGTTCTTGATTCTGCAGAACTCACCGTACTTGACGTTGGTGTAGTCCTTGTAGTCGTTGTACTTCTCCTGCAGGTCGTTCAGGATGCTGACGTTGGTGAGGTCGATCTTCGTGATGTCATATCCCTTCAGCACCGTGTTGGCAATGTCGCTGATGGCCTCGTCGCGAGTCATGTCGTTCATCTGCATGAGCTGGTTGATGAGCGTCTCGTACTCCTGGTTGATGGCTGCTGAACCGTTGCTGAATGCTGCCATGGCCTTGGCCCAGAAAGCGTTCTGATTCTCCTGCTTCTGCTTGTTGGGGTCCTTGTGCTCCGTACCGTCGCTGGGGTACTTGAAGATGGTCCAGGGGCCTGCCAGTACTGACTCTGTGCTCCACTGTGCCAGCTTGTATCCGAAGAGGGAGATCTTGGCTCCTGCATAGGCATGTACATTCAGTTCTACATTGGCGGTGAGCTCAGAGCGCTTGTCAGGATTCTCCTCGAAGGGGCGGTATGTGCCACTCACCTTGCTCGACAGCTGGGGTCCTACGCCTACCTCTGGTCCTGCTACTCCGTAGACCATCACGTTCACTCCCAGGTAGAATCCCATGCCGGCCTTGACGGTGAAGTTGCCCTCGGGCTTGATCAACTTGAAGTCGTTCTTCCGCTCTTCGAAGTCCTTGATGACGCTCCAGCCGTCCTTGTAGCGGATGCCGGCCTTGAAGCTGTTGGCGTAGTCGTACTTGAATCCTACGCGGACGCTGCCCTCAGCGCTGGCGTTGAACTTCATGTAGAGTGCGGGATTGACCACGATGCAGACGGGTACCATTCCTACTACGAAGGTGAAGGTGTACGATCCGAAGGTGGCCAGGGTCAGGCGCTGGTACTTGTCCTTCAGGTCCACGCTGGCGGTGAATGAGAGGTAAGCCTCTGGGCTGAATGCGAAGTCGCCGTCCAGACCGGTCTCGAACTTCTTGACGTAGAGCTCAGGCAGCCATCCGCTCCACTTTACGCCTCCCTCGAGGGTCATGAAGTAGTTCAGGTCGTAGTCGATGGGCACCTGGCCGCTTACGGTGATAGTGTCCGTGGGAGCGCCCTGCATCTCGAACTTGTGCTTGAAGCTGAGCTTGTCGTGGATGGACAGTACGTTGACGTGCATCGATGCACCCAGTGCGCGAGTGGTACCCTTGGCCAGCTCCTCAGCGGTATAGTACTGGTAGCGTCCGTTCTTGGATGCTCCACGAGTCATCTCGGGTATGTCGTTCTCGTTGTGGTAGGGCTTGTCGTAGCCGTAGGGATCAGTCAGGTGGATGACAGCGGGGTGTACGGTACCTGTCTCGTCTACGTACTTGGCTCCATAGCTGGAGAAGCCCTTGGACATGCTGCGAGTCATTGCGGGTGCGTCGTCATTGACGTATACGGCAGTGCTGAGCTGTGCGTTCTTGTCACCGATGAGCTCTGCAACGGTAGCGGTCTGTACTTTCAGGATGTAGAGGTCGCCCTGCAGGCGCTCCTCGGTAGCCTTGCGTGCGTAGGGCAGCTGGTCGATAGCCTGCCAGATGCCGAGCGGATGTCCTACGAACGATGTGATGCCGAGCTTGTCGGCCAGCTTCTTGCTGACGGCAATCTCTGTGGTGTCAGCGTTGAGGATCTGTACGTCGTTCTCCGTCTCGAAGTCGGTGTACATCAAACCGTAGGCCTCCAGGATGCGTGTGTCGGCACCAGCGGGTACGGCATCGTTGTCTGAGGCCTTTGCCTCGTCGCTATAATCGTCAGAGCAAGCGGTCAGTGTGATTCCGAATGTGAAAGCAAAAACACCTGCGGTAAGGATGTTCATGAACATCGTCTTTACCATTAAACTCTTCTTCGTCATAGTCGTAAATTTTTAAAGTTGTTAGAGAATGATGTTTGTTGGTTTGGTGTTGCAAAGATAGGCCGTTTTTCTGTCGGATGAAAGCTTTCTCATGATTTTCGCCTCAAATGCTTGCGACAGACATACAAAAACTGCGACAGATTCGGAAATACCCTCCCAAATCTGTCGCATCGTCTGCTGAATACGACTTAGTTATTAAAAAAATCGCGTGATTTGATAGATGATGTGTGTTCTATTGCTGTCAGTAGCTGGCGCTGCAGGGGATGCCTGCTGCGATGACACGGTCGCGGATGGCGTCCAGCTGCTCGTGGGTGGCTTTCTGCAGTCCTCTGGTGGGCGTCTCGCGGTCGATGGTATAGACCATGACCTGCTGAGGGGCGATGGCCTTGACGGTCTCAAGCCAGGGGCCGACATACTCATCGCCTGTGTTGTCGACGGACTCCGAGGTGCCCTCGATGACACCACGCATGAACATGGTCTGGATGATGATGTGGCCGTGGAAGGCTTTCATGCTCTCTACGATGCGGTTGACGTCGTAGGTGCCGTTGGGGTGGTCTACCTTATTGATATAGGTGGGATCCACGGTGTCGAGCTTCAGGATGTTGTTGTCCACCTTCATCAGCGCGTCGTGTACCTCAGGACGGTGTATCATGGTGGAGTTGGAAAGCACGCTGACCTTGGACTCAGGGCAATACTGGTTGCGTAGCCTAATGGTGTCGTCGATGATTTCAGCGAAGTGGGGGTGGCAGGTGGGCTCACCGTTCCCCGCAAAGGTCAGCACGTCGGGCAGCTGTCCCTCGGCCACCATCTTCTGCAATTGCTGTTCCAGTCGTTCGGCCACCTGTTGGCGTGTCGGCATTGGCAGGGTGGGGCGGTGGTCTTCGTTGAATCCGCACTCGCAGTAGATGCAGTCGAAACTACATACCTTGCCGTCTGCCGGAAGCAGGTTGATGCCCAGCGAAATTCCTAACCGACGGCTATGGACAGGCCCGAAAATGGGTGAATTATAAATTACTGTACTCATAATGCGTGCAAAATTATAAAATAAATCTTAATTCTTGAGTTGTATTTCATAATTATTTTGTAATTTTGCACGAAATTTGGTGTATTACGTCTAAATGAGACTATGAGTAAGAAGCAAAAAAGAACCCGCAGCCGTCGTGGTATGCAGGCCGTGACCTTGTGCATAAGTACTACGATGGTGCTTATTCTGTTGGGTTTGGTGGTGTTTTTCGTCTTGTCGGCTCACAACCTGTCCGTCCACATGAAGGAGAACCTGAAGGTTACTGTGATGCTGAAGGACTCCGTGTCGGTAAACGATGCGAAACTGTTCTGCCGTGACCTGTACCATCGGCCTTACAGTCGCAATATTGACTATATCAGCAAGGAGCAGGCTCAGCGCGAGCAGGTGAAGGAGCTGGGCAGCGACCCGACTGAATTCTTGGGCTTCAACCCGTTTCCTGCGACCTTGGAGATACGGCTGAAAGCCGACTATGCCAACCATGACTCGCTGGTGTGGATAGCGAAGGAAATCAGAAACGACAAGCGTGTCAGCGACCTGGCCTATATGGAGGACCTGATGGACCGCGTGAATGTGAACATCAGCCGTGTGAGCCTCATTCTGCTGGTGTTGGCCGTACTGCTGACGTTTGTGTCGTTCTCGCTTATCAGCAACACGGTCAGGCTGAGTGTCTATGCCCGACGGTTCGTCATTCACACCATGAAACTGGTGGGTGCCTCGTGGGGATTCATCCGCAGGCCGTTCTTGAAACAGGCCGTGGGTATTGGCATCATAGCGGCCATACTGGCCATCTGCGTGCTGGGTTCAGGTGTCTACGGGCTCTATATGACGCAGCCTGGTATCGAGGATGTCGTGACGTGGGAGGTGCTGGCCATCACGGCTGCCAGCGTGCTGCTGTTCGGCATCATCATTACCGCCCTGTGTGCGTGGCTTGCCGTGAACAAGTTCCTGCGGATGAAGGCAGGCGAACTGTATAAGATATAGGTGCTGAACGTAAATAGTAAAAAAGTAACGGAAACAATAATAACAGCAAATGGATAAGAGAGATTTTGCATTTGATAAAGTGAACTTTGTTCTTCTGGCCATCAGCATGGCGGTGATAGTGATTGGCTTTCTGCTGATGAGCGGTCCTGGCTCGACGGATACGGCTTACAATCCTGACATTTTCAGTGCCCGTCGCATCAAAGTGGCGCCACTGGTATGTCTGGCAGGCTTCGTGGCAATGGTTTATGCTGTGGTGCGTCGTCCGAAGGGAGAAAAAGTGAATGGTGAAGAGGTGAAAGGCGAAGAGTGATGGATTGGATAGAAACTATTATCATTGCGATTGTAGAGGGCCTGACTGAGTTCCTGCCTGTCTCGTCGACGGGACATATGATTATCACCCAAAACCTGTTGGGAATCCCCCAGGGTGACCCCTTTGTGCATGCCTTCACGTTTATCATCCAGTTTGGTGCCATCCTGTCAGTGGTATGCCTCTACTGGAAGCGTTTCTTCATATTCAACAATACCCCTGCCCCCGCAGGAAGCAGCTTGTTTCAGAAGTTGAAGCATCGTTTCTATTTCTACTGGCTGCTCATCGTGGGCGTGATACCTGCCGTGGTCATCGGCTTGCTGGCCAAGAAGTCGGGACTGCTCGACTGGCTGCTCGACTCCGTGCTGGTGGTGGCCATTATGCTGGTGGTTGGCGGTATCTTCATGTTGTTCTGCGACAAGTTGTTTAACAAAGGAAGCGATGTCAATCGGGTAAACGAAAGGCGTGCTTTCAACATAGGTCTCTACCAGTGTATATCAGTCATTCCTGGCGTGTCGCGCTCGATGGCAACCATCGTGGGCGGCATGACGCAGGGGCTGACGCGCCAGCGTGCGGCAGAGTTCTCGTTCTTCCTGGCCGTGCCCACGATGGCTGGTGCTACGCTGCTCGACTTGCTCGACCTGCTGAAGGAGGATGCTGCCTGGGCTACGCCTCATAACATCACGATGCTCATCCTGGGCTGTGTGGTGGCTTTCGTCGTGGCGCTGCTGGCCATGAAGTGGTTTGTGGCCTTCCTGACCAAATACGGCTTCAAGGCCTTTGGTTACTATCGTATCATCGTGGGTGGCATCATCCTGGTGTTGCTGCTTACTGGTCACTCATTAGCAATGGTCGACTAAATGAACTTTACGGAGGGCGAATTCATATATATCAACAAGCCATATCGCATGTCGTCATTTGGTGCCCTGGCTTATGTCCGTACCCGTGTGTCGCGACGAATTGGCGTGCGGCGGGTGAAGATGGGGCATGCCGGCACACTCGACCCGCTGGCCACAGGCGTGCTCATCCTATGTACGGGCAAGAAGACCAAGGAGATAGAGCGCCTGCAACTGGACACGAAAGAGTATACGGCCACCTTGCAGTTAGGAGCCACGACGCCCAGCTACGACATGGAACACGAGGTGAACATGACCTATCCGACGGATCACATCACTCGCGAGGCGATAGAGCAGGTTCTTGCCGGCTTTGTTGGCGAGATACAGCAGGTGCCGCCCTCCTATTCGGCAGTCAAGATTGGCGGCGACCGTGCCTATAAGCTGAAGCGCAAGGGCGAGACTGTCGAGCTGAAAGCCAAGACGGTGCGTATTGACGAGATAGAACTGTTGGACTTTGACCCCTCGGCCATGCTGATGAGCATCCGTGTGGTTTGTGGCAAAGGAACCTATATCCGCAGTCTGGCACGCGACATCGGGCGGGCACTGGACAGCGGAGCCTATCTGACAGCCCTTTGCCGTACGCGGGTAGGAGATGTCAGCATTGAGAACTGTCTCACACTCGACGATTTCCCTGAGTGGCTGTCCGCACAGCATGTTGAAGACGAAAAAAGCATAAAAAGGTAAATAACGAAATAAAGCAATGAAACTGTCACAATTCAGATTTAGACTCCCAGAGGAATGTCTGGCGTTGGAACCGCCTCACAAGGTCTTTAAGGACGATGACGGAACAGAAGAGAAGGTGTACCGTCGCGATGAGTGCCGACTCATGGTCATACACCGTAAGAGCAAGACCATCGACATGTTTGCCAAGGATGCTGACGGACAAGATACAGACCAGTACCTGCAGTTCCGTAACATCATTGACTACTTTGACGAAGGTGACGTCATGGTGCTTAATGACACAAAGGTGTTCCCAGCCCGTCTGTTTGGTACGAAAGAGAAGACAGATGCCAAGATCGAGGTGTTCCTGCTGCGCGAATTGAACGAAGAGTTGCGGCTTTGGGATGTGCTGGTTGAACCAGCACGTAAGATCCGCATCGGCAACAAGCTCTTCTTTGAGGAAGACGGCCCGATGGTGGCAGAAGTCATAGACAACACGACCAGTCGCGGGCGTACGCTGCGCTTCCTCTACGATTGTCCGCATGACGAGTTCAAGGAGGAGCTGTTTGCCCTGGGTTCTGCTCCGCTGCCCCGCTATATCATCAACAAGCGTGATATCTTGCCAGAAGACATGGAGAACTTCCAGACAATCTTCGCCAAGAACGAAGGTGCTGTGACGGCTCCTGCATCAGGGCTGCATTTCAGCCGCGAACTGATGAAGCGTCTGGAAATCAAGGGGGTCAACTACGCCTTTATCACGGTACATTGCGGATTAGGAGCCTTCGATACCATTGAGGTGGAAGACCTTACGAAGCACAAGATGAGCTCTGAGCAGATGGCGATCAACGAGGAAGCCTGCCGCGTGGTCAACGAAGCCAAGGTCAAGGGGCGTCATATCTGCGTGGTAGGTGTCAGCACGATGCGTGCCACAGAGTCGGCCGTAGGTACTGACGGCATGCTGAAAGAGTATGAGGGATGGACCAACCGCTTCATCTTCCCGCCCTACGAGTTCGGACTGGCTGACAGCATGGTGGCCAATTTCTATCATTCTGAGTCTACCATGTTGATGGCTACGGCAGCCTTCGGAGGTTACGACCTGATTATGGAAGCCTACGACAAAGCCATTGAGAATGGCTATAAGTTTGGTTGCTATGGAGACGCCATGCTGATACTGGATGACTGATTGTGAGAAACGGGAGTTGCATCAGGTCTATCTGGGCTTGGGCACCAATCTTGGCAACAAGGAGCAAAACCTGAAGAAAGCCATCAGGCTGGTTGGCGAGAGAGTAGGAGAGGTCGTACGGCAGTCGTCCTTCATGGAAACCGCTCCCTGGGGCTTCGAGTCAGAGAACAAGTTCCTCAATGCCGTCATCCTCTGCCAGACAGGAAAAACGCCGCGTGAAGTACTGATGCTGACTCAGGAGATAGAGCGTGACATGGGGAGGAAGAAGAAAACTATCGCCTCCAGCCGCTCACCGCTGACACCACGGCTCCCGGCATACAGCGACAGGCCCATCGACATCGACATCCTGCTCTATGACGACATGACCGTTGACGAGCCCGACTTGAAGATTCCCCATCCGCTGATGCACGAGCGCGACTTCGTGATGGTACCGTTAAAAGAAATACAAGAAACTAACCCTTAAACAAACAAATGATATGAAAAAACTAATCTTTCTCCTGCTGTTAGGCATCTCGCTGACAGCCACAGCCCAGAAGCATGCTTGCGACAAAGGCAAGGTATGTGCTAATTGTGAAAACCCCTACAAGCACTACACCAAGGATCTGCCCTTCCAGATGCCAGAGGTTGCTGCTCCAAAATTTCCTGACCGCCAGGTCAACCTCAAGGACTTTGGCGCCGTTGGTGATGGCATCTTCCTGAATACCGATGCTTTTGCCAAGGCCATCAATACGTTGAGCAGTCAGGGTGGTGGAAAGCTCATCGTCCCTGCTGGTGTGTGGTTTACAGGACCTATTGAGCTGAAGTCGAATATCAACCTTCACCTTATGGTTGGTGCCGTCATCCTGTTCTCTCCCGATGAGTCGCTTTATCCTATCATCAAGACCTCGTTCGAAGGACTTGATACCCGTCGTTGCCAGTCGCCCCTGACAGCCAATGGCTGTGAGAACATTGCCATCACGGGACGTGGCGTCATTGATGGAAACGGTCAGTTCTGGCGTCCTGTCAAGAGGTCGAAAATGACTGACGCTCAGTGGAAGGAAGTGCTTGCCCGTCCAGGCGGCGTGGCTGTACGCAGCGACTACTGGGTTCCCTCGCAGGGCTATGCCGATGCAGAAAAGAAAGCTGATATGAACGTCGTGAAGGCTACGTCGGAGGCAGAGTGGAATGCCTACAAGCGTTTCCTGCGTCCTGTCATGATCAGCCTGGTCAATTGCAAGAACGTGCTGCTTCAGGGTGTCATCTTCCAGAATTCGCCTGCTTGGAACATCCATCCGCTGATGTGTGAGAATATCATATTAGACAATGTACTCGCGCGTAACCCTGCCTATGCCCAGAACGGCGATGCCCTCGATCTGGAGTCATGCAAGAATGCACTGATTGTCAACTCAAAGTTTGATGCTGGCGATGACGGCATCTGCATCAAGAGCGGAAAGGACGCTGACGGTCGTCGTCGCGGCATCCCTTGTGAGAATGTCGTCGTTGACGGATGTACGGTATTTGCTGGTCATGGTGGTTTTGTGGTAGGATCGGAAATGAGCGGTGGCGTGAGAAACATCCTTGTGAAGAGCTGCCAGTTCCTGGGTACTGACGTGGGTCTGCGCTTCAAGTCGACCCGTGGTCGTGGCGGTATCGTGGAGAACATCTTCATCCGCGACATCTCCATGACTGACATCAAGACTGATGCCATCACCTTCAACATGTACTATGGCGGCAAGTCAGTGGCCGAGATGCTGGCTGACGGTGACAATCCTGACAATACCACCAAGGCTCCTGTGACGGAGGAAACTCCTATTTTCCGCAATATCGACATCCAGGATATCGTCTGCAACGGTGCCGGACGTGCCATGGAGTTCAACGGTTTGCCTGAGATGCCGATTCAGGGAATTAACCTGAAGAATATCGTCATCAAGGCCAAGAAAGATGCTACCTTCACCAATGCCGAGAACGTCAAGAAGGAGAATGTGAACATCACGCTGCAATAACGTGACATGATACAAGACAAAGAGAGGTTGCTTCGCCAGAAACAACCTCTCTTTTTTTCTTTCTACCTTGTTTTACTTACGCAGGCCGAGAGACTTGATAAGTGCACGATAGCGATTGATGTCCTTGTCGTAGAGATACTTCAGCAGCTTACGACGGCGACCTACCATCTTTGTCAGGGCGCGGGCGGTACCAAAGTCCTTGTGGTTCTTCTTCAGGTGCTCAGTGAGGTGAGCGATACGATAGGTGAACAGAGCCACCTGGCTCTCAACAGAACCAGTGTCCTTGGCGTCCTTGCCATACTGGCCGAAGATCTCAGTCTTCTTTGCGGAATCTAAATACATTGTTTTGATGAATTAAAAAGTTGATACTATTACATCTTTCAGATGCTTGCCGCCCTCATCACAGACGGGGTACATCTTCAAATGCGGCTGCAAAGGTACAAAAAAAATGGCAATTAGGGATTGGAAATTCGAAATTATGAAATGTTTTGGGACGAAATAAGCCACATATAACATAAATTAACAATTAAATAGCCCAGTAATCACATTTTCTAATTCCTAATTCCTCATTTCTAATTAAAAAGTTGTACCTTTGCACCCGAATTTGAATAATAATAGGTATGCAGGATATCAGAAACATTGCAATTATCGCGCATGTAGACCACGGCAAGACGACGCTCGTGGACAAAATGATGCTGGCAGGCAACCTGTTCCGTGAGGGGCAGAACCTGTCGAGCCAGGTGTTGGACGCTAACGACTTGGAGCGCGAACGAGGCATCACCATTCTTTCAAAGAATGTGAGTATTAACTGGAAAGGAACGAAAATCAATATCATTGACACTCCAGGACACTCTGACTTCGGAGGCGAAGTGGAGCGTGTGCTGAACATGGCTGACGGATGTCTGTTGCTGGTTGATGCTTTTGAGGGTCCCATGCCCCAGACGCGCTTCGTGTTGCAGAAGGCATTGCAGATAGGACTGAAACCCATTGTGGTGGTTAACAAGGTGGACAAGCCCAACTGCCGTCCTGAAGAGGTCTATGAGATGGTGTTCGATTTGATGTTCTCGCTGAATGCCACAGAAGACCAGCTGGATTTCCCTGTGGTCTACGGTTCGGCCAAGAACGGCTGGATGGGCGAGGACTACAATAAGCCGACAAACGACATTACCTATTTGTTGGATAAGATTGTTGAGGTGATTCCTGCTCCTAAGCAGATAGAGGGTACTCCGCAGATGCTGATCACCTCTTTGGACTATAGCAGCTACACAGGTCGTATTGCTGTAGGCCGTGTCCATCGTGGCCAGTTGAAAGACGGTATGCAGGTGACCATTTCTCACCGTGACGGTTCGTTGGAGAAAACCAAGATTAAAGAGCTGCATACTTTCGACGGCATGGGACATGTCCGTACCAGTCAGGTCGATTGTGGTGACATCTGTGCCGTCATTGGTCTGGAGAAGTTCGAAATCGGTGATACACTTTGTGATATCGAGAATCCAGAGCCACTGCCGCCTATTGCCATCGACGAGCCGACCATGTCGATGCTGTTCACCATCAACGATTCGCCATTCTTTGGCAAGGAGGGTAAGTATGTCACCTCGCGTCACATCAACGACCGTCTGGAGAAGGAACTGGAGAAGAACCTTGCTCTCCGCGTTGAACCGTTTGAGGATTCGACGGATAAGTGGGTTGTCTCAGGTCGTGGCGTGCTGCACCTGAGTGTGCTGATAGAGACCATGCGACGTGAGGGCTATGAACTGCAGGTAGGACAGCCCCAGGTCATCTACAAGGAAATAGACGGACGGAAGTGTGAGCCTGTAGAGGAGCTGACCATTAACGTTCCTGAGGAGTTTGCATCAAAGATGATAGACATGGTGACGCGCCGCAAGGGCGAGATGACCTCTATGGAGAGTCAGGGCGAACGTACCAATATTGAGTTCGATATTCCCTCGCGAGGCATCATCGGCCTGCGTACCAATGTGCTGACCGCCAGCCAGGGCGAAGCCATTATGGCCCATCGCTTCAAGGAGTATCAGCCCTACAAGGGTGACATTGAACGCCGCGTCAACGGTTCCATGATAGCATTGGAGACGGGCAATGCCTTCGCCTATGCCATTGACAAGTTGCAAGACAGAGGCAAGTTCTTCATCGATCCAGGTGAGGATGTCTATATGGGGCAGGTCGTTGGCGAACACGTGCATGACAACGACCTTGTCATCAACGTCTGCAAAGCCAAGCAGTTGACCAATGTCCGTGCTTCTGGTACGGACGACAAGGCCCGCATCATTCCGAAAGTGGTGATGTCGCTGGAGGAGTGTCTGGAATATATTAAGGAAGACGAGCTGGTGGAGGTGACTCCCAAGTCGATGCGCATGCGAAAAATCATACTCGACCACGACCAGCGCAAGAAGGCTAATAAGCAATAAGCGCTACCGTAGTCAGAAAGAGAAAGTGCAGGCTGTTGGGGCCTGCACTTTTTCTATAGCGACTCGTAGAAGGAACGGGTGACTTGGAAGGAGTTTTCTGCCACATTGTCCCAGAAGTCGTGATACTGTGACGCTTTGTTGTCTCTCAGGGGGATGTCGCTGATGAGGCGGAACGAGATGAAAGGTACCTTGTTGATATAACAAGTCTGAGCAATGGCGCAGGATTCCATGTCCACGGCCTTGGCGTCAGGGAAGTGGCCGATGATGTCGCGCATCTTCTCTTGGGTGTCAACAAACCAGTCGCCTGTGACAATCAATCCTGTGTGGAACTTGAGTGACTGATGTTCCATGTTGGATGCTAATTCCTGAGCTTTGCGCAGCAAGTACGGGTCTGCCTGATAGCGGACTGGCAACCCCTGAACCTGACCGTATACGGTGGTGTTGTCAATGGCGGTGCCACAATAGACATCATGGTAGCATACCTCTGAACCAATAATGATGTCCTGTATCTGGATGTCGTCCCCATTGCCGCCAGCACAGCCACTATTGATGATGACGTCAGGGTGGAACTCGTTAATCATGCGCTGGGCACCTAAAGCAGCATTGACTTTTCCTATACCGCACTTGATGACGCATACGTCTTCATTGTTAAACAGTTGCTGCAACTGATGCAGCTCCTTATCCATAGCTACAATTATTCCTGTTTTCATATTGTTTTTTTTGAATTAGGCTGCAAATATACGAAAAAAAATTCCTATCTTTGCACCAAAAAAGATAAAAAATTGTAATGAAGAGTCTGAAAACTTGGCTGCCTGACGTGCTGGCAGTGCTTTTATTTGCAGTAATTTCGTTTGCTTATTTCTTCCCTGCCGATATCGAGGGGCGCATCCTTTATCGTCATGACTCGTCTGCCGGACGAGGAGCAGGTCAGGAAATGGTGGAGTACCAACAGCGTACAGGTAAACAAACCCGCTGGACAAATGCCTTGTTTGGTGGAATGCCTACTTACCAGATGGCTCCGTCGTACAAGAGTACAACAGTGCTCAATCAGGCTGGTAATGCCTATCATCTGTGGCTGCCTGACATCGTATGGTATGTCTTCGCCTATCTGCTGGGCTTCTATATTCTGCTGCGTGCTTTCGATTTCCGTTGGTACTTGGCTATGCTGGGTTCCGTGATATGGGCGTTCTCCAGTTATTTCTTCATCATTATTGCTGCCGGCCACTATTGGAAGGTGATGGCATTGGCCTATCTTCCTCCCATGATTGCAGGTGTCGTGCTGGCATACAGGGGTAAATACCTATGGGGATTAGTCGTTACGGCCTTCTTTGCTGGCTTGGAGGTTTTGGCCAACCACGTGCAGATGACCTACTACTATCTGTTTATTATTGTGGCAATGGTCATAGCCTTCCTCATAGAAGGTTTCCAGAAGAAAGCCTATCAGCACTTGCTGAAGGCTACCGCTGCCTGTGTGATAGGTGCGGCCATTGGTATCAGCCTGAACATGTCCAACCTTTACCATACGTGGCTTTATGGGCAGGAGTCCATGCGAGGCAAGAGCGAGCTCGTCAAGGAGAATGCTGCTAACCAGACATCCAGCGGCCTTGACCGCGACTATATCACCCAGTGGAGCTATGGCGTGGACGAGACATGGACGTTGTTGGTGCCCAACACAAAGGGTGGCGCCTCCGTTCCGATGGCAGAAAGCCAGACGGCCATGAAGCATGCCAATAACGACTATTTGGGCGTTTACCAGCAGATAGGCCAGTATTGGGGCGAGCAGCCCATGACCATGGGACCCGTCTATGTCGGAGCCTTTGTGCTCATGCTTTTCGTGCTGGGCTTGTTTATTGTCCAAGGTCCCATGAAGTGGGCTTTACTCATCGTTACCATCCTGTCGGTACTCCTGTCATGGGGTAGGAACTTCATGCCGTTTACTGATTTCTTCCTCGACTACATTCCGATGTATGCCAAGTTCCGTACCGTGGCCTCTATCCTTGTCATCGCTGAGTTTACTATTCCCTTGCTGGCCATGCTGGCATTGAAGAAACTCGTGGATGAGCCGGAGCTGATGAAGACCAAGGCCAAATGGTTCTATACGTCCTTCGCCCTGACAGGAGGCATCGCATTGCTTTTTGCCCTGATGCCGAAATTCTTTTTCCCCAGCTACATCAGCAGCACAGAGATGCAGGCCATGAGCCAGATACCGTCCGACCAGCTGGCACCGTTGGTTCAGAATCTGACCGAGATGCGTGTGGCTGTGTTTACGGCTGATTGTTGGCGCTCGTTCTGGATTATCATCATTGGTACGGCATGTCTGCTGCTCTATAAGTACAATAAGCTGCGCAAAGAGGTGATGGTAGGCTGTCTGGTGGTATTGTGCCTGTTTGACATGTGGCAGGTGAACAAACGTTATCTGAACGATGGCATGTTTGTTTCGGCCAGCGTCCGTGACGAGCCTATACAGAAGTCGGCTTCCATCGACCACATCCTTCAGGACAACTCCCTTGACTTCCGTGTCTTGAATCTCGCCACATCTACTTTCAACGAGAACGAGACTTCCTATTATGTGAAGAGCATTGGTGGCTATCATGCTGCCAAGTTGCGTCGCTATCAGGAGCTTATCGATGCCCAGATTGAACCAGAGATGCATCGCCTGTTTGGTGCCATTGCCGATGCTGGCGGTGACATGACCTTGGTGAACGGTGACTCTATCTGTCCAGTATTGAACATGCTCAATACAAAGTATTTCATCCTGCCTTTGCAGGGTGGTCAGACTGTCCCCATCGATAATCCCTATGCTTACGGAAATGCGTGGTTCGTTGACAAGGTGAACTATGTCGACAATGCTAATCAGGAGCTCGACATGATGGGACGGTTAGCCCTGCGGCACGAGGCTGTCAGTGACAAGAAGTTCCATGACGTCTTGGGCGATGCCGTTGCACAGGATTCTGTGAGCTTGGTCAGCATCAAGGCCTATGAACCCAATCAGCTGACTTACGAGGTCAACTCTGACAAGGGTGGTGTCGTGGTCTTCTCTGAAATCTATTATCCAGGCTGGACAGCTACCGTCGATGGAGTAGAGCAGGAGTTAGGTCGTGTAGACTATGTCTTGCGTGCCCTGAAGGTGAAACCCGGCAAGCATGAGGTGGTGCTGAGCTTCTTCCCCAAGAGCATCGACCGTACGGAGACGATAGCTTATGTGGCTTATGTGTTCTTGCTGCTTATTCTGGCGTTCCTTGTATGGAGTGCCGTACGTAAGCGCGGTGGCCAAACCAAATGATCATCGCCAGACAAATCAGCGGAATAAAAAAGGACAGGTTTGTGCTGGGCAGTCCGAACAGTGTTGCCTCACTTTCGATAATCATGGCTTGAATGGGCGGGAAAAACGAACCGCCCAGAATGGCCATGATAAGTCCTGCACCAGCTATCTTGATGTTCTTGCCAATGTCACGAAGTGCCAGACCGTAGATGGTAGGGAACATCAGCGACAGGCAAATGCTGACCGTTACCAGACAATAGATACCATGACGGTCTGTGAAGAAAATGACGCCTATCAGGGCCGACAGGGCAATAATTCCCATCGTTGACAGCAAGCGCTCTGGCGAGAACCATTGCATCAGCCAAGTGCAGACGAACCTGCCGCAGGCAAAGAAAATCATCGCAATGATATTGTACTCCTGCGACAATATCTCTGACTCCTGTTCTGTCATGCCTTCTGCCATGAAAATTCGTGTGCCATATAGGATAATGTAGGTCCAGCAGCCGGCTTGTGCTCCGACATAGCAGAATTCTGCTATCACCCCTTCGCGGTAATTCTTATGCTGGAGCAGTTCTTGTATTGTCGTCAAGAAGTTTCCTCTATTTACACCATTATTCTCCCCATCTTCTTTCCAGACTTCGTTCTTTACCTCCCATCCCTTTTTGCTGAGAAATATCACTACCAGCAATATGATGACAATGGCAGAAATATAGATGTAAGGCTGAATTAGGATACTCAGGTCGTGATTCTTGATGATGTCGAACTCTTTAATGGGTAATTGCAATCGGTGGTTAGTGTCAACAGGGCTGAGACGTGAATGCACGGACATGGCAACAAGCATGCCGACCAACGAACCTATGGCATTGAAAGCCTGTGCGGCATTCAGACGCTGGATGCCTTTTCGCTCTCCTTTCTCCTTCCCTTCCTCCTCTGATTTTCCTAAGCAGAAGACATAGGGGTTACAGCTGGTTTCAAGGAAAGACAGTCCACACGTCATCACAAAATAGGCTATGAGGAAAGGTGCAAACAGTCCGATGGCCTTGGCTGGCAGGAACAGCAGCGCGCCAAGGGCATAGAGTCCGAGTCCCACCAGGACACCCGTCTTGAAGGTATAGCGTTGGATGAAGATGGCTGCAGGAAAGGCCATGCAGAAATAGCCAAGATGGAAAACTACAGGTACCATCGCAGCTTCGGTAGTGCTTATTCGGAATATTTTGGAAAAGGCACCAACCATTGGAGTTGTCACGTTATTGGCAAATCCCCATAGGGCAAAACATGCCGTTATCAGGATGAATGCATAGACAGAGCCGTTTATTTGCCGAAGAGAAAAGGATTTGTTTTCAAGTAGTTCCATAAGCAAGTATGTTGGTTTCCGCAGCAAAGTTAGTACTTTTTTCGCAATTATCATCATCTTTTCTATAGAATTTTTACTGCAATAAACATTTGGTAGTCTAGCCGAGTTTTTGTACCTTTGTAGCCGTAATAGAATGGAATAACTAATGACAACATGAAGAAACTACTCTCCTTGCCCCCTAATTTGGTGGAATGTTTTCACGATGTGACAGGATTGTCGCATGACGAGTTTTTCTGTACCAACGATCCCGTTGGCCACAAATTGGGGTCGGGTGGGGGTACAACCTGGTTGCTCCAACAAGCTAAGGACTGGCTGGGTGGCGAACGCTGTATCATCCTTCATGCAGGTGGTCAGAGCCGACGCCTGCCTGCCTATGCCCCCAGCGGCAAGATTTTGACTCCGATACCTGTGTTTCGCTGGGAACGTGGCCAGCACCTGTCGCAAACGCTGCTCGATTTGCAGCTACCCCTCTATGAGCGTATGATGGAGCAGGCACCCAGGCGGCTGACTACCATGATTGTCAGTGGCGATGTATATATCCGTGCTGCTGGGCGCATTGGCCCTATACCTGATGCTGACGTGGTCTGCTTTGGTTTGTGGCTCGATGCTTCCATAGCCAGGAACCATGGTGTGTTCGTCAGTGACCGTCGTAGCCCTAACGTTCTGAAGATGATGCTCCAGAAACCAAGTGTTGAGTGTCTGACGGATTTGCAGAGAGAGCATTTCTATCTGACGGATATCGGCATATGGATGCTTTCCGATCGTGCTGTGCAGCTGCTCATGAAGCGCTCGGAGGATGGCGATTCGCAACTCAAGGAATACGACCTGTATTCTGAGTTCGGTTGTTCGCTGGGTACCACTCCCACCATCATCGACCCTGAGCTTCAGGATCTCTCCGTGGCCATCGTGCCTTTGCAGGGTGGCGAGTTCTATCATTTTGGCACTTCTGGCGAGATGATATCCTCAACGGTTGCCATCCAGAACATCGTCATCGACCAGCGCGACATCATGCATCACGACCGCAAGCCACATCCCAGTATTTTTACCCAAAACGCATTGACCCATTGTCGCTTTACTGAGAAGAACTATAACCTGTGGATTGAGAATAGCTGCATCGGGCCTTGCTGGACACTGACCAACAACAATATTGTTACAGGTGTGCCAGACAATGACTGGACGGTGACCTTGAACCCAGGACAGTGTGTTGACATCATTCCTATTGGCGACACCCGCTATTGCATCCGTCAATACCATATCGACGATAAATTTGCCGGCAGCGAGCAGCAGCGCAAGCAGTTCCCCGTATTAGAGGGCTTGGAAACGTTGGAAAATCTGGATCATCTGGAATCCTTGGCGGTAGACTATCTCTCGGCCGAGGATATCTCGAACGTTGCCAACTTGAGGCGCTTGTTCGCACAACGGCGCAATTTCCGTGCCAGGAATTGGCCGGCAATGGTCCGTAACTGGCAGCATAGTGTGTTCTTCCAGCTCGACCTGGACGATGCCGCCCGTGAGTTCCGTGAAATGCATCTGCCCATGCCTGCACCCATAGCAGAGTCGGCACCGCTGATGACCCGCATCCATGATGCCATGTTCCGTGGCGAAAGCAGTCAGGCCTTTTCCTTGCTGCGTGAAGGAATGACGGAGAGCGTGCTGGCAGAGAAGCAGCATCCCCGTCTCTCGGTATTCCCGGACCAAATAGTGTGGGGACGTTCACCAGTGCGTATCGACTTGGCGGGTGGATGGACTGATACTCCGCCCTATTGTCTGATGGAAGGAGGTACTGTCGTCAACATCGCCATCGAACTGAATGGCCAGCCTCCCTTGCAGGCCTATGTCAAACCGTGCCGCGAACCCCATTTGGTGTTGCGTAGCATCGACCTTGGTGCCAGGGAGCTGATAGAGACATACGAGCAGCTGGCCGAATATAATAAGGTGGGATCGCCATTCTCCATCCCCAAGGCTGCTTTGGCTTTGGCAGGATTCTTGCCAGGTTTCTCCCAGCAGACCTATCCTTCACTCCGAAGTCAGTTGGAGGATTTTGGATGTGGCATAGAGCTTACCCTGCTTTCCGCCATCCCCGCAGGCAGCGGTCTTGGCACTTCCAGCATCCTGGCTTCTACCGTCCTTGGGGCTCTCAACGATTTCTGCTCGTTGGCCTGGGACAAGAACGAGATAGGACGGCGTACCCTTATTCTGGAACAGCTGTTGACGACGGGAGGCGGATGGCAAGACCAGTTCGGAGGAGTCTTGGGTGGCGTGAAACTATTGGAGACCCAGCGGGGCTTCGACCAGAATCCGCTGGTGCGCTGGCTTCCCGATGCCGTCTATACCCAGCCAGAGTATGCCCAGTGCCATCTGCTCTATTATACAGGCATCACTCGTACGGCAAAGAAGATTCTGGCCGAAATCGTGCGACGTATGTTCCTCAACCATCAGCGCGAACTATGTCAGTTGCGCGAAATGAAAGCCCATGCGTTGGATATGTATGAGGCTATTCAGCGTCAGGACTTCGTCACGATGGGTCAGCTCATTCGTAAGACGTGGCAGCAAAATCAGCTGATTGACAGCGGTACCAATCCAGACAACGTCCGTAGCATTACTGACCTTGTCGACGATCTCTGCCTGGGTTACAAACTCCCAGGTGCTGGTGGTGGAGGTTATCTGTACATGGTGGCCAAGGACCCTGAGGCTGCTGCCCGAATCAAACAAATCATCAATGCTGCCCAGCCAAATCCCAATGCCCGCTTTGTGGACATGACATTGTCAAAGACGGGCTTGCAAGTAAGCAGAAGCTGATGGAGTTTAGGACGATTGTTGACATACCGAAGCCAGGCTTCGAGATACAAGCCTGTGTAGAGCTGCTTTTCGTAGGCTCTTGCTTTGCCGACTCCATCGGACAGCGATTCCGCGACGAAGGCTTTCCCGTAACGGTCAACCCCTACGGCACTATGTATAATCCTGCCAGCATCCTCCATACCATTGAACGCTGCCAGGTATCTCCCCAAACGGTTTTCCTCACACTGGGAACCAATCATGTCTATCGGCTTAAGGAAACAGGTGAGATTGTCGACAACTGTCAGAAACGGCCAGCTTCTTTGTTCCAGGAGGAAAAACTGACTGTTGACGAGTGTGCCGCTTGGCTTGGTCAGGCTGTGGACATTCTCCGGCAGCGCAATCCACAAGTGCATGTCGTACTGACCGTCAGTCCTATCCGATACCGCAAGTACGGCTATCATGAGAGCATGCTGTCCAAGGCTACTCTCTTGCTGGCAGCCGACCGTCTGAAAGCCCAGCAGGTTGCCTACTTCCCTGCTTATGAAATCTTCATGGACGAATTGCGCGACTATCGTTTCTATGCGCCTGACATGCTGCACCCCTCCGCACAGGCTGTCGACTATATTTGGGAACGGCTCATAGAGGCCTATTTCTCCTCAGAAGCCAAGACGTACCTGAAGGAATGGCAGCCTCTGAAATTGGCTCTTGCACATCAGCCCTTCAATCCCGATTCCAAGGAGTATCGCGAGCTGATGGATAAAACAATGTTAAAAATAGCGGAGTTACGAAAAAAATATACTACCTTCGCATTATGAATTACACGATAGAGAAAATCACGACGCTCCTTGGAGCAAGACGTATCGGTACTGCCGATGCACAGATAGGGTGGCTGTTGACTGACAGCCGCTCACTTTGTTTCCCAGAGGAAACCCTGTTTTTTGCACTGAAGACTGCCCGTAACGACGGACATCGCTATATCAGCGACCTGTATCGTCGTGGTGTGCGCAACTTTGTTGTCAGCGACCTGCCTGCCGACATGCGCCCTGACGCCAACTACCTGGTGGTACCATCACCGCTGGAAGCCCTGCAGCGACTGGCTGAGCGTCATCGTGACGAGTTCAACATACCTGTTGTGGGCATTACGGGTTCCAATGGAAAGACGATGGTGAAGGAATGGCTCTATCAGGTTCTCTCGCCCGACCATGTGGTCACCCGTTCCCCCAAGAGTTATAATTCGCAGATTGGAGTTCCTCTTTCCGTGTGGCTGCTCAACGACCAGACTGAGGTGGGCATTTTCGAGGCGGGCATCAGCCAGTTGGGCGAGATGGATGCCTTGCACGATATCATCCAGCCCACCATCGGAGTGCTGACGTCCTTAGGTTCCGCCCATCAGGAGAATTTCCGTTCTCTGGAAGAGAAGTGTATGGAGAAATTGAAACTTTTCCACGATGCCAAGGTGCTTATCTACAATGCCGACGACGACCTTGTCAGTCGTTGCATCCGTCGCTTCGGCTTCAAGGGCAAGAAGATTGGGTGGCGACGCGAAGAACTGCTCTCTGCCTACCAGCTGCCGTTTTACGATGAGGCTTCCATCACGTGCTCTCTGGCCGTCGCCGCCACAGCACTCTATCTTGGTGTCACTCCCCAACAGCTGGCTGAGCGTATGGCTCGCCTGGAGCCTGTGGCCATGCGTCTGGAGGTCAAGGAAGGCCAGCACAGCTGCACGCTCATCAACGACTCCTATAACTCAGACATCAACTCGCTCGACATTGCCCTTGACTTCATGTCGCGACGTGTCAACGATGAGCGTCGTCGTACGTTGATCCTCAGCGACATCTTCCAGAGTGGCAAGGCCGATCAGGAACTCTATCACGAGGTTAATGCCCTTTGCATGGAGCGTAATGTCGGCCGTCTGATAGGCATCGGACCGCGTATTTCCGCTAACGCTGATGTTTTCAGCCTTCCCTCTTCCATATTCTTTGCCACCACAGACGATTTCCTGAATAGCGATCTTCTACAGCAGCTTCACGACGAGGTGGTATTGGTCAAGGGAGCTCGTCCTTTTGGCTTTGACCGCATAACAGAGCGGTTGGAGCAGAAGGTACACGAAACAATACTCGAAGTCAATCTCAATGCCGTGGTCGACAACCTTAACTATTACCGTTCCTTCCTCAAGCCCGAGACCAAACTGGTGTGCATGGTCAAGGCCGATGCATACGGAGCCGGAGCCGTAGAGGTGGCCAAGACCCTGCAGGACCATCGTGTCGACTTCCTGGCTGTTGCCGTAGCCGACGAAGGTGTCACGTTACGCCACAATGGCATTACACAGAACATCATGGTGATGAATCCTGAAATGACAGCTTTCAATACCATGTTCGACTACGACCTGGAGCCTGAGGTTTACTCGTTCCGACTGATGGACGCGCTCATTCGTGCCGCAGAGAAACAGGGCATCACGGGCTGGCCTGTCCATATCAAGCTTGACACGGGAATGCACCGCCTGGGCTTTGACCCTGAGCACGACATGGATGAACTCATCCGTCGCCTGAAGAGCCAGAATGCCATTATTCCACGTTCCGTATTCAGTCATTTCGTGGGTTCTGACAGCGACGACTTCGACCATTTCTCAGCCATGCAGTTCCAGAAGTTCGATGAGGCTAGCCGTCAGTTGCAGGCAGCTTTCACACACAAGATTCTGCGCCACATGGACAACTCGGCAGCCATCGAACATTTTCCTGAGCGTCAGCTCGACATGTGCAGGCTCGGACTCGGACTCTATGGCGTTGATCCGCGCGATAATCGTATGCTGAGCACCGTCTCGACGCTTAAGACCACGATACTCCAATTGCGTCACGTCCCCAAGGACGAAACCGTGGGCTATAGCCGTAAGGGCATCCTAAAGCGCGATTCCGTCATTGCCGCCATCCCTATTGGCTATGCTGACGGTCTGAATCGCCATCTGGGCCGTGGAGCGTGCTATTGTCTGGTCAACGGTCAGAAAGCACCTTACGTGGGTAATATTTGTATGGATGTGGCCATGATTGACGTGACGGACATTCCCTGCCAAGAAGGCGACATGGTAGAGATTTTTGGCGAGCACCTGCCTGTCACCGTCCTCAGCGATGTCCTTGACACCATTCCTTATGAAGTCCTGACCAGCATCAGCAACCGGGTCAAGAAAGTCTACTTCCAAGATTAGCTGTTGTCACGAGGCTTTTTAAACGACATTTTGTGGCGTGCCGTTCACAAACGAACGGACATTCTGGACAGCGACTCTGACAAGCCGTTGTCGTGCCTCTGTTGTTGCCCATGCAATGTGTGGGGTGATATAGGCATGGGGTTCTTTCAGTAGGGGATTGTTGATGGAAGGCGGTTCCTCGGTCAGCACGTCGGCACAGAAAGCTGCCAGTCGTTTTTCCTGAAGGGCCTGGGCTATCGCCTGGTTGTCTACCAACGGCCCCCGTCCAGTGTTGATGAGGATGGAGGTAGGCTTCATGAGCTGGAGCCGCTGGCTATTGATCAGATGACGCGTGTCTGGGGTCAACGGACATTGCAGGCTGACAACATCGCTTGCCGTTAGTAATTCTTCCAGGGGCTGCTTCCTGATGTACGGTGGCAGCTGCTGTTGCTCCTTGCTGGTAAAGGCCGAAACCTTCATGCCGAAAGCCTGGGCTATGGTTGCCACGCGCTGGCCGACATTACCAAGCCCTACAATGCCGAATGTCTTGCCCGCGAGTTCAGTCAGCACCGTGTCCCAATAGCAGAAGTCGGTACTGGTACTCCAACGGCCGTTGCGGACGTCGACGGCATAGTGCTCCGTGCGGTTCGTCAACGTCAGCAGGTGTGCAAAGACCATTTGTGCCACGCTTTCCGTGCTATAGGCAGGTACATTCGTCACGATGATGCCGCGCTCGTGGGCAGCCTCTATGTCCACCACGTTGTAGCCCGTTGCCAGCACACCGATATATTTCAGATAGGGTAGCTGGTCGATGACCGCTTTGTTGATGACGACCTTGTTGGTTAGCACGATGGTGGCGTCAGTTGCCCTGGCCACAGTTTCGTCGGCTTTGGTGCGGTCGTAAACAGTCACCTCGCCCATGCTCTCTAACTCTTTCCACGACAAGTCCCCTGGATTTGCCGCGTAACCGTCCAGTATTACTATCTTCATATCTTATCCTATCAGCTTTACTATCTGTTTCTCTGTCGCTGTTGGCAGAATGTGCTGCAAGTGACAGTGTATCCTGTTGTACGATTCCTCTGGTGAGCGCTCCGTCAGGCTGCCATTCTGTCCAAGCAGCTGTTCAGGTGTCGTCAGCAGCGACCATCCCCATCCGTATTCCCTGCCGTGCTTGTCTTGCGGATAGATGAAGTCTTCGGTGATAATACGGCAGGCCATCTGCAAACGAGTGATATAGCCGTCGAACTTGCTCCGCATGCCCGCTCCCGTAAAGCCGCAGATGGCCCTAAGCTCCCGCGTTATCAGACTGCCGTGCTCTGCAAGTGTCAGCAAGATGGCTTCCTCGATACTGCCCTCCGCAGGTGCCGGGTGCTTGGTGCGTCGGTAGTTGCAGAAGTCTGGCCACCACTTACGGCTGATGAATCCTGCCTTGCTGGCGAAGAACTTGCCATAGACACAATTACCCTCCTGCACGATAGGGCCTTTCCATTTCCACAGCGGCCAATCCCAGCCACCGTCCGCATATACCACGTAGCGGTTGTCCTCGTCCACCACGTCTTCAGCCGAATAGCCCGCAATGCCGCTGTCCAGCAAGGGCAGGAACCCCACTTCCTGGATATACGCCATCAATTCAGGGCAAGAGTGTATTTCTGTTTTGTTTATCATATCTTATCAACTATAAGCATTTTCTTCATCCTCAATCTGCAAAGTTACGAAAAAACGAGAGAAAAGCCAAATATATTTGAGCTTTTCCGAGTGCTAAGTAAGTTCGGCAAAGCCAAAGTTACGAAAAAAAGTTGTTGTAACGAAGCGATTTTGGAAGATTAACGCAATTCGGCCTAAAATAAAGGCAAGACGGGGAAGAATGAAGAAGTTCGAATTGGGTCAAAAAGCAAATTGGAGAAGATTGGTGAAGGAGTTAGGTTGCCAAATCGTAACCCAGGAATTGGACTCTGTGGCGGGTTAGATTTCCAAAATGACAACGCAAATCGGGGCAGAATGGTGCACCTTTCACCGCCAGTTTCTTATTCCGCAAACTGCTACATTTTGCATAGCGATGGATGCCTAAAAAGATAGTAGTTTTGCAGCCAAAATTAAAAAAGGAGTAAGAAACATGAGAAGTACTTTCAACATTCTGTTCTATCCCTAAATTCCGAATATAACCATGAAAATATGGTTAAATATCTATAAATATTTGTTATTCAATAGCTTTCATTTGAGAATATTTGAATTTATATGGTTATATTTGCACCCAATAAAGTGCATTTATGGCTAAAACACGTTACAACATCATCGAAATTACCCAGAAAAAGACGGGTATCACCTATATTTATGAGGATTATTCCTATTGGAACAGAGAAAAAGGGTACTCCACGCATAAACGCAAGTCCATCGGCAAGTTGGACGCTAACGGCAACTGCATATACAACAGATACTACCTTGAGAAGCTGGCAGCCATTGAGGCTGGCACGTATGCCGAAGAACCCGATGGCGGCTGCGCTTCTTCAGGCATTCTTGAGGAGCAGTTGCCTCCAGGCGATTCCCCGTCTGTATCGTACACCATCCTTGTTGGCCAGAAGATGGTACTCGACAAATGCTGTAATGGGATTCAGCTTCGTGACAGCCTGCTTGACGCATTCCCGTCCGATGACGTAGATGCCATCCTCGCCCTGGCCTACTACGTGGTGTGCCAGGGTAAGGCATTCAGCCGCTCCGAGGACTGGCTGGCAGAGCGCGGCTACTCAGACCTTGGGCTCACCTCCCAGCGTATATCCGAGTTGTTGGGCCGCATCAGCGATGACAGACGGAACGCCTTCTTCAAGTCATGGATGCAGCGGCAGCCCAAGGGCGACAGTCTGCTTTTCGACATCACCAGCGTGAGTACCTATGGCACAAGCAATCTTTATGCCGAGCGTGGATACAACCGTGACGGAGAGGATCTTGAACAGGTTAATCTCGCCCTGCTGTCCTCCGTCTCGTGCGGTCTTCCGCTGTGGTATTGCGTCACTCCCGGCAGCATGGCCGACGTGGCCGTCATTGAGTATGAGATGAAGATGCTGCGCAAGCTTGAAGTGAAGCGTTTCACATTCTTCGGCGACAGGGGCTTCTACAGCGAGTACAACCTGAAGTACATCACCAACAAGGGGCACAAGTTCACCGTCCCTGTTCCCTCCTCCGTGGCATGGCAGAAGAAGCTGATAGCCGAGCACAGGGCATCGATGCTCTCACCACGCAACGTCATCGAGACGGAGGAAGGCGGTATCGTCTACGGCAAGACCGTCTACAAAACTACCGAGGAATACGGGCGGACGTGGTACCATATCTATTTCGACCCGACGCGCAAGAACAAAATCGTGAACGACTTCATGCAGCGGCTCCGCAGATGCAAGGACGAGCTGGAGGCAGGTCAGTTGATGGAGAAGAACAAGCACATATACGAGACGTACTTCACTGTCCGCGAGACGCCCAAGAGGGGGAGGACGGTGGAATACAACGACAAGGCCATACAGAACTACATAGAGAATGACAGCTGCTACTGGGTGCTCATGTCCACGGAGGAGAAGGATACCAGGAAGGCTCTCAGCGGTTACAGGACGCGGAATGATGTGGAGGTGAGTTTCGACGACGTGAAGAACTCGCTCGACATGCGCAGGATGCGCAACCATACCGAGCAGACTGTCAGAGGCAAAATCTTCGTCGTGTTCATTGCGCTGATACTCCTTTCGCAGTTAAGGCTTACTGTCAGGAACATACCGCCAAAGCAGCGTCGGTATTGGACAGAGCATGAGTTCCTTGACAAGGTGGCCTCATATACAAAAGTACATTTCGAGGGTAAATACAAGGACGTGTATACTGTGCCAACGGCTAATCAAAGGCATGTGTTCGATATGCTTGAGTTGCCTTACAGATATAAACCCAAATCGGTCGTTAGGCCCAATTAGTTCGGGTGATGTCAAAGTTTTCAGTTGTTCTCCAGAGTCCAAGGAATGCCTGCCGCTGATTTATGGTTCTCACAAGACGTAAAATATTTTTATCTCCTTTCTTTTCGAGATATGCAGGAATACTGAGTATCTTGTACCTGATAGTCTTGAGGAAATGGCTCTTCTTAGAGTTGATAATGGCATGTCTGAAGAGACTGATGAAGTTGTATGCCATGATAATAAAGGAGTCGCAGGCTTCGGTAGCCCAAAAGTCTTGGGAAGAGAATTTGTCGGCAGAGAAGTCGTACTTGATTTCCTTGATTCTGTTCTCAGAGTCAGCCCTTCCGCGATAGAGGTCGTAGACGGCCTTTGCGGGCAGTGTCAGCGAAGTGATGAAGCAGC
>JAFVGN010000055.1 GCA_017474925.1 Prevotella sp. | reverse complement strand
TTTGAGTGACAGCGGAATCAATAGCACAAGTGGTGTGTATCCGTTGTTCTTGTTGGGCGACATCCTTGCTTTGAAACATCCGAATGTCGACTCGATGATGTCTGAGGTTATGTTGTGCACCTCGTCACCATCCAGAAGGGCAGGTAATAAGAAGGGGTCATCCGACATTTCGAGTGATGCGGCAGTCGTGTAGGGCGTATAGTCTCAGGGTAAAATACTTGTCATCTCTAACCCCATATGCATTGCGCTTCATAACCTTTATCTTATTGTTGATGCCCTCAACCTTTCCCGTTGACAGGTGGCAGTCGTACCAAGCAAGTATCCCTGATTTGTATGCCCTCATCGTTACAGCCATTTTCTGCAGCTGTGGTATTTTGCTTTGTTCAGCCTGCCTCACCCAGTCGTCAAACACACATTCCCCCATCGCCTTGACGGGTTGCATCCATATCTGGCGTAGTTGCTCCTTCAGGTAGTATGCCTTTAACAGCGGTTCGTTCATGGCCAGGGCATTGTCAAGCCTGGTCTTGTGCTGCTTGTCGAAGATATCCGCACCATTGCCGAGCAGCAGATACCTCGTCCCCTTGAGGACTTTACGCTTGTTCACATCCTTCTCCATGTTGTAGACCTTGCGTCTGATGTCATCAAGTTTCTCGTTCATCAGCTTGACAACATGGAAATGGTCAAACACGTGTACTGCTTCGGGACAGTTCTCCATAACGGAGGCAATGAAAGCCGCAGACAAGTCCGTTGCCACATGCTTTATCTTTATGCCCTTACGCTTGACCTTCCTCCAAAACTTGGCCAGGTCATCCGCACCTTTACCGTCACCGACGTACAACACCCTTCCGCTGTCCAGATCCACTACGATGGTCTTGTACACATGCCCTTTCCTGACTGCGAACTCATCAATGCCTATATTTTCAACGCCTTCCAGCGAAGGAGGGCTGTAGTGACGCTCAAGATAGGTGGAGTGTATCTCCTTGACCGTATCCCACGACACGCCGAGATGGTTGGACACGTCTTGAAGCGTCATCCCACGTAACAGGTCCACAACATATTTGGCGAAGCGATGGGTATAGCTGCGGCTGCCTGTGGCGAAGGGAATCCTCTCCTGCTGGTCATAGTCACAGTGGCGACACTTATAGCGTTGTACTTTCATGCGAATAATCACCTTCTTGCCACCTATGGGAAGCCCTACAAAGTCACGGAAACGGTAGCCATTCTTCACCAAATGACGCTTTCCGCACCTCGGACACACTTTTTCTCGATCTTTTGTTTGGATATGCAAGATAATTGTGTTACCTTTGTATTCCTCACGGGTACATTCATGGGTGTATAGACCCCAGGCATGATATAGAAAACTGCTGTTCATTCTTGTACATTTGTTTGTGGTTATTCAAATATACAAAATTTACAGCGGTTTTCTTCTTCTATAGTATCACTTTATCACTCGAAATGTCGGATGAACCATTTTTATCAATAGCTTACATAAAAGACCAAAAATAAGTACTTTAGTCGAAAAATATAGCAAAAAAACGTTTTTTTGTTTTGTATTATAATAGTCTTCCCGTAATTCTTAAGTATTCCGTTTCATAAATCTTATATTGAGTTTGGGCTTCGATATGATTGCTCCGGGCTTGCTGCCATTGGCTGTATGCATCTAACAAGTCTGTGAGGGTTGACATAGAATTCTCATAACGTAGCCGCAAGTTATGCAAGTTGTCTTCTGCCTGATTCAAGCCGAGACGGGCAGACGCTATCATGCGGTAGCTGTCCTGAAGGTTCTGACGTGCCTGCTCATTCTCTATGCTCAACAACCGTCTGTTCTTCTTCATGTCGAGTTGTGCATTTTCCAAATCAAACTTTGCCTTTTTGACTTTCTTGATTTCCTTGCCCCAATGCCATAAGGGTACAGACAGGGATGCCATCAAAACGGGCGACGTTCCTGATATTTCCGTCTTGTACGAATAACCCTGTTGTTCACCTTTCATATAAGCCCATCCATATCTTGAATACTGCGCTACGAGAGCAAGTGTGGGCAGCATACCAGCCCTGGCATTACGGATTTCAAGTTCTTTTGCTTTGATGTTTTGAACAAGAAGCTGGTATTCCGGACGCACATTAATGTCAGTCGTCTCGGCAGTTTGCAACTTATCAGGAATACGAATGTCTTTCTCGTCTGTATCAAATTGCATGGACAAGTCGAGACCTAAGGCTGCACAAAGTGCCATACGGCACAGCTCCATACCATTCTTTGCTTTTATCAGATTATATTCCACTTCGCTTCTTTTAGCCTGAATCCGTAGCAAATCGCTGTTTGTTGCCATTTCCACTCCGACTGATAGGTTGACCTGAGAGACCAGTGAATCCATCTGTTGCATGTATGCTTCCAGCACCGTCACCTTACTCTTGACGGCAAGATACGTGAAGTATGCCTTGTCAGCTTCATAAATCACTTCCTGGCGTGTTTTCTCTTGGTTGATTTTCTGAACTTCTATTCCGACTTTTGCCAGTTTATTGCCAGTAGTAATCTTCCCACCCGCGTAGAGAGGCAAGGTCAAAGAAAGTCCTGCTATGTATGTTCCAGCCATCTGGAGATCCATCCCTTCGGTAATCTTCGTATCTTTCATTAACACACTGATAAGGCTTGCATCAATATCGGGAAGGTGATGCGCAAAAGCAATCTGTTTGTCTAACAATGCCTGCTGAAGGGCATTCTGTTGTTTTTGGATATCCTCACTGTTTTTTACAGAGAGTTCATGGCAGACAGCCTGAGTCAACCTAATACAATCAGGCTGCTGCGCATGAACGGCGATCCTACAAAAACTAACTAATATAACTAATAACAATTTCATGACAATTCTGGTTTTGATATGTGATAAAATGCGGTATAGAAAAGTGGGAGCAGGGCAAGGGTAATGACCGTACCCATAGCCAATCCACTCATGATAGTGACTGCCATTGCAGAATACATAGGATCAGTAATCAGTGGTAGCATACCGAGGATGGTGGTTAGCGATGCCATGATGACAGGCCGTGTACGACTGACGGTAGCGTTCACTACTGCGTTATAAGGATGTTGTCCCTCATTCGTCAGACGGGTAATCTCATCTACCAGCACAATACCGTTTTTTACCATCATTCCCATGAGTCCCATAAATCCGATAATGGCCATGAACGTAAATGGCGAGCCAGTCAGGAAGAGTGCTGGGGCAATACCACAGAGTACGAATGGAAAGCACATCAGGATGAGGATCACTTTCTTCCATCTTCCAAAGAGCAGTAGCATGATGCCGAGGATGATAAACATAGTCAGCGGACTGTATTTGATAAGGTTATCGTTAGACGACGACTGAGCCTCCTGCTCTCCAATCCATCTCATAGTATACCCTTCAGGGAGTTGTATCTTATTGATATCGTCCATGATGGTCTGCATGACTTTGTTAGGAGTAGCGTCTGATAGTTCGAAGTCGGGATCACACTCTGCCTCAATATGCCTTTGTCCGTCCACTCGACGGATGAGTTGTTCTTCCCATCCCATGTTGTTGTTGCAGGTGACACTGCTCAAAGGAGCAGCTTTCACCATCTTGTCCATCATATCAGACATACCTTTACCTCCCATCATAGCTGTTGCCGGGTCAATGGCATCGGTATTGATATTCATCTGAGCCCATGCAGGTATATCGCTGATATCCTGAATACGACTGCCATCGGCATTGCGCACACGGAAATTGATAAGAACCTGATTGTCCTGATCGTTAATCACACCACAGGTCATACCATTGCTGACTGCCTGGAAGGCATTGCCAATATCGGCTCTGTTGACACCAGCCCTACGGGCATCCATCTCGGCATATTTGATATCGACGCTTTTGCCCATAGGTCGCCAGTCATTCTGAACCGACTGGGAATCAACGTATTTGCAACGTCGCATGATGTCTTCTGCCTGATGGGCTAACTTCTTCAGAACTTCCGGGTCAGGCCCAGAGAATGCCACCTCAACGGTATGGGATGTCTGGATAGAGAAATTGTATTTTCTGGCACGGATATAACCATCAGGATACATTTCTCGTAACTGCTTGCGTATTTTCGGCAACTCTTCGCATACAGTCTCATAATCCGGGCAGTCAATCACCAACTCGCCATAGCAGTCACCGCCAGCCGTCATCGGGCGGACCAGACAGTAGTGTGCCGGGGCACTGCCCATAGATGCTGCCACACTGGTGACATTGGGATTCTTGCCTACCACCTCGCTCATGTGGAGCAGGTCTTTCCGGATTTGGTCGGGAGAGGTCTGATCAGGTGCAAAATACTCCACTACGAACTGCTTATATGAGAAATCAGGGAAGAACAAATTCTTCACATTCCCCATCAACATGCCAGAAAGTACCAGTGTAAGGATAGCAACAACAACGGTTGTCTTCTTCCATTCAATCAGTTTTGTGATAATGCTTCTGGTGACACGCTGCATCTTCTTCTCTTCCACACCACCATTCTGAGCACTCACATGTAACGGCATGAGATATTTCGTAAACATAGGAACCTGAGTCAGAGCCAGTACCCACGAAACCAAAAGACTGACAAACAGTACCAGGAAGAGATCACGCGAATATTCCCCGGAGGTATCTGGTGATAAGAAGATACATAGGAATGCCGATGCGGCAATGATGGTTGCTCCTAACAATGGCATGGCTGTTGCCTTGCAGATACGTGTCAGATACGTTTTAGGGCCAAAACCTTTCTGACGATCAACGAGGATGCCGTCTATCACGACAATAGCATTGTCCACCAGCATTCCCATTGCCACAATAAAAGCACCAAGAGAGATACGCTGAAGAGTTGTCCCACACATCAGTAAGATCGGGAACGATCCTGCTATAGTCAGTACCAATCCTGCGCCGATAATCAGGCCGCTGCGGAAACCCATTGTGAAGATCAAGGCTATAATAACGATTAACACAGACTCTAACAGATTAATCATGAACGAAGAGATAGCTTCATCAACCTTATCAGGCTGGAAGAACACCTTCTGCATGCCTAATCCCACAGGAAACTCTGCCGTGGTCTGGTTGATTTTTTTGTCTACGGCCTTACCCACATCTGGTACAATGACATCATTGTCCATGGATATACAGAGGGCGATAGCTGGTTTGCCGTCCATGAAGAATCCATAAGTCTGGGGCTCCTGGTAACCACGCTCTACGTCGGCAATATCACCGATGCGGAAGATTTTTCCGTCAATAGTCTTTACCAGTAGGTTCTTGACATCGTTTTCATCTTTTACACGTCCGCTAAGACGAACAGACAAACGCTGGTCATCCACATCATACTTACTGCCATCAATGGTTTTACTGGCATCTTGTAATATCGCCATGATCTGCGTTGGAAGCAATCCGTTGCGTGATATCTTATCCTTGGAAAGGGTAATATTGATAACCTCCTTCCTGTCGCCTGCAATAATCACACGTTTCACGCCTTTTACCGTCAGGATTTCCCGACGCAGCTTCTTGGCGTAGCGCAGCATCTCAGGATAGTCGAAACCATCGCTCGTCAGTGCATAGAACATGCCATAGACATCCATCATATCGTCGATGACGATGGGGTCGTAGCATCCCTGCGGCAACTGCGCCCTTACGTCGTTCACCTTCCGGCGCAGCAGGTCGAAGTGCTGCTCTATCTGATCCATCAGCACCGTCTCCTTGAACTCTACCGTCAGTTGGCAGACCCCTGGGGTGCAGTCGCTCTTGATCTTCTTCACGTTGGGCAGTGTGCGCAGCTGGTCCTCCATCGTCTGTGCCACTTGCAGCTCCACTTCGTGGGCTGTAGCACCTGGATATACCACCACCACGTTACACTGCTTGATGGGAATGGCGGGGTCTTCCAGTTTCGGCATCTGGAAGAACGAGATGATGCCCGCCAATAGTATCGCAACCATCAGCGACCAGAACAGCGTAGGCCGCTTCAGAAAAAACTCAGTCAGTTTCATAGCATTCCTCCTACGTTAGTCTTCGAAGACTCGTCGAGTATCTGCACCTGCTGTCCTGGCTGCAAGTGATGCACACCCGCACTCACCACCGTCTCGTCAACCTTCAGGCCGCCTTTGATGATGATTTTGCCATACTGGTTGAAGCTGTTGATATCCACCTCGCGACGCTCCACAGTACTGTCTTTCTTCACCACCCACACGTAGCTCTTGCCTCCATCCCTGAAGAGGGCGCTCACTGGCAGCACCATCAGGTTCTTCAGATCTGTCCGTATGGTCATATTCATTCCCACATTCACATTCATGCCTGCGGTTAGTCCTGCCGCTCCGTTCCTGAAGCCCAGTCTCATGGTGTAAAGCTGACTGTTGTTTGCCTTTGGCACGATGCTCTTTAGCGTCAGCTGATACGACTTTTCCTGATTGAGTGCCGACACACAAGTGAAGTCGCTCAGTGTCTCGCGGTGCATATAGACAATGGTAGGAATGTCGGCCTCCACCTCCATGCCGTTGGTGTCTATCAAATCCACTATCGGTGCTCCTGCCTGCACCATCTCGCCCACTTCGTAGTTGCGGTTTTGCACGTAGCCTGCCGACGGCGAGCGGAGTGTGCAGTAGTCCAGCTTGTTCTTGTTCGACTGTAGCTGTACGCCTACCTGCTGCAGCCCGGCCAGTGCCTTCTCATAGTCATTGCCGCTCACGCTTTTGGCATCGTGCAGCACTTTTAGTCTGGCTACTTCGTCATTCAACTGATTATACTGTATCTGCGAGGCATCCACCCCCAGCTGGTAGTCCTTCCTGTCGAGCACGGCTATCACCTGCCCCTGACGGACATAATCGCCCTCCTTCACCAGTATGCGCTCTATCTGTCCACCTGTCTTGAAACCCACGCTGACGGTATGAGCCTCCTTGACCACACCGGCAAACTGCTTGTCCATCACCATCCCGAGGTTTTCGGGCTTTACTGTCTTTACGGTCTTCACCACCGTCTGCTGATCGCCCTCCTTACAGGCAGCCATCATCAGTACCATCATGGGGAATAGCAAATACTTTCTCATACTATGTCGTTGTCGTTTTGATTTGCGTGCAAAGATAGAAGATAATCGTGACACTATCGATACCGAATTTTGCCATAATTCGCCCTTTTGGATTGTTTTTGGGAAAATAATGGCAAAGATGCTTTGTGGTATGGCTCTAAATGATTAAATTTGCAGCCAATAAGTAACAAATACCGATGATATATGAATAGGACAGGTTTTATAGAGGCAGGTATGACGATGATGCCCGGACAGGGACATCAGTTGGTATTCGAGAACGACCTCTACCTTGATGACAACTTTGATGCTGAACCTGAATCAAATGATGATTACGTCTATGAGGGTATTCCCACTAAACTCAACTTTGCAGTCAACGCCTTTACCCTGAGCGGCAATACTCGCCTGCGCGTGAACCTTAAAGAATATACCTATGGTCCTGGTCAGCTGATCTTCATTCCGCAAGGAGCTATCATTGATTACTCCAGGCATACACCAGATACCCGTTTTGCGCTTATGGCCTTCTCTGGCTATAATTTCCCCATGTTGCAAAACAGTGATATTAGCTTAACCTATCAAAAGGAAATAGTCAATGAAGCTGTCGTTATCGACCTCAGTCCCTCGGCCCTGCAGGGTATTAAAGACACCTATCTGTTGCTGCGTCGCGTCATTAACGATGATACTATCATAGGCAAGCACTCTGTCATCAGCGGCTACATCTACGCCATGGGGCAGTGGGCACTCAGTGAATTGGCCATACAGCGGGCTAAAAGGAAATCAGAACGTCACAGCCGCAACGAGGACGTGTTTCAAAACTTCCTTGGTCACATCCAGCAGCACTACAAGATTGACCGTTCCGTGGCCTACTATGCCGACTTGGCGCATCTGTCGCCCAAATACTTCGGCCAGATTATCCTGAAGGTCAGCGGACGCAACCCGGCAGACTGGATTAGTGACATGGTTATTCTTGACGCAAAGGCCATGTTGCTCAGTGGTGACTACTCGATACAGCAAATAAGCGACCTTCTCAACTTTGCCAATTCCTCCTTCTTTGCCAAATACTTCAAGGAGCACGTCGGCTGCGCCCCAGGTCAGTTCTCCCACGACTTTCAACCCAAGAAATAAAAACGAAGTTACATAAGCTTCTAATCCCAAGCATCCGCAAGACGATATGACAATCTTGCGGATGCTTTTTTAATCACTGTAATCTAAAGAATAACAGAAACAGGGAAAAAGGTGATCTTGTAGTCTGACAGTGTGAAAATCTAACGTTTAGGGTGGAAACCTGCTATGTTTTTCGCCTGAATTTTCCAAAAACAATCCTTTAGACCGAATTAAGGAAAATTTAGGTATCAAGAGTATCGCAAAACAATCCTATCTTTGCACCCGAGAATTGGTTTTGCCAACAAATCTGAAATAATAGATAATTCATAATATTAACGACTAAAACGAATAACTCTTATGAAGAAGAATCTGAATCAAGAAATCCGCTGTCTGATAACTGCTCTGTTGTTATCAGGAGGTAGCCTTGGCATCAATGCCCAGGACAAATCATCGGCTGTTTTGCCCACCGACTCAACGGCAACCCAAGCCAACGGTAAGGAGGTGAAAAACCGCAACGTGATGCTCGGAGCAGGCGACTCTACTACTCCCCGTACCCTAAACATCGGTCTGCCCTTTACGGGTGACATCCTTATCAACGAGAACGATATCCCTGTTGTTTACACTTTCTGGACACAGATACCTACCACGTGTTGGCGTTACGACAGCTCACTTGGTAATATGGGCGTGTTGTCGTTTGCCGAAGGTGCCTTGCAATATGGAAAGGTTGGTTATATTGTTACTTCTTTTGACCGTGAGCCTGGCCGCAAGCTCCGTGCATACGCCAACATCAAGGGAAGCACGGAGGGGAATTTTCAGGCCGATGTAAATGTTACGGCTCCCTTATCTAATGGCTGGGGTATTTCTCTATCAATGAACGACACCCGTAACAAAGGATCATTCAAAGACTATGGTTTTACCAAATATCAAGACCGTTATACCGGCTTCAAGGCTGGTCTGCATAAAAAGTATAAGGATGGTAAAGTGAACTTCCTGTACAAATATGCATACGCCAAGTCAACAACAGGTAACTATACTCCATATAAGTACTTAGGTGATGGAGAAACTGAGCCGTTCCCCGGATTCGATCCCGGTCGTACTTCATATATCATCGGTGATGGCCGTTTCCCCTATATCGACTTCTTCACAGGTGAGAAAAAGTATCAGCGCATGGGCGATGATCAAGCTGCTGGTAACTTTTCACACGCCTTCTACCTCTATGGCGACCATAAGTTCAAGGGTGACTACAAACTGAAATACTCAGCTATGTATCAGCACTCTGAGGTGGCTCTTAGCATGCAGTATCCTGCTACTCTTTACGCCACAGCAGCAGAGGCTTTGGGTGGCATCCCCCTGACATTAGCAGACGGAACAGAATATACTGGTGCAACACAGATGGTGGCAGCTCAGTATTATGAGCCCGTAAACATCAACCAGTTCATGGCAAAGGCTGAACTGTCCAAGAAATATGGACTGCATAGTCTGCGACTTGGAACAACCTATATGCACTATCACGCTCCTATCCGCACCCAGCAGGGCGTCTATCTGCAGGTGGTAGAAGAGAAGCCTCGTATGCTGTATTACTATGGCAATGATCTACTTCAGGGTATCGGCAGCTACTCAAAGGAGAATGTCAACAAGAATGCCCTCTATATCAGCGATGACTTTGAAGCCTTCAACCGCAAGCTATCAGCCAATGTAGGTGCACGCATTGAACATCAGATGGGTACAAACACGAGTTTTGCCTATCCTAACCACAACATGGTGGAGACCGTTACCACGTATGACCCAGTAACATGGGAACCGACCACGACTACCGTCGATTTCAGCAATAAGGATCCGTTCTTTGAGGACAAATATAGCGGAAAGTTCAACTATGTGCTCACAGGTAGTTTCGTTGCCAAGCTGACAAAGCCATTTGGCCTGGTGGGAGAAGCAACATACAACAGATTCTACACACCCTATACTGATTTCGCCGAAGACCAGAAAGATGAGCACGGTTATGCCAAGGATCCATACAATTCACGCCGTGACCAGCATTTTGACAACTATTCGGGCGTGCTGAACCTCGGTGGTGGCATCTACCTCAATATCGGCAGCTATCTGAACCTGGTGTCTAAAATTACCTATATAACAAAGACTAACAATGTAGCAGAGGAGACCGTCTATTCTGGAAACGATACCTACAAGGTGTATCCTGTCAAGTATGACATTAAGACCATTGGATGGACTACCGATGTGATGTCTTCATACAAAAACTTCAACCTGCACTTCCTGCTTACCTTGCAGAATCCGCAGTACAAGAACTATTCATATAAGACACAGGCTGGTCAGGAGATTAGCTATAATGACAAGAACGTGACAGCATTGTCTAAGGTTCTGATTGAAATCGACCCGTCATATTATATATTCGACCGCAAGGTACGTCTTTGGGCAAGTGCACGCTATTTCGGCAAGCAGTATGGTAACAAGACAAATACCGTTTCTTATAAAGGCTGGTGGGAGACCTTCGCTGGTATCGACTGGACTGTCAATCGCAATGTCGATTTGAAAGTACAGATGTGTAATGTACTTAACTACAAGGGTGTGACAGGTTCGATGATTGGTGCAGACCAGATTACCGACGAGAACCAGATGATTGGCAGATACTTTGTGGCTGAGCAGATACGTCCGCGTGCCGTTGAGTTCTCTGCAGCATTCAAGTTCTAAATTAAAAAACTAAAAAATAAAAAGGTAAACTAAGGAGTTAATCCTATTATAATTTTTCCAATCTCTAAAAAACAATTACAATTATGAAAAAAATCTTTTTTGCACTCATGATGCTCCTTGCATCGACAGCAACGTTCGCACAGTCCTCAAACGAGGAGTTCTTCATTGGCAACTGGGACCTTTTCGTAGAAGGTCTTCCCACTGGTGACGCTCACATGCTTCTTGTCATCAAGAAGGATGAAAACGGTAAGCTCACAGGTACTATCGGTGGCCTTGACGGCAGCGCTACAAGCAATCTTACCAAGGTGGTTATTAAAGACTCAACTCTCCAGGTGAATTTCCTCGGTGGCGGTTATGACGTACCTATCTACCTTGATCGCGAGGATGACGGCACCATTACTGGCAGCATGAACGATATGTTCGACTGTACAGGTAAAAAGATAGAAAAGGAGTAAGTGATATTCTATGATAGGGAGTTGGCTCCTATGTGAAGCTAACTCCCTATTTTTTTCGAAGTGATTACGATTCTATTGTCTAAACAAAACAACTAAATCCTGAAGCTATTTATGAAACGAATCCTAATAATAGCCATTTCTGTTACGATGCTTAATATGACTCATGTGATTCATAGTCATGCAAAGGACACCAAAGGCAGTCAGACATGGCTGAGCCCAACAATATTCACTCCAGCAAAATTCACTGCGCCGGAACTGAAATTCGGTCCGCTGACACGTTGGTGGTGGCCAGGAAACGATGTAGAGAAAGAGGAACTGAAACGCGAGCTGCAACTCTTTGCCGACAACCATTTTGCCGGTGTAGAGATACAGCCCATGTCGCTCGTCATGCCTACAAAAGGAAAAGGCAGGGCCGACCGCATCATGAGTTACGACACCCCGCTCTATTACAGCAACCTCACGACCGTGATGGAGGAGGCTCGCAGGTTAGGACTTATCGTAGATTTGACCAATGGCAGCGGATGGCCTTCAGGTGGTGCCCACATGACAGAAGAGGACAACAACCAGACGCTGGAATATGGTATGGTTACTGTCACCCCTAATAACAAAAAACCTGTTTCACTGCCTCGCGCCGAGAAGGGTGATCGTCCCAAGGCTAAGATTGTAGCCGTCCTTGCAGCCAAGAGGTCTGGTGATGAAGGACCTACCTTATGGCTCGACCAGAAGAGCGTGGTTGACCTGACCTCACAAATAAAGGATAGTGCCGTGGTCTTCAACACGCCGGAGAAGGACTGGCATATCATCACCTTCTGGCAGATGGCTGACATGGAGGCACCTATGCTGATGGCAGCACGTAACAGCGGTTTTGCCATGAACCACTTCGACTCCACCAAGGTAGTAAAGAACTATGAGCATTGGTTCGGTGAGCGCACAGGTCTGGCAAAGTATATGGGCGCTCCACTACGTTGTGCTTTTAACGACAGCTATGAATTCCGAGCTGACCGCCACTTTACCGATGACTTTATTGCGGTGTTCAAGAAGAACCGTGGTTATGACCCTACGCCATACCTTCCAGCTAATATCTGGTATGGATATAACAATATGTACTATCGCATGGCAAATCCTGATACAAAGCCATCGTTCGCTTTCTCTGAACAGGATTGGCGATTGAGATATGATTACGACCTAACGCTCAGCGACCTTCTTAAAGCGCATATGCTAGAAGCTTCCAAGAGCTATTTCGAGCCTAAAGGCATGCTGCACCGCACACAGGCCTATGGTCTGAATATGGATATGATGTCTATGGCAGGCAGTGCTTCCATCCCGGAGATGGAAACCATGCAATTCGGTCTGAACTCAGAATGTGGCTATAAGATTATCTCTTCTGGAGCACACCTCTACAACCGTCCTATTGTCACCTGTGAGTCGGCTGTGTATATCAACCGTGCCTTCCTCACAACGCCACAGAAGTTGCGCATGACGATAGACAAGATTCTCACCAGCGGAGTGAACCAGATAATCTACCATGGTACGCCATACAGCTACTTCCCTGATGGATACCCCAAAGAGGGATGGTATCCGTTCTATAACAGTGCCTTGGGTGTTAACTTCTCTTCAGCTTTGAGTGAGACGAATGCCTTTTGGAAGTACATGAACGATGTGAATACTTACATACAAAGGGCACAGTATGTGCTCAGGAGTGGCAAGCCACATGCCGATGTGTTGATATACTTCCCTTTCCTCAACTATACCCACTATGTTCAGAACCCCAAGGAACTGCTCTGCCGTGGTTACCTGCCCGACGTGGAACCAGTACTGAAGAAGGGAACAGAACAGGATCTTGATACCAAAAAAATCACAGAGTGGGTCACCAATATCATGCCGCTCATTGATAAACTGAATGCAGTTGGTGTAGAATGGGACTGGATCAACGACGAGTCGCTGCAGGCGCTGCGTAATGGTAAGGGTAGCACACTCAATGTACGTGGTAACGAATACCAGGGACTGATTCTCTACAATGCACCATTCATACAGCTTGCTAGTGCTCAAAACCTCAAGGCAGTGGCTGAAAAGGGTGGAAATATTGTTATCATGGGAGACGCACCAATGATTCAGCCTTCGTATAAAGACTACGAGCAGAACGACCGTCTTACCGCTGAGACAGTAAAGGCCATGATGAAGCACGGCAACGTGAAGAGCATCGGTAGTATTGGTAAGCTTTCCTCTTGGATTAATACTATCGACATGCCTGTGCGCACACTTTACAACGCTCCTACCATGCGTCAGGTGCGCCGCATGATGGATGACGGAGCGGTGGCGCAGTTCTATTGGAACGAGAGTGAAGAATGGCAAGACATCATCTTCTACCCAAACGAGAAATACACTTATGCCTATTGGATGAATCCTGAAAATGGTATTATCATCGAGGCTACGAAAGATCCTAAGGGCAAAATACAGAAGTACTTTGGCCCCCTCTCAACAGCTTTCCTCCTCTGTACCAATAAGAAGATAGAAGCTGCAGAAAAAGCAGAAGACAAGATTAATAACTTTGCTTATTCAAGGGCCATCGAAGTGACAAGTATAAAAAATGCAGATATTGAGGTGGATACACTCATGCTCTCAAACAATCCGATAACAGACTGGCGCGACAGTGAGATTCTTGAATTTTGTGGCAACGAAGCTGCTTACACATTCAATATCGATATACAGAAAGATAAGAAAGCAGAATATTACATCGATTTAGGGAAGGTCTGTTATAGTGCGGAAGTGACTGTCAATGGACAAGAGGTTGGAAAACGCATTTTTGCACCTTTCCTCTTCGATGTAACACAGTACCTCCGAAAGGGTAACAATACTATCACGGTCAAGGTGACACCTTCGAAATACAACGAGTTTGTCAAGAGAGGCATAGATCGGGACCGCCTCTTCAAGATGCTTAAAGATTCAGGACTTGCCGCTCAGGGTATCCTTGGACCAGTACGTCTGTTGTCATTAAACATTAAAAATTAAAGATTACATAATCATGAAGAATCTAAAAACTGTATTGTTGTCAGCTGCCTGCATGGTGGCACTTGGTGTCGCTGCTCAGCCAAAGCTTTCTAAAGCTACCATAAAAGATGTTGTCAAAGCCATGACGCTTGACGAGAAGATAGAATTTCTGCATGGTATAGGCATGCCTGCTGCATCAGGTTCCGGTCCTGTTACAGGTAGTGTGCAAGGTAAAGTGCCAGGTTCTGCTGGCGAAACTCAGCGTATGGAGCGTTTAGGCATACCAGCCATCATTATGGCCGACGGCCCTGCCGGTTTGCGTATTGATACAATTCGCGGGGATAAAACAAGACGTTATTATACCACGGCATTCCCTACAGGTACCATACTGGCATCCACATGGAATACTGCACTGGTAGAGGAGGTGGGTAATGCCATGGGTAACGAAACCAAGGAATATGGTGTTGACATACTCCTTGCACCAGGCATGAATATACAGCGTAACCTGCTCTGCGGACGTAACTATGAGTACTACTCAGAGGATCCCTATTTGACAGGGCATATTGCTGCCGCTATGGTAAATGGCGTACAGAAGAACGGGGTCGGTACATCAGTAAAGCACTTTGCTGCCAATAATCAGGAGACACGACGTGCCTCTGTAGACGCCCGTATGTCGGAGCGTGTTTTAAGAGAAATCTATCTGCGTGCTTTCCAGTATGTCGTGAAGACGGCCCAGCCTTGGACGGTGATGAGCTCATACAATAAACTCAACGGATCGTTTACCGCTGAGTCCAAGTATCTCTTGACTACCATCCTGCGTGATGAGTGGGGGTTCAAAGGAATGGTGACAACAGACTGGTTTGCAGGTAAGGATTTTGCTGCCCAGGTAGCTGCTGGTAATGACTTGATGATGCCTGGCCGTCCTAACGAGACTGAGCAGATCAAGGCTGCCATTGCCAATGGTACGCTCTCGATGGAAGAGGTTGACCGCAATATTGAACGCATTCTGGAACTCGTTGTCAAGTGTCCTTCATTCCTTGGCTATAAGTACACTGACAATCCAGACCTCAAGGCTCATGCACAGGTTTCTAGAAATGCAGCTACAGAGGGTATGGTACTCCTGAAGAACGGTCTTACTCCTGTCCTTCCTCTTAAGAAGGGCATGTCAGTAGCCTTACTTGGTAACTATTCCTATAAGACCATCGTCGGTGGTACTGGTTCTGGCGAGGTTCCAAGTGCACATAATGTATCAATAGCCGAAGGTTTCCAAAGTGCAGGCTTTACAATTAATAAGGAGCTTGTTGCCCTCCATGCTAAATATATTGCCGAAGAGGAGGCTAAACTCCCCCCACGAACACAGATTATCCAGAAAGTAGAAGCTATACCTGAACGTTTATGGACCAAGGATGAACTCGAGCAGTTAGCTGCCAAGAATGACATAGCTGTTATTACCATAGGTAGAATCGCTGGCGAAGGAAGAGACCGTAAGGTCGACGCTGATTATAAATTATCAGAGGCAGAGCTTGCCATGCTGAGCAATGCTTCCGAAGTATTCCATGCAAAGGGTAAGAAGGTTGTTGCTGTACTCAATGTAGATGGTGTCATCGATGCCTATACATGGGCCGATAAGGTAGATGCCATCCTCGTAGCATGGCTCCCTGGCGTACAGGCAGGCAATGCGGTGGCCGATGTAGTGTGTGGTAAGGTGAATCCTTCAGGTAAGCTTGCCATCACCTTCCCCAAGGCCTACGAGGATGTACCCAGCGCAAAGGACTTCCCCGGGGTGCCAGCAAAGAAACCTCAGTATTGCGAGTATAACGATGATATCTTTGTAGGTTATCGCTACCATAACACTAAAAATGTGGAACCAGCCTATCCGTTTGGTTACGGTTTATCTTACACGACTTTCAGTATGTCGGGATTGAAACTCAATGCTAAGACATTCAATAATAAGTTGACTGCAACGGTAATCGTCAAGAATACTGGTAAAGTGGCAGGTAAGGAGGTCGTACAGCTCTATCTCTCTGCACCAGTGGCATCTCAGGAGAAGCCTTCAGAGGAACTGAAGGGTTTCGTAAAAACCAAGCTCCTGAAACCAGGTGAGAAACAAGTCATTACGTTCACACTTTCTGCCGATGATTTGGCCTCTTATTATCCAGATCAGTCATCATGGATTGCTGATAAGGGTACCTACACCGTAAAGGTGGGTAACTCGAGCCGCAACTTCCAACAGGAAACCTCGTTCACACTGGAGAACGATGTAGTAACGGAGAAATGTCATAGTATGGAAAAGTAAAAAAGTAAAAAAGAAAATATGAAAAGACTATTCTTCATACTGAATCTAATCGTTTGGTTCTCGGCAGTATCTCTTGCTCAGCAACCTGACGCTGTATTGTGCAAGCCTTGGAAGGCTTACTGGATAGCCATGCCAGGCGAAGACCTCTCAAAGTATGGTGTCTATGAGTATCAGAAAACCCTGACACTCGCTGCCAAGCCTGAGAAGTTTGTTGTTTATGTTAGTGCCGACAACCGCTATAAGCTCTTTGTCAATGGAGAACTGACATCACTCGGTCCTTCATTAGGCGACTTAGAGCATTGGTTCTACCAGACTGTAGATCTCGCTCCTTACCTCAAGGAGGGTGATAACAATGTCACCGCCATCGTATGGAACGACGGCGAGAAACGCGCCGTTCACCAGTTCTCCATGCAGACAGGGTTTATCATCAGTGGAGCAGACAAAGAGTCTGCAAAACTTAAGACAGACCCTACATGGAAGGTGCGCCGCCTGAACCGTTACCACCAGTTGGAGCAGCACGTGATTGGTTTCTTCCCGCTTAACCCTGGTGAATTGATCGACATGAACATAGCCGACAGTGAATGGGTGAATGCCATTGCTATCAATGCCGGCATGCTGAAAGGATGCAAGGATAACTTTGATGAGCACCAGCTCATGCCAACCATGATACCAGAGTTGACAGTGAAGGAAGATCAGTTGGGTGAAAAACCATGGACATCCGTTACCATTCCAGCTAACACCACCAAGCAGATTATCCTCGACAATAAGGTTCTTACCAATGCCTTCTTCAAGATGGTCACCAGTGGCGGCAAGGGTGCCCGTATAGCCATCCGATATGCAGAGGGCCTTTATAATGATGTGGGTGAAAAGGGTAACCGCAATGAGATAGAGGGTAAAAAGTTCGTGGCCCGTCATGATAGTCTTATCATGGACGGAAGAAACTATACATTCACCAACCTTGACTGGCGTACTTACCGTTATGTAGGCATTGATGTTACCACAGGTGCAGAACCGCTTACCATCTCTGATGTGAAGTCGCTGACCGTAAGATATCCTTTCGATAAGACCTCTACTGCCACCTGTTCAGACAAGCAGATGGAGCAGATGCTGGAGATTGGCTGGCGTACAGCTACGCTCTGTGCGATGGAAACTTATATGGATTGTCCTTACTATGAGCAGCTGCAGTATCTCGGTGATACCCGTATTCAGGCTATGGTGACGCATTTCAATACGATTGATGACCGTATGCCTAAAAAAGCCATCAAGATGATTGATGCTTCACGCAATACCGACGGTCTGACTCAGAGCCGTTATCCATCATACCGTCTGTCTATCATCCCTCCATTCGCACTGGCATGGATCGGTATGGTACATGACTATTACCGCTATCGCAATGATATGGGTTTCGTGAAGCAACAGTTGAACGGCATCCGTCAGGTACTCCATTTCTTTGAACTCTATCAGGAGGCTGATGGCCGCCTAAAGGATCTACCTTACTGGCTCTTCACCGACTGGGCAGAGAACTGCGGACGTAACTGGATACAGGGTGCTCCAGTAAGCGATAAGAAGGGCTATAACGGCGTGGTTGATTTGCAACTGCTTTGGGCATACCAGATGGCAGCAGAAATAGAGGCAGGTATCGGTTACGAGTTTATGGCTAAGCACGATAGCGAGAAGGCAGAGCTGCTGAAGGCTGCCATCCGCAAGAACTATTACAGTGCTGAGCGTGGACTTGTGGCTGACAACGGCAATATGAAAGCATACTCCCAGCAGGCCAACTCGCTGGCCATCCTGACGGGTGTCTTCGAGGGTGACGAGGCAAAAGCTGTGGCAAAGAAAATGGTGGAAGAGAAAGATGACCTGATACAGTCGTCTATCTATTTCCTCTATTACACCAACTGGGCATTGCGTAAGGCAGGTATGGGTAATGACTATATTTCGGGCCTTGACATCTGGCGCAAGAATATAGCGCTTGGCATGACCACATGGGGAGAGGATTCCAAGGTAGAGAGCACACGCAGTGACTGTCATGCATGGGGTGCAAGTCCTAATATTGAGTACTACCGTACCATCCTTGGTATCGAGAGTGATGCACAAGGCTTTGCCACCATCAAAATCGAGCCACACCTCGGCACACTGACGCAGGTTTCTGGCTCAATGCCTCATCCCAACGGCATGGTATCAGCCAGTTATCATAAGAAGGGCAAGAAATGGCTCGTAGAACTAACCATCCCTGAGAACACCAAAGCGTACTTTGTCTGGAACGGAGAAAAGAAGGAACTCGTTTCGGGCAAAAACAGTTTTACCCTATAATACTATATGAAGATGAAACGAAACGTTTTTCTGACTGGGGCCACAGGGCACATGGGTTATCAAGGTTTGCTGCAACTCAGCAAACGACTTGATGAGTTTAACCTTACCCTATTGGTCTTACCGACTGAGAAGGACAAAACAATTATTGCACCATATGAAGGTGTAGACGGAATAAGGGTTGTATATGGCGATCTGACCAATTACGATGACGTCCTCAACTGTGTAAATGGGGCAGACATAGTGTTGCATGTAGGCGGTATGGTATCACCCGCTGCCGACTATCACCCCAAGGCGACATTAAAAGTCAACGTCGCAGCCGCCCAAAATATCGTGAAGGCTATCAAGGCACAGCCAGACCCAGATAAAGTGAAACTGGTCTATATAGGTACAGTAGCCGAGACAGGTGACCGTAATCCTCCTATTCATTGGGGACGTGCCGGAGATCCAATCAAGATCAGCATCTACGATTTTTATGCCTTATCGAAGACCATTGCAGAACGTGAAATCATAGAGTCGGGACTGAAGTATTGGGTATCCATGCGACAGACGGGTATCCTGTATCCTGAGATTCTGAACAATCTGGATCCCATCATGTTCCACGAACCGTTCAATGGTGTGTTTGAATGGGTGACAGTAGAAGATTCAGGAAGGTTATTGTTGAATGTCTGCAATGAGGATGTTGCGGAAGACTTCTGGTGCCATGTGTATAATATTGGTGGCGGTGAGAAATATCGCACCGTAAACTGGGAGTTTATGAATTGGTCGTTTGGTGCTTTAGGCATGAGTGATGTGACGAAAGTTTTGGAGCCCAAATGGTCAGCTACCAGAAACTTCCACGGACAGTGGTACACCGACTCCGACAAGCTTGAAGAACACCTGCATTTCCGTAGCGGTGATGTACATCAGTTTATCAAGCGGATGGGTGATGAGGCACCGGCAACAACAAAGCTCGCCAAATATGTGCCGTCGTGGATCATTAAGAACTTTGTGTTCAAGCCAGTAGCCCAAAAGCCCTTTGGTCCCCTCTATTGGTTCAAGCATGACGTACAGCCTCGCATTACCTCATTCTTTGGCTCACGCGAAGCATGGAACCAGATTCCCTGTTGGGAGAACTTCAAACTCGAGAGACCATCCATGACTCCCACTTATCTTGATCATGGATATGATGAGACAAAGCCAGAGAGTGAACTGGACATTAACGATATGCGAAAAGTTGCTGAATTCAGAGGAGGCAAATGTCTGTCAGTAACGATGACCAAAGGTGATTTGCGCACCAAACTGAAATGGGAATGTGCCTTCGGACATCAATTCGAGGCATCTCCTGCGCTTATTCTCTTTGGCGGTCACTGGTGTCCTGAATGCCTGCCCATGCCTTGGAACTATGATGAGGAGGCCAAGCGCAATCCCTTCTTCGCACAGGTATGGAAACCATTACACGATGGGAATGAGCATAACATTTACGATGAGAGTATCATAGATTACTAAAAACTTAAAAAAACATAGTTATGGTTAACAGATTTATTCTTAACGAGGTATCGTATTTTGGTCCTGGCGCCCGTAAAGAACTGCCAGGTGTAGTGGAACGTTTGGGTTTCAAAAAAGCCTTAGTCGTAACAGATAAAGGACTGATGCAGTTTGGTGTAGCCAAAATGGTGCTTGATGTGTTGGATGAGGCTGGCATAGCCTACGACATCTTTGATGATGTAAAACCCAACCCCACAGTAACAAACGTAAAAAGCGGTATTGAGGCTTGCAAGAAGGCTAGTGCAGACTTCATCGTAGCCATCGGTGGTGGCTCATCTATGGACACGGCAAAGGGTATAGGAATTGTAGTCAACAATCCAGAGTTCTCCGATATCGTGTCACTTGAGGGTGTAGCCGATACCAAAAAGAAATCGTTACCAATCATTGCCCTTCCCACAACAGCAGGTACTGCAGCAGAGACGACCATCAACTATGTCATCATTGATGAGAGTCGTCAGGCAAAGATGGTTTGTGTTGACCCCAACGACATTCCTGTCTGTGCTATTATTGATGCAGAACTCATGTATTCGCTGCCGAAGGGCTTGACTGCCGCCACTGGTATGGATGCTATGACGCACGCTATTGAAGGACTGATTACCAAGGCTGCCTGGGAGATGAGTGACATGTTTGAGCTGAAAGCTATTGAGATGATTCACAAGTATCTGCCTATGGCTGTCAATGATCCGAAGAATCCGGAAGGACGTAATGGTATGGCTGTAGCCCAATATATTGCCGGAATGGCATTCTCTAATGTCGGTCTGGGCGTCGATCACGGCATGGCTCATCCGCTCTCTGCCTTGTTCGACGTTCCCCATGGCGTTGCCTGTGCCATGTTGTTGCCTACGGTTATGCGCTTCAACGCCCCTGTCTGTCTCGCCAAGTACGAGCAGATAGCCAAAGCAGTAGGAGTATGGCAGGAAGGTATGACCTTAGAGCAGGCCGCCGATGCTGCTTGTAAAGCCATTGAAGAGCTGAGTGCTGTCGTTGGAACGAACAAGCATCTGACCGATCTTGGTATTACTGAGAAAGATATTCCTGCTCTTGCCGAACAGGCAATTAATGATGTCTGTACTCCTGGTAACCCCCGTGAGGTCACCAAGGATGATATCATCAGCCTATATCACAAAATATTGTAATTCTTTAAACAACTGACAATGAAAGAGTATTTTTTTGCAGTTGATTTGGGGGCTACAAGTGGACGTACCATTATAGGAAGCATTGTTAATGGTCGCTTGGAACAAGAGGAGATTACCCGTTTCCCTAACAATCTTATAGAGACGGGCGGACATTTCTACTGGGATATCTATGCTCTCTATTTCGAGATGATTCGGGGACTGAAAGAAGTGGCCCGTCGAGGACTGACCATTACCTCTATCGGTATTGACACCTGGGGTGTCGATTTCGTGTTTATTGGCAAAGACGGAGCCTTCCTACGTAACCCCATAGCCTATCGTGACCCTCATACATTCGAGGCTTTTGAGAAGTATCTGAATAGTGTGCTTTCCCGCCATGAGGTCTATGATATCACTGGTATCCAGTTTATGAACTTCAACTCATTGTACCAATTCTATGCCATGCAACAAGCAGGCAATGTAGCAATGCAGATAGCGGAAAAAGTACTTTTCATACCAGATGCATTGTCGTGGATGCTGACTGGCGAGGCTGTGTGTGAATACACAATAGCTTCCACATCGCAGATGCTCGATCCTCATACTGGCGATCTCTCTGAGAAATTGATAGAGAGCGTGGGTATGAAGCGCAGTCAGTTTGAGCGCATGGTACAACCAGGAACGCAGATTGGCGTATTGACAGAGGAAGTGCAGAAGATGACGGGCTTAGGTGCTGTTCCAGTCATTGCTGTTGCTGGACATGATACGGGTTCTGCTGTTGCTGCTGTTCCTGCTAAGGACAAGCACTTTGCCTATCTCTCCAGTGGTACGTGGAGTCTGATGGGTATCGAGACCCAGGATGCCATTATCAACGATCGCAGTTATGAGCTCAACTTCACCAACGAGGGAGGCATTGAGGGAACAACCCGCTTCTTGAAGAATATCTGTGGTATGTGGCTTTATGAGCGTTGTCGTAAGGAGTGGCCTGAGGAGGTTCGCCAATTGTCGCACCCTGAATTGCAAGGTTCAGCCATGCAGGTGGAGGCTTTTCGAAGTATCATCAATCCAGACGATAAGGCTTTTGCCAATCCTCCCTCGATGATTGAGGCTATCCAGCAGTATTGTCGTGAAACAAAGCAGGCCGTTCCTGAAACACCCGCAGATATCTGCCGTTGTATCTTTGATTCACTGGCCCTGCGTTACAAACAAGTGTTCCAATGGTTGCAAGAGTTTGCACCATTCAAACTCGAAGTACTACATATCATTGGTGGAGGTAGCCTGAACAAATATCTGAATCAGTTTACGGCTAACGCTACAGGTGTGACCGTACTTGCTGGTCCTCAAGAAGGTACGGCTATCGGAAACATGATGCTCCAAGCCAAAGCAGCAGGTCTCATCAAAGACATTTGGGAGATGCGCCAGATTATTGCCAATTCCTTGGAGCTGGTCAAGTACGATCCTCAGGACAAAACTGCATGGGAAACGGCCTATGAGAATTATCTACAAATCACGAAACAATAGTAACAACAGTAAAATTTGATAATATGAGTAAACCATTAATAGAAACCAAAGCGCGTATAGGTGTCTTCAGCATAGCTCTGCAGGCATACCTGCCACAATTCCCCCAACTCGTTCCTGAGTTTGAGGCACAGTATGAGGCATTCAAGAAGACGTTGCCCTCTACCATTGAGATTATCGATGGTGGCATGGTAACCACCAAAGAGCAGTCAATGGCTGCAGGCGATAAGTTCCGCGCTGCTGATGTCGACCTCGTCATCCTCCAGATGCTGACCTACTGCACCTCTTATAATATGTTGCCTGCCGTTCGCGACCTCGACGTTCCTGTTGTCATTGTGAACCTGCAGAAGAAGTTGGCTCCCGACTATGCCAAGACCGATATCCCCACATGGCTGGGCGAGCTCTATGCCTGCGGTGCCATTGGTGAGATGGTAGCCGACCTGAATCGTGCAGGCAAGCGCTCTGCAGTGATTACTGGTGTGGTAGAAGGTGGTGACCCTGGTGCTCAGGCTGAGATCGAGGATTGGTGCCGTGCTGCTCAGGTGCGTCGTCGCTTCCGCGATACCAACATCGCACAGATCGGACGTCCCTATCCTGGCATGATGGACCTCTATATCGACGAGACCAACCTCTACCACCGTATGTTTGTCTATACCAAGCAGTTCGATTGGGAGAAGATGTGGGCCATTGCCGACAACATTACTGACGAGGCTGCTATCCGTGCCAAGGCTGAGGATATTCTGGCTACCTTCGACATCGAGGGTGGTGGCACCGTTGAGAAGGTCTGGGATATGGCCAAGTATGTCGTTGCCTTCGAACAGTGGGTAAAGGACGAGAAGTTGGGCATGATTGCCTCTCACTACGATGGCTTTGCACAGGGCATTGCCGGCAAGCTCGACTCGATGCTGATTCCTGCTTTCTCGATGCTCATCAAGCAGCATACCGCATGTGCTGTTGAGGGTGATATGAAGGTGGCTATGGCTATGAGTATCCTGAAGACCATCTCTGGCACGGGAACACTGGCTGAGATGTACAGCATCGACTTTCCCAAGGACATCTGCATCATCGGCCACTCTGGCTCTGGCGACTTCGACATCTCGCAGGCCAAGAAGCCGACCATGAAGATTGTGCCTGTATTCCACGGCAAGGCTGGTGGTGGCTACCTCACCCAGTTCTATCCTCCCACGGGTCCTGTCACCTATCTGGCTATCACGCAGGACAAGAACGGTGTGTTCAAGTTTGTGGTGGCTGAGGGTATCAACGAGGAAGGCGAGATCTTCACCTTTGGCGACACCAACATGCGCACCAAGTTCTCGTTGAGTTGTCGTGAGTTCGTCAACAAGTGGAGCGAGGCTGGTCCTACCCACCACATGGCTGCTGCTGTGGGTCATCATATTGACACCATCCTAAAGGTTGCCAAGATCTTCAACATCGAGTGTGACGTGGTTTGCAGGTAATCATAATTTCTAATTACTAATTCCTAATTACTAATTTGAATTATGGCAAATTCTGGTTCTTTGAAGAGCACCATCGCAGTGTCTCTTACCAATTATCTCGATGCAGGTGCCATTGTGGCTGGTGCCTCTGGCTTGACGCTTTGGCAGAACTACCTCGGACTCTCTGAGGTACATCTTGGCTGGCTCAACTTCATCTCTGCCAACTGTTTGGGTGCTGCCATTGGTGCCATCATCGGTGGTTTCCTGGCTGATAAATATGGACGTAAGTTCATTTTCACTTATAACCTGCTGGTGTATATGACGGGTGTGTTGCTCATCATGTTGAGCATGAACTTCCCCATGTTGCTGGCTGGTTTCCTTGTAACAGGTATCTCTGTGGGTGTGGGTGTTCCTGCCTCATGGACCTATATCTCTGAATCCTCTGAGGTCAACAATCGTGGACGTAACATCTGTATCTCGCAGATGTCGTGGGGCTTCGGACCCATGTGTATCCTCTTGTTTGGCATGCTCTTCGCCCCTGGAGGCTATCTCTTCGGATGGGTGGAAAGTGTGGCTCACCTATTTGGTGGAAACGATATGCCCGAAGAGGCTGTCAATGCCTTCTCGTCGCGCATCGTGTTCTTCACCCTGTTCGTTGTAGCTTTCATTGCCTGGAACCTGCAGCGTCAGTTGCAGGAGAGCGCTGAGTTTACTGCACAGAAAGAGTCGGCAGAGAAAATGGGCTTGCTGGATAACATCAAGGTATTGTTCTCCAACAAGATTGCCGTGCGCACCGTTATCTTCCTCGCTGTCATCTATCTTACGTGGAACCTCGTGGCCTCTGTCATGGGATTCTTCCAGCCTCATATCTACGAGACCGCTGGTGGTGTCACCAACGAACAGGCTAACTGGATGAACTTCATTCAGTGGGCCATCATTGTCAGCATCACGTTTGTCGTTTCCAAGCTCATCGACAAGTCGTCCCACAAGGCTATCTACACCTTCGGACTCTTGGTGGCTATTGCTGCATGGCTCGTCATCGTGACTATTGGTGTCAATGGCATGGTGGGCCTCTGGCTGTTTGCCATCCTCTGGGGTGTACAGGGCGGTTCCTCGCCACAGATATTCTACGCCCTGTGGGGTAGCGAGCTCTTCCCTGCCAAGTTCCGTGCAGGTGCTCAGGGCTTGATGTTCTTCATCGTGCGCGGTCTCTCAGCTGTCTGGGGACTCATCTTCACCTATATCTATGGTGAGAATGGCGAGGGCTTCACCATTGCAGCCTTCTGCATGATTGCCCTGTTGGCCATCTCGCTCGTGGTGGGCTTCATCGGAGTTCCCAACACACGTGGACGTGCCCTCGAGGACATCACGAAGGAACGCTATGGCGACAATTATTAAAGATTATACATTAAAGATTAAAAGAAAGATATGGCAAGTATATTGGAAGGCCGCGAAGGATTGAAGGCGGTTGTTTATCAGATTGCAGAGGTCACTGGTTACCTCTGGCAGAAAGGATGGGCTGAGCGTAATGGTGGAAACATCACTGTAAACGTTACTGAGTTTATGGACGATGAGTGCAAGGCCATGAAGCCCATCTCAGAAGTGAAGCAGATTGGCATGGTTCTGCCCCAACTGAAGGGCAAGTATTTCTATTGCAAGGGTACGGGCAAGCGCATGCGCGACTTGGCTAAGGAGCCTATGCAGAACGGTAGCATCATCCGTATTCTGGACGACTGCGCCAGCTACGTGGTGATTGCCGATGAACCAGTGGTACCTACCTCAGAGCTCCCCACCCATTTGGCATTGCAGAACTATCTGCTGGAGACCGGATCCTGCTACAAAGCAACTTTGCATACCCATCCCATCGAGTTGGTGGCCATGAGTCATATTCAGCGCTTCTTGAAGGGCGACGAGATGACGCGCGTGCTCTGGTCAATGATTCCTGAGACATTGGCCTTTGCACCGCTTGGCATCGGTATCGTACCTTATGCCCTGCCTTCGTCAGTGGATCTGGCTGAGGCAACGCTGGAACAAATCAAGACTCACGATGTGGTATTGTGGGAGAAGCATGGCACCGTAGCAGTAGGTCAGGACATCATGGATGCCTTTGACCAGACCGATGTGCTCTGTAAGGCCGCCAACATCTATATGTGTGCCCGCAGCATGGGTTCTGAGCCCGATGGCATGACCGACGCACAGATGCAGGAAGTGCAGGATGTGTTCAAACTGCCTAAGAAGCGTCCTTGCTGAGCAACGATATCATCACTTCAAGACCCCGTATCTTTCGGGAGAACGTATTTCTTTAGTGAAAGTATTAAGGGAAATAGGGGGAAAAGATACGTTTTAACAGGGAAAGAGATACGTAGTAACAGGGAACGATACGGGGTTGCTCTTGTTACTATCAGTCGCCCGCATAAATTAGGGCGGGCGCCCTTATATCTTGGAGCACCCGCCCTGCTGTGCTAGGCCAATCGGTCGAAACCGATTTTTAATCCTTAGAAGTTTCTCGTTTAGGGAAATTCGTTCTTCAGCTGCTTGTCCGTACCAGGCAGCACAGCTATGATGTTATGCGTGGTGCGCTCCACCTCCTTGCCATAAGTGAAATTATGGCAACAACAAGAAGGCCACAGTTATTGTAGTGACGAACAATAAGAAAACAACACAGGAAGAATCCGCCTTATACGATTGAAGAATTGAAGGAGATGCTGGCGAAGCAAAGCATCGGGGCAGAGGCTAAGCCAAAGCGCAGGAAAAAAGCAGCAAGCACAGTATGGATGCAGACGGATGCCAACATGTTGAGAAATGTCAATGACGATGAGGAAGTACGCAGACTGATTCATAACATGATGGAAATGGACGGTGGCACGATGATGAAGAACATTGCTTCAATGAGCATCGCCATGTTTGGTGACAAATATGCAAGTATGCAACCTAAGGACTGGAGCAGGCTGATCAATGATTATGTCCGTCAAGTAACCAATCGCCCAGATTTGAAAGAAGACACCCTGTTCTGCTGTCAGGTAAGCTAAGTCAAATGTTGTGAAAATTACAAAACCATAGACACAAAAAAAACGCTAAGCACTGATTTTCAGCAACTTAGCGGTTTTTATGGTTGGGGTACCCGGACTCGAACCAGGAAAGGCAGGACCAGAATCTGCAGTGTTACCATTACACCATACCCCAAGCGAAGGGTGCAAATCTTTATTTGCGGGTGCAAAGGTAGTGTTTTTTTTGGAATCTGCAAAAAAAATCGAAGGTTTTTTATAAAAAATCGCAAAAAAAGTAGGTTTATCACTTTTTTGTCAAGAGAATGCTGTATCTTTGCAGTCAATAAATACATAGTATAAATTATAAATGGAACAAACATCGCAGTTAGTAGAAACAATTACGAAAGGAATACAGGAGAAGAAGGGGCGGCACATCGTGGTAGCTGACCTGAAAAGCATTGAAGGCGCCATCTGCCGCTATTTTGTCATCTGCCAGGGTAACTCGCCCTCCCAGGTGGAAGCCATCACTGAGTCGATAGGCGAGACGGCGCGCAAAGAGCTGGGAGAGAAACCTGCCACGGTGGCAGGACTGGAGAACGCCCAATGGGTGGCCATGGACTATGGTGACGTGCTGGTACACGTCTTTCTGCCTGACATCCGCGAGTACTACGACCTGGAACACCTATGGGACGACGCCACGCTGACGCAGATCCCAGACTTGGACTAACATTCAACCACTACATAAGACATGAGTCAACCAAACAATTCGACGGGCAACAGACAACAGCCCAATAACAAGCCGCAAATGAACATGCCCAAGTTCAACATGAACTGGATCTACATCCTGGTCATCGTTGCGCTCTTCACGCTGTACTTTACCAGCGGGCAGGAGAACTCCAGCGTCAGGAGCGAGACGTCGTACTCGGACTTCAAGACGATGGTGATGAAGGGGTATGCCGAGAAAATAGAGGTCAACAAGTACAACAGCACGCTGCTGATGTATGTCAAACCTGAGCACATACGCGACGTATTCCACCAAGGGGTACAGCAGACTGGCAAGAATCCCTGCGTCACGGTAGCCATAGGCAGCGTGGACCAGGTGGAGCAGTTTATCAACGAAGCCCGTGAGCAGAAGGTGTTCACGGGAAAGTTCTCGTACGACAACTCGAAGGATAACGAGTTTTTCAGTTCGCTGCTGATGAACATCCTGTTCTTCGGGGGCATCATACTGGTATGGATGTTCCTGATGCGCCGCATGGGCGGCGGCGGTGGCGGCGGCTTCGGAGCGTCGGGCATCTTCAACGTAGGCAAGTCGAAGGCCCAGATGTACGAGAAGGGCGGCGAACTGGGCATCACGTTCAAGGATGTCGCTGGTCAGGCTGGTGCCAAGCAGGAGATGCAGGAGATTGTAGACTTCCTGAAGAATCCCCAGAAATACACCGACCTTGGCGGTAAGATTCCCAAGGGTGCCCTGCTGGTAGGTCCCCCAGGAACGGGTAAGACGCTGCTGGCGAAGGCCGTGGCAGGAGAAGCGGGCGTACCGTTCTTCTCGATGTCGGGTTCCGACTTTGTAGAAATGTTCGTAGGCGTGGGCGCTTCACGCGTACGCGACTTGTTTGAAAAGGCCAAGCAGAAGGCGCCGTGCATCATTTTCATTGACGAGATAGACGCCGTAGGCCGTGCCCGTTCGAAGAATCCCGCCATGGGTGGCAACGACGAGCGCGAGAACACGCTGAACGCCCTGTTGACTGAGATGGACGGTTTTGGCACCAACAGCGGCATCATTACGCTGGCAGCCACCAACCGTGCCGACATGCTGGACTCGGCCTTGCTGCGTGCAGGACGTTTCGACCGGCAGATACATGTGGACCTGCCTGACCTGAACGAGCGCAAGGAGGTGTTCCATGTACATTTGAAGCCCCTGAAGCTGGACACGTCGGTGGACATAGACTTCCTGGCACGCCAGACGCCTGGATTCTCAGGCGCCGACATTGCCAACGTGTGCAACGAGGCGGCGCTGATAGCCGCACGCTTCAACCGCGAGCGTGTGGGCAAGCAGGACTTCCTGGACGCCGTGGACCGTATCATAGGCGGTCTGGAGAAGAAGACTAAAGTGATGACCGAGGAGGAGAAACGGTCGATAGCCATCCATGAGGCGGGCCACGCCACCATTTCGTGGTTTACGGAGTTTGCCAACCCGCTGGTCAAGGTGAGCATCGTACCTCGCGGACGAGCCCTGGGTGCTGCATGGTATCTGCCAGAGGAGCGCGTGCTGCAGACCAAGGAGGCCATGCTGGACGAGATGTGCTCGCTGCTGGGTGGTCGTGCCGCCGAGGAGCTGTTCATAGGACACATCTCGACAGGTGCCATGAACGACTTGGAGCGTACCACGAAACAGGCTTACGGCATGGTGGCCTTCGCGGGCATGAGCGAGAAGCTGCCTAACCTGTGCTACTATAACCAGCAGGAATACTCCTTCCAGAAGCCCTATTCGGAGACCACGGCAAAAATCATGGACGACGAAGTGCTGAAGATGGTGAACGAGCAATACGAGCGCGCCAAGCAGATACTGAAGGAGCATCAGGAGGGTCATGCCCGCCTGGCACAGATGCTGGTGGAGCGCGAGGTGATCTTTGCCGAAGACGTGGAGAACATTTTCGGCAAGCGTCCCTGGACCAGCCGTGCCGAAGAGCTGTTGGAAGCCCAGCAGCGTGCCGAAGCCGAGGCCATGGCCGAGCGACGGGCAAAAGAGCTTGAAGCCAAGGAACTTGAGGCGAAGGAGGGCAAAGAGCTTGAGGCGAAGGAGTCCAAGGAAGCTCAGGACGAGAAGAATTAATAATATGCTACAGCTATAGATTTATGAAGAACTTAATAGTCAGGACGATAACAGGCATCATATTCGTAGGCGCCGTCGTTGCGTCGTTCTTGCGGCCTGAGGCCATGGTGCTGCTGTTCAGTATAGTGACGGGACTGACAGTCTGGGAGTTTACCGGACTTGTCAACGAGCGTCCCGAGGTGACGATAAACCGCTTCATCTGTACCGTTGCCGCTATCTATTTCTTCTTTGCCATGACCTACTTCTGTAGCGACCTCTATGGCGGAGCGGCCAAGTCGGTAGTGTTCATCCCCTACCTGGTCACCATCATCTATCTGCTGGTGGCCGAACTGTACTTGAAACAAAAGAACCCCATCAACAACTGGGCGTACACAATGCTGTCGCAGATGTATATCGCCCTACCCTTCTCGCTGCTCAACGTGCTGGCCTTCACGGCGACGCCCAACGGACAAGTTAGGTTTAACTCCCTGCTGCCCCTGTCGGTTTTCGTATTCCTCTGGGTCAACGACACGGGAGCATACTGCGTTGGATCGCTCTTGGGACGCCACAAGCTGTTTCCGCGCATCTCGCCAGGAAAGTCGTGGGAAGGCAGCATAGGCGGGGCAGTCTTTGTGCTGGCCGCAGCCTACGCCATATCGTACTTCCTGGACGGAACGATGCTGACCACTCCCGAATGGCTGGGACTGGGACTCGTCGTGGTAGTCTTTGGGACCTGGGGCGACCTGGTAGAGAGTCTCTTCAAGCGTACGCTGGACATCAAGGACAGCGGCAACATTCTGCCTGGACACGGCGGCATGCTGGATCGCTTCGACTCGTCGCTGCTGGCGATACCCGCCGCTGTGGTGTACCTGTACACCCTGTCGATGTTCTAAAAAATTAGGTATAACAAATAAGGTATTGGTGACATGAAGAAAAAGCTGTTGACGATGATTCTCTGCCTGTTTGCCTTAGGGCTACAGGCACAAGCCCCTGTAAAGAAATGGGGACAATTGCAAGTAAAGGGTGTCCAGCTGTGTGACCAGCAGGGCCAGCCTGTCATCCTGCGTGGTGTCAGCCTGGGCTGGCACAACCTATGGCCGCGTTTCTACAACAAGAAAGTAGTACAGACGCTGAAACAGGACTGGAACGCCACGGTGGTACGTGCCGCCATGGGCATCATGATTGAGGACAACTATCTGGAGAACCCCAAGTTCGCCATGCAATGCATGACCCCAGTCATTGAATCGGCCATCAAGCAGAATGTCTACGTCATCATAGACTGGCACTCCCATATCCTCAAGACCAACGAGGCCAAGCAATTCTTTGGCGAGATGGCCAAGAAGTACGGGAAATACCCGCATATCATTTATGAGATCTTCAATGAACCCGTGGAAGACAGCTGGACCGACTTGAAGAAATATGCCACAGAGGTGATTGGCGAGATCCGCAAGTATGACGATGACAACATCATACTCGTGGGCTGTCCCCACTGGGATCAGGACATTCATCTGGTGGCAGAGAGTCCATTGCAGGGTTTCGACAACATCATGTACACCGTCCACTTCTATGCAGCCACCCATGGCGAATACCTGCGACAGCGCACAGAAGATGCTGTCAGAAAAGGCATTCCCGTGTTCATCTCTGAGAGTGGTGCCACCGAGGCATCGGGCGACGGAAAGATAGACCCCGTCAGCGAAGAGGAATGGATCGAGATGTGCGAGCGACTGGGCATCAGCTGGATATGCTGGAGCATCAGCGACAAGAACGAGAGCTGCTCCATGCTGTTGCCACGTGCCACAGCTACTGGTCCCTGGCCTGACGACGTCATCAAGGAATACGGTCATTTAGTCAAGAACCTCTTAAAGAAATACAACCGATGAAAGAACGCGACAAACTGATAACAGACAACATGGGCTATGTAGTAACACTGGCCCGACAGTACAAGAGTGACATTCTGAGTACGGAAGACCTGGTGAGCGAGGGAGCCATCGGACTCGCCAAAGCGGCCGACAAATACGACCCAGGGCGTGGGAAGCCTTTCGTCACCTTTGCCGCACCCTACATACGCCGTAGCATAGAGACGGCTATCAACCAGCTGAAGGAATCGAAAGACGTACGCTCTACAGACGAGTCGCTGCCCATAGGAAGCCATAATAGCTATACGCTGTTGAACGTGCTTGAAGACAAGGACGCCGTGAAGGCCGATGCCGTTGTGGAAGAGAACACCTTGTCGGAAGACCTGCTACGTTACAGGGATGTCCTGAACGAAAGGGAGCAAAGGGTGATCAACCTGTATTACGGCATAGGCTACGAACGACAGTCGATGGCTGAAATAGGCGAAGTCATGGAACTGAAGCGGGAAAGGGTGCGCCAAATCAGGGACGCTGCCGTGCGCAAGCTACGCAAGGCGGCAAAGGCAGTAAAGGACTGAACGCGAGGAGAAATAGACGGAGGTATTAAGAAAATGAAGAAGATCTTTGTTGCTTTATTATTATCTCTGATAACCATCCTACCTATCAAGGCAAAGGTCATCAAGGTTCTGGCCATTGGCAACAGTTTCTCAGAGGATGCCGTAGAACAATATCTATATGAACTGGCTCGCGCCCAGGGCGATTCGCTGATTATCGGCAATGCGTATATTCCTGCATGCAGCTTGGAGATGCACCTTTACTACTTGAAAAATGCAAGTCCAAGATATGGCTACAGGAAAATAGTCGGCGGCTATAGATATGAAGAAAAAGGCGTCACGCTGCAACGTATCATCCTGGACGAACCCTGGGACATTATCACCCTGCAACAGGTCAGCCTGCTTTCAGGCATTGCTGACAGCTACAAGAACCTGCCCACGCTGAAACGACAGGTGAAGCTGCTTGCCACTAACGAGAACGTGGACATTTGGTGGCACATGACATGGGCGTACGCCAAGGGATTCAAAAGTGCCAATTTTGAAATCTACGGCAGCGACCAGCAACGCATGAATGCTGCCATACAGGAATGTAGGCGAAAAGAGGTTGCAAAAGCCAATTTCACAAAAGTCATACCCACAGGGGTCGCCATCCAACTGATGCGCTACCGCAAGGGCGACACCATGAACCGCGACGGCCTGCATCTGTCGTACACATTAGGGCGATATACCGCTGCCTGTACCTGGTGTGAGATGCTGACAGGACGGAACGTAGACGGCAACACCTACTGGCCTCCAACAATCAACATGCAGGAAGCAAAACTGTGTCAGGTTGAGGCACACGAGGCTGTTTTCATGGAGCAAATGCTCACATACGACATTCCATAAAACAAACTGAACATTCGCAGGCATCAGCTTGCGAATGTCCAGAAAGTTGAATGACGCGTATTAGAAGTTCCACTTGACGGCAAGCGTCGGATTCCAGAAGAACGTCTTCTCGCTGTCAGGGTCGGAATTGTAGACAAAATTGTTGGAGAATTCCCACTCAGTACCCACGCTGAAGTGCTCAGTGAAATTATACCAGAGCTGTGGTTCTGAGAGGATAACCAGACAACCATGTCCGTTGCCCTTCTCACCACGCCAGAAATCAATGAATCCAGAGAAGGTAAGCTTCTTATTGAAGAAATTCAGCCCCCAAACGCCTGTCAGCTGAGCACTGGCATAAGCATGCGTGTTATCATAGCTCTTGAAGAACTGCTTATAGAGCAGCTGTACAGACCATGTCTTGGAGAAATCCTCAGTATGTCCGTTGTAAGCTGCACCAATCAGTCCTGCCTGTTGGAAACTGCCTGAACGGCTTAATCCACCGTCATATTCCACATGGGCCGCAAAGGGCGATGTCTTACCAAATTTAAACTCACGTGAAATCTCCGTATAGGCACTCTCCGTAAAATGACTGCTCAAGTCAACATCCACGAAATAGTACCAGGATCCCCACTTGTCGGCCTTGAATTGCTCGAGTGTGATAGTAACCTTTGGTCGGTTTGCCTCTTCACCAGTGTAGATGTTTCGGCCAAAATCATAATGTAACTGAATGTCTTGTGCCTGTGCCGTCAAGGAAACAAGTCCAAACAACGCGGCGGATAATAATTTTTTCATCATAGCATAATTTTTATTTGTTTATCATATCATATCTAGTAATATGTGAGATCATTTAGTGATTTAAATAATTGATCAGAATATCAGCTGCCTGATCGGGAGCATGGCTCTCCCCTAATTTCCTATGTACCTCGCGGTAGTCGTCAAGCATGGGCTGACGTCGGCTGCCACCTGGCAAAATAGCCATCAACTCACGTCGGATATTCTCTACGCTAAACGTCTCTGCCACCAGTTCTGTCACCACCTCGCGGTCAGCAATCAGGTTGACCAAAGAGACGTACTTCACCTTGATGAGGTGGCGTTTCAGAAAACCTATCAGTCTGGGAAGAGGAGTTTCGTAACACACCACCTGTGGAACCTGGAACATACAAGTCTCCAAGGTTGCAGTACCACTGGTCACCAATGCTGCCGTAGCCTGAGAGAGCAGAGGATAGGTCTCATTGACCACTAAGCGCACGTTTGTACCCTTCAGGAATTGGTCATAATACTCGGGAGCAATAGACGGAGCTCCTGCCAACACCAAATCGTATTGGCCTGCCAGATGCCTTGTCGCCTCAATCATTGCAGGAAGATTATCCTTGATTTCCTGCTTTCTGCTACCTGCCAGCAATGCTATCACTGGCATAGAATGAGACAAGACAGCAGACTGATTCTTCAAGAACTCCCTGACCTCATGTGCCGTCGGGTTACCAACATAGTGAATAGGATAGTTGTGCTTGCCTGTAAAGAAATCCACTTCAAAAGGAAGGATGGACAGCAGTAAGTCCACATCGCGTTTGATGTTCTTGATGCGATACTCCTTCCACGCCCATATCTTGGGTGAAATATAGTAGCAAATGGGACAAATGGCCTTTTGGTGAACAAACTTCGCAATGTTAAGGTTGAAGCCTGGATAGTCAACCAGTATGACTACATCCGGCTTCCACTGTGCAATATCTTCTTTGCACATCTTCATGTTTTTCAGGATGGTAGGTAAATGAATCAGTACGGGAATGAATCCCATATATGCCAATTCGCGATAGTGTTTCACACGCTGTCCTCCTACCGCCGCCATCAAATCACCACCAAAGAATCGGAATTCAGCATGGGGGTCACGATATTTCAACGACTGCATCAAGTGAGAAGCATGGAGGTCGCCCGAGGCTTCACCTACTATCAGATAGTACTTCATAGGCTTTTATGGCAATTAGAGATTCCAACTTTGTATCAGTCCAATAGCCTGATGTGCAGTCACGTCAACGGTTGTTGGCGTTATGGCCACATAGTCATGATCCAATGCCCAGCGATCGGTATCTTCCTCATTGGGTTCGTCATTCTTGAAATGTCCCATCATCCACCAATAGTCATAACCACGGGGATGATGGAATTGGGACGTTTCATTATACCATGTGCCCCTTGCCATCCTACAGACACGTACCCCTTTGTATGATTCGCACAAAGGGAAATTTACATTCAGACAAACACCACGGGGCAATCCTTCAGCAAGGACACGCTGGGTTATCTGACGGACATAGGGCTCCAGAGGCAGGAAATCGGCATCTTCACGATGGTCGCACAGCGAGAAAGCCACACTGGGAATATATTTCATGCACCCTTCTATCGTAACACCCATCGTACCAGAATAGTGGGCATTGACCGAGGCATTGTCGCCATGATTGATGCCGCCAATCAACATATCCGGTTCACGTTGGCAGAGCACATTAAGTGCCATCTTGACGCAATCTACAGGAGTTCCGTTGCAAGACCACACTTCAAGTCCTTGTTCTTTTCGCCTATGGGTTAACGTCAAAGGGATTGTAGCAGAGAAAGCACAAGACATGCCACTACGTGGCCCCTGAGGTGCACACACCAAAACATCGGCATAGTCACGCACCATCCTCACCAACTCGTTCACGCCCTTGGCTTTATACCCGTCATCGTTAGAAATCAGTATGAGCGGTCTCACTTTTTTCATGAAATATACACATTTTGGCTGCAAATTTACTAAAAAAGGTTGATATTTGAAAGTTTCTCAAGGAAAATTAGTACCTTTGCACCCTAATATATGTATTAGTCAAGAAAGATTATGGGAAAGATTATTGCATTAGCAAACCAGAAAGGCGGCGTAGGCAAGACTACGACAACCATCAATCTGGCAGCTTCTTTGGCAACACTGGAGAATTCGGTACTCATTGTTGACGCTGATCCACAGGCCAATGCGTCAAGTGGTCTTGGTGTTGATATCCAGGAAGTTGACTGCTCTATTTACGAGTGTATTATCAATAAGGCAGACGTGCACGATGCCATCTATACAACCGACATTGATGGATTGGACATTATTCCAAGCCATATCGATTTGGTGGGTGCAGAGATAGAAATGTTAAACTTAAACAACCGCGAGAAAATTATCAGTGAAATACTGAAGCCTATTCGTAACGATTATGACTACATACTGATAGACTGTTCACCATCGCTTGGTCTGATTACAGTCAACTCGCTGACAGCAGCAGACTCGGTCATCATCCCCGTGCAATGCGAGTACTTTGCCCTGGAAGGTATCTCTAAGCTGCTTAACACCATTAAGATTATCAAACAGAAGCTGAACCCGAAGCTGGAAATCGAGGGATTCCTGCTGACCATGTATGATTCCCGTCTGCGCCTGGCCAATCAGATTTATGATGAAGTGAAACGTCATTTCCAGGAGCTGGTATTCAAAACGGTAATCCAGCGAAACGTGAAACTTAGCGAGAGTCCCTCTCACGGTTTACCCGTCATCTTATATGACGCAGACTCGACAGGAGCCAAGAATCATCTGGCCCTGGCCAAGGAGATCATGACAAAGAATCAGAGCTCAAAAGTTTAGAACCAACCATTGTCGCAAGTGACAAATCATAATTTTAAGAATACAAAGTGGCTGTAAAAAAGAAATTTGACCGTAACGTCTTGGGACGCGGACTGGACGACATTGGTACAGGACGCGGCCTTGACGCATTGATAGATACGCACAGCGAGGTTAAAACGGAAGGGTCTTCGAACTTGAATGAAGTGGAAATCAGCCTGATAGAGCCCAACCCCAACCAACCCCGCCGTGAGTTCGACCCAGAGACGCTGCAGGACCTTGCCAACAGTATCCGTGAACTGGGAATCATTCAGCCCATCACCTTGCGCAAGGTGGAGGGAGACAAGTATCAGATTATTGCTGGCGAACGCCGCTGGCGTGCATCTCAGTTGGCCGGCCTTACTAAAGTTCCTGCCTATATTGTCACCGTTGAAGACCAAGGTGTGATGGAAATGGCATTAGTGGAGAACATCCAACGCGAAGACCTGAATGCCATAGAAATAGCACTGGCATACCAGCACTTGGCAGAGACGACAGGAATGACGCAAGCCAAGATTTCCGAACGTGTTGGAAAGAGCCGTGCTGCCGTCACCAATTACCTCAGGCTATTGAAACTGCCTGCCCAGGTGCAGATAGCCCTGAAAAACCACGAGATTGAGATGGGGCATGCACGCGCACTACTGTCCATAGAAAGTCCCTCACAACAAATCAAGCTGTTCAAAGAGGTGCAACGCAACCAGCTTTCCGTTCGCAAGGTGGAAGAAATGGTACAGGCACTAAAGAACGGCGACGACGTCAAGACTTCCAAGGGTAAGATAGCCTCAAGTGCTCAGCTTCCCGAAGAATTCAACGTGTTGAAAGAGCGTCTGACGCAATTTTTCCAGGCCAAGGTACAGATGACTTGTTCACCAAAAGGCAAAGGTAAAATCAGCATCCAGTTTGACAACGAGGAACAACTGGAACGGATTATTAACGCGCTGGACAACGTCAGGAATTAAGTGAGTAATAAGGGAAAAAGTCATAGTAAGATATGAAAAAGGGTTTACTGTTTTACCTTTTTGCCTTGTTACCATTAACATGCTTGGCTCAGCAGGAAGATCTGGCTGTGATGGACTCTGTGGCCAAAGCCGATGCCAGAATCTTGTTGGGAGACACCTTGACTGCTGCTGATGCCAAAATCCTTTCTGGAGACTCTTTGGCAACAGCCGACGACTCTACGTCGGTGGTCTTAAGGAAAAAGGGCAGGAAAAAGGAAAAACGTGACTGGAACACGTGGAAGCCCAATCCACAACGTGCCTTGTGGCTCGCATTGGTAATACCTGGGGCTGGTCAGATATACAATCGTAAATTCTGGAAGCTACCCATCATATATGGCGGTTTCATGGGCTGCATCTATGCCCTGACCTGGAATAACATGATGTACAAAGACTATTCTCAGGCCTATCTGGACATCATGGATGACGATCCTGCGACGGCCTCCTACAATAAGTTCCTACATCTGGGACGTACCATTACACCAGACAACGAAGACCGTTACAAGGAAATCTTCAGAACTCGTAAGGACAAGTATCGCCGTTGGCGCGACATGAGCTTTTTCGTCATGCTGGGCGTGTATGCCATCTCCGTCATCGATGCATACGTAGACGCAGAGCTCTCTGTATTCGACATCTCCAAAGACTTGAGTCTCAAGGTCGAGCCTACCATCATACCCAACCACGGAGGGGGAAGCCTGCTGGACTCCCAGTCGCTGGGACTAAGCTGTAAGCTGAACTTCTGACTTGGCACCTAAGACTACTATACGAAATAACATTTAAGAATCATGATACATAGCAAAAAAATAGAACGAATGAGCAAGGCTGTAAAGAGTATACTGCTATTCTATATACTTCTCTTTTTACCTATTGCCATGCAGGCTCAGGTAGAGGTAACAGAAGATGAAACAGAAGACGACGAAGACGAGATTGTAGTAACCGACCAGAAAGGAAACGAGGAAATCATCGAGTTTCCTGAGGCTATGACTTTCGACTTGGACTCGCTATTAAACCTGTACATGGCGAAGACCTATCTGAGCGATGACAGCGACTGCAACATGCCAGACGTCAATCCCACCTACTCAAAGGAGGAATATATTGAACGTCTGAGCCGTATGCCATGCGTCATGGAAATGCCCTACAACGAAGTAGTGCAAAAGTTTATTGACCGCTATAGTGGTCGCCTGCGCCATTCCATCAGTTACATGTTGGGAGCCTCCAACTTCTACATGCCCATTTTCGAGGAAGCGCTTGAAATATACCAATTGCCGTTAGAGCTAAAGTATTTGCCCATCATTGAGTCGGCTTTGAATCCGAATGCTGTCAGCCGTGTTGGGGCCACTGGACTGTGGCAGTTTATGCTGACAACTGGCCGGCAATACGGTCTGAACGTCAACTCATTATTAGACGAGCGTCGCGATCCCCAGAAAGCATCACTCGCAGCAGCCCGCTACCTGAGTGACCTCTACAAGATTTTTGGCGACTGGAATCTGGTCATCGCAGCCTACAACTGTGGACCTGAGAACATCAACAAGGCCATTCACCGTGCACAGGCTGCCAATAAGGATTCGCTGATCAACGTCAAGGACTACTGGCAGATCTATCCCTATCTTCCCAAGGAAACGCGTGGCTATGTTCCGGCCTTCATTGCAGCCAACTATATCATGACCTATTATTCGCTGCACAACATCTGTCCTATGGCCACCCGTCTTCCGTCCAAGTCGGACACCATCATGCTTAGCCGCAACGTTCATTTGGAGCAAGTTGCCGAGGTGGTTGGCATCAACATCGACCTGCTGCGCTCGCTCAATCCCATGTACCGCCGTGATGTTGTGCCTGGAGCTACTGCGCCGTCACCGCTTCGACTGCCACAGACAGAGATCAGCAAGTTTATCGACCTTGAGGACTCTGTATACAACTACAAAGCCACCGAACTGTTGAGCAACCGTCTGGAAGTAGCAGTCAAGGACGACGTCCCCACCTATTATCATAAGAGCAAACGCTACGCTCGTGGCAAGAAAGGACGCTATAGCAAACGTACCAAAGTGTCGCGCAAGTCCCGTGCGACCAAGAAGACAAAGGCCAAGAAGACAAAGGCCAAGACGACAAAGAAGCGCAAGTCAACGAAAAAAAGGAAAAGGAGATAAGCTATGGATGAAGACATAACCATGCGTGAAGATGCTGACGAGAAACTGGTAAATGACGCTTTCCAACGACTGCTGGACAGTTATTTGGCCTCGCGCCATCGCAAAAAGGTAGATATCATTACCAAAGCTTTTAACTTTGCCCGGCAGGCCCATAAGGGAGTCCGCCGTCTCTCAGGCGAACCGTATATCATGCACCCCATTGCTGTGGCGCAAATAGTCTGTGAGGAGGTTGGTCTGGGTTCTACCAGCATCTGTGCCGCCCTGCTTCACGACGTCGTGGAGGACACCGACTACACTACTGAAGACCTGGCCAACATTTTTGGTCCCAAGATAGCCCAGATCGTAGACGGACTGACCAAGATTAGTGGAGGCATTTTCGGAGAACAGGCTTCAGCACAGGCCGAGAATTTCAAGAAGCTGCTATTGACCATGAGCGAGGACATTCGCGTCATCCTCATCAAAATATGCGACCGCCTGCACAACATGCGCACCCTGGCCTCACAACCTGCCAACAAGCAGTATAAGATTGCCGGCGAGACGCTCTACATCTATGCCCCTTTGTCCAACAGGTTAGGTCTTTACAAGATCAAGTCCGAGCTCGAGAACCTCTCGTTCCAGTACGAGCATCCGGAAGAGTACAACAGTATCAAGGAAAAGCTGAAAAGCACCGAGGTCAAACGCCACGAGCTGTTCGACCAGTTTACAGCCCCCATTGAGGAGTCTCTCCATCAGATGGGCATCAAGTATGCTATTAAGGAACGTGTCAAGACCCCCTATTCCATCTGGACGAAGATGCAGAACAAGCATGTCTCCTTCGAGGAGATATACGATATTCTGGCCGTTCGCATCATCTTCACCCCAGAGAAACGTGAAGAGGAAATCAATGAGTGCTTCAACATCTACGTGGCTATCTCGAAAATCTACAAGAGTCACCCAGACCGTCTGCGCGACTGGCTGTCCCATCCCAAGGCCAACGGCTATCAGGCCCTGCATGTGACGCTGATGTCGAAACAAGGCCGGTGGATAGAGGTACAGATACGTTCCGACCGTATGGACGAGATAGCTGAGCAGGGATTCGCCGCCCACTGGAAATACAAGGAGGGCGAAGAGAGCGAATACACCGAGGACGAGAACGAATTGAACGACTGGCTTCGTACCATCAAGGAAATCCTGGACGACCCCCAGCCTGACGCAATGGACTTCCTGGATGCCATCAAGCTAAACCTCTTCGCCTCTGAGATCTTCGTCTTCACTCCCAAGGGCGAAATCAAGACTATGCCCGCAGGATGCACCGCGCTTGACTTTGCATTCAGCATCCACACCTTCCTGGGATCACATTGTATCGGCGCCAAGGTCAACCACAAGCTGGTGCCGCTCAGCCACAAGCTGGAAAGTGGCGACCAGGTGGAGATTCTGACATCCAAGGCACAACACGTACAACCTGCATGGATCAACTTTGTGAGTACCGCAAAGGCAAAGGCAAAAATCCAGGCCGTCTTGCGCCGCGACAGTCGCGAACTTCAGAAGAAGGGCAACAAACTGCTCAACGAATTCCTGAAGAAGAACAATATTGAAACCAGCCCCGACGTCATTGACCAACTGGCACGGTTCCATGAGACTGGCCGCCGCGAGCTCTTTCTCCAAGGACTGGGCGACAAAACCATCCTACTGGGCGAGAAGGATCTGGACGAACTGAGCGGCAAGGGCAGTGACAACGACAAGAAAGGCTGGCGTAAACTGGTACCGTTCTTGGGTCGTGGGAAGAAGAAACCAACAGCAGGCGAACAACAAGAGCTCTTTGTCGTTCCTGAGAAATTCAACCGCAAGAAGCCCATCTACATCAGCGAGGACAATATTGGGCAGTACAAATTCAAGCACTGCTGTCATCCCATTCCTGGTGACGACATCCTGGGCTATATTGACAACAAGCACCAGATAGAAATCCACAAACGCGCATGTCCAGTGGCCGACAAGCTGAAGAGCGGTTTCGGCAACCGTATCCTCGATGCCAAGTGGAACATGCACAAACAGCTGTTCTTCGACGCTACCATCCGTCTGCAAGGCATCGACCGCATGGGCATCCTGATGGACGTTTCACGCATCATTACCTCTCAGATGAGTGTCAACATCCATCGGGTAACCTTCAACAGCGAGGAGGGCGTCTTCGACGGCAGCATTGAACTGCGAGTCCACGACCGCGACGATGTCCGAGACATCATGAATGCTCTGAAGGAAGTGGATGGTCTGCAGGAAGTAACACAGATTATGTAATAGGGCTTCGCCCAAATGAAATGAAAAAAATGAATGAAATGAAAGGAATGAATGAAATGAAAGAAATGAGAATGAAAGAAATGAAAAAATGGGAAATGAAGGCATGCCTCGCATTCCTCACATTCCTTTCAATGTTTTCATTTCAAGAGGTTCGCGCCGCTTCGTCCTACGACAACCCTGACACGCTGGTGGTAAGCCGCGACGGTACTGGGGAGTTTCGCAACATCGGTGAGGCCATCGAGGTCTGCCGTGCCTTTATGGAGTACCATAAGGTCATCTATATTAAGAAAGGTACGTATAAGGAGAAACTTATCATCCCGCAATGGCTCACCAACATCGAGCTTTGTGGTGAGGACCGCGACGAGACCATCATCACCTGGGACGACCACGCCAACATCACCGTGCCGATGGCTATGGCTTCCTGGCCTGGTTCCGTAGCCATAGAAATCAAACCCACGGACGGTCGCCAGAAGATAGGTACCTTTCGTACTTTCACGTTAAGCATTCAGGGGTCGAGCATCACGCTGAAGAACCTCACCGTCGAGAACAATGCCGCCCGACTGGGACAGGCTGTGGCGCTGCATACCCAAGGCGACCGACTGACGTTCGTCAACTGTCGCTTCCTCGGCAACCAGGACACCGTCTATACTGGTAATGCCAAGACACGCCTCTACTTCAAGGACTGCTACATCGAGGGAACTACCGACTTCATCTTCGGTCCTTCTACGGCGTGGTTTGAGAACTGTGACATCTTCTGCAAGATCAACTCCTACATCACCGCCGCCTCTACGCCGCAGGACGTTCCCTATGGCTACATCTTCAACGAGTGCCGCATCACCTGTGCCGAGGGTGCCGACAAAGTCTACCTGGGCCGCCCCTGGCGCGATTACGGCTATACGTTGTTCATGCACTGCGACCTACCCCGCCAGATTCGTCCCGAGGGCTGGCACCAATGGCGCCCTGAGGCCGTCAAGACCGCCCGTTATCTGGAGTTCGAAAACCGTGGTGATGGTGCCGCCACCAACCAGCGCGTACCCTGGAGCCGCCAGCTAACCAAGAAGGAGGCTCAGCAAATAACGCTGGAGCGTGTGTTCACCATCAACGACAACTGGAACCCCAAATGAATGATGGATGATGGATGATGTGAGAATCATCACCACAAGAATTAAAAACAGCAGATGGACTACGTCAGGTAGTCCATCTGTTTTTTCAGCGCCTGCAGCTCCGTACGCAGGTCTATCAGCATCGTCAGCACCTCCGCCCTGCGGTCAGCCCCGTCGCGGTTGGAGTTGATGATTTTCTTGGCAGCCGACAGCTTGAATCCCCGGACCTTCACCAGATTATGTATCAAGCGTATCTGCTCGATATCCTTTTCCTGGTACTGCCTGATTTTGGCAGGCCCGCTGGTCTTGGGTTTCAGATAGGGGAACTCCTGTTCCCAATAGCGCAACGTACTCTCGTTGAGCCCAAACATCTCCGCCACCTCACGGATACTATAGTAACGCTTCAGATTCTTGTCCAAATTCAGTGCCATACGCTCTATTGCCTCTATTATTTATACTCTTTTTGCTGAGTTCCGTTTGCAAAGGTACGAATAAGTGAGCGAAATACAAAAGAAAACCTGTTTTTCTTTTTATTCAATTCTTAATAGGCCAACACATACCATAGGTCACGGATATGCTTTTCGGCATCCCACTTCCCGTCGAAAGTCCAATTAGCCGTCAACGTGTGATACTCCGGGCTTCCAGGTGCCGTCCTCAGGTTATCTGTCAGCCAGCCGCTATGTCCTCCTTCCCTGCGGATTGCATAGTAGTACACCCGCTGTCCCCACGGACACGGGTCAAGCACCTTGCCCTGTTTGGCCATTTCCTCTGCCGTACGTCCCTTGTAGGCATGCTCTATATTCTTGTCCATGATGTTTGCCGACATCTTGCAGTTGGCAATATAGAACTGTGAGTCGTGATGATAGCGTCCCAGTTCCGTAGGACGGGCGGCGTCGAACTCAGAGTTGGTGATGACCAGCTTCTGGTCCTTGCCTCCCCGTCCGTCGTGCCAGATGATGGCGTGCCCGTCGCCATAGAAGCGGCATCGGGTGACGTAGCACCAGCCTCGAGGACAGAGGAAGTCCACTCCCTTGCAGCGCAGGAAGAGGTCGGCATGATAGTACATACCACCCTCCCGTGCCCAGAGCGACAAAGCATCGTTACCGTCTGCCCAGATGTTGCTATTTATAATAATGGTACGCGTAGCCCTTCCGTACACAGCCATCTGGTGAGTCGTGTTGCCTGGCTCTACTACTGTGCCGTAGTTGTTGTAGATGGTCAGCCCGCTGATGACACAATCGTCGGCGCCTTCCTGTATCACCACCACGCCATGATGCACCTCCTGTCCGTTGTATTCCTTGATGGTGCGCGTCTTCTCAGTCTCAGCCAGGACGATGACGGTACTGTCACGCTGCTCGCCCACCAGCACGATGTTCGGGCGGTCAATGATGACCTTCTGCTGATAGGTACCCTTCCTGATGAATATCCTATATGGCTGTTCGGGCTTCAGCGGCGCCTTCTCTATCGCCTCTTGGATGCGCTCGCCAGCATTCACCACCGCGTCGAAATCCTTCATGTCCTTCTGGGGCAGGCGTTCCATCTCTATCAGTCCGTTCTCGTTGGCCCCCTTGGTCTTCAGGCTGATGTTCACCTTGTGTTCCGAGTCATACTGGTCTGCCCACTTGTCGTACAGGGGATACAGCTCGACAGGGCGGTTGCTGAACCACGCATAGCCGTTACGCCGCTCATGGCCGATATCCTCCAGACGGCGTCGTGGCAGTCCGTCACGGTCGCAGACGTAGGGTTCGCAGTACTTCAAGTCATAATAGCGCCCCCAGATAGGTTCGGCATTGGGGTCGTTCACCAGCCTTGTGTCACCGTCCATGCTGGCCCAAGGTCCGTGGCGCACGATGCGCAGTCCCGTCAGCTTGTACTTGTCAAACCAAGCCATCGCCGCATTGACAGCCTCCTTCACCCGCTTGTCAGGGTCAGGCAGTCCCATCAGCAGCTTGACGATGCTGGCACTCTCCATAGGGCAATACGAGGGCAGCTCGTAGGCGCGCGCAGCGGCAGGAGCATACGTGTCGCGGTCGTGTTGCTGGCACCATATTGTCAGTTGCCCGTCAGCAAGTCGTATCTGCGTAGCCAACATGCACTCTACGCCCTTGTTGAAAGCGCCCATGCACCGTTCGCGCAACGCCTTGTCTGCCAGTCCCTTGTAATATCCCTTCTGCTGAGCCACGTCACGCAAAAGGTTCATCGTGTTCACCATCGCGTCGTCGTTATACGTAATGTGTTTCTGGTAGCCGTGCATCTCAGGCCAGAACTGGGGCCATCCGCCGTTGTCATACTGTCCGCTCAGCAAGTATTCCACCCCTTTGCAGAAAGCATCACAGTAGCGTACGTCCCCACAGCCATGATACAGTCGGGCCAGATACCTCATCTGCATGGTAGTAGCGCCGTTGTCCGTCGTCGAGTCGTCGCGTCGCGCCTTATCTTTCATCACTTGGTTGCGTTCTTCATCATTGAGCGGCTTGCTCATGTTCACATTCTTGGGCCAGCCACCGGTCACTCGTTGGTATAGCAACACCTGGTCGCCGATACGTCGTGCCTCTTCGGTCTTGTAGAAATCGTCATCCTCCTGTGTGGGCAGGTTCCTGCCCCATCGGCCGCGCTGTGCATTGGCAGTCATCACCAGCACAACCGCCATCAACATCCATGTAAATAGTCTTTTCATAAAGTCTTTGTTTTAGTTTAGCGCGACAAAGATAAGCAAAAAAATCGAATTTCCCGTTATTATTCAGATGAAATTGTTGCATCATGCATCAATCGAAATCATAGGGACAGATACTGTTTTAAAAACCAAACTTTTTGGATTAAAAGTGAGGCATTTTAACAATTCTTGTCTATTGATTGCATTTACACGCAGCATTCATGCCCTGTTTTCAATGTAAATTGCGACAGGGCTCTGCTGTGATGT
>JAFVGN010000054.1 GCA_017474925.1 Prevotella sp. | reverse complement strand
GAAGCCTTTCTGAAGACTAATATACCCTCCCATGTCTGAGCGTCCTATTACAGTTCCATTAGCATCATAGACGGTAGCATAGCAAACAGGATTTTTGGTTATGCTGTCGGCCAACATAACTTGCTGGGCAAATCCCACTAAACTAGTAAGGAAAAGGATTTGAGCTAAGATAAAATATTTCATGCTCGTATCATGTTTGTTGTATTATTTCTCTACCACCCTTTAATATGAAAGCACACTCCGACATTGATTCCCATACTATGAATCAGCCTGCTCTTGTAATCGTTCCTGTTCGTGTCAAACGCATTCACAAGATACGCTTCATCACTTATCGAAGCCATTATGCCGATGTTTGGTGTGATGTGCATCTTCACGCCGATGCTTGGCGACATAAACAGACTGAAACCCTGCTTTTCTTTTGATAGAGAGTATTTCTCATTACTTCCTACATTCTTAGCATTGAACAGGGCGAATAAACCGACGCGCAGATTGACAAACGGAGAAAACCGCTTGTCAAGAAAGAAATAATGTGTACTGAGAAAGACGGGGATTGCAGAAAAGTTGTAGTTGTTATGATGGCTATATCCGATTCCGGGGCCTATGCTGAACCGCTCGTTAATGAACTTTTCGTGCAGGTAGTTTGCAGAAATGCACTTATCGCCATATTCACCAACGCCTTGCGCCAAAGTAACATCAATGACATTCAGACAGCCCTCTTCCACATCGAAAGAACTCTGCCCTTGCCCCGCCACAGCAACAAGAGCAAACAGGATGGTGATGATGGTTTGTTTGTTCATTATCATTTCATTTATATTTTATCTTCTTAAATCGTGCAAATTCTTTGTCTGAGGGTTCGACATCATTTCCATATATGCTCTTTTATTTCCTTCCAGTTATTGAAAATGATGATGGTCACTGTATACAGACTTCCTTTGATGATTTCCCCTTTCCAATCATCTATGCCGTCGCTAAATACCATGTTTAACAGCCAGATGATTGCCATAAAGCTACAAAAGTAGAATAATGCTTGTAGCAAGACTTTTCTCCAGTTTTTCATTGTTTTCATTTTCGTTTTCTATACTTTTTTATATAACGTACAAGTGGAAATAATATGGCAAAGGTGATAGCAAAGATGATAAGTTTCTTCCAACTCTCAATCTCGTCACTCAATATCAATACTGCCACATATATTATAATGCAGATAATTGCATATAGCACAATCTCAACAATCAAAGCTAACCTTAGTCGTTTCATTTTGATGCAAGTGTTATTTCTTTTTCAGTTGTGGTTGTGGCTGCGGTCTATAACGTAGGGGATTGTCATTGTCGCCCCAAATGGCTGCTTTTAGAAGTTCGCCAAGAGGTAAGCCAATTTCTATCTTGTTGCGTTTTCCTACGCGGAAGTAAGGAGTAACGATTGGCGAGGTCGTCCATCGGCCCGACATAGGATTGACATAGCGACGCACACCGACTTCGCTGCCAAAGTTCTCACTGAAACGGATATTGGCATAGCCACCGAATGAAGTTGTGCTTACATAGGGGCTGAAAGCGGGGCCGACAAGCGGATTGTTGGCATAATAATAGCCGAAAGCGTGGAGTGAGACAGCATCGGTGAGGTCGTAACCGAGCGAGCCACCGATGCCGTATTGCGTGTAGAGTTGGCTCTGCATCGGCATCCAATATTTATTGGCAACGGCAGAGGCTGCGAAATGTAGCCGTCCGAAATCCTGATGGAGCGACACAGTGCCAGTAGCCGCATCCATCAGTCCCAGCATCTGATTCTTGCTGCCATAGACGGTGACACCTGCGCCATTCCATAGCATAAAGGGGTTGTTGGCTGGCATCGGGAATGAAGTTGTTCGGTCGTAAGTTAGCGGTTTTTGCTGAACATCCTGCAGCAATTCAAGGGATGGGATTATCTGTTGGAAATGCAAGGAATTGGCCATCATCGGCTTGCTAAAGTCAAAAGGCTGCACATCTGTTTCTATGCCAGACAATATGCCGCCCTTTGTATCAGTCTGCCCCCGCCCCGTCATTGCGACAAGGGCGAGCAGTGCGGTGATGATGGTTTTCTTGTTCATTATAAGATGTTATTGCTTCTATATTAGTAAACGTTACAAAGCTATAAATCTTGTGTTGTCAGGCATATTTGTCTTGTAAAGGAGCAGCGTCGGAACGAGACCGACGACTGCCCATCAATACGAGAGAGTGTTTTACAGTTTTACTTCTGGGACCACCTGACCATCGAGGAGGTTGATAATGCGCTGGGCGTAACCGGCATCGCGCTCGGAGTGGGTCACCATAAGGACGGTGGTGCCCTCCTGATTCAGTTGTGTAAGCAGTTGCATCACCTCCAAGCCGTTCTTAGAGTCGAGGTTACCTGTAGGCTCGTCAGCAAGAATCAGCTTAGGATTCATTACGACGGCACGGGCAATGGCGACGCGTTGCTGTTGACCTCCAGAGAGCTGTTGAGGAAAGTGGTGAGTACGATGGCTGATTGACATGCGGCGAAGCACCTCCTCTACCCTCACCTTACGCTCTTTCTTGGGTATGCCAAGATAAGTCAGCGGCAGTTCCACATTCTCCTCCACGTTCAGCTCGTCAATCAGGTTGAAGCTCTGGAACACGAAGCCTATCTGCCCCTTGCGGACTTTCGTGCGCTGACTCTCTTTCAAGCTGCCCACATCCTGACCGTCCAGCCAATACTTTCCGCTCGTGGGATTGTCGAGCAATCCCAGAATATTTAGCAATGTAGACTTACCACAGCCCGAAGGCCCCATGATGGCAGCGAACTCACCTTTCTTTACTTCGAGCGACACACCGCCCAGTGCTACAGTTTCCACCTCCTCTGTACGGAACACTTTCTGAATATTTTCAAGTTTTATCATATTTATTTCTTTTAAGTGTCATTTAAGTTCCTTCCATTCTATGATCTTGTCCTTGTCTTCGTTGCAGACGACGAAAGCCGTGTGCCTTACTTTCGTGCCATCCTTTGAAACCACATCATATGTGACTTTGGCTGAAAATCGCACTTCATCATTCTCTTTGTAATCCTCGCAGTCATACCTGCCTCCAAACTCTACTGTCTCTCCGTCTTTCAACGTGGAGGAAACATAGTTCTCAACAACCTCTTTAAGATTGCTCTCTTCCCTATTACCATGACCAGGCAAATGTCCGCATCTGCCAAACACAATCAGCACCACAATGACAATTGCCAATAACTTTACCGATGTTTTCTTGAAATGTTTCATACACTTTTTATTTTGGGTAGTGCAAAGTTACGGCATAAAAACGAATCCGCCAAGGCTTTTGCCCCTGGCGGAAGCAGTTTGTCTAATAATTAGACGGTTTAGCGTATGATTTATTGACACATCCTTATTTTGGTTTATAAAAACCTTTTTCTGAACCATAATCCATAGCGACGCGGAGATATTAAAATAGAGTTGATGCCTGCCGTAAAGTTTGCTTTCAGGCGACGAGTTTCTTCAGCCCTACCCGTAAAATTATAGTCCGTAACAGCAATTCCATAAACAAAGCTTTTTTCCATAACTCCCTCATTTTGAGTACAAAGATAAGCATTTTACCATAATTACACAAGTTTGTGATTCACAAACTTGTGTAATTTAAGAATTCTTAGTAAAAATAGTTGATTTTTACTTGCGAATATCCTTGCTTTATTCGGTTTTAATACTATCGACGGGATTGACCTTTACGGTCTTCCATTCACTCGTTCTTAATACTGTTTACTGGGTTCTCATTAGCTGTGCGCCAGCTTTGGACGATGATGGTGGCGAGGGTGACGAGGGCGACGGCGAAGAAGGCTAAGGGGAAGAGCCACCAGTAGACAGGTGTGCGCTCGGCAAAACCTTGCAACCACTGCTTGCCAATATACCAGGCCAAAGGAGCTGCAACGATGAAACTACCCAAGAGCAGCCAAACATAGCGACGACAGAGCATCGTGAGGATCTCGCCTGTAGTACTTCCCATCACCTTGCGGATGCCTATCTCCTTACGGCGATACTCCGTCTCGAACATCGTCATGCAGAACACGCCGATGAGGTTGATAATCAGGCAGATGACAGAAAAGACAAGCACTTGACGGATAAAGCGGAACTCATCCTGATAAGTATCTTCCAGTTGCTGGTCGAGGAATTTCACGTCTGGTTCATGCTCGGCTCCTAACTTCATGCAGATGTCCTTGATTTTCTGACGCATCTCAACCTTGTCTGTACCTGCTGCTACACGGACATTCATCATACCAAGATTGTTGGTCCATCCTTGCTTCAAGTACTTCTCGCCATAAATCAGGAAAGCCATAGGCAAGTCATTATTGTCGACACGAGTAGAGGCAAAACGCACATTACGGCAGACGCCAATAACGGTCATTTCCGTCTCTTCATCAAGTAGTTTCTTGCCCATCTCTACCCAGTCCCACTTCTTGCGGGCAGCTTCATTGATAATGTAGCAGTCGCCATCTTGTTCGTTGAAGTCGCGCCCCTCTATTACCTGAATGCCCATCGTACGGAGATAGTGCCAGTCAACAGGTAGAGCCGTGAACTGCACCTTATGATTCTTGTCTCCTCGACCCCAACCCATATAACTGTCTTGGCTTCCCAATAAGAACTGTGAATAGGCCACATCCACTATACCAGTCTGCTGCATCAGCTCTGAACGCAAAACGTCTTGTTTGTCTAATAGTTCCCAAGTATTTGCATACAGAATCTCATCTTTGTCGTAACCGTAGTCTGAGTTGAAGATGTAGTGGCTTTGCAGACAGAGAATGCCGATATAAACCACCATCATGCAGGTGATAAGGAACTGCAGGCAGAGTAGCAATGTGCGCAGTTGGCGACCTTTGGGCGTGAGTCCGAAGGAACCTTTCAAGACGAGTGCTGGCTGGAAACTGGTTGCATAGAAAGCAGGATAGACACCTGCCACGATGCCCACGACGACGGCTATCAGGCCAAGACATGCCAGTAGCAATAGATGATTGCCCAAAGCTATGCTGCCTACGGTGAGTTCGCTGATAAAGGGCCATTGCGACAGCAGATAACAAACGATGACAGCCAACAGGAATGCCAGCAACGAGATACATACCGCCTCGCCAACAATTCCCCAACGCAGCGAGGACACCGAACTGCCCAGCACACGACGTGTGTTGATGCTCTTGATGCGCATCGGACTTTCTGCCAATGTGAAGTTGAGGAAATTGATGGCGGCGATGATCATCACCAACAAGCATGATAGCTGCAGGATTAAATCGACAGTCTTGTTGCCTTTGTCATGTTCAGGATCAACGCCAGAGAACCAAGTTTCCGCGATGGGTAGCAGACGCAGATTCAAACTCTCTTTTGCGTCCGCCTCGTTCCATCTGTCCTCCATTCCATACTCTATATAAAGCTGGTGTATCTGCTCTACCAATGGATCCAGGATAAGATGCCTTGCCTTCTCTTCATCCATCTGCTCTCTAAGGCGCAGGAAACATTTGTAGCTGTAGTTCTGGAAGTTTCCCTCGTTTTCTTTTCCTATATTGCCATAGACACAATTCTCGGCAATGCTGTTCTCTGGGAAATCTTCATAAACGCCACGCACCACTGCGCTGTCTTGATGATAATACATGCAGCGACCAACCACTTGTATCGAACCAAAATACTTCATGGCAACTGAGGCGGGGATGATAAATCCTGTCTGATCGTCATCCTCCCAACCGAGTTTGCCGTCCAGCAGACGGGGAGCCAATGTCGTCAGGCCATCATTATTGACTCTGCATCCGTTAAACGCAAAATCAGTACCGTCTTTCTCAAACGACCAGCCACTATACCAACTTTGCAACAAGGCCATTCCTTCCACCTGAGGCAACTTAGCCAGTTCGTCTGCCAAGAAACGAGTCACGTTCGACTGCCATTTGCTGTGGTCGAACATCGCAGGAATCTCCACACGATACAGCTGTTCGTAGTTGGCCAGCCCTTTATTATAGGAATGGTTGTAGGTGACCTGTGTCAGAAAGAGGTAGCAGGCCGCGAAGGCTACTGTCAGTCCTGTGAAGTTGAGCACCGTCGCCGTCTTGAACCGACGCGCCATGTAAATCAATTGTTTCAGCATCATCATATTCTCTTTTTTCTTTATTTCATATTCGTTGTTTGACAATGCAAAGTTACGCCATAAAAACGAATCCGCCAAGGTTTTTCACCCTGGCGGAAGCAGTTTGTCTAATAATTAGACGGTTTTGCGTATGATTCTTAGACACTGTCGACTTTTATAGTTCAAACTGCAAAAAGTGATTATCTAAAAACCAGCACTTCATGGTCTTTAAATGCCTCGTAGCCGCTGGTGACGACACGCTCGCCTGGTTCCAGGCCATCGAGGATTTCGTAGTGCTGCGGATTCTGTCGACCTACGCGGATGGGACGGCGATAGGCTTTCGTGCCGTCCTGAGAGAGCACGAAAATCCATTGTCCTCCTGTGGTCTGGAAGAAGGTGCCGCGAGGGATGATGACGGCCTGCTCAGGCTGGCCCAGTTCCAAGTCAATGTAGTAGGTCTGACCAGATCGGATGTTCTCCGGACGTTCGCCCTTGAAGATGAAATCGCAGCGGAACTTGCCCTCGCGGACTTCCGGATAGACCTTGCGAACCTGCAACTGGTATGTCTTGTCGCCACGAGTGAAGGTAGCCGTCAGACCTTGACGCACACGGTCGATATAGTGCTCGTCTATCTGTGCCTGAACCTTATAGTCAGAAAGGTCATTGAGCTGACCGATTTTCTGTCCTGGACTGATGCTCTGCCCCAGTTCCACGTCAAGCAAGCCCAGTTCGCCGTCGATGGCTGAGCGCACTTCAAGTTTCTCCTTACGCTGACGCACGAGTACCACGTTACGACGCATATTCTGAAGGTTATCCTCCATCTGATCCATCTGAACAGTGCGATAGATAGAGTCTTGCTTCAGGCGCTTCGTCACCAGCGAACGTTTCTTGGCAGAAAGCTGGTAGTCCTCCTGCGACTGCAGGTAATCCTCTTTGCTAATCAGCTTCTCGCCGTAGAGTCGTTTGTTCTGCTCGAAGGTCCGCTGCTTGCGCTGGGTGTCCATGTCAAGCTGTGCCTGCTCCGTCTGGTTGTTCAGGCGGTCTTGCTGCATGGCTACCTGCGTGTTTCGCAGCAGGTTCTGCTTCTCAGCCAGTTCGGCTTCGGCATTCAGAATCTGAAGGTCGAGACCTGAATTGCTCAGACGGACGATGACGTCGCCTTTATGTACCATCGTTCCTTCTTCAACCACCTTTTCCATGACGATGCCTCCTTCTTCGGGCGAGATCTGCACCACCTGAATGGGCATCACCTGTCCGTTGGTGCGCACATAGTCCTTGAACTCTGCACTCCGAACCTCGCTGACGGTCAGCTCGTCCTTGCTGACTCTCAGCGTCGAGGCATGGTTTCCAAACGCCAGCCAGCCCAGGATGACCAGCAAAAGGCTGGCGCCTGCCACGTATGGCCAATATTTCATCAGCCGCTGTGTCTTTGTCTTTTCGATTACTCTGTCCATATAATTTAACTTCGTTGAATTCAGTCGCTCGGGATAGCCGGAGTAAACTCCGCTCTCCTCTCGCTGCTCCATATCGTTTCTCCTCTATAATATCTTACCAATTGTTCCTTCACCATCGTCATCAGTTGGCACTGCAGCAGCGTTGCCTTTGAGTTCAGCAGTTGTGCTGAGGTGGTACGCAGGTCGATAGCCGTGCTCAACCCTTCTTCAAATTGGCGTTTCGTCAGTTGATAGGCGATGCTGTCGGCTTCTACTTTCTCCACCATCTGCACGGTCTGTTTCAGATAGCCTTGCCAGTCCTGCCAGGCCTCGCGGCTGAGTTTCTCCAACTCTATCTGTTTCTGCATGTATGTCTCCTGGGCAATACGGTAGTTGTTCTTGGCCTTGCGGATGTTCGTAACGGTCTGCAGGCGATTGAACAGGGGAATGCTCAGCGTGGCACCCACATACTCGCCCATGTTGTTCTTGAACTGATTGCCGAAAGACGCTCCGCCAGTGGAATGCAGCGTATGATAGTAAGTGGTGTTCAGGCCCGCACTCAACGAGAGAGCAGGTAACAGCGCGGCACGAGCCTGACGCCACTCGTGTTTACTGACTTGCACTTGATAGCGCGCCACTTGAAGTGAAGAATGAAGAGCGAGGAGTGAAGAATTTGCTGCCGCCATTCTTTCATCATGATAGCTTGGCAGTCCGAAAGGACATTCTTCACTTTTCACTCTTAACTCATCACTCATCGGGAAAGCCATTGTCTTCTTCAGCTCCAGCATGGCCGAGGCATAGCGGTTCTGCTGGCGCGTCAGCTCGTAGTCGGCTTCTGCCTTCTGCGACTCTACCTGAGCCACATCAGCAGCACTCTTGCGTCCCACCTCCTCTAACAGGCGTATCTGTTTCAGTAGTAGTTCTGTTTCCTGTACTTTTTCGTCAGCCATCTTGACCAAACCCTCGTAATAAACCACGTTGGTATAGGCCTGCATGACATTCAATGCGGTCTGGTCCTGTTTCTGGCGCAAGGCCTGACGCCCCATCAGCACGCTGGCGCCGGCGGCTTTCAAAGCATGAATGCGGCTGAAGCCATCGAAGACGGGCAGTGAGGCATACAGGGAGTAACCGTTATAGAAGGTGCTCACATCGGTATAGCCGTTTGTCTCAGGGTCGATGGCACGTCCGAAGTTGTACTGGGCACCGATGCTGGCATCCACAGAAGGCAGGAATCGTCCGATGGATCCAGTCTTGGTCGCCTTGTAGTTGTCCAGTTCCAGCGCTGCACGCTTCACTTCGTGGTTATGCTCCACAGCGTACTGCATACACTGCTGCATAGTCCACTCGCCCTGAGCCATCGACTGTCCGACAGCAAACCCGAGGAAGATGATCAATGCTTGTTTCATATCCGTTTTTGTTATTTTGCACCAGCAAAGTTAGGGGTTAGCCGTCATCGATGCAAGCTTTTTAAGCCGCCCAGATGCAGAACGTCTAAAAATTATACACTCCACCGTATGATTTTTTGACGGAAAATGATTACTTTTGCAAGCATGAACAAATACGGAACCATACTGATTGTAGATGACAACACTTCCATTCTGACAGCGATGCACTATCTGCTGGACGATACTTTCGAGCAGGTGCTGACCACCTCCCAGCCCGAAGACATCCTGAAGCGGATGGCCCAGCAGCCTGTCGACATCGTGCTCTTGGACATGAACTTCTCGCTGGGCGTGAACAGCGGACAAGAGGGACTTTTCTGGCTTCGCGCCATTCGCAAGCAGCATCCACAGACGCCAGTCGTATTGCTGACTGCATACGCCGACGTCAACCTGGCTGTCAAGGGATTGAAGAACGGAGCGGCCGACTTCATCACCAAGCCGTGGGACAATGATGAACTGGTGCGCAAGCTGAAGGATGTGCTCGACATGCAGAACGAAATCGTCAGCCTCGATGAGATGGAGAAGGAACACATCCGCCGCACCATCGACCATTGTCACGGCAATCTCACCCAGGCTGCAGAACTGCTGGGCATCACCCGACAGACGCTCTACAACAAGATCAAACGACTATGATGTGGCTCCTTATTATAATAGGTATCGTGTGCGTCGTTCTGCTGATCGCGTTTATTCACCATCAGCGGAAACTTCGCCTGCGTGCCTATCTGATACAGGAAGCTATCCGCAACCACGACTTCACCTTCCGTATGCCTACACAAGGCATGTACTTTGGCGAGCGCGCCATGCAGGAAACGCTGAACCAGTTGGGTGAGACCATCCGCCAGCAGCTGAATCAGAACGAGGTGGAATCGTGGGAGCGACTGACCCGCGTACTGACACACGAAATGATGAATGCCACAGCGCCCATCACCAGCATCAGCCAGTCGCTGCTGAACCGCTCCGACGTGAAGGGCACACCACTTGAGGATGGCATTCGTGCCATTTTTGAAACATCCCAGCACATGAGCAGTTTCGTGGTGAACTACCGTAAGATGTCCGAGCTGGAGAAACCCAAGATGAGCGACGTCACCCTCCGCTCGATGATTGACGACGTCGGCAAAGCCTATCCCCAGCTCCATTGGGAAGTGGACGTCTCTCCCGATCTGACTGTCAGCGCCGATACTGGCATGCTTCGCCAGGTACTGATGAACTTGGTCAAGAATGCCATTGAGGCCAATGCCCAGCGGATGGTAGTCAGCGTGCCCGATAGTCTTCCCGTTGGGAAAGCCGTTATCTTCATCGGCAACGACGGAATTCCCATCCCAGCCGAGAACCGCCAGTCGCTCTTTGTTCCTTTCTTCACTACCAAACGAAGCGGCAGCGGAATCGGCTTGTCACTGAGCCGCAGGATGATGATACAGCAGGGAGGCATGCTCGAATTGGCCGACACCCCGCGACAGGGATGTCATGTCACTTTCATTCTGTCCCTTCAAACGCCCTCTCAGAAATAAGACGCTGCCCTCCGATGTTTGGCGATGTTAAGAGACATATTTCGTCTCAACAGGGCGATTAAGGTCTTTTTTTTTGTTAAATTGTCACATTTTTTTTGACTTTGTGCTTGACTTTTGGAAAACTATTCGTAAATTCGCTGCCGATATGAGTTAATCCGAAATAGATCAAAAATATACAAGTATTATGAACAAGAACGAGAAATTTGTCATCACTATCAATCGCGAGCTGGGTAGCGGTGGTCGCACCGTAGGTGAGATGTTAGCCAAGAAACTGGGCGTAACCTTTTACGACAAGGCTCTTATCAAGACCCTGGAGGAGCGTTACAACCTCACCCCCCAGGAAATCGAGAAGCTGAGAGACCATAAGATCAACTGGTGGGACGACTTCAAACGTTTAGCCGGCATCGGCTACGGACTTACCAGCAGCGCTAACAGAATTGCAGAAATGGGTAATCAGTTAGATGTGCTGACCACCGAGAACGTGTTCCGGGTCGAGGCGGAAATCCTGCAGGAGATAGCCGAGGAAGAGTCGTGCGTCATCGCCGGACGCTGTGGATTCTTCATGTTCCGCAACCACCCCAACCATCTGCGCATTTTCATCCAGGCCCCGCTGTCGTACCGTGTGTCGCGTCTCATCAACAAGCGCAATATGACTCAGGAAGAGGCCCTCAAGCTCATCGAGCGAGTGGACGCCATGCGCGAGAGCTATGTCAAGAAGTTCACTGGTTCGTCGCGTTACGACACCCGCAACTACGACCTCGTCATCAATGCTGAAGGCAAGACCGAGGAAAAGATGGTGGAGCAAATCCTGTACTTCATTGAATAAAACGCCGCTTGCCTTGTAGGATGTTTTCGAGGAAGGAGTAAGGAGAAACGAGTAACGAGGAAGGAGAAATGTTCTGCGGGTAATTTTCTGCCCTCGGACTATTCTCCTTCCTCGTTCTTCGTACATCAGGTATTAGTCATCAGAATCCTTGTTTTGATCTAATAGTCAAATCATAATTTCTAATTCCTAATTCCTAATTTCTAATTTAAGTCAGATCATCCTTCTGCTCCGCCGCCTCCGCCGGGCAGACCGCCGCCTCCGCCGCCGTTGTCATCACCGCCGCCGTTCTGGGTATTGTCGCCAGTGTTGGTGTTGTCACCCTCGTTGGCGCCGCCGCCGCTGGCGTTGTCGGTGCCCTCGGGGTCGTCGGTGGAGTCCGAACCCGTCAGGCTCTTGATCATCGCCTTGGTCTTCGAGGTGAATGCCAGTCGGGCATCGCGGTTCATGTTATCGATGGTGGTCTCGCCCGTGGCCTGCATGATGAGCTTCACGGCG
>JAFVGN010000053.1 GCA_017474925.1 Prevotella sp. | reverse complement strand
CGCCGTGAAGCTCATCATGCAGGCCACGGGCGAGACCACCATCGATAACATGAACCGCGATGCCCGACTGGCATTCACCTCGAAGACCAAGGCGATGATCAAGAGCCTGACGGGTTCGGACTCCACCGACGACCCCGAGGGTACCGACAACGCCAACGGCGGCGGCACCAACGAGGGTGACAACACCAACACTGGCGACAATACCGGTGACAATACCGGCGACAACGGCGGCGGTGATGACAACGGCGGCGGAGGCGGCGGTCTGCCCGGCGGTGGCGGCGGAGCAGAAGGCTAGGCAACTGATGACTAATACCTGATGAACGAGGAAGGAGTAAGGAAAATTTCCCCTTCCTCGTTACTCGTTTCTCCTTCCTCGTTACTTATTCATGAGTGATGCCGTCGAAGAAGCCCAGGCTGTTGATGGCCTTTAGCATGCGGTCGATATAGTCCCATGTCGTGATGTCCCATCGGAACCCCAGGCGATAGAGCACCTGCATGGTATAGGTGTTCTGCATGGCGGGTATTACCGCCTTGCGGCCATGGGTGGTGTTCTGGTAGGCCACCAGTCCGGAGAGCCGCTTGGCACCCTCATCCGACTGCCGCAGGAACTCCATGCGCCGTTCGTATTCGTCATCCTCCACCAATTCTATTTTGTGCCTGATGGTGGACATGCGGTTCAGCACGTCACCCAGCAGTTCCTGGTGATGGTTGTAGGGATGGAACAGGCAACAGCCGTCGGGCGTCGTTGACAGCAGGACGATGGCATGAGCCGTCTGGTCGACGGGCGAGAACTCGACGGGACTGTCGAACATGCTGTAGGGACAGGCACCGAGCATCTGATGGATTCGCAGGCGTCCCATGAAGGTGTTGCTGTTGAAGTTGGCCTGGAACTCACCGTCGGTAGAACGTGCCGAGAGGTTGCCCACGCGCATGATCTTCGCCCTCAGCCCCTGTTGGCAGACGGCTTGCAGGATGTCGCGCTCAGCCATGAACTTCGACCAGGCGTACTTGCTGACAAGATACTGGCCGAGGAAAAGCTCCTGTTCGGTGAACAGCCTGTCGGCATCTGACTGCTGACCGTCGACAAAGACAAGGCCCCGCGTGCTCATCGTAGAGACATGAATCAGGCGAGCGCCGTGTGCCAGACAGAACTTGATGCACTGACGGGCACCGCCGATGTTGACGTCCTCGATGTCGGTACCCCTGGAGAAGTGCTTCACGTTGGCGGCACAGTTGAAGACGGTATCGATCGTGTTGAGCGGCAGGACGGAAGAAGTAAGCTCTACGAGGTCCTGGGTGACGTCGCCAAGGATGACGTGCAGACGGGTGCCGAACACAGACTTGAACGACTGGTCGAAATAGTAGAAGAGCAGCGAGCGCAACCGGCTCTCGGCCCGCTCCTGACTGTCGCCGCGTACCAGACAATAGATGTTGCCGGCATCGGAGTCTATCAGCTGTCTGAGTACGTGGATGCCCAGGAATCCCGTAGCACCCGTCACCAGGACATTGCCCATCGGCTGGGAGTCGCCCGACAGGCTGTCCAGGGTGTTCTGCCTCAACAGGCTGCCGATGGCACCGTAGTCATAGTCGGCGACCTGCCGGTTGCGCACCTCCGTCTCGTCCTCTTCGGCAGCGTTGCCCGTCAGGTAGCATGCCAGTGCCTCGACGGTCTTCAGGCGGAACACGTCGCCATAGGTGATGTTGAACCCGCGACGCGAGGCCTCAATGACCACACGGGTCACCTGCAGCGAGGTACCGCCCAGCGTGAAGAAGTCGTCATGGATGCCTGTCTTCTCAAGCTTCAGCACCTGTGAGAAAATGGCGCACAGCGTCTCTTCCGTCTCGTTTCGCGGAGCCACATACTCGCTCAGCGCCGACAGGTCGGGAGCAGACAGTGCCTTGACATTGACCTTGCCACTCGGCGTGTGGGGCATGTCGGCCAGCTGCACATAGACATCGGGTACCATGTACGTGGCCAGTCCCGACTGCTCCATGTGCTGCTTGACAGCGGCGAGCGGCAACGCGTCGTTCACGGTGTAGTAGAGACAGATATGCTTGGCGATACCGATGTCCTTGACGGTGGCAGCGACTTCGGAGATTCCACTGATCTGCCGTGCCGTGCTCTCAATCTCGCCCAGCTCGATGCGGAAACCGTTGATCTTCACCTGCGAGTCGGTGCGCCCGATGAACTCCATGTCGCCCTGGGCATTGTAGCGGCAGAGGTCGCCCGTATGGTACATCATGACGCGGCGGCCAAAGGCATCGGTATCCACGTACGGACACGGACCGAACACCTGTTCCGTCCGCTCAGGCAGGTGCCAGTAGCCACGACCCACCTGTACGCCGGCAAAGCACAGCTCGCCTGCCACGCCTCTCGGCAGCAAGTTTCCGTCGCCGTCGACTATGAAGCTCCAGCAGTTGGCGATGCTCTGGCCTATGGGGATATTCTCGTAGTCCTTGCCGCGTTCCATGACGAAGAAGCTGGTATCGTCGGTACACTCTGTTGGCCCGTAGACGTTGATGATGTCTATGTGGTCGCTCTTCACGCCCGCCAGCTTGTCGCCTCCAGCGGTGATGAAGCGCACGGGCAGGTCGAAGTTGTTCAGCAGCAGTATGGCCATCGGCGTGGCATAACCGCCTCCCGTCACCTTGTGGCGGACAAGGAAGTCGTAGATGGCCTGCAGGTCTTTCCGTATGGCCGACGGCATGATGTGCAGGCTGCCTCCCTGCGAGAGTATGGGGAACAGGTCCTCGATGTGGGCATCGAAGCTGAAGCTGCGGTGATGGCCGACGCGGTCGGCAGCAGTCAGGTGGGTAAAGTCGGTGACGGCGGCGATGAAGTTCCTCAGTCCCGCCTGGTGCAGCATGGTACCTTTGGGCTTGCCCGTGGAACCTGAGGTGTAGATCATATAGGCCAGTCCGTCGGGGCACGAGCGGTCAATGTGCTCTGCGGGCTGGTTGAAGTCCAGGTCGTCGAGGTAGATAAGTGAAGAGTGAAGAAAGCGATTGGCTACCGCCGGTGAACCGTCCATCACGTCGTGGGTGGTCAGCAGCACGGGAGCATCGGAGTTCTCCAACATATAGAGCAGACGTTCAGCAGGATATTCCAAGTCGAGGGGCAGATAGGCTGCTCCAGCCTTGTGTACGGCCAGTACGGCCACGGGGAAGTCGACCGTCCGTTCCAGCATCAGCGCCACAAAGCTGTCGCGGACAACACCCACCTCAATCAAGTGACGTGCCAGGACGTTGGCGCGATGCTCCATTTCGGCGTAAGTCAGCTCGCGATTGTCGTCGGCAACGGCCAGCGCGTCGGGAGTGCGACAGGCATTCTCGGTGAACACGTTGGCAAAGGTCTTAGTCAGGTCGACCTGCAAGTCCTTGCCCTTCGACATCGCCATGACCTCGGACTGGCGTCGACTGTTGAGCAGCGACACCCGGGCCAGCGGTGCGTCGGGAGCAGCCATGAAGTGCATCACGCAGGTATCAATGGCTTCGGCCATCGACTGCATGAAGGCCTCGGTATAGCACGCGTCGTCGTAGCCAATGACGATAGCGGGCCTGCCGTCATAGTTCTCGACGGCAATGTCAATCTTGAACTTCGGTGTCTTCAGGTCCAGGGGTTCGGTCTTGATCAGTACCCCGTCAATGCGCCGTTCGCTGCTGATTCCCACCTGCCAGGCAAAGCATACCGACGGTTTATAGCCGTAGTCGGCAGCAATCTGGGCAAAGGGATATTGCTCATATTCCAGCGTCCGTGCAAACCGTTCGCCAGTCAGGCGCAGGAATTCTGCCGTGCTCTCCGTACCGATGGTTGCTGTGAGCGGCAGCGTATTGACGAACATGCCCATGGTCTGCGCGATGCGCAGGTTGGAGCGTCCGTTGCTGACGGTACAGATGTAGGCGTCCCTGCTGCTTGTGTAGCGGGCTATGGTGTATAGCGTGGCCGACAGATAGAGCGTTGCAGGCGTCAGGCCGTTCTGACGGCAGAATGCCTCGGCAGCCTTCAGGTCGGTCGTCTGTCGCACCCACTGCAGCCTGCCTGTCCGTTCGCAATCCCTGATGTCGTCAGGCACGTCGCTGGCACCCTCGCACTCCTTGAGCAGGGTGTCGAAGTAGTCTTTTGCCTCCGTCATGTCCTGTGCTCGCTCGTCAACGGCATAGTCCAGCAGGGTATAGGTCTCTGCAGGAATCTCCTTGCCTTCGAGCGCTTCCACCAGCTGACTGTTGAAGAGTTCGCGTGAACTGCCGTCGAATATCAGGTGATGTATATCGGCCAGGAGGTAGAGCGACTGGGGCGTGCGGATGATTTCAAAGCGGTAGAGCGGTCCCTTGTTCAGGTTGAAGGGGCGCACGAACTGTCCCGCGTATTCTTTCAGTTCCTCCTCGGTCATCCGGGAAGTTGCGATTTGCGGTGCCAGCGCCTTGTCCGTCACCTGCATGATGTCGGTAGCGCTGAGCTCGAAATGAACAGCAAACTGCGGATGAGCCTTGATGACAGCAGTCAGAGCCTGCGTCAGCCGTTCTTCGGTCACTGTCGGGGGAAGCGTCATCATGACGGGAATGTTATAGGCCGTGCTGCCTGCAGTTTTCATGCACTCCATATAGACACCCGTCTGGGCACTGGTCAGCGGAGCCTCTGTAAGTGAAGAGTGAAGAGTGAGAAGTGAAGAATTATCGGAGGACTCCTTCTGCTCCAGCAGCTGGCTGACAATTTCGTCCTCTATCGTCTGCAGCGTGGCGCCCTTGAGCAGTTGTTTGCTCTGAATCGTCACTCCATAGCGCTGCCGGATGACAACGGCCAGCCGGATAGCAGTCAGCGAAGTAAGGCCAGCCTGCTGCAAGGGTGTCATCAGTCCGAAATTCTGATGCTGCACGATGTCTGCCACCAATTCGTGCAAGGCTTTCTCCAGCTTGTTCATGGGCACATGACACTCTTCCGCCGCCTCGGCAATGGGAGCCTCGGGTTCGGGCAGCGCCTTCTGGTCTATCTTGCCGTTAGGCGTCATCGGCATCTTGTCCAACTGCATATAGACCGTCGGTACCATGTAATCTGTGAGCCTGGCACCGATGGACTGTTTCAGTTCTGCCGTGTCGACGCGCTTGTCGGCAGTGAAGTAGGCGCATAGGTGTTCCGTACTGGAAACCTTGCGAACAACGACCCTTACTTGCTGTACGCCCGGATAGGACGCAATGGCATGTTCCACTTCGCCCAGCTCGATACGCAGTCCGCGGAGCTTGATCTGATGGTCGGTGCGCCCGAGGATGACCACGTCGCCGTCGGGCAACCACTTGGCATAGTCGCCGGAACGGTAAACGCGCGTACCATGATAGTGAATGAAACGCTCATGCGTCATCTCGTCGAGGTTGTTGTAGCCGCGCCCTACACCAAGACCACCGATATACAGTTCGCCCAGCACACCTGCTGGCAGCTCGTTGCCATCGCTGTCGACGATGAACTCCTTCACGTTCAGCTGGGGCTTGCCAACGGTGACGAACTTGGCACGGGTGAGCTCCTTGTTGTTCGAGGCAACGGTAATCTCCGTCGGACCATAACAATTGAAGATACGAGCCTTTGTCACCCCGCGCAACTGAGACAGCAGCTGGTCGGGGAATTGCTCGCCACCCGCCCGGCATAGAGACACCCGGCCGAGGGCCTGGCAGAAATCGGAACTGGTAAGCCATGCCTGCCATCTGGAGGGTGTACCACTCACCATATCGATACGGTTCGTATTGATGAGCTCTGCCAACGACAGTGGGTTGTTGGCCTGCTCCTCGGTGGCGAGAACGAGCGTCTTGCCGTTGTAATATGCCATACCGATATCCTGCAGTGCCGCATCGAACGAGATGGTAGTGACGCTCAGTATGCGTGTAGCATCAGTCAGCACCGCGTTGGCCAGCACGTTGGCGGGATGACCGTAGAGGTAGTTGCAGATGCCTTCGTGGCGCAGCATCACGCCCTTGGGACGTCCTGTCGAACCAGAGGTATAGATCAGATAGGCGAGATCGTCAGGGGTGATGTCAGCCGTGACAACGGTGCCTTCCGCCGTGTCGTCGACAAGGTCCTCGACATCAATGGCTTTCCCGGCAGGAACAGCAGCCAGGAGCTCTTTGGTGGTAATGACAAAGCGGGCTTCGCTGTCTTCCAGAATGAGCTTGACGCGGTCAGCGGGATATTCGGGGTCGCATGGAATATAGGCTGCACCAGTCTTCAGCACGCCGAAGAGCGAGAGGATGAGACGACTGGTACGTGGCAGCAACAAAGCCACACGGTCGCGCTCACGAACACCCTTCCGGCGAAGTACGTGGGCCATGTGGTTGGTCAGCTCTTCCATCTCCTGATAGTTGTACTTGGCGTCGATGGCAATGAGTGCCTCATGGTGTGGCTGAATCTTGGCATAGTGACTGATGCATTCATGGAAGAGCGCAAACGGAGCCTTTGTGTCGCCCTCGGTCCTGACGCTGCGCAACGAGGAAAGCTGCACTTGCTGTTCTCCGCTGACAACAGACATCTGTCTCACGGCAAGATCAGGCTGTTCCATGAAGTGGTTGACAACAGCTGCCAACGAACTGCCAAAACCCTGAATGGTCGACAGTTCGTAGCAGGCATCGTCGTAGTTCAGATGGACACCGTCCTCAAAGACCATCACCTGTAGCTTGAACTTGGGCATGTGGCTGTCTATCTTCTGGATTGCCAACTGTTCGCCCTGCACCTCATAACGGGAGAACAGACCTACTTGATAGACAAACGACAGCTGTGGCTTAAAGCCGTAGTCGGCAGCGATATGGGCAAAGGGGTATTGCTCATGGCGCAGCGACTGCTCGAAACGGTCGCTCACCTGATGCAGGAAGTCGGCAACACTACCCTCGCCTATCTCCTCGCAGACGGGCAGCGTGTTGACAAACATACCCGTAGTTTCAGACGTACGGAGGTCAGCACGGCCGCTACTAATGGTACAAAGGCTGACTTGACGGTTATTGCTGTAGCGGGAAGCCGTATAGACAGTAGCAGCCAGCAACAGGTGACAGGGGGTGATGCCCTGCCCGCGACAGAAAGATTCTATACGTGCCCAGTCCAAAGGCTGGATATGACAGCACTCCTGTCCCGTAGTCGGACTATTATGGTCGGTGGGTATCTCCGTAGCACCTTCGAAGCGGGACATCTGCTGGTCGAAGAAAGCCTTGGCCTCACGATGATCAGTCGCCCTCTGTTCGTTGGCAAACTGTATGTACGAGAGCATCTCAGGCTCGACGCCCTGTCCCTCCAGGCATCGGCAGAGCTGACGGAAGAAGATGTCGAGGGACGTACCGTCAAAAACGAGATGATGCACATCAAGGAACAGCATGACGCCTGCATCGGTAGTGACAATCTCTGCACGATACAAAGGACCCTTTTGGAAATCGAAGGGCTTGACGAAATGGTCAATATAAGCCATCAACTCATCCTGATTCAAGAACGTCTCGGTCATGTTAAGCGGTTGACTGGCATCAATCACTTGCACGATATCGTCGCCTTTTGCCTCGAAATGAGCCTTCATCATCGGATGACACGCTATTACCTCCTGCAAGGCCTGTCTGACCGCTATGGCTGTGACACCTTTGGGCATCTGCATATACACAGGGATATTGTATGCCACCGATTCCGGATTGAGTGTACAGTCCACATAGATGCCTGTCTGGCTGTATGTAAGTGGAGCCTCCTGCCCGACAAAACTCTCAGCGACGGGTTTCGAAGCCACGCCGTGACTAACCTTCTCTTCTAATGACAGGATGCTGTACTCCTTCACCATAGTCTTGGCGTCTATTTCAACGCCGTAGGTCTTCAACAGCTGCGAAGCCAGTCTGATGGCGGTGATGGAGGTAAGGCCCGCCAGTCTCAACGGAGTCTCGATGCCAAACGATGCGTTCTTGATGATATCGGCCACCATGTCGTGGAGCTCTTTTTGCAGCGGGGTTTGCGGTGCCGTTCCCATAGCCAAGTGCTCCTGCGGATGAGGCAGTGCCCGCTTATCGACCTTCTGGTTCTGATTGACGGGGATTCTATCCAGCTGCATGATGAACTCAGGCACCATGTAGTCGGGTTTCTTGCTGGCCACGAAACGTTTCACGGCCTCAGCGTCAATCGTCTGCTCGCTGACGACATACCCCGTCAGGAACTGTCCGCCCGAGGGATTGTCGAAGGCCTTCACTGTAGCATTTTTCACACCGGGATATTCCAAGAGAATACCCTCCACTTCTTTCAACTCGATACGATAGCCACGTATCTTCACCATACCGTCGCGACGGCCAACGAACATCAACTCACCATCATCGCGCCGCAAGACGATGTCACCTGTTTTGAAAATCCGCCCCGAACTGTCTTCGTCAAACTTCTGTGCAGTCAGCTCAGGAGCGTTCAGATAGCCTCGGCTCACCTGCGGACCCATCACCCAAAGCTCGCCTTCCTCACCAGGGGCGGCAGGCTGTCCGTTGGCCGCGATGACAGCCAGCGTCGTCTCACCCAAGGGTTTACCCATGACAGGTTGCTCCTCGCGCTCCGTGACGACATGAGCCGTAACGCTGGTACATTCAGAACAGCCGTAGAAATTAACCAGGCGGACATGCTTGGGCGGGGTCAGCGGCGGCAGTTTCTCACCGCCACAACTGAGAACCTGAAGGGTGGTATCATGATTGATGCTGCCGGCAAACTGATATGCCATCATGGTGGTCATGAAAATATGCGTGATTTCTTCCTGGCGGATATACCTCCTCAGACGTTCCACATCAAAGCGTTCGGCATTGTCGAGAATGTGCAGCGTAGCGCCTACGGTGAGTCCTCCCCATGTTTCCGACAATGTTGGCACGAATCCAAAGCTGGCAAAATTGGCTATTCGACTGCCAATCTTCATACCCAGGAACTTGGCAAAGGCCGTAGAAGATGAGGCGACGTTGCGCTGTTCCAGCATCACGCCCTTGGGTTGTCCAGTGGTTCCCGAGGTATAGACAAGTATCAGCAGGGCTGCAGGATCAGGGTCTTCCAAAGGCTGGATGGCAGGTGGTAACTGTTCGATATCCTTGGTAAGAATAACAGGTATCGTGATGTCACCTAACAGCGGCAGTAACTCCTCGTCGGCAATCAGCAGACTCGACTTTGCGTCTTCTATCATATAACGCAGCCGCTCTTGGGGATAGGCTGGGTCCAGCGGCTGATAGGCACAACCTGCCTTGGCCACGCCCAAGGGCGCCAGAACCATCCATTGGTTGCGGCCTATGAGGATAGATACTACCCTATCTTTATTCCCTGGTATATCACCCGTGTCCTTTTCCGGCACTAAGGCTTTGATACGGGCTGCAAGGCGTTCCGAGATTTGGTCTGCCTCCTGATAAGCATAACGATGGTCTTGATAAACGACAGCTTGCTGTTCAGGTGTTGCCTCCACCTGTTTACGCCAAAGAGATACGACTGTTTGCATATTTGGTTATTGATTTTCGTTGATAGGTTCAAGTATTTTCACTTCCTGCAAATGCATGATACTGCCTGCAATCATTGCCACGCTGGCAACCACCATCAATGTCTGGAAGATGCCGATGGAAGTGAAGCCAAGGGAATAGAGCACCTGTATAGTTACGACGCCGATAAGTGAGGCGATGCTATAGAAACTATTGAAGAGACTGGTATAAATGCTTTTCTTCTCTGGTTCGAGTACCATGCTGTTACGGAGGCAGTAGATGTACATGCCGCTGAATCCGAAGCCGAACAGCACCATGACGATGGTAATCTCCAGCACCGAATGACTGCCTGTCAGGAAATAGTAGAGGGCACTGCCTACCGTCGCCAACAGGATGACGCCCTGATGGAACAGAAAGGTGACACGAGGCCCATAGTGTTTCTGTAGGTAGAGAATGGGAAATCGGCCTGCGAAGGCACCTGCGACATAAGTAAAGATAATGAGTCCCAACGACGAGGCTGAAAGACCCAATTCGCGAATGAACAGAAACGAGACAATGGCTATATAGGCACCGTCAATCCATGCCATCCACCCTAATGAGAAAGATAGCTTCAGCAGGGGTGAAGTTGACAACACGCGACGGTATTCGCGCAACGTCTCCAACGGAGCAAAGCGAGCCTTGGGCTTGTGCGCTTCCTCATCCTGTGATTCGCTTTCTTCTGCATGATTCTCTTTTCCGTTGTAAAGTCTGTAGAAAGAAAGCAACGTCAGGATGGTTCCACAAATCACTATCAACAGGATGAAGGAATAACGCCACGACATGTAGTCGGACACAAAGCCGCCTACCGACGGAGCTGCGATAGGAGCGATCGTGATAAGAATGGTGTACCAACTAAGGCGAGAGGCAAGGTTGTCCTTGTTGGAAATGGCTGCAATCCAAAGCTGCATGGTCAACATCACCATTGCGCGGGAAACAGCCTCGACGGCCTGAGCTACATCGAAGATAAAGATATTCCAAGCCACTGCACTTAGTCCGCAGCTGAGAATGCAAATGAACAGCGCGGCCTGCATTAACCGTTTGGTACTGAACAAGTCTGCAAAGGCTCCAAAACAGAACATACAAACAACCATGCATACTCGGCTTACAGCCATATTCGATGAAGCCACAGCCTCACTCGTTCCCAACTCATCGGCGATATACGACAGAGAGGGTACAAAAATGGAATTGGCAGAAATCACGCTGATAGCAGCCAACGTCATCAAAGTCCAGCTTAATAGGTATTGTTTACGATTATTCATAAGTTATTGGTCCAATCATGGAAACAAAAGTATAAAAAATAAGTCAAAAAAGAATGGAAATGACTTATTTTTTAGTAAACATTAAAAAAAAGAACAACCGGATAGGAACTGGGCTTGCGCCCTATCCTACCCGATTGTCTTTAAGGGGGGTGCGGGTCAGATGATACTGACGGGAATGCGGCTTAATCCTCCTCAGGAGTGATCAGCTTGTAACCCTTGCCGTGAATGTTGATGATTTCAATCTGCGGGTCGTCCTTGAGGTGCTTGCGCAGCTTGGTGATGTAGACGTCCATGGAGCGAGCGTTGAAGTAGTTGTCGTCAATCCAGATGGTCTTCAGGGCGAAATCGCGCTGCAGGATCTCGTTGGCGTGGGCGCAGAGCAGCCCCAGCAGCTCGTTCTCCTTGGTGGTGAGCTTGGTCTGACGGTCGCCGATGCTGAGCAGCTGCTTCTGGGTGTCGAAGGTGAAGCGGCCGATGTGGTAAACTGAACTCTCGCGGTTTTTCTTGCCGCGTACTCGGCGTAAAATTGCTTCCACACGGAACACGAGCTCTTCCATGGAGAATGGCTTGGTGATGTAGTCGTCGGCACCGAGCTTGAAACCTTCGAGGATGTCTTCCTTCAGCGTCTTGGCGGTAAGGAAGATGACTGGGATGTCGGGATTAGCCTGTCGGATTTCCTGTGCCAGGGTGAAGCCGTCCTTCTTGGGCATCATCACATCGAGCACGCAGATGTCGAACTTGGTCTTGAGGAATGCCTTGTAGCCAGCCTCGCCGTCGGGACAGAGCTCAGCAAAATAGCCTTTAGCGGCTAAGTATTCGCGCAACAGCATTCCGAGGTTCTCGTCGTCTTCGCAAAGAAGAATTTTCAGTTTTTCGTCCATAATCGTAATATTTAAAAGTTAATACAAATTTAAATGAAGCATTAGGAATGAGAGAATATTACTTCTACTCCTCTTCCTTCAGTACAGGCAGCTGGATGGTGAACTTCGTGCCGCGGCCCAGCTCGCTCTCGGCCTTGATGTCGCCCTGGTGCAGGTCGATGACTTTCTTGACGTAGGCCAGTCCGAGACCGAAGCCCTTGACATCGTGCTTGTTGCCGGTATGGACCCGGTAGAACTTGTCGAAGATCTTGCGCAGGTTCTCCTTCCTGATGCCCTGGCCGGTGTCGCGGATAGAGAGGCACAGGTGGTTGTGCTCGTCGTTCCAGGTACGGATATAGATGTCGAGGGGCTCGTCCTGCTTGCGGTACTTCACGGCATTGTCCATCAGGTTGGTGATGGCGTTCTGGAAGTGCACCTCGTCGACGTAGATGGCCGAGTCGATAGCCTCGATCTCGGTGTAGATCTTACCACCGGTATGCTCCACGCGGAGGGTGAAGGTCTGGGCTATCTGCTCCACCATCTCGTTCAGGTCGAGTTCCTTCTTCTTGAACACGACGCTCTTCTTGTCGAACATCGACATCTGGAGCACCTTCTCGACCAGGAAGCGCAGGCGCTTGGACTCGTCGCCGATAACCTGACCGAGGTGACTAGTCATCTGGGGGGTCTTGGCCACGGACTCGTCGTTCATCATCTGTGCTGCCAGCGAGATGGAGGCGATGGGGGTCTTCAGCTCGTGCGTCATGTTGTTGATGAAGTCGTTCTTGATTTCGGAGTAACGCTTCTGGCGGAAGATGACGACGATGGTGAAGATGAACGTCAGGAGCAGCACCAGGGTGAAGATGATGCTGGGAATCATGAACCGCACGGAGGAGTAGATGTAGCTTCCCATGTCGGGGAAATGGATTCTGACAACGCCCATTTTCGACTGGGGGTCGTTGCGGAACAGCACCTGCGTATAGGAATAGCGCTCGCCCTCGTCGGTATAGTCGGGACAGCGGTAGACCTCGCGGCCGTCGGCGGTCGAGACGGTAAGGTGATAGGGAATATTGATGCCGTTGTTGGAAAGCTCGTTGCGAATGTCAGAGTCGAGCATGCGGAAGTTGACGCGCTCCTTGAGGGGCTTCTCGCTAGCAGTATATAGGATGTTGTAGACCACCTCGTCCAGCAGGGCTTTCTGGTAGACGTAGCGATTGCGCACAATTTCTTGCATTGAACGGGTGGCGTCGAGCAGCGAGTTCTTATCCTTGCGCAGGATCATGGCCTTGGGCACTGACGAGGGCTTCATCTGGAAAGCCTTGACCTGGAACGACGAATAAACCGTCCCGTCGTCGGCTGCCACAGAGAACTGGTGACTGTGCTTGATGGTGCCTCCTATGCCGTCGACGGTGACCGAGTCCTGCTGGAAGGCGCGGCGTTCGGTCGCGTTGACGTCTTTCTCCAAATAGCGGAGCGTCTCGTTCATCTCAAGGCTACGCGATGCCTGATAGAGCGAACGGTTGACACTCTCGTCAAACTGTTCCTTCTTCATCTTCACCATCTCCTCGACGTACGAGAACTGAAGGTAAAGCAAAGCCAGGAACGAGAATCCCATGATAATGGCTATGACCCAAATAGTAGACTTCTTCATGGTTGCAAAGGTAACGTTTTTCCAGCTATGAAGAAGTCTTTAAGTTAATTATTTCCGTTAATTTTAACGATTTTAACCAAAATCATCTAGTTTAGTTTTTGTATTGCAATTATAAATGTATCGAAAGGTCGATACCTAACTGAACAGGTGTACCGCGCTGAGCAAAGTAGTGTTGTCCGCCGGCAGCCTGGCTCATGACGGCAAAGGTGTTGTAGTGGGTGTTGGTCAGGTTGCGTCCCCAAAGCGACACGACAACGGGGCCGAAGTCGTAGTCGGCATGAGCACCCAGCAGGGCATAGAACCGCTGGCTAAAGGTGTTGGCCTCGTCCCACCAGGTCTTTCCCTGACCCGTAACATTAGCACCGAGAGTGAATTGGCCGATGTGCCAGTCGATGGTGCCGCTGAAGGTATGCTGGGGGACGAAGGGGACGTACTTGCCGTGATAGTCGATGCGGTGCGTAGTGACGGCATCGCCCTCAGTGACGGTCTCCGTCTCGTCGTACTCGTCGAACTTGGCATTGGTGAAGGAGTAGGTCACACCCCAGTCGAGGGCATTGTCGAGAGCCTTGCCGCGAAGCGTAGTTTCCAAGCCACACGAATGGCTCTTGCCGGCATTGACCATCATGCGTCCGTAGTTGGACGAGGGAATCATCTGCGAGAGCTGCTGGTTGCGAATCTGCATGTAGTACACGGAGAGGTCGAAGTGCAGCTGGTTGTCGAAGAGGTTCAGGTGGGTACCAGCCTCGTAGTTCCACGACTCCTCAGGCTTGTAGCTGATGGTCTCCTCGATGGTGTCGTAGTCCTGGGCGGTGTGCTCCACGTCGTAGTCGCCGCTCATGGCGTCCTGACTATGGTTGGAGAGGTCGGTCTTCAGGATGTCGGAGAACATCTGGATGTTATAGCCTCCGGCACGGTAACCCTTCGAGACAAGGGCATAGACATTGCCCAGATTATTGTCGAACATGTAGGTAAGTCCCACTTTGGGCAACAGCTGGGTAAAGGTCTTCGAGCGGCTGTCGGCAACGTGCGAGGTCAGGTGGTAGGTAGCCTGGCGCTCGGCGGTACCTCCCGTCATGTTCATGTATCCCAGGGCGTCGTATTCTATCTTCACCTTGTCCACATTGAAACGCAGACCCAGCGTCAGTTTCAGGCGGTCGGCCAGCATGATGTTCGACTCATGGAAAGCGGCGAACGACAGCGAGGGCGTCTTGAACCACTCAGGGACAGCCATCTCAGCCGACATGCTGACGCCCTCGATGACTTTCTGCACGGCGGCGTTGGCAGCAGCCTCGGCCCGTGGTTTCGCCACGGCCTCAGGCATGCCCTGCGCCATCATCTGTTCGAGCATCTGCTGGTAGATGCGTGGATACATCGACCGCTGCATGGCGCTGCGCATGGCAGTGGTGATGGCGTCGCTGATGGGACCGGTAATGGCATCGCCGAACGTGACAGGGGCATCGGTATGCAGCCACTGGTAAGAACCGAAGAGTCCAGTAGCGTGCTGCCAGCGGCTCTTGTCGTGTGAGCGAAGCACGAACTCCTGCGTCAGGGCGTTCATCTTCTGGAGCTGCTCCAGTCGCAGGTAGTCAGGCACCATGTAGTCCTGATCCATGTCCATCTGGTCGCTCAGGAACTGATAGCTGGTCGTGGAGGTAAAGAGCAGGTTGTCCATGTCGTAGCTGACGTTCAGGCCGGTGTTGAACATGTTGCGCTTGTAGCCGTTCATGATGGTAGTTGCAGGGTCTTGAACGTTCTCGTCAGAAGGAATGACCAAGCCGCCATTCACCGTTTCAAACGGACGGAACTCACCGTAGCCGAAGCCATTCTGGTTGACATACTGATAGTCGGCTGTCCAGTCCAGCTTCAATGCCTGCGAGGGAGTATACACCAGGCGCACCTTGCCGCCAGCCTCGTTTGACTTGTCGTTCTTCTCAGAGAACTGCGTATTATTGATGAAACCCTTCAAGCCCGTATAGAATCCGGCTACCGAGAAAGCCACGCGGTCGCTGGGACGGTGGTAGTGGGCCACCTCGACATTGCTATACAGTCCTGTACCGATACCCAGCCGGATGTCGGTACCCTGATAGTTCATAGGGTTCTTCGAATAGATACGCACCAGTCCACCCTCGGTGTTCTGACCATAGAGCGTACCCTGAGGACCGCGGAGCACGTCAACACGGTCGAGCATATAGAAATGGCTGTTGAACGCGGCCTTCGACATCATCGGGATGTTGTCGTAGTAGATGCCCACGGCGGGACTGTTGACACGCGAACCTATGCCGCGCACATAGACGGAAGACGTCAGGCGAGCACCATAGGCAGGCATTGTGAAGGCCGGCACATACTGCGACAACTGGGCGAGGTCGAGCACGTGCAGCTGCTGCAACTGCTCGCTGCCATAGACGTTGCTGCTGGCTGGCTGCAGGCGCAGTAGAGCGGCTTCCTTGGGTTGGGATATAACAACGACCTCGTCGAGGTCGACTACTCGGGACGTGTCGTTCACCTCGACGGCTTGCGACAGAAGGGGCACCACACTAAGCACCCCGGCTAACAATAATATCTTACTTGTTTTCATAACTGGCTGCAAAAGTACGGACTATTTTCCTTTCCCGCAATCCTTATTTATATGGATTTTCATGGTTTTGTCAATTTACGAGGAACAAGGAAACAGCCCCGCCAAGGTTGGCAGGGCTGTCTGGTATACACATTGGGCAGAGGGAAGCTTAGAGGTTCAAGCTCTTCTTGATGGCTTCAATCTTCTCCATAGCAGCTTTGGTGCAGGGCTCGTAGCTGGCAGCATCCTTGAAGCTGTTGTCCTTGATTTCGCAATAGAACTTGATCTTGGGCTCGGTACCAGAAGGACGCACGCTAATCTTGATGCCGTCCTCGGTGAACCACTGCAGCACGTTCGAAGTGGCAGGCATATCGAGTTTTTCCTTCGAACCGTCAGCCTTGGCAGCCTCCAGCGTCTGATAGTCCTTCCACAAGCAGATCTTCGAGCCGCCCAGCTCCTTGGGAGGATTGGCACGGAAGTCGGCCATCATCTGCTTGATTTCGTCGGCACCGCTCTTACCGGGCTTTACCACGTTGATAGTGGTCTCCTTGGAGAATCCGTACTCAGCATAGATGTTCATCAACAGGTCGTAGAGTGTCATGCCATTGTCGCGAGCCCAGGCTGCGATTTCGCAAACCAGACAGATGCTGGCAGGGGAGTCCTTGTCGCGCACCTTGTCGAAGGGCAGGAATCCGAACGACTCTTCGCCGCCGCCGATATACTTCTTCTTGCCCTCGTTGACGCGAATGCGATAGGCAATCCACTTGAAGCCAGTGTACTCGTCGAACATCTCGACACCGTTGCGCTTGGCAATCTCGGCTATCATCTCTGAGGTCACAATGGTCTTCACCATGAACTCGTTGCCCTTCAGCTGGCCCAGCTTCTTCTTGTTGGTGATGATGTACCAAGAGAACATCATGGCAGTCTGGTTACCATTCAGGATTTCCCACTCGCCCTTGTCGTTGCGACACACGATGGCCAAACGGTCGGCATCGGGGTCGGAAGCGATGACCAAGTCGGCATTCAGGCGCGTACCCAACTTCATGCCCAAGGTCATGGCCTCGGCATTCTCAGGATTCGGGCTGACGACGGTGGGGAAGTTTCCGTCGATAACCATTTGCTCAGGAACAACATGGATATTCTGGAAGCCCCAAGAGCGCAAAGCCTCAGGTATGATGACGCGGCCAGTGCCGTGCATGGGCGAATAGACGATGTTGAGGTCCTTCTGGCGCAGGATAACATCCTGGTCAACCATAGCTTCCTTGACAGCCTGCAGGTAGTCCCAGTCCATCTCACCACCAATGATATCGATGAGTTCCTTGTTGCCTTCAAACTTCACGTCGTTGATAGTCACCTTGTTCACTTCGTCGATGATGCCCGTATCGTGTGGTGACAGCACCTGTGCACCGTCGTCCCAATAAGCCTTATAGCCATTGTACTCACGGGGATTATGGGAAGCGGTGACATTCACGCCAGCCTGGGCACCAAGCTGACGGATAGCGAATGAAATCTCAGGTGTGGGGCGAAGACTCTCGAACAGATAGACCTTGATGCCGTTGGCCGAGAAGATGTCGGCTACGGTCTCGGCAAACATGCGACCGTTGTTGCGGTTGTCGTGACCTACCACCACAGAGCACTGCTTTCCGGGGAACGCTTTCAGGATATAGTTGGCAAAGCCCTGTGTAGCCATGCCTACGATATACTTGTTCATACGGTTTGTGCCGACACCCATGATGCCGCGCAGGCCGCCCGTACCAAACTCCAGATTCTGATAGAAAGCATCGATGAGTGCCGTCTTGTCGGCATTGTCCAACAGTGCCTGTACTTCCTTACGTGTCTCCTCGTCAAAGGCAGGAGATAACCATTCCTTTGCCCGTGCCTCGCACTGAGCAATCAACTGAGCGTTATTTTCCATAAAAAAAAAAAATTAATAGTTTTAGATTCGTACATATTTATTTAACGCAAAGATACTGACTTTTTCCCAAAGTCAGCATCTCTGCACATCATTTTTTTATTTTTTTAATTATTTCATCTTTTTCAGTATGCCGTCTATCTCGTCAAACCTCTTGCCCATGTTCAGGTTCAGGTAGACGCGATAGAGTGCCGGTGCCCACCGTTTGCTGTCTTCCGGTGCCAGTTTCCGATAGGCTTCCATGTAGGGGCGTGCCTGCTGATAGAGCTCGGTGAGACGCATACGGTTCTTGCGCGGCTCGTTCTCCATCTCGAGCGCCAAAGCCTGGTTCAGATAGACCGTGGCAATGTTGAAATAGGCTTCGGGCATGGTGTCGTTCAGCGCTATCAGCCGCTCGCTGGTCTCGATGCATCCGGCATCGTCGCCCATGTTGAGCTGTGCCACCGACTTGGCCAGGAGGAACAGCTGGTTGTCGGCGTTCACCCGCAGTCCCCGGTTGGCTGCAGCCAGCACCGAGTCAGGCATCTGGTGTGCCGTGTACCAGTCGGCCAGCCGCGGGAAGAAGTACGGATGCTCGGGATATTCGTCGAAGCCGCGCCTCAGCGTAGCGACGTATGCCGAGTCGCGGTTCAGCCAACGCCAAGCCTCGCAGACGTATTGCAAGGTGTATTCGCGCCTGGCCGTATCGAGCAGCGCCACGTTGCGGTAGGCCAGCACCGAGTCGGCGCGCTGCAACATGTAGGCACTCTGCGTGGCCCAGAAGGCCGCCTGCGGCATCAGCGAGTCCGTGGCCAGATAGCCGTAGCCTTTGAACAACGGCTGGTGGTCGGCATCGAGGTAGGTTGTGAAATAGCCGTAGGCTTCATCATAGTTGCCCTTGCGCACCTGATAGGTTCCGCCGAAATACAAGTTCCTGCGGAGCTGGTCCAGCCGCTCGGCGTGTTTCTTCCGATAGTCGGGACGTACCCTACCCTTCTTGTCGGGACGCGCATCGACAGAGTCCAACGTCTCGGCCACCTGGTACAGGCGCCGTATCAGTCCGAAGAACTGGGTCGTATCGTACTTCTGCCTCAGGTACAGCTTCTCGTTGGCGACCTCGTACTGTGCCTCCACGCTCTTGTACCATGTCAGGTAGATTTTCTTGTTGTTGCGGTTCTCCGGTTTTTTCAGCAGGTCTGTCATCAGCTTCTCGGCCTTGTCCAGGTCCTTGCCGCTCTTGAGGTACGCCTCGGCCTGGTTCAGCTCTCTCTTCTGTGCCATGCATGCCAAAGCCGCCAGACAACCGCACGCTATCATGAAAACTCTTCTTGACGTCATTTAGTTTTTATCTTTTACCTATATCCGATTAAAAGCGGGTGCAAAGGTAGTGTATTTTTTTATGAAACGAAACAATTATGGCATTTTTTTTACAGCGCTTCCCCTAATATCCTGTAAACGGCAGGGATATCGACATAGCGGCGGACATGGTCGGCCAGCAGGTCGTACTGACGCTGCTTGTAGGCCGCATGGTCGTAGTCGGCAGGCTGTTGCAGCTTGTCGGCATAGGGCTCCAGCAGGTAGTCAATGAACGGGGCGTTGTCCAAGATGCCGTGGACGTACGTACCCATGCACTTCCGGTCGACCACGTAGCCGTCGTCGCGGCCATCGTCCAGATGCAGCAGGGGCGAGGGGCTCTCCAAAGGTGTGGTTGCACCCATGTGGATCTCGTATCCCCGTCCGTACTCACACGTCACCTGCCGCGTCCGCTTCTCGCCGCTCATGACGGTCGTCACGGGCAACAGTCCCAGTCCGGGCATGCGCTCCACATCGCCTTCTACATGATTGGGGTCGCAGACCTCGCGCCCCATCATCTGGTAACCTCCGCAGATGCCCAGCACGGTTGCTCCGCGCCGACGAGCCCGAATGACGGCTTCGGCCACGCCGTTGCGGCGCAGGTGGTAGAGGTCGTCAATGGTCGATTTCGAGCCGGGCAGGATGATGACGTCGGCATCGTCCAGGTCAGACGGATTGCTGGTATAATATAAATGTACCCGTGGGTCGCGCTCCAGGACGTCGAAGTCGGTGAAGTTGCTCACATGGCGCAACAGCACCACGGCCACCTGGACCTGCTTGTCGGCAAACGACGAGCCGCGGGAGCCAGTGCTGCCCTTTCCGGCCGATGACAAGCGGCGGGAGGCAGTGCTGCCCTTTCCGGCCAGCGACATGCTGTCCTCAGCCTCGATGTGGATGTCGGTAAAATAGGGAACAACGCCGAGCACCGGCACGCGGCACAACTGCTCGAGCATCTGGCGGCCCTTGTCGAAGAGCTTCAGGTCGCCGCGGAACTTGTTGATGATGATGCCTTTGACGTGTCGTCGCTCGTCCTCGGGCAGCAGCATGATGCTGCCATAGACGGAGGCAAACACGCCACCGCGGTCGATGTCGGCCACCAGGATGACGTCGGCGTCGGCATGCAGAGCCATCGGCATGTTGACGATGTCGACGTCGCGCAGGTTCAGTTCCGATATGCTACCGGCTCCTTCCATGACAATGGGATTGTAGCGCGCGGCCAGACGGTCGAACGCTACGCACACCTCGCGCCACAGCTCGCCCCTGCCCTCGCGTCGGAAATAGCTGCCCGCCGACTGGTTGCCGGCCGGACGTCCGTTGAGCACCACCTGCGACGTGTGGTCCGACTGGGGTTTCAGTAGCACGGGGTTCATGTCCGTATGGCAGGGGATGCCTGCCGCCTCGGCCTGCACGGCCTGAGCTCGGCCAATCTCCAGGCCTTCGGGCGTGGCATACGAGTTGAGCGACATGTTCTGGGCCTTGAAAGGTGCCGGGCGATAGCCGTCCTGCCTGAAGATGCGGCAGAAGGCGGCGGCAATGACGCTCTTGCCAACGTCGCTGCCCGTACCGACAAACATGATGTTCCTTAGTCTTTGCATAGATACAAATGGGTATAACTGGCTAATACGTTCTTATATTTCATCACCGGCGTTGCAACAGCCTCGCCCCGGGCGTCATACACCTGCACGACGCTGCGCGGAGCCTCGCCCAGGAACTGGGTGTAGTGGAACTCGTGGCCGCGATATTCCCGGCCGTCCATCGTGAACTGCCGGTAGCCCAGCGACAGCCGACGGTCGGCCGTGCGAGCCGTAATCTGGCAGGGCAACACGCCGCACATCGGGTGCGACCCGTCGTCGTCGACGATGTCACGGCACAGGTACATCATGCCGCCGCACTCTGCCACCACGCACCCCCCACGCTCGGCGTAGTCGCGAATGGTCTTGCGGCACGCCTCGTTCTGCACCAGCGCCGCCACGTGCTTCTCGGGATAGCCGCCAGGTAGATACAGCATGTCGGCATCGTCCAGACGAGGCACGTCGCGCTCGGGGTCGAAATAGGTAACGCTTCCGAAGCCGTCCAACACCTCCTGATAGAGGAACGAGAAGCTCTCGGCATTGCGGGCCACGACGACATTCCGACCGGCGGGGACGAACTGACCGGCGGGGACGGGTTTGGCTGTCGGGACAGACGGGAAGACGGACTGTCCCGGACGGACTTTCATTTCCAGCAGCCGGCGCCAGTTGACATGCTCTTCGAGCAGTTCCGTCAGCCGGCGGCACTCGGGCTGCACCGAGAAATCGAGCCCCAGATAGCGCGACCCCTGTTCCAAAGCGCTGTCCTTGGGCAGAAAGCCCAGGCACTCCATGCCCACGTCCTGGCAGACCTGCTGCAGCATGCGGCGGTGGCGCTCCGACCCCACCTTATTAAATATGACCCCCTCCAGGCCGACGTCTGGACGGAAACTCGCGAAACCCGTCAGCAGCGCCGCCGTCGAATAGGCCGCCGAACGCGCATCGACCACCAGCACGACGGGCAGTCCCAGCACGCGGGCTATCTCGGCCGTCGAGCCCCGGTCGCGATCGTAGCCGTCGAACAGGCCCATCATGCCCTCTACCACGCACACGTCGGCATCGGCTCCGTAGCGGGAAAAGATCTCGCGGACGTGCTGGGGCGAAGCCATGAAGGTGTCAAGGTTGACGCTGGGGCGGCGGCAGACTGCCGTGTGGAACTTGGTGTCGATGTAGTCGGGTCCGCACTTGAACGGCTGGACTGCGTAGCCCCGCTCCGTCAGCAGGGCCATCAGCCCCCGGGCTACGGTCGTCTTGCCCGAGCCGCTAATGGGTGCCGCTATCAGAAATTGAGCTTTCATGCGTGCAAAGATACATATTATTTCCGACATTACGTACGAATTCTGCGCACAAAAAAGTTGTTAATCAGTTAGATGTTAAACTTATAATTTGTCCTCCGGGCGCGCGGAGGCATCTTCCTCTAGGTCGCCTCAGCCCCTCACCGCGCTGACTTGCGCAGGCGGTAGATGATGACGGCGAGGAACAGCACGACGACGGCCGCGACGGTCAAGAGGAGGCCGGTGTCCTGCTGCGCGGCGGGCTGCTGCCCTACCCCGCTCTTCTCAAGAATCACTCCGCCGGACGACGACAGGTTCCTGGTGCCGGCCATCAGCCGGTTGTAGTTCCCGGCCTCAGCAGGCGCGAGCTGGCTGGCGACGAAGCGCTGAAGCTGCGCGTTGTTGCAGACGAAATCGGTACATGCCGGGCCGCTCACGGCGGTCAGTTCGGCATGCAGGGCCGCCACGGCCTTCAGCTGCGCACCGGCAGGTTTCCAGTAGCCCTTGCGGGCGCTCTCGAGCATGGTAGCCGTCATGGCCTGGTAGGCTGCGGGATTCTTCTGCACGAAGAATTCGCGGACGCCCAGATGCTGCTCGTCGGTGACGTACATGCGATAGAGGTCGTCGTAGAGGTTCGCGTCGAGCACCGATGCCTTGGTCACGCTCCACCCGAAGATGTTGCGGAACGTCTCGCCAAACATCTGGGCCGTCCCCTCGCCGCCCTTCATCCGCTCGCGTACGAAGTTGGGATTGAGCAAGGTGGTGCGCACCTCCACGTCGACGGCTTCCTTCATGCCCTGCATGCGCCGGTTCCTGGCGTTGCGGTAGTCGGCCATCAGCGCGTCGGGCTCCTTGCCCGTGAGTGCCTTGACGGTCATGGACAGCCCGCCGGTAAACTCGTAGACGTGGTCGAGCGAGACAGGGCCCCAGGTGTTGCTCTGCCGGGGCTGGACGGAGACGTCGGTGCCCTGGAGCGCCGCAACGAACAGTTCGCGCTGGGGCGTCCCCCAGTGGGCCTCGTCGCCGTAGGCGGCACACATGTTGTTCAGATAGGCGTCCACCAGCTGGCTCTTGTCGTCCCAGGCCCCGCTGCGCTCGATGTAGTCCATCATGCCCGTGCTGTAGCCGCCGTTCACGGGTCCGAAGACGCGCAGGGCGGAGAGCTCGCGGGCGCGCTGCGGCGGAATGCCCTGGTCGATGAGCTCCTTCTCCTGGGCCAGCGTGCCTTCGCGCACGAAGTTGGAGTCGTGCTCCTCGGCGGAAGCCATCCGGACTGCCTCGGTGATGAGCTGCAGGCGCGAGTCGGCAATGTCGCGCAACTGGCCGCTGACCTGCACCGTCACGTTGATGCGCGGACGTCCCAGTTCGGCGGCAGGCACCAGGCGAAGAGCCCCGATGCGCCCCTGGCTGTCACGTTCCGGCTCGACGCCCAGCATCCACAGTGCCTGCGCGACGGTGGCGCCGCCCGTGGCGATGAATTCCCCCGCCCAGAAGGTATAGCTCACCTTGCGGGGGTACTCGCCGTGCTCCTTCCTGTAGCGGGCAATGGTCTGCTCCGCCAGCCGCCTGCCGTCTTCCCATGCCTGGGGGTCAGGCGTGTTGTCGGGGTTGATGCTGAACATGTTCCTGCCCGTGGGCAAGACATTGTCGTTGAGTATCGGGTCGCCGCCGGGTGCCGGGGCTACCGTCCCGCCGTTGAGCGCGCGGATCATGTTGTCGATTTCGGCCTGTGTCGATGCCCGCAGCAGCTGTCTGATGCGGGGCCACTGGGAGGCGTCGTCGTTCATGGCGCGCGCCGTCTGGTCCAGCTGCTCTTCGGTGTAGGGCTGCCCCAGGGTGTAGTAGGCTCCCTGCATCTTCTCGTTCATCAGTTCCTCCAGATGACTGTCGATGCGTTCCAGCTCGTCGTGGGTGAGCGCCTTGTTGAGCGCACTGTCAATGCCCAGTGCACGGTGCAGGCCCTCACGGACGATGCGCTGCCTCAGCGAGGCGCCGGCCGTGGCCCCACCGGCAGCCAGGGCCCGGTGGACATCATCGTGCAGGGCATTGTACTTCCTGCGCATGCCGCTTTCGGCATAAGGCGGCGTCAGGTAGGTCAGCAGCACGGCATGCGAGCGCCGCTTGGCAATGATGGCCTCGCCGATGTTGCTGGTCGTGTAGTAGTAGAAATGCGGCGTGGGACCAATGAGCTGCAGGCTCCAGTCCTGCTGCCGCATTCCGGCATCGCGGCCCGGCGTGAACTCCAGGTTGCCATGCGTGCCGAAATGGATGACGGCATCGGCCCGGAAGCCCTTCTGCATATATAAATAAGGTGCCAGATAGCTGTGAGGCGGCGGCATGTCGACGCCGTGGACAATCTTGAAGTCGTCGTCGCCTATGGCCGGACGGGGCTGGGGAAAGAGCAGCACGTTGCCATAGCGCACACAGGCCACGGCGATGCTGTCGCCACGGGCCAGCAACTGCCCCGGAGCGTCGCCATAACGGCTGACGACTTCGCGGTACTGTTCTTCGGTGAGGACCTCACGGGCCCACTGCTCGTATTGCGTCCTGCCAATCCAGAGCGGATGGCCTTTTGACATATATTCCTGCTGGGCACCCTGGGCATAGGACCCCAGCACGAGCCCCTCGGTCCTGATGGCTTTGGCGAAGGCGTCGGGCGAGTCCGGCAGGCCGTCGACACGATAGCCTTCCTGCTGTAACCGCTTCAACAGATTGTACAGCGAAGGAATCACTTCCATGCCACTCGCCAGCAGGGCATCCTTGCCGGGCCGCTTGAAATAGCCGATGGCGATGCGCTTCTCGCTGTTCGCCTTGGTGCGCAGTGACATGCTGCGGCAGATATGTTCCACCAGCATCTCGCAGCGCTCCACCTCGGCCGTATGGACGAAATAGCCTTCCGCGGTGGCGTTCTGGGTGGCTATGCAGTAGGGAGCCGTGGCGCCGTCAATCTCGGGGATGACTATGCGGGCGTTCTTCGAGCCGCTGGTCATCGGAACCGACTTGTCCATCCACTCCTCATGGGTCTGTGAGAACGGGAAGGGGCAGAACAGCGCGATGTTCTCGTCCTGAAGCCACCGGACAAGCGTGTCGTTGCCGATACGTCCCATCGGCATATAGACCACGCCGTCGGGCTTCAGCCGGCGGAGCATTTTCTCGCGCTTCTTGCCCGAACAGGTCATGGGATAGACGTTGAAGCCGCGTCCGGTGAGCATCGTGATGAGCGTATCCACATGCTCGCGATTGCCCTCCATGGGAAATGTGATGCCGGAGACAAGGGCAAGGCGCTGACCGCCCTCGTGGTAGAGACGGCGCTCCTTCAGATATTGCGTCAGTTCATCGGCGGTCTTGAAATACTTCCCGTACTCGCGGTGGTAGAACATGTCCTTCAGCACTTCGACAGGCTTCCCGAACGTCTGGTCGCCCCAGCGCTGCGGCGTGGCGATGTGGCGCAGGTACCGGAGACCGTTGCGGAAGTTCTGGCGGTTCTCGTTGCCGAAGTATTCCTGCAGCGTCGCTATCTGCTCCGCGCTGAGGTTGTGGTTCTCGACGAAATCGTTGCTGCGCAGCGTCTTGGTGAAGACGGGGATGCCCTCGGCTGCCACACGTCTGACCTCGGCCTCCTGTTCCGGTGTGAGGAAAAGGCGGCGGGCGTAGAAGATGACGGCATCATAGCCGTCGAGGCTGCCCATCTCTCCGGCATCGACACAGTCCACCTTGATGCGGGGATGGTCATTGCACAGAACGATGTCAGCCTGCTGCGTCTTCAGGGCATTGACAACAATGATACGGGTAGGAAGCATATATTGGCGACAGACGGCAAATCCGGCAACCGCCAATATAGCTATGGAAACAACGATGGTCAGAATCTTCCGATGGTTCATTATCTTTGTTTTATCTTCTTGATATACAGGTCTTGTATCTCAGGAACCTCGCCCAGTCCTTCGAGGCTCACTTCAACGGTGAAGCCTTGTTTCTCAAGTGCTTCCTTCCATTCTACGGCAATGTCGTTGTTGGCATGGTCGCCTGCCACGAACAGCAAGGGGACGAGTGTTACCTTCCGGCCTTTCATGGCCTTGATTTGAGCGACTGTTGTCTCCTGGGTGGGATAGCCCTCGATGGTCGAGACATGATAGTTGGCGTGACCGTTTGCACGCAACATGTAGTCGAGCTGACTGTAGAGTGCCGTCGCAGGACCTTCTGTTCCATGACCAATGAAAAGCACATGCTCATGCTTCCTAGAATCAGCAGGATGGCGATTAACCAACACTTGACAGACTTTCTCAGCGTCTTCCACACTATAGAGCAAGGGCGTACTCACCCAGATGCTGTCAAAGAAAGGACGGACCTTTTCCACATCCTGACGCAGACGCTCCATCTCAATACCGTCAATGACATAGGACGGCTGGACGGCCACCGTCCGGACTCCTTCACCGTGCATTTTCAGCAAGGCGTCGACGGGTGTGTCCTTACTGATGCCACGCTTGGCCAGACGCTTCATGACGATATGCGAGGTGTAGGCTTCACGCAGCGTCAACTGGGGGAAGGCCTCGTGTGCTTTCTCATTGATGGCATCAATGGTCTTCTGACGGGTGTCGTCGTAGGTGGTACCAAAATGCACCATCAACAGGCCCTGCTTAGAAAAGGTTTCCTGTGCACGGCAAGAAGTCGCACACAGGAACACAAGCAAACTTAATATAATAATACACATGTCTAATCACACGCTTGTGATTACTCAATTAGTCCTCCAAGAGGCGAATCTGCTCGAAATAGTATCCTTCGGCCACGCTGACGCCCTTGGCCACCGCACCGGTGGTGCTGTCGTAGATGTAGACCTGAGGCTGCGCATTCTCCGTGTTCACACCAAAGTAAACCTTCTTGTCTGAGGGGTCGTAGGCTGAGCGCTGCGAGAAGCGGCCGCTGCTATAAGGAATCACCGAACCGCCGTAGCTCATGCGCGTACGGGTGTTGGTGCGCAAGTCCACGACACTGTAATAGTGGGCATAGCTGTCAATGCCGGTGCCAAGAGCCTTGTCATCATGACGGGAGTAGCAGAACACCTTGCCATTACCCAGATACTGGGTGGTCAGCAGTTTGCCGTCGCTCTGGGGGAAGCCGTTGTAGTTGGGGTCGATATTATACTCGCCTTTGTTGATGCGAAGCAGCTTGCCCTCTTCACCGATGGCAGTGTCGCTGAAAGCAGCAATATAAAGATTGTCAGCTTCGTCGGCAAAAGTGGTCTGCTGAAGCAGTTCGCCATAGGCAGAACCGGCTGTCTCGGCAACGAAAGGACACTGATTGTCCTGTTCGACAGCCATCGACTGGGGATTGATGACTGCTACGTGGAATTTGTCTTCCTTGGTAGCCGTGCGTCCAGAGCCTTTCTTATTATAGTAGAAGTAGAACAGCTTGTTGTCGCTCTTGCGATAGCTCAGGATGCCACTGGTGGTGAAGGTCTCCCAACCGGGGGCAACACTGAGATTGAGCGTTCCCTCAGCAATGATACGCATGTCGGAAGCATTGAGCTTGGTCCACACGATGGCGTTTCCGTCGCCGTTGGAAGCCATGATGACCAACGTGTTGTCGTCGGTCCATGCGTGGCAGTACTGACGGGGTTTAAAGGTATTTTCCATGAAACGCTGGGCCTGGACAACCTGCATCCGATTGTTGACGAACTGCAGCTTGACGAAACGGTCGCCCGATACAGGAACCTGATAGTAGTACTTGCCCTTGAAGACGGTTTCCATGGTGTAGTCGGCATTGATTTCCGCACCGGCATTCTTGAAGTCTACCACCGCACCGCTTGCCAGCGTGCCACGGCTCTGCATGATGGTGGTGACGTCGCGGCCCATACCACCCTGCTTGCCTACAGTCACAGTAAGGTCGAAGTGATGGGGGGGATAGACGACAGGCTCTTCGTTCAGGACAAATTCGACGTTCCTTATCTCATCAGCCGGAATAGGCAGTGTCGTTCCGTCGGTTTTGGTTATCACCATATTATAGGTCTGTGCGCTGACACCGAGGCACAGCGTCATGGTTGCAACGATAGTGAGTATAAATCTTTTCATGATGTTTATGTTTTATTTGTTAATGACTTTAATACTTGTTCTTGCAGATCTCACGATGTAGAGGCCTTTGTTTAACACCGTCAGATCGACGTCAGCGGTGCCGTCGTCACTGACGCGCTGAGAGGTCACGAACTTACCGTCAGCGGTAAAGACACGTACTACGTCGCCTTTCTTGGCATTGGCAATATAGACGTGACCCTGCTCGAGTCGGGGGGCCTCATCGTTAAAAACTTCCTGAATGCCGGTGGGGACAGTTTCGGAAAAGCGATATGACAGTCCATCGGAAAGAGATGCTGACAGTCGTTCATCACCTCGTACCACCACCTTCAGGACCCCATCATTGATGGTCATCACCGGCATCTCTTCCAGAGCGATGACGGTTTCCTCGCCCCCGGCGTTGAATACAATGTACTTAACGCTGTCAGCATAAGCACTCGTACCCAGCAAAGCAACCAAGAGCATGAGATAGATTCTAAGTTTCTTCATATTGATCAATGTTTAATATAAAATGTTTAAAGTAAATTGACTCTGAACTTAATAAAGAGTGCCCGGCCTGGCTTCTGCAGCTTATAGTTGTCGTAGACTGTACGGTCGAACAGATTATCACAGTTGACAGCGATACTATACCTATCGTTTTGCCATGAATAAGTGGCTTGAGCTCCAAAAATGTTCTTTTCCGGGATGCGTGCCTTGGTCTCGAGCGCACCGTAGCCTTCCCACGAGAGATAGAACCAGTGCACCCACTGATAGTCGATGCCCAATTGCAGACGATCGTGCCTGGACAGTATATGACGGAACTGATAGCGGGCTTCTGCCGAGGCATAGAACCACGGGCGGTTAGGCACATGGTTGTTGTAGGTAACCGACGGTTTGCCATCGCTCTTGAACTCCTGACGGTCGCGGGCATCCTCCCAGGTCACGTTACCGACAACCTGCAGGCGCTGCTGCCAGTCGTAGCGCAGTTCGCCCTCGACACCTTTGATATGGACGGCAGGCACATTGACATATTGCATCATGCCTTCCTTCTCGGACACCTGTGGCTGGATATAGTTGTCGACATAGCGCAGGAATCCGTTGACTTCGTAGGAGAATGTATGGTCATCGTTCTTCAGCGTACCAAAGAAACCGAGGTTGACGTTGTCGCTCTTCTCGGGTTCCAGCGCGACGTTGGCATAGACCGTGGTGCCATTGCCCAACAGTTCGCGGGCCAAAGGAAGACGGACGCTATGCTCATAGCTGGCCTTGACGGCAAAGAGTCCCACAGGCTGGTAACGCAGTCCGACGCCACCGCCAAGGTTGTTGGTAGTATGGGAACCCGCCACATCGCGTGAACCGGTGACGGTGGGGATGTCAGTCTGATTGATACTCGTATGGTTGATATAGTCCTTAAGAAAAAAGGTATTACTCATTTTCCCATTGAAGAGAAACTGATTGTAGGACAAGCCGGCAATATGTTTGACCAAGGCATCGTTGGCAGGTTCGAAAGACTTGTCCACCTCGTCGTAGCGGTCGTTGCCCGTACGGTTGAGCGAATAGCTGAGATTCAGGAAATGGCCCTCGGCAAGATGATAGCCAAAGTCGGCACGGACGAGGGTCAGCGGACGCTTGTAATGGCGTATGGAACGGGCACGACCTGTAATCTCGTTGCGCGAGCTCTTGATAAAGTCGCCATTCCAGTCGTATTTCCGGTAGGCAGTATCGACGGTGACAGAATGGTCCCAAGTGTGGGACAGCGAGAAGTTCGCATCCAGATTGTCGAGCAGGAAACGACGTTTCTGGTAGTTGGCTGAGAGGCTCCAGGCATCGGAACGTCTCTCTGCCTCACCAATCACCTTCGTCTGTATCTGACCGGTCTGTATTTCCTTGTTCATCTTGTTATAGGAGGCTGCAATGAAGAACTCGTCAGCCCACCATTTGTCGGTAAAGCCTACCTCTAACTGTCCCAACATCGAGAAATAATCGTCATGGAATCTGCGACGATCAACCTCAATGTACTCCCGACTCTCCTCGTCCCAGACTTCCACACCTCGCATCATGTAGTTGTTCTTCGAATAGCTGATACCGAAAGTTGGACGAATGGTCAGGCCGTTCTTAAAGACATATTGCCCGTTCAAGTCGCCCTTGTGGGTAGAAAAGGAACCAAAGCCGTAGCTGGCATCGAGATAATTGGTATGCCGACGGTTGGTGACAATATTTACGGCACCGCCCAAGGCATCGCTGCTGAGCCATGTGGGAACTACACCTTTGTATATTTCTATATGGTCAATAAGGTTTATAGGCAGATTGGCCAGTGAAACGTCACTGCCTTTTGTATCAAGGGGAACACCATCTATAAAATAACGAACAGAATTGCCAGACATTCCATTAATGGACAGGTCAAAATCAGACCCCAGGCCGCCTTCTTCCCTCAGTTTCACGCCAGCCGTACGGTCGACGAGCCGCCCCAACGAGCTGATGCTACTGACCATGGAGTGTACGTCAATAGCATTGACAGAAAGAGAACCCTCGCGCAACCGCTGGGTCTTCGATTTGCCGGTGATGGTTACATTATCTATCATCACCGAATCCTTCATCCGGCTCTTATGCTGCTTGCCATTCTGTCCATACACAGGAATCAGCATCAACACAAATACCGACAGCCAAAGCAGTCTTCTAACCATTTCCGTTATGAATAACTTAACAGCTCTGCCCTATTCCCGGAGCATACGCCTCGTAATTGAATGGCAGGTTTCCTGGCTCTCCCCGAAAAGTCTGCCTTCCCAAACACATTTTTCATACCCAAAGTGGTTCAGTGGCTCTGACTAGACTTTCCATAATGAGGATGACAGTAGCGGGTACTGCTCAGGACTTGCACCTGATTCCCTTTTCATGCAAAGATGAAACACCCATGCATCACCAATTCGGTTGCAAAGGTACACAATATTTTAAAAACATGCAACTTTTTTAGGAAAAATGTCGTACCTTTGCAGTCGTCAACAAAAAAGATGCTCATGGAACTGGTCATCCATTTACTGATACTCTTGATTGTGCTGAACTGTGTGACAAAACTCAGTTTATGGCGATGGTGGCAACAGGCGCTGTATGGTCTGCTTCTGGGTGGCTTTGCATGGTGGAGTCTTCGCTGGGTCATATTACAGTCGAAGACACAGCTGACTGACTATCTTCAAGACACGAATACGTTGCAGACGCTGGCTATACTTATTACCATAGAGTCGGCTATAGGACTGGCTTTCTCTCTCTTGTGGTTAAACGGGAAATCCATGAAACTACTTGATGCTTATGCCAGTTTACTAATGTTCCCCGTGGTGTTTTACCTGTTGACACAGGTCATCTTTTTGACTACAGGAAAAGATTTTGGAATGGTGGGGCTGACATTCGCTGCTGCCATTATCGTCCTGCTTCCGCTGATGGCCCAGGGTATCCGATGGCTCCTCCCTGACAAGTCAAGTCGCGTGGAACTGCATCTGCAGCTCACCGTTCTTGTCTGTATGCTCGGATTAATATCCACGACACACGGCCAGATGGTCTACGTCGTTAAAGAGGAACCGCTGGACTGGGTGTCACTCATGACATCATTTGGTTTTTTTCTAGCACTCTTCATAGTAGGATTGACTGTTCATCGCCTCAAATGGAAACTTAATAGATAAAACGATATGGAGTTTATATCAAAAGCCCTCTTCGGGATTGCCAACTCGCTACTGATACCTGATATCATCCTGCTCATCTTCTTTTTCTTCCGAGCATTGATGATGCTCGGGGGAACATACAGTCAGTTTATGACACGTCGCAGGAACGACATGCTGCTCGACACGGCTATCAAGGAGCTGCAACCCGACGGCATCAGCCATTTGCGCAGCTTGTTGCCCAAACAGCCAGACTCGCTATTGACAAAATATCTGGCCGACCTGCTGGCACATCCTGGCAGCGAGGCTTACGCTGACTATATCATCACCCACTACGAGACGGAGGCTGCAAAGGATGTCAACCTGGCAAGACTACTGACAAAACTGGGCCCAGTACTGGGACTCATCGGGACGCTGATTTCCATGTCGCCGGCATTGGTCGGACTGTCCACTGGCGACATATCGGGGATGGCCTATAACATGCAGGTGGTTTTCTCTGCTACTGTCGTTGGACTTGTTATTAGTGCTGTAGGACTGTACACCCAACAACTCAAGTCGCGCTGGTACGCGAAAGATGTAAACCGTCTCGACTATGTTTCACGAATCTATCAGCTGAGCAATGAGAAGGAAACGTAATCTGAATATCCTACAGGAGGATGACGGGGATCCACTGAGTGTGGTGGTCAACCTTTTCGACGTGGCTATGGTCTTTGCCGTATCATTGATGGTGGCGATGGTAATACACATGAACATGACGGAGATTTTCGGGCAGGAGGATTTTACCGTTGTCAAGAATCCTGGCAAGGAAAACATGGAAATCATCACCAAGGAGGGGAAGGAGATCAACACCTACAAAGCCTCTGGCAAATCGGAAGGCCTTAACGGACAACAGGGGAAACGACTCGGTACGGCTTATCAGTTGGAAAACGGACAGATTATCTACGTTCCGGAATAGCAGAAGCAGACAAAAATCGATATGGGAAAAATCATCATAGCAGGCATCGGTCCTGGCAACAAGGAAGACATCACTCACGCTGCGCTTCATGTAATCGGCGAGGCTGATGTGGTAATCGGGTACAAATATTACTTTCAGTTCGTCACTCCCTATCTGAAGCAGGACTGCGAGTGTATTGACACTGGCATGAAGCACGAACGCGAGCGGGCCGAGGAGGCTTTCCGACTAGCCCAGCAGGGCAAGACCGTCGTGGTTATTTCGTCTGGCGACGCTGGTATTTACGGTATGGCACCGCTCGTGTACGAGATGAAACGAGAGCAGTGTTCCGACATCGCAATAGAGGTGCTGCCCGGCATTTCCGCCTTTCAGAAGGCTGCCTCGCTGCTCGGTGCCCCTATTGGTCACGACACATGCCTCATCTCACTCTCGGACCTGATGACACCTTGGGAGCTGATTGAGCGACGTATTCGGGCTGCTGCTGTGGGCGACTTTGTCACAGCCATATACAATCCGAAGTCGCACGGACGATACTGGCAACTCTACCGGTTGCAGGAAATCTTCCTACAGGAACGTTCAGCCGACACTCCCGTAGGCTATGTCCGTCAGGCTGGACGCAAAGGACAGGAAGTAGAGTTAACCACCCTCGGACAGTTTGATCCGGAAGAGGTGGATATGTTCACCGTCATCATTGTGGGCAACTCACAATCGTACATTGCTGACGGCAGGATGATAACTCCTCGCGGCTATTACCGCAACAGCGAACCTGAAGGGGTGAAGATTGGGCAGAACATCATGATGGAGTCATTCCGAACGATTGAGAAAGAACTAAAGCAGAAAGACATTCCCCTTGACCACAAATGGGCTCTGCTTCATGCCATTCATACTACCGCAGACTTCGATATGGAGAATATCCTACATACTGATGACGGAGCTGTCGAGATATTATATAATAAGGTAAGGAATGGAACGCTGAAGACCATCATCAGTGACGTAACGATGGTGACCAGCGGAATCCGTAAAGGAGCCTTGCAGCGACTCGGCATCGAGGCCAAGTGCTACCTCAGCGACCCTCGTGTGACTGAAATGGCAAGCACGGAAAACATAACCCGCACCCAGGCTGGCATCCGACTGGCTGTAGAGGAACACCCCAATGCGCTCTTTGCTTTCGGCAATGCTCCGACGGCACTCATGGAGCTATGCGAACTCATCCGTAAGGGCAAAGCTTATCCGGCAGGCATCATTGCTGCCCCCGTAGGTTTTGTACACGTATGTGAATCGAAACATATGGTGAAGCCTTTCCGTGACATTCCAAAGATTATCGTTGAGGGCAGAAAGGGGGGTAGCAACCTTGCAGCTACTCTTTGTAACGCCATTCTCACCTTCGACGATGCAGCACAGCTGAAACCCGGTAGGGATTTGTAGAATGCATCAAATGCTGAAAGTTATGAACAGATTCATTGTCATTGGCATATCAGACCATCCCCATCCGTTTTTTCCACCCGAAGTATTGGAAATCATCAAGGGGGGAAGGGTATTCTCTGGCGGCAAGCGCCATCATGAGATAGTGGCTCCGCTGTTACCTGACGATGCACGATGGATTGACATTACTGCACCTTTGGACGCAGTCTTTGAGAACTATCAAGTAGCAGATAGCGACTCGATTGTGGTCTTCGCCAGCGGTGACCCTCTTTTCTATGGCTTTGCCAACACCATCCGACGAAAGATGCCCCAAGCCGACATCGTGGTCTATCCTTCGTTTAACTCACTGCAACTACTTGCCCACAGGTTGCTGATACCTTATCACGACATGCGGATTGTCTCGTTGACGGGACGTCCCTGGCCTGAGTTTGACAAGGCGCTGATTGAACGAGCAGGGAAGATTGGTGTACTAACCGATCGCGAACACACGCCATCTGCCATTGCACAGCATATGCTCGACTATGGCTATTCCCGTTATACGATGTCTGTTGGCGAACATTTGGGCAACCCCTCGTTGGAACGTGTCACCACATGCTCACTTGAAGATGCCTCACATCAAGACTTCTGCAACCCGAACTGCATTATTCTAAAAAGAAAAGGGCCATCTGTTCCCGTTGCGTCCTCGGCCAATGACCCCACCTATGATGCAAGGCCATTCGGCATACCTGACGCAGACTTCTCACTGCTCAACGGTCGTGAGAAAATGATTACCAAAATGCCCATCAGACTGCTGACGCTACAAGCCCTCGAACTTTCCCGAAGAAACACATTCTGGGATATTGGATTCTGTACTGGCAGCGTATCTATCGAAGCCCGACTACTGTTTCCACACCTACACATCTGCAGCTTTGAAATACGTCCTGAATGCGAGTCCATCATCCACGAAAACATGCGCCGTTTCGGTGCCCCGGGCATTGACGTGTACATGGGCGACTTCCTCGAAAAAGACATCACCACCCTCCCCTGCCCTGATGCTGTGTTCATTGGGGGGCATGGTGGTCATTTGAAAGAAATTGTGGCTAAGGTGCTGAGTGTGATGGATTCCGGCGGTGTCATCGTCTTCAACAGTGTCAGTTCACCTCACGTACCAGTAAACAGCCGTAAGCTGTGGGACGAAACCTGCACAGAACTGAACCTTCAGCAAGATCCTCCTCTGTGCATTCGAATCAACGACTACAACCCTATTGAGATTCTTAAGGCCCATTATCATGGGTAATCATGAAAAGTATGAATAAATACGCATTGTTTTTCGACATAGATGGAACCTTGGTAAGTTTCAGGACTCATGAAATACCTGCTTCCACCATCCTGGCACTTACTCAGGCCAAGGCTAATGGACATAAGGTATTCATTGCCACAGGACGACCGCCAATCATCATCACCAACCTGGGAGCCATCGAGCACCTGATTGATGGTTATGTGACCATCAACGGAGCGTTGTGTTTTATCGGTAAAAAAGTAGTGAGTTGTAAGGATATCCCTCTGGAGGCTGTACGACAGGTGGTTCGTGATGCACAAGAACGGAACTACGGACTAATCGTTGTGGGAGAGAGCGACGTAGCCGTCTTAGACCCCAAGGGCGAAGTGGACAGAATTTTCCGCGTAGAGCTTGCCGTCAAGAACCTTAACCAAGCTAAGCCTATTGACGAAGTGCTCAAACAGCGCATCTTTCAGCTGACTCCTTTCTTTGACGAGCACTACGAACTCGAACTGATGGAAAAGATACCTTGTTGTAATTCCGGACGTTGGCACCCTGCCTTTACAGATATCACCGTCAGGGGAGCCGACAAGGGCGAGGGAATGCTCACAATGGCTACCCACGAAGGGCTTGACGCCCAGTACACAATGGCCTTCGGGGATGGTGGGAACGACAGTTCGATGGTACTGGCGGCAGGTATTGGCATTGCAATGGGCAACGCCCTTGACTCGCTGAAACAACAGGCAGACTATGTGACAACCTCCGTAGACGACGATGGCATCATGAATGCTCTGAAATATTTCAAACTGATATAAGTCTAAAGTCGATATGAGAATAGCAATCATACAAATCAGCGAAGAGGGTAAACATATTGCCTTCATGATTATGAATAATGTGCATGGCACGAATCGCAATGACAAAGAGAAACCTGTGGCTGAGATAGTCAGTCGGAAGGACGTAGGAAAACGATGGAATGATTACGACGCTTTTATCTTCATCGGCGCCATGGGCATTTGTGTTCGTACCATAGCTCCATACGTCAAGGACAAGCACGATGACCCTGCAGTAGTGTGCGTCGACAGTATGGGATTCAACGCCATCTCCGTATTGAGCGGACATTTGGGCGGAGCAAACGAACTGACTCACCAAGTAGCCAGTATGATAGGGGCTCGCGAGATTATTACCACCCAAAGCGACTTAGCCGGATTCTGGGCTCTGGATACACTTGAAGAGCGGTTTAACTGGCCTTTGGCCAGCGACAAGGAAGACATGAACGATTGCATATTCGACTTTGTCAACCGCAAGCCAACCGCATTGCTGATGGATGTTTGCGATGAGGGTACAGACTATCTGGAAAAGACCATGCCAGAACACGTCACCGTCATCAACAACATCAACGATGCTTTCACTGGGAAATACACGTTGCTCATCATTGTCTCACCCTTCATATACTCCTGCCCAGAAGACATGCATGTGCTACACTTCGTACCAATGGTGGGAACCATAGGCTTTGGACTGTCCCATCACCCTGAAGACTACGAGGTCATCTACGACGAGATAGACAATGCATTATCCCTCCACGGTATATTGCCTTGCGCCAGGAACTATTGTACCATAGACGTCAAGCGTGACGAGGATTTCGTGGAAATGCTGGAGATAGAGTATGGAGAGAAGGTCGAATTCTTCACGGCTGGACAATTGGCAACTGTCGATGTACCCAACCCCAGCACGACTGTCGCCAAGCATGTTGGTACCCCCAGTGTCTGCGAAGCAGCGGCCATACTGGGCTCGAATCACGGAAAACTGATTGTCCCAAAGATTAAAGGCAAGAACTGGACGGCGGCACTTGCCATTGATTACAAGAACCTGAGACTGAAGAAAGGCCACATTGAGATAGTTGGTGCCGGTCCTGGCGATCCTGATCTGGTCTCTGTACGCGGACGAAGAATGCTTGAGCGTGCAGACCTCATACTATATGCCGGCTCGCTGGTACCAAAGGCGCTGACAGAATGCCACAAACCGGGAGCCGTCGTACGAAGCAGCGCAGACATGACACTCGAACAGCAGTGCCAACTAATGAAACAACACTACGACCTCAATCATTTCATCGTCCGACTTCACACAGGCGATCCCTGTATCTTCGGAGCTATACAAGAACAGATGGCGTTCTTCGACCAAGAGGGAATGTCCTACCACATCACGCCTGGCATCTCCAGTTTCCTCGCAGCAGCAGCCGAACTACGTTCACAATTCACCATACCCGGTCGCTGCCAAACCATAATCCTCACACGTGGAGAAGGCCGTACCCCCATGCCCGAGAGAGAACAACTGCATCTGCTGGCCCGAAGCCAGTCTACCATGTGCATATTTCTCTCGGCAGCTATCGTCGACGACGTACAGCGCGAATTACTACAGGAATATCCTGCAGAAACTCCCGTTGCCGCCTGTTATCATCTAACATGGTCCGACCAGCGCATCTATCGAGGACAATTACACGATTTGGCACGGATTGTCCACGAAAACAACCTTACGCTAACCACCATGATTGTGGTTGGCGAGGCCATAGACAACCGCAAGGGACTCTCCGAACTATATTCTAAGGATTTTGCACACTTGTTCCGCAACGCAGAACCATTGTAGTGTGTGACACTACAGTTATTGATGAATTGGCAGGGTTATAAAATACTCCGAGAGTAATTTCGATTACTCCGAAAGAAATTTTCATTACTCCGAAAGAAACATCTTCCTACACTTTTCTCATCAAGATTTTTGTTTTCTGATCTTATTCTACAACAAACTTCTTTCCGTTCTGGATATAGATGCCCTTATGTAATGCTTCTGGTTGTATGCGGCGGCCCTGAAGGTCGTAGACGGACTCTTTAGTATTCTCTTGCCCATTGCTTTCAGGAGACAGAATGCCTGTTGTGCCCATTTCCACAATCTTCGCAAAGATATTCCATCCCTTTGTTGCGCTGTATCTTGCTTCACACCCTTTGGGGACATAAAGTGTAGCTTTGGATTTAGACTCTCCAAAACCATAAGTTATAAAAGGCTCCTCTATGTGTGAAACAACTGAAACCAATTTCGATTCTTCAAAGGCCCATTCACCTATTGATGTGACAGACTTCGGGATCTCAACATTGGTAAAATAGCAGCCAACAAAAGAACGTCCTCCAATCGATAACAGACTCTCAGGAAGAGACACGGAGGTGATTTTACCACAATCATAAAATGCGAGGTCACCAATGTGGGTAACTATATATTCTTGCCCGTCAACGGTGAAACTGCTCAGTATTGTTATATCACCTGTTGCATCAGGGCTGCCAGGTTCATGAATCTCTTCCAATTCCTCGTCAACTCCTCCCCGTGCATAGACACGTCCCTTCTTGACCATTGCCTTCCCGCTACCAGGCTCATAGGTGTAGATGACCTTCGTCTGAGGATCCATATACTCTTGTCTTATAGCTTCTCGGAAAGCCGAGATGTTAAACAGGATTTTGTCCCCAACATTGCAACTGACAAGTATTGAGGGAAAGCCTACAGCCTCAAAGCCCCAAGTATTGATAGGACCAAGCTCGCTGCCTATACCTTCAATCCACCATCCAGAGGGAAAGCGTTTTTCATTCTTTTCCCTATATACTCTCTGGAAATTTCGATTTACTCCCAGAAATGTTTTGTTTTCCGATATCTGGACATTCATTTGTTGGGTAAATTCGCCAGGATGAATAAAGTCATCAATGACGACAGAACTGCCTTCCTCTGCACTAAAGTCATACAAGAGAAATGCTTTTTCGCTACCTTTTGGTATAAAGTAAACTTCTTTGTCCTTTTCCTTTTCGAAAAACCCAGCAAGATATTCCACGGTACCATCCCCATGCTGGTTCTCTACATAAAATTTTGTACAGGTTTGTCCGCCTATTATTGTGTCGCCATCCAAATAATATGTGAAATCATATTCAACTTCTGGGTACATCTCAGGATCTGAATAGTGCATGTGCCAGCACTTACCCTGTTCCACGAATCTGGTTGTGCTTTGTGCCATATTTATCAACGGCACAATAGCCAAAATTAAAGATAGTATTCTTTTCATGATTTCAGCAAATTGTAATTTTTAATGCAAATATAATAATGCATTCTTTTTCATAATAATGTTTTTTATGTCCTCTTTTATTATGCAATATAATTGACCACTTTGATCCTATGAAAGGATTTTGGGTTTCCTGAACCTATTCTACAACAAACTTCTTTCCGTTCTGGATATAGATGCCCTTATGTAACTCTTCAGGTTGCATGCGGCGGCCTTGGAGATCGTAAATCTCTGATGATTCCCCTGTAGTCAGAGTGGTAATGTTGGGAACAGTCGACTCTATCTCTATAGACGCGATAGAAGCAAGGTCTGGTACTGATGTTGCAAAATCCCCACTTTCAAATATTTCATTTGCACACTCCAATGGGCTTTTTTCACTTTCTAGAGTGACAGACAGGATGTACCATAAAGGCATTAAAGGGCTATTATTAACAATATTGAGTTTATACTTCTCTGCATATAAGGTCAGTAAGTCTTCATCCTCCTCCTTTTTAAGTCGTACATTCAGGTAAGGAGTTGAAACAACCTCTTGGTCATTCTCTGTAAAATAAAGTGAGGATAATATCACAGACTTTGCATCTTCTTCCCAAAAATCCAGTGAGGTTAACTTCTCAAAATCTGACTGCGTAATTACAAATATGTCAAAATTCTCATTTTTAATCGTAACCAGAATCTGAACATTTGTTTGAATTCTTTCGCTTGTTGATTCACATGTTTTGGGAATACTGATACATACTTTGTTTTCATTTAGGGTTAGAGGAATTTTCCTTCCCTGGTAGTAATAATAGTACGTTTGTGATATCGCATGTATAGAACATGAGATGCAAAGCAACAACATTAGAAATGTTTTCTTTCCCATAAATATTGTAACTATTTAATGATAATTGATACAAAAATACGAATGTTTTTTTACAATCAATGAATTTCTTATATATTTTTATTATTTTTAATTATTTTCTATTTTAAGTGTTGTGCCTAATGGCACTGTTGTGGAATTTTTAATTTTTGTGAATCCTGCTTTCAAAGATATATTACCTTGACCAAGAATCACATCTCCGTAGATCAGGGGACGGTTCTCTGATCCGTTGCTACTCTTTGAATAATCCCGTAACTGATGCCCGTTATTCGGGCCAGCTGTCTGAATCCTGCTCGCATCCTGTAGCCGCACTCGTCATAGCATTCCACCAACTGATGAAGACTTTGCAGAAACTTCATGTAGTCCTCATCATCCTCAAAGATGTCTTGCCGGTTAATACCACGCAGCATTACGTGGTAGATACCTGTGCCGCTTGTCTTGCGTGCTTGTCTGGGCATATTTATTGTTTTAAGTTGCACCAAAGGTACATAATTATTGTAATATGTCAGCATACTTCGTAAACCTTTAATGATTTATAACAGATCATAGAACCGTCCCCCGATCTACGTGAATTAACATTTTAATACAAAGATAGAAGTTTTGTAACTATTCAATTCCCCACAGCATGAGATAGCCATGATCGGCGACCCCATGATCGGAACTGAAGAACTCAAGCAGGCTTTGTTCTTCTCTCACTTACTCACGACCTTTTTGCCATTAATGATGTTGATACCCCTTTGTGGAACTTCCAATCTTCTACCATTGATGTCATATATAGGACTATCCTTGTCATTATTTAAAAGAATACCCTTTATTCCAGAAGGAATACCCTCTACAATATTTTTAAAGTCTTTCCACCCCTCCGTTGTTTTGTATTTATCGATACTACCTTCTGGTACATACAGTGTAGCATTGTTGAATGTTTCAACTGTAAAGATGCTCAAATACGGTGTCGCACCTGTCGAACCATAAATTTCAAATGGATTCTCTATCTGTGAAACAATAGTAGAGAGGGTTAAGCCATCGAAAGCATTCTTGCCCAAACTTGTCACGCTGTTGGGGATGGTGATAGATTTGAGCTTATAGCAGTTCTGAAAAACATATTCACCAATGTTCGTCACGCTGTTGGGGATGGTGACTGAGGTTAGGTCAGAGCAGTTTTGGAAAGTATAATTGCCGATGCTCGTTATACTGTTGGGAATGGTAACGGAGGCAAGGACAGAACAACCCCTGAATGCACCATCGCCAATGCTCGTCACACTGTTGGGGATGGTCACTGTGGTAATACTAGAACATCCAACGAAAGCATAATCGCCAATGCTCGTCACACTGTTGGGGATGGTCACGGAGGTTAGTCTAGAGCAGCCATAGAAAGCATAATCGCCAATGCTCGTTACGCTATTGGGAATGTTAAGAGAGGTAAGGCGATAGCAATTATCGAAAGTACCCTTACTGATGCTCGTCACACCATTGGAGATGGTCACGGAGGTTAGGCCAAAACAACAAGAGAAAACACTTTCGCCCATACTCGTCACGCTGTTGGGGATGGTCACGGAGGTTAGACCAGAGCACTGGTGGAAAACACCTTCGCCCATACTCGTCACGCTGTTGGGAATGGTCACGGAGGTGAGCTCTGTGCAATAGCCGAAAGCATATTCGCCAATGCTGGTCACTTTAAGGGTCTTGTTCATATAGGTTACTTCCTGGGGAATTACTACCTTACCCATATATTCATCAGGATAGTCTGTGTAGTATGATGGACCACGGAAAGTAACCGCCAGTTCTGTACCATCATTGGTGTAATTGTAATAAATGGTAACGCCGTCGGCATTCTTGACCTCAATGTCGTGCGCACTTGCCACTAATGGTAGCATCATCAGAATAAGTATAAGCAGTTGTTTCTTCATCATCATTGTCTTAATCAAATGTCAATTATATTCAAAAATTTATTGCAAAGATAGGGCTTAGTTTCGAATGAAGCAAGAAAAATAGCCATGATTTCGTTTGGAGTAGTTCAGAAGTTAGCAAAATACTATGATAGAAAGCATATTCGCCAATAGTAGTGATGCTTGACGGTAAATTGATAGAGGACAGACTTGTGCAATAAGAAAAAGCATGCTCTTCAATAATGCTTATTCCTTCGGCCAAATTTACAGTAGTAAGTCCAGTACAGCCATAGAATGCACCTACAGAAATAGAATTAATGCTATTAGGAATGGTAATAGAAGTGAGGTGACTGGCGGTAGCGAAAGCATGGTCTTGTATTTTCGTCACATGACAAGATGTGCCATTGTATTCGACGATGGTAGGAATGACGATTTCACCTTCATATTGTTTTCCGTCTTGCCTCGGAAACACTTCTGCTTCTTGTCTGTCGGTGTTTACCTGGTACCAGATACCATTAATCTCCACAATACCTGTAAAAGCATCTGCAGCAATAGGCAGTAGAATAATCAGAAACAGCAAAATACCTTTTTTCATATCTTCATTTATTTTTCTTCATGATTGAAATAACGAAACGGAGTAGTTATAGAACTTGCAACCGCAAATTTATAAAGAATTCCACGTCGAACCAAATATTTGGAGGAAAAAGACTTTAGTGAAAGTTTAGTTTTCTTTGTAAACCACTTGTAATAAACGAGTTGGTGATTTCGTTAAAAAATACAAATACGCGGTTTTTAGCACCATTCGTGGAGAATATTGATTAATTCTGCGGCTCCGCCCTCGTCCTTCTTAAAGACATCACGGAGTAGTTTTGTGCAGATTTGGGACACTCTTCCCTGGGTTAGACCCAGCATGTTGCTTACCTCTTTGGACTTGAAGCCAAGGCGGAACAGGACACACAAGTCGAAATCCTTCTGGCTCATCTTGTATTCCTTCGACATCAGCATGCTGCTGAAGTCTGGCAGGTTCTCAAGGACGAGCTTGCGG
>JAFVGN010000052.1 GCA_017474925.1 Prevotella sp. | reverse complement strand
TCCAATATGCATATCTGCTCCTATTTTGAATCGGATGCAAAGGTATGCATTTCAAAACCCGGACAGGGTGTCGGAGAGCTAAAATGTTGTGCATGAACTATTTAATTTTGAATTTAAACAATTTTAAGAGACACTAGTGATTAAATGATTATTGGGATGAAGTCTTGCAATGTTAAGACGAATGTGAATTCCGCCAGGATATGTCTTCGATGACATTTCTGGTATGGCAATAACAAAACCATCCTTATCGATAAATTCTTTTATCATTTCATCCTCTACAACAGCTACACCAGCATTTATGTATGGTATATAATATCGATAATTTCCCTGAGAATTCTCTCTCGCAAAGAACACAATCATTTTAGCCGCCAACTTTCTTCTGAAGTCAGGAATAAATTCTTCGAAATCTCTTATGACAACGATATCCCTGTACCAGTCATAGGCGTTATCTTCCGCATCCGTTAAGAAAGGAACTTCCATAATAGGACGATTCTTTTCTACCCATCCGTCCTTATCTTTGTATATATCTTCAAACGCCATGCTCCCGAATAGCGGTCTGGGATTCTCTAAAGAGACCTTAAAGCTGGCTTCGTACTTCTGTATAACTTTACAGGGCGTTCTCTCGTCTGACAAGAACATCCAAACCTTGCAATTATCATCAGCAGAAACATATCCGATACGTCTGTTATCAAGATATGCAGCAATGGCTAATTCATCCTTGGGGTTATCTGGTTCCTTAACAAGGTATAGTTCACTGTTTAAGCGTCCAAAGGGCAACAGAAAATCACAAATTTCGCTCATGCGCTGCGATAGTCAATGCTCGTTCTTCGATAAAGGTCTTTATGCCTCTAATGATAGTCTGCGTATCGAAGTAGCTATAGAACCGTTCATAGAATCCTGCTTTGAAATTGAAGAAGAACAACATGAACTCGCTAGCCTTTAGCCAACGGTATCTGCTGTAGATTGCCATTGCCGTGAACTGAAGTTAATTATCTGTCACGTCTTCCTTCAATCCACAACTCAGACTGGCATCTGCAATCAATGGCACAAGCCACTTAGCAGAAGTGAACGGGCCATACACGATATCTACCTCTATCAGCGTCGGCGAGGGGCCAAAGAAGCAATATGTTGGATCCTGGCATATGAGCAATTGCCTTTGTGGACTAAAAATGCCAAAGAAGTATTCAACTGTCGGAAATCACTGTAGCAACCACTGTCTCTGCTGGGATAGTTGTTGTTCCTGCGGCAACGTTGAGATCTGCAATTGCTTTGATTGCGTTGTTATATACGACCCATTTTCTTCTTTCCGTTTCGTTAATAGCTGGGTAAGTGTTTCTAGTTGTTTCATTTTGAATGGTGTTTAATGGGTGAGTCTCCCAGTATCGCTCTGAGAGGAAGTTTTCAAAGTTCTTTCTGTATCTGATCTCTGGTGTGGAAGCGACGTAGCGAGGGATGTAGTCAAGGATATTATCCTTATTCTTGGCAGACAGGGAATACCATTTAGCTTTCAGGGCTTCAACATTTCCAACAGGCTTCCCATACATCTTCCAGACTGTTTCGAAAGAATAATCCGTCACACTCGCGTTACTGATGATAAGAGCGTCAGCGTTATCATCATTGTCAGTCTTATTGTCATTATCACTATTATTATCATTATGGCATGCGTTCGGATGCGATTGCATGCCATCGCATGCAATCGGAGGCTGTGGCTCGTCTGTCAGATAATCGATAGCCGCAGCACTATCGAGATAGAGGCTAGCGCCAGCCTACAGGGATCGATGAAGTCAATTCCAACGGGCTCACAATAATCTTCTTATTTGCCTAAATCTTCTATCAGTTTGTCAAAGTCCGAGAGAAATGTCTGGTCTTGAATCCTCCAAAATTTCTCATAATCGCATCCAGATTATACAGCAGAACACCCTGTTCATCCCATTTTTCCGACGGAATTAAAATTTTTTTAATTGCTTCGGACAATTGGAGCCTACACCCTACACTCTGGCAGGCTGAAACGCCGATGCACAAAAAGCTTTAAAAGGAGTGTAGGGTGGTCTTGACCCTACACTCACCCCTCACTGACCCTACACTCTTCCATTCAGGTATCACTACCAAAGCCAAGTAGACATTAATACTGGCAAACGATGCTATTCATACAAACCATCAGTCCGACGGGCACAGACTGAGAGTTCGCAGCCTACGGAATCAGAGTTCGCTCTTTACGGAAAACAGCGAGCTTGGCTTTCCCTGTCCGCTAGCTTCTTTTCAGTATCCTGCTTAACCTTTAGTAATGACGTCTGAGTGTAGGGTGAGGTAAGGGTCAGTGTAGGGTGCCCTCCACCCTACACCCCTCTTAAAGCCTTTGTACATCGGCATTCCAAGCATCCAAAGTGTAGGGTGATGGGTAAAACGCAAAATCAAGTTTTTCGAGGTTCAGCAGCAATTTGAGTGGTAATTCCAGTCCCATTTTATTTCGCTGTAAAACTGCCGTATTTTTAGATTTTAATTTTTCAATTTGACTGAATCATGCTAATTTTGAAATTAAAATGTAATTTTGTAAGAAATTTAATATATACGAACGAAAATAATTCGTATCTTTGCGACATAATTTCGGTTTTAGAAATGATATTGTATGACGATGAAAAAAACAGTTCATGCAAAACGGCTCATTCGAATTCTCGCCTACAGGATTCTGCTCCTGTCAATGCTGGGACTGATATGCACGACAAAGAGCCTGGCCCAGAAAACGCAAAGGCTTATCGTGGCCTATGTGACCTCGTGGACTGACGAGGAGCCTGATCCGTTCGTGATGAGTCACATCAACTACGCCTTCGGACATGTAAACGAATCGTTTAACGGGGTTATTATCGACAATCCGGAGCGTCTGAAGATGATTGTAAGCCTGAAAGAAAAGAATCCGAAGCTGAAGGTACTTCTGTCTATAGGCGGATGGGGCAGCGGACGCTTCAGCGAGATGGCTTCCCAGAAAGCCAATCGCGAGTCGTTTGCCAATGAATGCAAGAATGTGGTGGAAGCATATGGACTTGATGGTATCGACATCGACTGGGAATACCCCACGCAGAGCACCGCAGGCATCTCTTCCTCGCCCGACGACACAGCCAACTTCACATTGCTGATGCATGACTTACGCAAAGCACTTCCGAAAGGAAGACTTCTGACGGCAGCAACGGCAAGCGAGACCCAGTATATCGACTTCAAGGACATCATTGACTGCCTGGACTTCGTAAACGTGATGGCGTACGACATGAGCGATCCGCTTAAAGCTCACCATGCGGCCCTCTATCTCTCGGAGATCTCAGGCGATTGCACTTCGAGCGAAGCGGTAGAGGCTCATTTGAAGGCTGGTGTGCCGAAGGAGAAGTTGGTAATGGGGGTACCCTTCTATGGCAAGGGCGACCGAGAAGATGCCGGAGTGAAGGCTTTTCTGGAGACAGGAGTTCTGCCTGAGGGCTACCAGCGGCTTTGGAGCGAAGAGAGTCAGGTGCCATATATTGTCAATGCAGAAGGTAAATTCGTGTGGGGCGATGAGAATGTGAAGTCACTAACGGCCAAATGCCAGTATATCATCGAACAGAAGTTGAGAGGCGGCATGTATTGGGATTACGCCAGCGACAGCCCACAACACGAGTTCAGCCAGACACTTTATCGCCTGCTGATGGGGAATCGAGAATAATAGCTTCCCCTGATTTCTATCCGTTCTTTTCCGTCATATACTTCCAGTAGCGGCGGGGCATGTCGTTCAGTTGCTTGCGGGGGTTCATGCGCTCCTTGATACAGATGGCCTTAAAGTAGGTGCGCCACAGATCCTGGAACAGCTGGTCGTTGTCGCTCAGCACGTCGGCATCGAGCTTGCCGTTGCTCAAATCGAAAGGTACGGCGGCTTCGTTTTCAAAAGTGACGCGGATAACTCCCGTACTTTCGCGCCCTGGCACCCCCGTACCTCCATCATAATAGTATCCGTAGTGCCGCTTGACATCGTATATCAGCCACGGTTGGTCGTTGAAGCGGTCCTGGAAGTGGGCGGTAATGAGGGGCAACACGTTGTGGTCAGGCGAAACGACAGCGAGATACGTACCATCCTTCGCTTTTTGGAAACGGATAAACTGCTTCATCCTCAACTGCTCGTGCAGCACGCGGCGGGCGATGTTCGTCACCGCCAGCACGTCAGGGTCGGCAAAGTTGCGTTCGATGCTCATCGTTGAGGACCTGCCATCACCAACGGGTTGACGGAACACCTTACAGATATATTGGAACAGCGGCTGGTTCAGCTCCCTCTGTTCCGACAGCCAGCTGACAGAAATCAGTCTCAATGCCTCGCGCGACAGGCGTTTCTCCAGGCCCGCCCATACCCGTCGCGCTTTTTCCTCGTCCGTCGTCACGTGATAGGTATTGTCGCAGAACAACGGCAGCACATCGCCCTCTGCGAGCAACTGTTCTGGCTGTTCCTTCAGCGCAAATGCATCGAACACCGCCGTCAGCAGACCATCCATCGTTCCATCAAACACATACACAGTCATAATTGGGCACAAAGATACGATTAAGTGAGCAAAAAACAAAGGAAAAATAGTTTTTATTATTCTTTTCATTCTTTCTTTATTTCTTTTTTTATTATCTTTGCGACTTGAAATCAAATCAATCATTATTTGGAATATGAATTACTTATTAATCAAATCGAAAAAAACCTTAGCTTTGGTAGCATTGATGTTACTGTTTCTTAACGTTGATGCCCAGACGAATGGTCTGGAAATCAAAATGCCCGATGGCGTGTACGTCGTTGTAAGCCACCCAGGGGAACTACAGTCAAAGATACCTGAGAAGATGGTGCAGGCCATCAGGCGGATGAAAGTGAAGGGCGAACTGTCGAACGATGACCTGAAGTTTCTGAGGAAACTCGCTGTCAGGACATCGGTGAGAGACACAACGGGGAATCGGCTCGATCCGTTCTTCGACCTTGACCTGACGGATGCCACCATACCCGTTCGTGGTCTTTTGGGAAGAAGCCCCGGTTCCTATATCCCAGACCATTTTCTGAGTAACTGCTCGCTGTTGCGTACCATTATTTTACCGGCAAATACCCAAAGAGTCGACGATGAAGCATTCAGGGACTGTCAGAATCTCAGTGAGGTACAGATGCCCTCGAGCGTGAATACCCTGGGTTCCCTTGCCTTCAAAGGCTGCACGTCGCTGATGGATGTGGACTTCTCGAAGTCGCTGAAGACGATTGGCAACGGTTGTTTTGAGGATTGCAGGAAGCTTCAGCGTGTCCTACTGCCCGACGCTCTGGAGAATATCGGCAACACAGCCTTCAGGAACACTGGCCTCGCAAAAATCCATATCCCTGCTAACGTGAAGCACATCGGCGCGGAGGCCTTCAGCGGCACAGCCATCGAGTTCATCGACATTCCCGACGGTATGCAGGACATCGACGCACGGGCTTTCGAGGGCTGCAGGAATCTGAAGGACATCAGCGTTTCCGCGCAAAACAGATATTATAGCAAAATAGGCGATGTTTTGGTCAATAAGCAGAAGACAGTCATCGTCCGCGTTCCAGTCATGACGGCCGGCACGTACAAGATACCCGAAGGCATCACGGCCATCGGAAATTATGCATTCTCAGCCTGTGAGAAGATTACCGAGGTGCAGTGTCCCCAATCCCTAACCAAGATTGGTGAAGGCGCCTTCGTCAACTGCTCGAATATGCTCAAGATTGACCTTCCTGCGACGTTGCAGACCATTGGCAAATCAGCCTTCCAGGAGACCGGCCTGCGAAGCATTACCCTCCCCAGCGTCAAGGAACTGGGCGAAGCTGTGTTCTTCCATTGCGAACACCTGAGCCAGATCAAGCTGCCCATGCTTGAGAAAATCCCGACGTGTATGTTTGAGGGTTGCAAGGCCCTGGCCACCATCGAACTGCCGAAGAACCTGAAGAGCGTCGACAATGCCGCCTTCAAGGACTGTGAGAGCCTGGAGGCTGTCGAATTTCCGCAGAGCGTCCAGAACATCGGGAAGGAAGCCTTCAATGAATGCAAGGCTCTGAAAATCGTCAAGTTATCACCACTCTCTACCTTTGGCGACGAGTGCTTCAGGGACTGCTCATCACTCGAATCGTTTGAATTCCCGCAGTCCGTGACGACCATCGGCCACAAGATGCTCTACGGCTGCAAGAACCTGAAGACGGTGACCGTCTTCTGGCAAACTCCCCCGGAGACAAAGAATCTCGCCAACACCAAAGCAACCATCCTGCGTGTACCTTCTGGAAGTGAGGATCTTTACAAGAAGGACAAAGGCTGGAAAAAGTTCAAGCAGATAGAAGGTTTCTAATAGGTATCGTCCTTGAAATCGAAGGAGAGCTGCTGTTCGGCAGCCGCGCGCTTTTGTTGTGCTTTGCTGATAAGCAGGGGGCGCAGGCGTTCCGGACGCAGTTCATTGACGCCGACAATGGGCTGCGAGAACTGCGAGGTCAGTTCGTTGCAGGTAATGAAATACTTCGCCTTCTTCATCACCACGCCCATCTTGCGCAGGTCGTAGGACGTCAGACGGTTGAAACGTCGCGAGTTGACGATGAGCCAGGCGGACTTGGTGCCGAGGCCTGGTACACGCAACAGCTGCTCATAGTCAGCGGTGTTAATGTCGACAGGGAATGCCTCGGGATGGCGCAATGCCCAGGCGAGCTTCGGATCAACTTCGAGGTCAAGGTTTGTATGCTGGTCATCCACGATTTCCTCTACCTTGAAGTGATAGAACCGCAAGAGCCAGTCAGCCTGATAGAGTCTGTTCTCACGGACCAGTGGCGGCTGCTTGAGGATGGGCAGACGCGGGTCGTAGGTATTCACGCTGACATAGCCAGAATAGTAGACGCGTCGCATGGTGGGCTGACCGTAGAGCATGGATGACATCTGGAGAATATCGCGGTCGCTCTCCTTCGTCGCTCCGACTATCATCTGCGTCGATTGTCCAGCCGGCACAAATCTCGGCGCATGGCGATATTTCTTGCGGTCTTCTTTGTTTTCGAGTACGCCCTGCTGGATGAGGCGCATGGGCTGGAACACGCTCTGGTGGTCCTTCTCGGGAGCGAGGAGCTTCAGCGACTCCTCCTTGGGGATTTCGATGTTCACGCTCATGCGGTCGGCATAGCGTCCGGCCTCGTTCAGCAGTTCCTGCGAACAGCCAGGGATGCTCTTCAGATGAATGTAGCCGTTGAAGCGATGCACCGTGCGGAGGTCGCGGGCAATGGCTGTCAGTCGCTCCATCGTATAGTCAGGATTGCGCACCACGCCGCTGGACAGGAACAAGCCCTCGATGTAGTTGCGGCGATAGAACTCCATCGTAATCTCCTCCAGCTCGCTGACGCTAAGCGTCGCCCGCTTGATGTCGTTCGATCGGCGGTTGATGCAGTAGGCACAGTCGAACATGCAGTAGTTGGTGAGCATCACCTTCAGCAGCGAGATGCAGCGTCCGTCGTCGGCGAACGAGTGACAGATGCCCACGCCGCCAACCGTCGAGCCTACCATGCCCTGCTTGCCTTTGCGCACGGTGCCGCTCGACGAGCACGACACGTCGTACTTCGCCGACTCCGCAAGTATCCGCAGCTTCTCCATCGTCTTTTCTGTCAACATGGCTGCAAAGATAAAGCAAAGGTGCCCCAAAAGTCGGGACACCTGCGAATATTTAACATTCTTTACCCATTATTTGGCAATTCCCACTTCATAGAGCCGTCAAACGTACTTCAGGAAGGCCTCAACCTGATTGCTCAGCGCCGTCTTCTGCTCATCGCTGAGAATCATGCGCCCCTCCGTCCAGGCCTCCATGTTCAGCACGATGCCCGTCTGCTGCTCCATCACGTCGGCCTTGATAAACGTGAGCAGCTCCGTTAGCTTCTCGCGGCATTTCGCCGTAGCCATCTTGCCGCCAGCACCACTCAGCGCCACCTTCTTGCCGTTAATGACGGTAGGTGTCTCATAGTCGCCAGCCACCAACGGGCGCGACAGCCAGTCGAAAAGGTTCTTCACATGGCCGGGATAGCTGAAATTATACTCCGGCGTGAACACCCAAATCGCGTCAGCCTCCTTCACTGCGGCACGCAGGCGGCCCACAGCCTCAGGCTCAGGGAACTCGATGTCCTGATTCATCAGCGGCACATCCTTATAGTCCAGGTAAGTCACTTCGGCGCGTGCGCCAATCATCTGCTCAGCCTCGCGGGCCAGCTGCCGGTTGAAGGAACCTTCCCTCAGCGAACCGACAATAAAAAGGATTTTCTTCATAATGCTTAACTTGATGACGCAAAGTTACGAATAAGTGAGCAAAATGCAAAAGGAAAAACAGTTTTTCTTTTCATTTTCGAACCGAAAGAGCAGTAAGTGCCATCATGCTTGCATGAATGGCCGAGCGTTTGAGGTCGACAAATGTCAACGAAAGTGACTTCTCGCGAAGCGAAAAGGTACGAAGACTTTCCGGGATTTCCAAACAAAGTGGTTAAAAAGTTTCGCCGGGCGAGGACAAATATATAATAAGTTATAAAGTCATCGGGATGCCTAAGCGATATGCTTTCTATAAAACTATAGAAGCATGGGATTTGCGACAAATTCTTTCGATGATGTTGCAAAGAGCTATTATTTTCCTCGAAGGCATTGCAGGAATCCGCATTTTTTGCTATCTTTGCGCAACAATCAACAATTAATAACCAACAATATGAAAAGACTATTTCTTCTCCCTCTGTTTCTGCTGGCCGTGATTTCGGCCAAGTCGCAGAACCCGTATCTGCCGTTGTGGGAGCATCTGCCCGACGGCGAGCCCCGCGTTTTCGAGGACCCTGACAATCCCGGCAAGCTGCGTGCCTACATCATCGGCTCGCACGACACCAACTACTCTGCCTACTGCGGAAGCGACATCCGCATGTGGTCGGCACCAGTGGAGGACCTGAGCCAGTGGCGCGACGAAGGTCCCATCTTCACATGGTACGTCGACGGCCAGTGGGACACGATGTTCGCCCCCGACCTGGTGGAGGTGAAGGACAAGGCCACGGGCAAGAAGACATACTACCTGTACCCCCACTCCCGCGGCTGGCAGCGCGTGCCCATGGTCTGCAAGGGCGACCGACCCAACGGCCCGTTCACTCCCATCAACCTGACGGCTGACGGGCGCAAGTGCCTGCCTGGCTCGCTGATTGACTTCGACCCGTCGGTATTCATCGAGACCATCACCAACAAGAAGGACCCCGACTACGACAAGGGCTTCCGCGCCTACGTCTTCTACGGTTTCCAGCACTCCACGGCCTGCGAGCTCGACCAGAACACCATGTACTCGAAGCGCGAGGGCACGGAGCTGATCGACCCCTTCATCCCCGCCAGTAGTGCCGACGGCAAGCTGTTGGACAAGAACGTTACGGAGTACAAGGCCCTGTACAAGGGACAGAACCCGCTCGACTTCAATTTCTTCGAGGCCAGCAGCATCCGTCAGGTCGGCAACAAGTACGTCATGGTATTCTCAGGCTATAGCGGCAAGGAATACGGACTGGGCAACACCAACTCCGCCCTGCGCTATGCTTTCGGCGACTCCCCGCTGGGACCGTGGCGTGCCGGCGGCGTGCTGGTTGACTCACGCGGCGTGGTACCCAACGAGGACGGCTCGCACCTGATGACCACCAATGCCGGACACAACACGCACGGGTCCATCCAGGAAATCAACGGCCAGTGGTATGTGTTCTACCACCGTCCGCCGCGCGGCTTCGGCTTCGCCCGTCAGGCCATGGTGGCTCCCATCAAAATCATCTGCGACAAGAAGAAGGTAGCTGACGGCGGCGTGGTGAAAATCACCGGCTACAACCCCTATACCGACAAGGTGGGCAACAACATCTGGACTGCCAAGGCCAGCGACGGCACGGAATATACAGGTGCCGAGGTGACGTCGGAGGGATTCCATATCTACGGTCTCCCACCCTATCATTACTATTCAGCCGGCATCGCTTGCTTCATGGCTGGCGGCACCAACAGCAACGAATGGATGCAGGACAACCACGACATCTGGAACAACTCGATGGACCTGGCTGGCGTGACCAATGGCGGCATCGTCGGCTTCAAGTCTTTCGGCTTCGGCGGACTGGTGTCCGACACCAAGGGCATCAAGGCATTCACCGGCATCCAAAAGGGCGACGGTGCAACGCTCTACCTGAATCTGACCCCCGGCGGACATGGTGCCTTCAAGATTCACGTACGTCTGGACAATCCGTGGAAGGGTGACGAGATTGCCGTCTTCGACATCCCCGCCGATGCGTCCAAGACAGCCAAAATGTATCAGGCATCTGTTCCCGCCGTCGAAGGTCTCTCCGGCAAGCATGCCATCTATCTGGTGGCAGAAGGTCCTGAAGTCAAGGCTCCGGAGCGTCCTCGCTGGGGAGGTCAGCGCGGTCCGCAGCGTCCGCAAGGACTCTTCGATCTCCACGGCATCGGATTTGCCAAAGCCGGCGAGAAGTTCGAGGCTCCCGTCGTGCCACAGGTATCCATCGCTATCGACGGCCAGCAGCTGGTCATTCCGTCGACACCCATCCGATTCACCAACCTCAATGGCTATACCGACGCTACACGCTACCAGGTATACGGAAAGATTGGAGATAAGAACAGCAAGATAGAGTGTACAGCCACTGATCCGAACGTGAAATTCGAAATCGGCAACATCGTCGACGGACGTGCCACCGTCAAGGCTACATACAACGGACTGACAAAGGTATTCCTGATCAATTAAGGAAAAAAGCAGGCAATGGCAGAAAAAAATCGAAAATAATTACCGATTTCCTTTGTTTTTTGCCTGCTAATTCGTATCTTTGCACCCGATTTGGTGATACAGGGGCGTAGCCCAGTTGGTTTAGAGCGCTGCAGTCACATTGCAGAGGTCATCGGTTCGAGCCCGATCGTCCCTACCCCATCACCAAGAAAAAGGATGAACCTGTCGTCGGGCTCATCCTTTTTCTTTCCTGTCAAAATGTACGAATCAATGAATCAATTCTCCTGAGGCTTTTCAGGACGTCTGCCGTCGCGAGAACCACCAGGACGGCCACGATGAGCCTGCATCTTCTTCCAGTTCTGGTACTGGTCGTCATTGAGGATTTGCTTCATCTTCCCGTCGTACTCCTCACGCTTGGCCTGGAATTCCTTCATCTTGGCCTTCTGTTCTTCAGTCATTTCCGGACGTTTGCCCTTCTGACCGCCATCCTGTGGGGTAGCGCCTGTCTGACCGTCAGGACGAGGGGCAGCGTCTTTCTGACCACCACGAGGACCAGCGCCAGGCTGACCATCAGGACGAGGGCCACGGTGAGGGCGGAAGTCCTTAAGCAAATCCTGATACTCCTTGTTCAGTGCGAGAACCTTGGTCTTCTGCTCGTCAGTCAGGTTGAGGCGCTCGGCCATGCGGTTGGTCATCTCCTCTACTGAAGGCTGCTTGGGAGCCTTACGTTCACCACTGTTGTCTTGTGCCATAGCTGCCGTCATCGACAGAAGGGCTACCATTGTTAAAACAATCTTTTTCATACGTTTTTTGTTAAATGTAAAACTACTATGTTGAATCTGTTGTCGTCTTTATGACGTTACAAAGATAGCAAAAGTTTAACCTCCTTCTAAGGATTTTCAGCGAACAGCCATATTTTTATTACGAACTCCAGCTATTTTCCTTTTTTTCGTATCATTGAGCGTTGCTCGAAAATACTCTCGTTCGGAAATGCCAAAAAAATTTGGCATTTCGCTCACTTATTCGTATCTTTGCAAACAATAAAAACCCAAGACAATGAAAAAACAACTTCTTATGTTCATGGCAACTTTGGCCACAGCACAGATTCAGGCACAAAGCCTGCACTATCCCAGTTTTGCGAAACAAGACGTGAAGGACAACTACTTCGGCACTCTGGTTAGCGACCCCTATCGCGGCCTGGAGAACGACACCAGTGCCCAGACAGCAGCCTGGGTGGAGGCCGAGAACCGCGTGACAAATGAATACCTCAGCCGGATTCCTTTCCGCGAGAAACTGCTGAAACGCCTGACGGGACTGGCTAACTACGAAAAGATAAGCGCCCCTCGCAAGCGTCATGGGAAATGGTATTTCTACAAGAACAACGGTCTGCAGAACCAGAGCGTGCTTTACGTCATGGACCAACTTGGCGGTGAGCCACGCGTATTCCTCGATCCTAATGAGCTGAGCACCGACGGTACGGTGGCACTGAAAGGCGTCTACTTCTCGAACAACGGCCGCTGGGCAGCTTACACCATCTCGCGAAGCGGAAGTGACTGGGAAGAGATCTTTGTCATTGACCTGAAAACTGGCCAACAGACCCAAGACCACATCATGTGGGCTAAGTTCACAGATGCAGCCTGGCAAGGGGATGGTTTCTACTATAGTGCCTACGATGCCCCTGTGAAGGGTAAGGAATTCTCTAACGTCAATGACGGCCACAAGATTTACTATCACAAGATAGGTACCCCACAAAACGAGGACGTTCTGTTCTACCAGAATCCGGCCTATCCCAAGCGGTTCTACAACTGCTCCGTCAACGAAGAGGAGACGATGATGTTCCTCTACGAGAGTGGTGCAGGAGCCGGCAACAACCTCTTCGTGCGCGACCTGCGTATCCCCGAATCGCAATTCATCCAAATGACATTGGACATGGACTATTATTACTATCCCGTATACCAGGACGGTGACAAAATTTACCTAATGACCAACTATGGTGCCCCCAAATGCCGCATCATGGTGACCGACATCCATCGGCCGGGCCTGGACAACTGGCAGGAGTTGATTGGCGAGCAGAAAGCGGTACTGAGCGACGTCGACGTCATCAACCGGCAACTGATTCTGACCTACAACCAGGATGCTTCCGACCACGCTTTCATCTACGGTCTGGACGGCAAGATGCTCAAGGAGGTGATGCTACCCTCTGTGGGTAGCGTCAGCTTTACAGGAGACAAGAAAGAGCCTGAATGCTTCTACACCTTCACGTCGTTCACCGTCCCTGGAACCGTCTACCAGTACAACATGGGGACAGGTCAGAGCACGCTCTATGCCCAGCCAAAGGTCAAGTTCCGTCAGGACGACTATACCTCGGAGCAAGTGTTCTTCACCAGCAAGGACGGAACACGCATCCCCATGTTCCTGACGTATAAAAAAGGTATGAAACGCAATGGAAAGAATCCTGTCTATCTGTATGGCTATGGTGGTTTCAACGTCTCGCTGGGGCCGAGCTTCTCTGCCATACGCATTCCATTCCTGGAGCAGGGGGGAATCTATGCACAAGTAACCCTGCGCGGGGGCGGCGAATATGGTGAAGAATGGCATCAGGCCGGTACCAAGATGAATAAGCAGAACGTATTCGACGACTTTATCGGTGCGGCAGAATGGCTCATCAGCGAGAAATATACCTGTAGCGACAAGATAGCCATTGTTGGCGGTAGCAACGGCGGTTTGCTGGTGGGAGCTTGTATGACACAGCGCCCTGAGCTATTCCGCGTGGCCATTCCGCAGGTGGGTGTCATGGACATGCTCCGCTACCACAAATTCACCATTGGCTGGAACTGGGCATCAGACTATGGTACCAGCGAAGACTCGAAGGAGATGTTTGAATACCTGCGTGGCTATTCCCCGCTCCACAACCTGAAGCCTGGAACAAAATACCCTGCCACCCTCGTCACTACTGCAGACCACGACGACCGTGTTGTTCCTGCCCACTCGTTCAAGTTTGCTGCTACGCTCCAAGAGTGTAACGCTGGCTCCAATCCCGTACTGATTCGCATTGACACGAAAGCAGGACATGGCGGAGGAAAGCCGTTAGCTAAAGTCCTCGAGGAACAGGCTGATATCTACTTGTTCATCCTATATAACATGGGTGTCAAGTTCAAGTAGAACAAAATCCCCAGCCATCGTCTAGTGGCTGGGGATTATTATAAATAACAAGGCAGAGACTACTCTTCGTCAAGTAGAATCTTCATCATCTCAACAGCAGCCTTAGCCACACTGGTACCAGGACCAAAGATGGCAGCAACACCAGCCTTATAGAGGAAATCGTAGTCCTGGGCAGGAATGACACCGCCGGCAATGACCATGATGTCCTCACGACCCAACTTCTTCAGCTCTTCAATAAGCTGCGGTATAAGAGTCTTATGACCAGCGGCCAATGACGATGCACCCACAATGTGGACATCGTTCTCGACAGCCTCACGGGCAGCCTCAGCAGGAGTCTGGAACAACGGACCCATATCAACGTCGAATCCGCAGTCGGCATAACCCGTAGCTACAACCTTAGCACCACGGTCGTGACCGTCCTGACCCATCTTGGCAACGAAGATACGGGGACGACGACCTTCCTTCTTTGCAAACTTCTCTGTCAACTCGCAGGCTTTCTCAAAGTCGGAGTCGTTTTTGCTTTCTGAACTGTACACGCCTGAAATAGTTCTGATTACTGCTTTATAACGGCCTACAATTTCTTCGCAGGCATCTGAAATTTCTCCTAACGTACAACGCAACTGAGCAGCCTTGACTGCCAGGTCGAGCAGGTTGTTTTCTGACTTGCGACCTTCCTTGAAATCTCGAACACACTCAGTAATTGCCTTAAGGGCAGCCTGACAAGCAGCCTCATCGCGAGAAGCGCGAACCTGAGCCAGACTCTCTTCCTGCTGCTTACGAACAGCGGTGTTGTCAACCTCGAGGATATCGATTGGATCCTCGTGTTCCAGACGATACTTGTTGGTACCCACAATAGTCTGAACACCAGAGTCGATACGAGCCTGGGTACGGGCTGCTGCCTCCTCGATACGCATCTTGGGCAGACCTGTCTCGATAGCCTTGGCCATACCACCCAGCTTCTCAATCTCCTGGATGTGCTCCCATGCCTTGTGAACCAACTCGTTGGTCAGGGTCTCTACATAGTAGCTACCAGCCCATGGGTCAATCTGCTTGCAGACCTTGGTCTCGTTTTGGATGTAGATCTGCGTGTTACGAGCGATACGAGCCGAGAAATCGGTAGGCAAGGCGATAGCCTCATCAAGCGCGTTGGTATGCAGCGACTGAGTGTGACCCAGCACGGCAGCCATAGCCTCGATGCAGGTGCGGCCTACGTTGTTGAAGGGATCCTGCTCGGTGAGCGACCAGCCAGAGGTCTGTGAGTGAGTACGCAGAGCCAGTGACTTGGGGTTCTTGGCGCCGAACGACTTCACAATCTTAGCCCATAGCAGACGGCCTGCACGCATCTTGGCAATCTCCATGAAGTGGTTCATGCCGATAGCCCAGAAGAACGACAGGCGGGGTGCGAAGGCATCGACATCGATACCGGCATTGACACCCGTACGCAGATAGTCCATACCATCGGCCAGCGTATAGGCCAGCTCGATGTCGGCGGTGGCACCAGCCTCCTGCATGTGATAACCAGAGATTGAGATGCTATTGAACTTAGGCATCTTCTGCGAGGTGTATTCGAAGATATCGGCAATAATCTTCATTGAGAATGCGGGGGGATAAATATAGGTGTTACGCACCATGAACTCCTTCAAGATATCGTTCTGGATGGTTCCAGCCATCTCCTCGAGTTGGGCACCCTGCTCCAAACCTGCTACGATGTAGAATGCCAAGATGGGCAGCACAGCACCGTTCATAGTCATGGAGACAGACATCTTGTTCAAAGGAATGCCGCTGAACAGCACCTTCATGTTCTCCTCGTTGCAGATAGACACACCAGCCTTACCCACATCGCCCACAACACGAGCGTTATCGGGGTCGTAACCACGGTGTGTAGGCAGGTCGAAGGCAACAGAAAGGCCCTTCTGACCAGAAGCAAGGTTACGACGATAGAAGGCATTCGACTCCTCTGCAGTAGAGAATCCGGCATACTGACGGATGGTCCACGGGCGGAAAGGATACATCATTGAATACGGACCACGAAGATAAGGAGGAATACCTGCGGTAAAGTCGAGGTGTTCCATATCTTCAAGGTCTTCTTTCGTATAGACGGGACGCACCTCGATGTGCTCTGGGGTCTTCCAGTCAGCTACGATTCCATTGTCTTTAATCCACTTGGCACCGTCCTGAGCCTTGATGCCTGCATAGATATCAATATCTTTAAACTGTTTACGCATAATTCAAGTCTCCTATTCTTTTAGATACCAAGTTTCTGATTATATTCTTTCAAAGTCTCGAGTACGTTGCAACGAACGTGGATATAGTTCTCGATACCTGCAGCCTTGAGGTCTTCCATGCAGGCAGGTGCACCAGCAACCACAAACATGGCACGGCCGTCAAGATACTTGAATGCAGGGATTGCATACTCAGCATACTCATCGTCACTGGAGCAGATGACCACGATGTCGGCCTTTGCCTCCAAAGCGGCATCGACACCCTCCTCGACGGTCTTGAATCCAAGATTGTCGATGACTTTATAGCCGGCACAAGCCAGGAAATTGCAAGAGAACTGTGCACGAGCCTGACGCATAGCCAGATTGCCAATGGTAAGCATAAACGCTACGGGCACCTTAGTTTCCTCGGTATGGATACGCAGATCTTCGAAATCAGCAGCGAGACGGGTAGTCTCGAGTTTCTTGAAGGATGCCTCGCAATTGCCACCATGACAGCACGCAGCGGCCGACAAAGCGCGCTTGCCCTCGCTCTTCTCGATGAAATTGGGGAACTGGTTTGTACCCAGAATGAATTCCTTGCGCTTAGCAGCGTCATCATGGCGTTTCTTGTTTGTAGCATTGATGTCATCCTGGACGGTACCATTCTTGACAGCTTGCAGGAAACCGCCCTCGTCTTCGTTTTTCAGGAAAATTTTCCAAGCCTCCTGAGCCAAAGCATCAGTCAGGTGCTCTATATAGTAAGAACCTGCTGATGGATCGACGATACGGTCGAAATGAGCTTCCTCCTTGATGAGCAACTGCTGGTTGCGTGCAATACGCTCGCTAAAATCAGTAGCCTGCCCATAAGGAGCATCGAACGGAGTCACCACCATCGAGTGGACACCACCCAAGGCTGCACTCATGGCCTCAGTCTGTGAACGCAGCAGATTAACATAAGAATCAAACACAGTCTGATTATAGGTAGATGTAGAAGCGTTGATAACCATCTTGCATGAGCAATCGCACTTGGGCTCATACTGTTTCACAATCTGTGCCCACAGCAGACGGGCTGCACGGAACTTGGCAATCTCCATGAAGTAGTTCTCGGAGATGCCCATATAGAACTTGATGCTCTTGGCGGCAATATCTACATCAATACCGGCATCGACCAATTGCTGTAGGTATTCGTTACCCCAAGCGAGCGCATAGCCTAATTCTTGAACGATATATGCACCAGCATTGTTGAGCGTGTCGGAGTGAACCATCACACAACGCAGATTGGGATAGTCTTTCAATGTATCCACAATCTGAGGCAGCTTGTCGAGCATTGGAGAGGTGTCCTTACCCTTCTGCAACATCTTGTCGATGGGATCGAAACCTACACCGCCAACAACCTTCTCCTTGTCATAACCCATTTTCTCAAAATACTTAACCAGTATTTCTGCCAGTTCGACAGCATGACGGGGGCAGGTACGGTAACTGACTTCGACAATGTCAAGGCGAATGTCCTTCAACAGGGTTTCAACAAACTCTGGACTCACCAGATCACCACCAAAGCGGAAACCAATAGAGTCAACACCTTTGTTCAAGATGTCGAGTGCCTTCTTGTTACCCTCCACAGGATCGGTAACAACAATGTTCTGACGGACATACCATTCATTCGTGTCCTTCTTGTTGCCACGCACGAATGGGAATTCCCCGGGCAGAGCATCGGGTGCCTTCAGATTCGCAAGGTCTTCACGACGATAAAAGGGCTGTACATTGAACCCTTCGTTAGTTCTCCACACGAGTCTCTTTTGGAAGTCAGCCCCTTTCAGGTCAACTTCAATCTTGTCCAGCCACTCTTGAGTGGTCGGCGCCTGGAACTCGCTAAAGAGTTTCTCTTTGTTAGCCATAAAAATAAAAAACGTTTTGTATTATTATATAAGTAATGCTTTAGCGTTCGTAAATTCCATGCAAAGGTAGCAACTTATTTCCGAACGGACGAAATTTTTAATAATTATTTCATCTTTATACAAAGAAACCACTCCCAACACCTAACAATTTCATAAAAAACGCCAAATAACACACAGGCTTTTCCCCAACAAATTCAAAGAGCTAATCCTAAGTTTTTTTGCCGTTTACCTAAAAAAAGCAAAAATAGGAATATTCGGTGCACAAAGTTGCTTGAATTGCGCAAGAATTTAGTAATTTTGCAGGCAATTTCGACAAAATAAGTTATGGATTCATTTCACTGGTTAGAAGATTTGTTCACGTCGACAGACTCTGTGGCACATATCGCGCTGCTCTATGCCATAGTTATCGCCTTGGGTGTTTATTTGGGTAAAATCAAGATTGGCGGCATCTCACTTGGCGTAACCTTTGTATTGTTTGCCGGTATCGTTGCCGGCCACATAGGGTTCACAGCTCCCACACCCATTCTGACATTCATACAGGATTTCGGCCTTATCCTGTTTGTGTTTATGATTGGTATGCAGGTAGGGCCAGGTTTCTTCGAGAGCTTTGGTACGGCAGGCGTCAAGCTCAACGGTCTGGCAGCAACGGCCATCCTGTTGAACATCTTGGTGATGTTTGCCTGCTACTTCATTTTCTTCGACACATCGAACGTTACCAACCTGCCTATGATGGTTGGTACACTCTATGGTGCCGTGACCAACACCCCTGGTCTTGGTGCTGCCAACGAGGCTTTGCAGTCGGTATTCCCTAGTGGAGCTCCTCAAATAGCCTCTGCATATGCCTGCGCCTACCCTCTGGGTGTGTTAGGCATCATCGGAGCCACTATATTAATAAGGTATATCTGCAAGGTGCGCTTAGAGGATGAGGAAGAACAGCTGACAGCCATGGAAGAGACCAATGCCAACAAGAAGCCATACAAGATGCACCTGGAGGTAACAAACAAATACCTGGAGGGTAAGACACTGCTACAGGTACACGACTTCTTAAATCGCGACTTCGTAGTTTCAAGACTGGTACATCAAGGAGAGCTTTGCATCCCCAACCGCGACACCATCTTCCATCTTGGTGACCAGATGCTCATTGTCTGTGCAGAAGCAGACCAGGAAGCCATTATGGCATTCATCGGTCCCAAGCTCGACATTGACTTCGAACAGTCAGATCAACCGCTGGTATCAAAACGCATCCTGATTACGAATCCCAATATTAACGGCAAGACACTGGCCTCTATGCACTTTTCAAGTGTACACGGTGTTAATGTAACCAGAGTCACCCGTCACGGAATGGACCTATTCGCCACTGCTGCCCTGCCCTTGCAGGTAGGCGACAAGATTATGGTAGTAGGACCGGAAGATGCCGTCGACCGCGTGGCCAACAAAATGGGTAACAGTATCCGCCGTCTGAACGCGCCTAATATTGCCACCATCTTTGTTGGAATTTTCTTAGGCATCATCTTTGGTTCACTGCCACTGGCCATTCCTGGAATGCCAGTACCCATGAAGTTAGGTATTGCCGGCGGACCGCTTATCATTGCCATCCTAATAGGCCGCTACGGCTATAAAATACATTTGGTGACATACACCACGACATCGGCCAACATGATGCTGCGCGAAATAGGACTCGTATTATTCTTGGCCTCTGTGGGCATCAAGGCTGGAGCGGGATTCTTTGAAACTGTCGTTGAAGGCAACGGACTGCTCTACGTGCTGACAGGCTTCCTGATTACTATCATCCCCATTCTCATCGTAGGTCCTATTGCCCGACTGAAGTTCAAATTCAACTATTTCACCATTATGGGTATGATAGCTGGTACCTATACTGATCCCCCGGCACTAGCTTATGCCAACAGTGTTTGTTCGAAAGAAGCACCTGCACTAGGCTATTCAACAGTCTACCCACTTTCCATGTTCCTACGTATCTTTACGGCACAAATTGTCGTATTGTTCTTCTGCGGATAAAATATAATCATATACAATAGACAAACAAATGAAAAAATTCGGATTTCTGTTAGGCTCGCTCCTTGCCTTTTCCATTTTGCCGGCAATGGCTCAGATGGATGCCAGCATCAAGCTGAACGAGGTAATGACAAATAACGAGACGAGCCTGATTGACGAATACGGAGTAAGGAATGCTTGGGTTGAGATAGCCAATATCTCACACTCAACGTACAATATCCGTGGCATGTATTTGACCACAGACCGCTCCGTACTCGACAAAAAGATGAGCGTGCCTGAGCGCGTAAGCCGCATGAGCCAGATTCCAAGCGGTGATGAACGCACTAATCTCAGTGGCCGTCAACTCATCGTGTTCCAATTAGGCAGCAAACCTGCATTAGGCACACTGCATCTCTCTGTTCCTGTTTTTACAGACAAAGCCACATGGGTTGCCCTTTACAATGGTAATGCCACCCAGCTGATAGACTCAGTCACAGTACCTGTCTTAGGAGCAGACCAGTCGTATGCTCGTATCGCCAATAATGGTACTGCAGATGATTGGGAAGTTAAGAGTGCCGACCGTGTGACCCCAGGCATCCAGAACCAGACGGTGGTAAGTGAGTCGAAGATAGATAAGTTCAAGCGCGAAGACCCCCATGGCTTTGGCATGGCTCTCATGGCAATGAGCATCGTATTCTTCTGTCTGGCTCTGCTATGGATTACATTTACCTTGTTTGGTATGCTGATGCGCCACATGGATACAGCCAAGAAGGTAGCTCACCAACAGCCCATCAAGCCTATTACCAAGACGGTAGAAAAGACCATGGAGGTTGGCCACAAGACGGGTGTCATCCTAAAAGAAGGCCTGAACACCAAAGGTATTGACAAAGAGGTATACATGGCTGTTATAGGTTTGGCTTTACGTCAGTATGAAGACGATATTCATGACGTGGAGAGTGGTGTCATTACTATCAAACCAAAGGATACTGGCTGGGACGACGAATACAGTCAGATGACTCATCTGCATGAAGGTTTCATCCCCAGCAAGCATAACGCACCAACCATTCCTACAACCCCCGAACTGCACTGACAAAAGGTTCACTAAAAACAGACAATAACAATGAAAAAGTATCAGTATAAAGTACAAGGCGTAGACTACGAGGTAGAAATCGCCGAAATAGAAGGCAAAATAGCCAGAGTAAATGTCAACGGCATCCCATTCGAGATAGAGATGCAAAAACCCATCAATGCAGCCAAGCACCCCGCACTTGCCGCCACCAAGAGAACAGCACCTGTTGCCGAGGCTCCTGCACCAGATTCCGCTCCAGCACAGCCTGTCCAACCTGTGGTAAAGCCACAACCAACGCAGCAGGCTGCAGCCGGCGCCGGCAATCCCGTAAAGGCTCCTCTGCCAGGTACCATCAATGCTATCAACGTGAAAGTTGGCGACACAATAGCCGTTGGTGATGTTGTCATCGTGTTGGAAGCCATGAAGATGCAGAACAACATCGAGTCCGAGTATGCCGGTACTGTCACAAGCATCACAGTCAATCCTGGCGACTCCGTCATGGAAGGCGCCGTACTGATGACCATCGGCTGATAGAAAATAGATAACACAGAAGATTGACAAATAAGAATTATGTGGCAATTTATAGTTGAAAATTTCAATGAGTTCCTGACATATACAGGTTTTGCGAATGTATCGGCAGGCAATCTCATCATGATAGTAGTGGGCGCATTCTTCATTTGGCTAGCTATCAAGAAGGACTTTGAACCCCTGCTACTCGTACCCATCGGACTGGGCATTATTCTGGGCAACATTCCCTTTCGTGCTGATGCAGGACTGGAAATTGGTCTTTACGAGGACAACTCCGTACTGAACATATTCTATCAAGGTGTAAGGCAGGGATGGTATCCACCACTCATTTTCCTCGGTATTGGTGCCATGACCGATTTCTCGGCCCTGCTGGCTAATCCAAAGCTGATGCTCATTGGTGCGGCTGCTCAGTTTGGAATCTTTGGTGCCTATATGTTTGCTCTGGCATTGGGATTTGAACCAAACCAAGCAGCAGGCATTGCCATCATTGGTGGTGCAGACGGTCCTACGGCTATCTTCCTATCATCAAAACTATCGCCTAACCTTATGGGGGCAATTGCCGTGTGTGCCTACTCATACATGGCACTTGTACCACTAATTCAGCCTCCTCTCATGCGATTGCTGACAACAAAGAAAGAACGTGTCATCAAGATGAAACCTGCCCGCGAAGTCTCTCAGGCGGAACGCATTTTGTTCCCTATTGTGGGCCTGCTCCTCACCACATTCATCGTACCCTCCGGTCTTCCCCTTTTAGGTATGCTATTCTTTGGCAACCTACTGAAAGAAAGTGGAAAGACCACCCGTCTGGCCAAGACGGCAGGAGCAGCATTAAACGATATCGTCGTCATGTTGCTGGGACTTACTGTAGGATGTTCTACCCAGGCATCAGAGTTCCTTACCATGAATACCATCTACATCTTCGCCATCGGTGCCGGTGCATTTATCATTGCCACCATGAGCGGTGTGCTGTTTGTAAAATTCATGAACCTGTTCCTGCCCAAAGATAAGAAGTTGAACCCACTGATTGGTAATGCTGGAGTGAGTGCCGTACCTATGGCTGCACGTATATCAAACAACCTTGGACTGGAATACGACCGTCACAACTTTCTGCTCATGCATGCCATGGGTCCCAACGTGGCGGGTGTCATAGGATCGGCGGTAGCTGCAGGCGTGCTGTTAGGATTCCTGTCATAAGACATGACTATCCCTTATGGCTCAACGCCGACGCTTCCGTGAAGACTTGCGAACTTTACCGTTCCGACTATAATGCTTAGAAGCCTTCTTACGCAAATGATGGCGTTTAGAGGGCTTCTTTTGGGCTGTAGGAGCAGAAGAGCTACGCCATGTCACATACTCGCGAGCGGTCAGATGGGGGACATTGTCAACGGGGTTACGTTCACAATACTTCATAATAGCATAATAATCGATATTACGCTTCAGGTGGTTGTTATAGAAATAAACCTCGACATTCGACTTGGCTGTAGCAACCAGCACGATGTCGCAATCGAAGCCAATATACCAACGGGCAAAGGGATGGCTGCGCACAGTGGACTCCCAGTTTGGTTTTCCATAATATTTCTCCATCCACCGCATGAGCTTCGTATAGTCCTCCATGACAGTATTAGCGGCTTTGTGCGTCGACAAGCAGAGGTAATTAATAGCCATACTGTCCCGAGTGTAATTGATGTGCACATCAGCATTCATTCCCGCCACACGACCTGTCAGCCAGAAATAGTTGCTCTTTTCGAAATTGTCCATGCGTTGCAAGCCTTTTTGTACCAAACGTTCCACCATCTCGTTAGGCGACAGGCTCATAGGTAAGTCAGCAAACCGGATATCATGCTGAGAACCCGATGCCACTGTGATATGTATAGCAAATACTATCAACAACAGATATTTTCGTTTCATGATTGATTCTGCATTTAAAATGAGGGTACAAAGATACAAAAAACAATGATAACTTTGACCAAAAAAGTCGTTTAATCGCCTATTTAATTTTTTTTAACTGCTACGATACGACCGTAGTCTAAGATTTTTAATAAATTTGCAAACCTAAACAAACCTATGACAGACGTCATTTTATCCAGCTTCATTAGTCTATTTGCACTATTCGGAAAGGTAGAGCAAGTGGACGAGGAACGAGCAAAAGAGATGCTCGTGAGTTACTTGCGTCACCATTTCGGTATTCGCAACACAGACCTTTACCTCGACCTATACAGCGACATGCGTATGGCCTATGAGATGACTGACAACTTGAACACTCAGGAAACTGTCAGTTCCATCTGTTCCACACTTCACGGCAAAATAAGGATTACAGAAGAATCACTTTTGCTGCTGCGCCTAATGGAATTCTGCGGCTATGACGGAATTCAGGCCGAAGATATGTTCAAGACAATGGCCGAGAAGTTTTTCATTCCTCAGGAACAATATCATGATTTCGCAGATTACGTAGCCAACCACGAGTCTGAAAGTGTCATGATGCACCACATCGACGGTTTCCAGGGGGTGATAAAAACCCTGCTCGACCGTGTGACAGGCATGCTCATCTTCACTTATATGGGTGACGATACTGTTCTGTTAAACGATGTTCCCGTGCTAGCTGGCACCTATCAAGTATGGATACAAAGTAGTGTACTGAAGAACAGTAACGGGCGGCCGGTCTATTACTCCAGCATCATCAGTGCATATAATAAAGATGAAGGGAAACGAAAGGAGAGTGTAGAGTTCTGCGGCCGCGACATCAATTTCAGGTTCCCAAACAGCGACAATGGCATGCATGACCTAAGCTTCACCCTTAGGAGCGGTGAGCTTTTGGCCATCATGGGCGGCTCCGGTACTGGCAAGACCACACTTCTGTCACTGCTTAACGGAAGTATGCGGCCTCAGCAAGGCAGTATTACGATTAATGGGCATGACATTACAGAACCTGCAGCAAAAGATCTTATTGGATTTGTACCTCAAGACGACCTGCTCATTGAAGAGCTTACCGTCTATCAAAACCTGTGGTTCACAGCCAAGCTGTGTTTTGAGGGAATGTCTGAACAAGAGTTGGACCGACGTGTTATCAAAACGCTAAAAGACCTTGGGTTAGATGCAACCAAAGATTTGAAGGTAGGTTCAGCCATCAACAAATTCATTTCTGGCGGTCAGCGCAAACGTCTAAACATTGCTTTGGAGCTCATCCGAGAGCCTGCTGTGCTCTTCTTGGACGAGCCTACCTCAGGTCTGTCTTCTGCCGACACGGAGAAAGTCATCAACCTGCTGAAAGAACAAACACTTAAAGGCAAGCTGATCATAGTTAACATTCATCAGCCTTCAAGTGATGTATATAAATTGTTCGACCGTCTGTGGCTGCTCGACCGTGGAGGATACCCTGTATTCGACGGGAATCCCATTGATGCTATTACCTATTTTAAAGAGGCTGCCAACTATGCTGATGCAGAGACTAGTGCATGTCCCACATGTGGCAATGTGAATCCTGAGATAGTGCTAAACATCATTGATGAAAAAGCCCTCAGCAATACAGGTGAGCCTTCTGACGAACGAAAAATGACGCCTCAAGACTGGCATGAACTTTATCTGAAGAATCGCGAAGAGATGGCAGCCCCAACAGTGACTGACGTTCCGCCGTCTGACCAAAAAAAACCTGGTAAGCTGAAACAATTTGCCATTTTCCTGCAGCGCAATATCAAGACAAAGATTACCAATGTGCAGTATCTGTGCATCACGCTCTTGGAAGCACCATTATTAGCATGCATCTGTGCGTTACTTACCCGTTATGCCCCACCAGAAGGTTACTCAATTATGAACAACAAGAACCTGGTGAGTTATTTCTTCATGGCTGTAATCGTAGCTACTTTTACAGGTATGAGCGGGTCTGCCGAGGAAATCATCAAAGACCGGGCCTTGCTCAAACGCGAGAGTTTCCTCAATTTGTCTTACGGCAGTTATATCTGGTCAAAGATTGTCTACATGGCTTTCGTCTCGCTTATTCAGACTTTGTTGTTCATTTTAGTAGGCAACAGTATAATGGGACTTCAACACGAGCTCTTTGGTACATGGTGGATTATCCTTTTTGTCACAGCGTTTCTTGCCAACCTCACAGGATTGCTGCTATCGCAGTGTCTCAGCTCCGTGGTAGCTATTTATATTAGTATTCCCATTCTTCTCATACCGCAAATACTGCTTTGCGGACTCGTTGTCAGCTTCAGCGACCTTGACTCGAAGAGTACCACAGGTAACGTACCATTGATCGGTGACCTCATACCCTCACGATGGTCATATGAAGCCCTGTCCGTGACGTCGTTTACAGACAATGCCTATGAAGCCCAGTTCTTCCAAATTGACAAGGAGAAGTACGAGACACAGTTCTATAATATGGGGTTCCTCTACGAGTTGCAGTCCCAGCTTGAAACGATGAAGAGTGAGCAGATTCGAAACGGGCAACCCAAGCCTGAACATCTTGAAATTATACACACCAATCTGCCCATCATCACAGAATACTGCGGCATGAAACCCTATACTGGTGACGACACCTATGAGTCGCTGAGCAAATATATGAAAGAAGCAGAGAGCATTTTGGCAGATCGAAGCAACAAGATAACGCTAAAAGCCGATGCACTTGTTTCAAGCATCATCATGGAGCACGGTAAGGAAGCGCTTCTTGATTTGAAACGCGACAACTACAATCTGAAGTTGGAAGACTGCGTTATAGGGGCTGACCAACAACGAACCCTCGAAGTCGTGGACAATTACATAGTTCCACGTGCGGGCATCATCTTCCTGACTCCAAGAAACCACATGGGGCGCGCTCCCTTCTATAGCAGCGAGAAAATAATCGGCTCTTGGCACATAAAAACATTGTGGTTCAATATGGTCATCTTATTGCTAATGAGTGCCATTGTCACGATTCTGCTACTCACCGACGGGCTAGGACGGTTTATCCGAAAAAAAGCCCAATAAACCAATATGCATATTCAACAATTTAACATTATTAATAACTCAAAATTCAAAAACAATGAAGAAATTATCTGTTTTAGCTATTGCATTTGTAGCTATCGCCTTTGCTGCTTGCGGAGGCAAGAAGACTCAAGCCACCGAAGAGGCTGACACTCTGAAGAGTTTCGAACAGCAGCAGATTGAAGCCAGCATCAAGATGCACTTCGACAGTATTGCTTCTGAATTCAGCAAGTTACCCCAATTGCCTTTCCTTCAGGAGGACAATGGTGGTATGTCGCTGACAAAGGAAGAAAAGCAGGTGAAGCCTGACTATCTGCTCAACCCCAGTGTTGCAGAAGAGGCTACCACCTTGGCTGAGAAATATCGCATTCTGAGTGCCCTGAATGTTGACAAGAAAATGGCTACTCTCTATGAAATGCCTGTTGAGGACTATGACAAGGCTATTGCTAAGCTCGTTGCAGACATCAACGATCCCTCTTTCAAGAACCTTGAGGACACGGGTACTCTTTATGAGACCTCTTCAGCACTATATGAAGGCATGGAGCAAAATGGCCGCATCAACTATTTCTGGCAGATTGCATCGGCAGCCCTTGTTGAGCAGCTGTTCATTGTCAGCCAGAACTCTGACAAGTTCCTCAGCATCTTCAATGATGATGCAGCTGCAAACGTATCATTCCGTATCGTACTTATCCTCGATGCTGTTAACCGTCTGTCACAATACGACAACGAAATCAAGCCCATTGCTGAAGCCCTCGCTCCCCTTGACGTGCTCAACGCTACCTCGCTTGACGAGTTGAAGGCTCAGATTGCAGAAGTTAAAGACAAGATTATTGCTGCCCGCAAGTCTCTCATCAAATAACTCACAAACTTAACATACCCAGGACAAAAGTCCTATCAAAACGTGTCTTTCCTGTAAAGAAAGACGCGTTTTCTTTTTAATCCTATTAAAAACTCAAAAAAAATACTTCTTATTTTTGTAAAAGCAAATAATTTTGTTTAACTTTGCAATCTGAAAAAAGAACAAAAGGTTATGACTGAGTTAAAAGACCATCTTGCTATCGAGCACGAACTCACGCTGCCCAATGATATTGACACCATTCCGCAGCTAAGTGAGTTCATTGAGTGTATGGCCGAAGAAGCTGGACTTGACATGGCATTCACCATGAGTTTGAACCTTGCTATCGAGGAAGCCGTAGTCAATGTCATGACCTATGCCTATCCGGAAGGTACTACAGGTATGGTGAATATTCTGATGAAGGTCGACGGACAGCAGTTCACTTGTATCCTTAAAGATTCGGGGACACCTTTTGACCCAACTCTGACCCCAGAAGCCGATACTAGTTTGTCCGCAGAAGAACGCCCTATTGGCGGTCTTGGCATACACCTTGTACGCCAAATCATGGACAATGTCAGCTACGAATACTCTAAAGGACAAAATGTACTGACACTTACGAAAAGACTGTAGACAAAAGAACAATTAATATATTGACAACTATGACATTTGAAATCAAAGAACAAAACGGCGGAATGTTAGCAAACATCAGCGGCCGTCTCGACACTCCCGCAGCTGTTAAGGCTCAGCAGGAAATCGTCCCATTGCTTGAGAATGCAGATAAGGAAATCATACTCGATTGTAAGAATCTCGAGTATATCAGTAGCTCTGGTTTGCGTCTTTTCCTTACAGTTCGTAAGGAAGCATCTGCTAAGGGCGGAAAAGTGATTATCGAGAATATTAACGACGAAATCAAAAAAGTATTTATGATGACAGGTTTCTTCAACCTGTTTGTGATTCGCTAAAAGTCAACCGTTTTGATGGACAACTATGGACTGGACATTCACGGTCAAATGCTACTCGAAGAGTATCGGTCTACGCTACCTACTTTCGAATTGCTGAAACAGATAGTCACTCAAAAGCTTGGTGAGCTAATATGCCAAAGCGGTGTCGAAGTCAATTCCATGGAGGCTCGCATTAAGGCCGAAGACTCCTTGGCAGGAAAGTTACATCGTAAAGGTCATAAATACAATTCACTGAATGATATCACAGATATCTTCGGAGCACGCATCATCACCTTCTATAATGAAGATGTTGACCGTATTGCTTCTATGGCTGAGACCATCTTTGACATCGATTGGCCGAACTCCGTAGATAAACGCAAACAGCACGAGTTTAACAGTTTCGGTTACAACTCACTGCACTATATCTGCAAAATTCCTAAGACACTTTATCAGAATTCGCAGCACCCAGAACTCAACTCGATATATTTCGAGTTGCAGATGCGTACAGCTCTTCAGCACGTTTGGTCTGCCATACAGCACGATATCGGCTACAAGACTGACATTGAAACTCCTATGGAGTATCACCGCAGTCTTAGCCGTCTGGCAGGACTGCTAGAACTGGCCGACAATGAATTCAGCCGTATTCGCAATTCCATCAGCGATTACCGCCGACGCGCACAAAGTTTGGTACAAAGCGGAAAGCTGGACGAAGTGCAGCTTGACGGTGACACTTTCCAAAGCTATCTCAGCTTAAGGCCTTTCGATAAGCTCAACCAAAAGATAGCATCCATTACCAGGGCAGAAATCCATGAGGCAAACCTGCGCCCCTACCTTTCTGTTCTTAAGCTCTTGGGTATGAATACTCTTGCTGATGTTGAGAAGCTACAGAAAGACAACTTTGACGATGCTTACCAACTGGCACTTTACCAGTTGGGAAGCACAGACATTGACATATTGGCGGAAAATGTTGGCATACAGAATCTCTGCATTGTCTATATTCTCAAGAGTGGCGGTGGTAAGATAGGACTCATGCGCCTTTTTAACCAAGTCAACGGAACCATGCCACAAAACGAGATTCTTGCATCGATGGTAATGGAACAAGCCAGTCGTCTGTCCTTCATGAATACTCGATAACGAGCATTATATTATTTCAGCTTTCAATTTGAACCGTCCCAAGATAGCCATTATCGATGCCAACACCTTGGCTGTGATCGGACTGAAGCAACTTCTTCAGAACGTTCTTCCCATCATGACCGTCGACACGTATGGAAGTCTTGCAGAACTGAAAGCAAACCAGCCTGAACAGTACGTCCACTATTTTGTGGCTATGGACATTGTCCTGTCGCACCGGGCATTCTTTGCCCAACATCAGCGCAAGACCATTGTCCTCACGCTATCACTTTCCGACACCTCACAGCTTATAGAATTCCATGCTTTATGCATCAATCAGCCTGAGGCACAGCTTGTCAAACAACTTCTCATGCTCCAGCAGCATGCCCATTCAGGAGGGCGCAACCTGCCATCAATGCCGTCTGTCCTCCAACAGAAGATTCTCTCTGACCGTGAGATAGAAGTTATGTCACTCATTGTCCAAGGCTATATCAACAAGGAGATCGCCGACCGTCTGAGCATCAGTCTCTCAACGGTAGTAACTCATCGCAAGAACATCATGGACAAGTTGGGTATGAAGTCTGTATCAGCCCTTACAATCTACGCTGTCATGCACGGCTATGTTGACATCAACAAAATCTAGTCGTCGCCACTACTCGTTCTCCTTTTTGTGTTTTTAGGCCGAACACTATCAATTCTGAATGCTACAGCTGGACACTGGAAATGTCGACAAGTCCGTTGACTATAGCATAGATGGTGAGACCAGCAGCCGAATGAATCTGAAGTTTTCGGGCAATATTACGACGGTGGGTGATGACAGTGTTAATAGATATACACAAATGATCGGCAATCTCCTTATTCTGCATTCCTTGTACTACGCCAATAATGACGTCCCGTTCACGATCGGATAGGGATTCGGAATTGTCCTGTCCTCCCTTAAACACCATGGATGAGATGTTCTTGGAAATTCCCTGTTGTTTGGTTTCATACTCCAAACGTCTTATCGCAGGTACAAAAATGTGATCCTCTACCTCAGCATGCTGGCGAAGCCACTCCTCATTATTGTAGATATCATAAAGTGTGGCGGTGAGTTTGTTGTTCAGGTGTGCATCGGCAGGCAGATACTTGATAATCATGAGCTTAACTTCCCTCAGTTTCTTGTCTGTCTGTTCATGGTGCTTGGAAAAAGTCTCAATATTGTAGTCGTTCATCGGCTGTCCGTCTATCAACGACTGAACATAAGGAAAGAGCGTTTTCTCTTCGTACTTCATGTGTCGGCGTATCTCCAAAGCATAACCGTCGTAAAGCTTCATGATGAGTTGAGCGAGCTGATCATCGCCATTAAGACTCTCCTCCAGTTCCCTGCGGATAAAAGGCAGCTGGAAATCAAGATAGTACGCATGGCTTGCCTTTAGGTAGTGAAGAAGCGTAGGAACACTGATGAGCTCATCATCCTCATAATTGGTGAAATTGTTGATGGTGAAATTGACGACAGCCAAAAAAGTATAGGTATCCACATCGTTCATCTCGCAGGTTTCGCGTACTGTCCTGTCACCAAAACCTAAATTAATGCCAAAAGAGCCGAGTGCTTGCAATACGCTATAATTGTCCTTGATAAGGGTTATCATCTTATCGGCAGACTCATACATCTTCAAGTTTTTCATACCTGTTGTTTTGAAATACATTATACTCGATTAGTCGCTGCAAAATTAATTATTTTACATGAAACGTGCAATAGTTCCATACAAATTCATCATTATTAGGTATTGTCAAACAAACCGTCACAAAATCTAGGTACTAATATGCATAATAATTCCTAAATCACAATCCATTATTCAGTTTTTTTTATTACCTTTGTCGCAAGAAACTCAAGAAATAAACTACAATGAGAAAGATTATCGTAACGGTGGCTCCCGTATGCCACATTGGCAAGGAAATTCCTGCAGAATGCAAAAACCCGCTTACCCCTAAAGAAATTGCTGAAGATGCCATTAATTGCTATAAGGCAGGAGCCTGCGAGGTGCATCTACACACACGCGACCTCAACGGCAATCCCACTTTTGAGCTGGACGTTTTCCGTCAGACCATTGCGCTCATTCGCAAGGAAACGGATATGATTATACAAGGTTCTACTGGTGGGCTTTCCACACTGACCCTTGCAGAACGGTGTGTCTCGCTCGATGTTCCCGAGGTTGAGGTGGCTTCACTGAACATGGGTAGCGTCAACTTTGGTGAAACCGTATACATCAACACTATGCCCGACCTACGTTATTGGGCCAAAAGACTGGATGAGACACATACTGTGCCAGAGATGGAGCTCTTTGACCTCAGCCATGTCGAGTGTGCCACTCGCCTTGCAGACGAAGGTGTGCTTCATCGCCCACTTCACTATAACTTCTGCGTAGGTCCCGGCAACTCCAGCAACCTGTCTGCTACCGGCCGCAACCTTGCCATACTGTGTTCGCTGATGGAGCCTGGATGTTCATGGGGCATCACCCATGACTCCATGCACGATTTCTCCATATTAGCCTGTGCTATCGGCATGGGAGCGTCAGCAGTCCGTGTAGGCTTCGAAGACAGTTTCTACTATGCTCCAGGCCTTCGTGCCCATACCAACGCAGAGCTTGTTGAACGTCTTGTCGCCCTCATCCGCATGATGGGTTGCGAACCAGCTACCCCAGCAGAAGCCCGCACAATGCAACATATCAAATAAACAGTAGTGAAGACCATATAATGAGCAGCATAGAAAGCAAGTGGAAGATGGTCGTTCTCGATGACGACCCTACAGGCATACAGACGGTACATGGCTGTCTGCTGATTACACAATGGGATGAAGAGAGCGTGCGTCAGGGATTTGAGGACAAGGCGCCCTTTTTCTACATCCTGACCAACACCCGCGCCATGACGCGGAACGAGGCAGAGCGCGTCACTCGTGAGGCGATGGAAATGGTGGTAAAGGTCAATCAGGATTATGGCTGCCGGCTGATTATCGTCAGCCGTTCTGACAGTTGTCTGCGGGGGCATTTCCCCTTGGAGACTGATGTCATGCGCCAAGTATTGACCCGGCACGGCTACCCGGTGGCAGAAAAGACGCCTTTCTGTCCTGCATTCATCGAGTCTGGCCGCATCACCATCGACGGAATTCACTACATGAAGGATAGCGGGCAGCTCATTCCCGTCAGCGAGACGGAATTTGCCCGCGACAACGTATTTGCCTATCACACCAGCGTATTAAAGGACTACATCCGCGAGAAGGGTGCTGACCCTGACGGTTACGACATCGTCTGCGCCCAATCGTATGAAGAGTTATATGCCTTTGCCAACAGCCTTTTTGCTGGCTACATGAATTGCCTGTCTGTTGTTATCCGTTCTTCATCTTCCCTGCCGAGGGCCATAAGCGGCATAGCAGCCCAACCCCTTCTTGACCGTTCTATTTTACAACACAAAGGCGTAGGCTGTTTTGTTGTGGGCTCTCATGTCAGGAAGACCACACAGCAGTTGGAATGCCTACTGCAGGAAGCGGGAACCTGTGCCGTCGAGGTTGATGTACAACGCATATTGGGCGATTCAGAGGCTTTGATGCTCGAGACACTGGACGTCATCCGGCAAATCGTGGAACAGGGTCTGACACCCGTCATCTATACCTCACGGCAGGAAATCCGGCTCGACGATGCCAACCAGCGGCAACACCTGGGACAGCAGATCAGCGATTTCCTCGTGGACATCGTCCAGCGTATGCCCTATACCCCATCCTACCTTGTGGGCAAAGGAGGCATCACCAGTCACGACCTGCTGACCAAGGGATTGGGCATTCGCGTGGCTCGCGTGTTAGGGCAAATTATCAACAGTGTCCCTTGCGTCATGACACACCACTTCCCCTACATTATCTTTCCCGGCAACGTGGGGACGGAGGAATCACTACGCGAGGTATATCTCAAACTAAAAGGTTAGGCTGGACGCCTAACCTTAATTGATTACGTTTATTCCGTCATTGACTGTTCTTCTGCCATTTAGTTAAAACATTATATTTTTTGACAAATGAAACCATTCGATTGCAGGCCCAATACACTTAATTTTCTGACTCGGCTCATTTAATCAATTTTCCCGGCTCATTTAATCAATTTTCCCGGCTCATTTAATCAATTTTCCCGGGTCATTTAATCGATTTTCCCTAGTCAATAATTTGAGGGGCTTATGTGTTGATAACTATCCTATCTGAAATATTGACAAAATAATCAACTAATTGCAGAAGAACCTCATCAATTTTCTTTATTCCGTTATTAATTTTCTTTATTCCGTTATTAATTTTCTTTATTCCGTAACTAATTTTCCTTATTCCGTGACTATGGGCTTCGCAGGATTGATAAAAGCAAACATCACAGCACTTACAATCAGCATCGCTGCTATCATATAGAGCGGCAGGTTGTAGTTGCCCGACTGCTGTACCAGTTCGCCAAACAGGATTCCACAACAGAAACCGCCAATGTTGCCTGCCGTATTCATAGCACCGCTCAGTGTCCCTGCATGGCGCTTACCCAGGTCAATACACAAGGCCCACGCTGAGGGCAGCATCAGGTCAAAGATGCCGAAGCAAAGAGACAGGAATACAAAGACTGCCATTTTCCCGGGAATAAAAGCCGCCAGGAACATGCACACTGCAGAGATGGCCAACGAGGTGGAACCGAGGGCCTTCCTCCCCGTCTTGATACCGTACTTTTGCGTCAGCCTGTCAGTCAGATGCCCACCTATGATGTTGCCTGCCATACTCATGATGAACGGCACAGCCACTGCATAGGTCAGTTCCGACTTGTCGAAGCCACGCCCCAGCTCCATGAACGTGGGAAACCACGAGAAGAAGAACCACGAACCGAAAGCATAGAAGAAATACATGCCACAAAGCAGCCAGAATTGGCCGTTCCTCAAGATATCCTTCCAGACACCTTCCTCCATGCCATGCTTCAGCTTCTCGGTCTGATGTGCTGGCACTGTCAGTCTGTCGCGATACCAGGCATACCACACTATAGCCCAGACAATGCCTAATGCTCCCAGCAGATAGAATGCCGCACGCCACCCTACGGACATCATGACCGGGATAACCACAAACGGCGTCAAGGCACCTCCCATGCGCGAGGCTGCCCAGACATATCCTTGGGCTTTACCCACCTCGTCCTTCTCAAACCAACGACTGATGACCCCCGTCGAACAAGGCGACGAACCAGCCTCACCAATGCCGAACATGAAGCGGATAACCAGCAGCGACGCCAAACCTCCTGCCAAGCCTGTAAAGGCGGTGAACAGCGACCACCACAACACTATAAACGACAAAATCTTCCGATGTCCAAACCGGTCACCAAGGGCACCCATCGGTATCTGCATCAAGCCATACGACAGGATAAAGGCACTCTGTACCCAGCCCCACTCCGAAGGACTCAGACCAAGGTCGTGCATGATGCTCGACCCTGCCACGCTGATGTTGATGCGATCCAGGAAAGTCACCATACCCAGAATGACGAGCATGGTCAGGATTACATTTTTCCTTGTCATTGTCTTGACCTTATGCAGCAGACCATCACTGATTTATAAGCCTAAGAACTTACGCAGCCCTTTGACACCCAAGACTGGGCTTGACAGCACAGGCTTGCCCGTCAATTCAGAGAGACGCTGTTCCATACGTGCCATCGAACCTTGCGCCAGCACAAACATGTCCACCTGTTCCGCTATGCGCTGGGCAGCCTCAGCTATCAGTCGGTCGTGCGTCTCACCGTCGCCGCTCTGTCCGGCAGCAAAGGCACCGTCTGCCAGCCCCTCTGTCAGTTCCACTTCACGGCCAGCCTTCTCCGCCTCGTTCAGCAACAGCCGGCAAGTAGGTTTAAGCGTTGTAGGCAGCGTCGAGATGACTCCGATACGCCTGTAGTTCTGAACAGCCTCGGCAGCCATCGGCTGGTCAATGCGGAACACAGGGATGCGCGCATACATATTGCCATAGTCTGCCACGTCGCCTACACTCGAACAGGTATTGAACACCACGTCGGCCCCAGCATCTGCCGCCCCGTTATAGTAGGACAGCAGGCGGCGGCGCACAGCAGGCGTCACCTCATTGCTGGCTATTACCTCCTTAATCAGTGAGGAGTCAGCAATGTGGTTGACCGTCACTTCAGGTATCAGTTCCTGGAAAATTCTCGTCAACGGCTCCACCAGAGCCATTGCCGTGTGTACACATACTACATGTTTCTTCATTTTTTTCTTAGTATTTTAGTCGTTTCTTTTGACAATCGTAGCGTTTATGACTACAAATCGCTGCAAATATACAAAATAATTCCCGTACCACCGCCGTCCTTTCAAAATAATTTGTTACCTTTGCCCCAAAAAAGTAAAAACTTAAAAGAATAAACTGAAACTAATTTAAACATATTGTACAAAACCATGGCAATAAAAATATTATGCGTTGATGACGAGGCCCCTATTGACATGCTGATGAAACAATATTTCAGACGTAAAATCCGCAGCGGAGAGTACGAGTTCCTTTTCGCACGTAACGGTTTGGAGGCACTCGCCATTCTCTACAACAACCCTGACATTGAGATTATCCTCAGTGACATCAACATGCCCGAAATGGACGGTCTGACACTACTGGCCAAGGTGAACGAGATGCGCAACCCTGCTCTGCGCGTTATTATGGTAAGTGCTTACGGCGATATGCAGAACATTCGCCAGGCCATGAACAACGGAGCCTTCGATTTTGCCACAAAGCCCATTGACATGGACGACCTTGCTGTAACCATCGAGAAAGCTATCGAACAGATACACTTCGTACATGAGTCGCAGAAGGAGCACACGCAATTGGAATCACTGAAAAAAGACCTGACTACGGCCAGGGACATCCAACAGTACATCCTCCCTCAGGTGTTCCCCCCCTTCCCTGAGGATACTGGGTTGCTCGACATCTATGCCTCGATGGTGGCTGCCAAGGATATCGGCGGCGATTTCTACGACTTTTTCCGAATTGATGCCGACCGCATAGCCTTGGTCATTGCCGATGTCTGCGGCAAGGGCATCCCCGCTGCATTGTTTATGGCCGTGAGCCGCACTATCATCCGTTCGAAAGGTACACAGTGCGATAATGCCGCCGAATGCATCACGGAAACCAACCGCCTGCTTGCCGCCTATTCCGTAGACTGCATGTTTGTCACTGCATTCTACGCTATCTATAATATAAAAACAGGCCAACTGAACTATTGCAACGCAGGACATAATCCTCCCTATTTAATAAAAGCCGACGGCAAGACCGAGGAACTACCCATGCCGACCGATGTCATCGTGGGAGCTTTTGACGAAATAAAATATGAGGAATGCACCATGCAGATGGATCACGGCGACACTCTGGTCATGTTTACCGACGGCGTACCCGAAGCTATGAACCCTGATTTGGAAGAGTTTGGCACTGACCGACTCTGCAACATCCTCAGCGGCATGGCAGACAAGTGCTGTAAGGAGATTATCGAAACCATCAAGGCAAGCATTGACAACTTTGCAGCAGGTGCAGAGCAGAGCGACGATATTACCATGTTGGTACTTAAAAGGAAATAAAATGTGAACAGGAACTACATCATAATGAGCTGTTTGGGCTTGTTGCTACTGGCATTAGTAGCAATAGGGCTGTATATGCGCCACAGTGACACCGAGCGCATCAGTGAGCTGGAATCCCAACTTGGCGCCTTGCGCGAACATGAGAAGCAGTCGGCAGTAGATCGCCGTGTGAGCAAGCAGATGGAAGAGATTGCCTACGGCCAGCAGGCACTCTCTGAAGAACGCAGCATCGAAGCCATACGCCAGTCAGAAATAGCCCAGGAGATGACACTCCGTTCAGAGACAGAACGCCAAAAAGCCATCAAAGCCCAGGCTGCAGCCGAAATGTCAGCCGAAGAAGCCCTGACGTCTTTCCAGTTGGCAGAGCGTCAGCGTGTGGAAGCCGACAAACAGCGCCGCCAAGCCGAACATGCAAAACTGGTGGCCGACACCCTGAACTACATCTCTTTGGGACGTACACTGGGCGCATCGTCTTACGACATCTACAGAGCCGGTGATACTGAATTGGGCAACATGCTGGCTTACGCCGCCTACCTGTACACCAGCGACTACGACGGTGACTTGTATATCCCCTCCATATTCCAGGCCCTGACGCAATCGTCAGGGGGACGTCGCATTTACAACACCCACGACGGAAGCATTTCACGCGTAGACATCCTTCCCAACGACAATGGTTTGTTAACGGTCAGTACCTACGGTGAAATTTTCATCCACCGTATTCACGGAACGCAGATGACCACCCATATCGTGATGAGTGACAAAAACTACTGTTTCCGCGATGTTTATGCAGCCAAGAACGGCAAGAGCTATGCTGTGAGCCATACTGGGCACCTGGTTGTCATCGAAAACGACAAGACGCGAGTCATCTACCTGAATGGCGTTGACAAGCCTTTCAGTCTTCAGTACATGAACGACGGCAAACAACTGCTTATTATCGGTGGACATAGCATGGCACTATTCGATACTGCCACCGACAAGATTATCGGCTCGCGCCAGCTTAAATTCCAAGTGGTTTGTACCAGCAGGCGCGATTACAAGCCGTTACTCTTCGACAATCGAGGACACATGTACCTTGTCAACACGCTCGATGACATGACGAACGAGAAAGTTCCCGTATCAGGCCAGGTCACCACCTTTGCCGGTTCCAAGAACGCCCACCTTAATGCCTACGGCATGTCTGACGGCACTATCTGGCTCATTGACGATGACGGCAAAACGCATAAGCTTATGGGGCACCTCTCCCAAATCACCCGCATGAAGTTCAGCAGCAAACGGCTTTACACCTCGAGCTACGACGGCAAGCTGCTGTTTTGGATGACAGGCGAAACGCAGATAAAACCTATCACGCTGTTCCAGTCTAACAGCTGGCTCACGGACTTCACATTCAGCAGCGACAAGCAATACATTTGGACAGGCGACCACAACGGTACCCTGACGCAATATCTCATCTCGCTGCCAATGATAGCCCAGCGCATTAAACAGAACGTCAAGCGCAACTTCACCAAAGAGGAGTGGGACTATTACGTTGGCAAAGGCATACCCTATCGGAAGCTGATAGATTAAGCACTGACAAACATGAATATGACATATAAAGGTATCATACTCTTCACCCTTTGCGTTACGCTCTACACCCTTCCCGTCGGGGCTCAGGGGCTTCCTCTCATCCACAATTTTCCTGCAGCAGAATATGGTGGTCACAACCGCAACTACGACATAGAAGTTGACGATGACGGAACAATATATGTGGCCAACTTCGAGGGTCTGCTTTACTATGACCGCGCCCAGTGGCGCATCATCCACTCGCCAGGCATCAACCGCGTCACGGTGGTCTATCGAGCCAGCGACAAACGCGTTTGGATAGGAGGCTATAACTTCTTTGCCCGCCTCGACAAACGTGCCAACGGTGAGCTATATATGAAGGAATTGGGTAAAGCCGGCACATTCAGCGGCGAGGTGATGGAAATATTTGAGAGTAACGGCAGCCTGCAGTTCATAGCAAGCGACAACAACATATACGAAGTTCGGGACGACCGGGTGATGTTGAAGCGTCATACCAATGCCCAGCTGCAAAGCAGCCTGAGCTCAGACGTCGTTGACTTGGATGCCCTGGAAAACGGCGAACAGAATGTTGTTCTGGACGACATCACACAAACTGAGCAGTTGGATGCCGGTCTGCAGGTGATGGTCAAGAAGAACAATGGGCTTATTGTTTCTGACAACAAGGGACGTCAGCTATATACCATCACCGAGTCCAACGGACTTTGTTCTAATCAGGTGTCCTATGTTGTCTACGACGGCCACGGATTGCTCTGGGGTGCTACGGCACACGGCATTTTTGCTATCGAGCTGCCGTCCATCTACACATGGCTGCTGCCTAAAGACGGTCTGTCGGGCGTCGTGCATGCCATCATCGAATATGAGGGCACCACATACATTTGTGGTTTCAATGGCCTGTTCCGCCTAAAAGGTCATACCGTGGAGCGAGTCGGCAACATCAATACCATCTGCTGGTCTGCTGCCAAGGACGACCACGGTGTCCTTGTAGCCACGGCGACGGGCATCTACCGCATCGACCGAAGCGGAGCTGTGCACCGCCTGACGTCAAACTCCACCACGGCCCTCCTAGTTGACGGCTCCAAGCTCTATGCCGCCGAGTCCGATGGCGTGTACCTCATCGAGGAAGGGACTGCATCGAAAAAGATCTGCCCCTTGGAAAAAACGATGAAGATCCTGAAGGACCGCGAGAGCACCATCTGGTTGCAAAGTGTGTTTGGCGAGATCTACCTAAGGAAGTCCGGTGAAGACGCCTTCCATCCATATCCCGACAACCGTCGGGCCACCAATTCAACCCTCGTTGACGTTGGAGGCACCATTATCGTAATGGGGGTAAAGGACACCAGTCCCTTCCCCTATCCTGCATTCTCCATGACCGACCACACTGGCATCACTTGGCTTACCGACAACGATGGCAAGCACCTCTACCCGTGGAAGGACGGCAGTCGGGTACAAGACGAGACGTACTTATTCAATCCGTTGGGCAATATGGTTGTCGAAGCCATGTTCCACCAGAACGGCAAGGTATGGATCGGTGGTGACGACATGCTGGCCGTCGTCGATGTAGACAGGCGAGCACTGACCACGCTGACCTCCAAGTCCCGTCTGTTTTTCCGCTCCATTGTCATGGGGAACGACAGTGTGCTGTGGGGTGGTTACGGTGATATGCCCGACCATCTGCCTATGCTTGACAGCAACGAGGGGCACCTGCGGTTCGTATATTCCCTCGACTATGCCCCGCTGACCGGCAAGACCCTTTACCGCTACCGCCTGAACGACAATAAATGGAGTGCCTGGAGCGAAAAGCAGTACGTAGAGTTCCTTAACCTGCCATACGGCTCGTTCACGCTTTCCGTCCAGGCACAGCTCGCCAATGGCAAACTCTCCAGGGTGACCTCCATAGGGTTCAGTATAGCCTATCCGCTGTACATGCGCTGGTACATGGTGGTGCTCTACTTCATCCTTATAGCTTGGCTGGTCTACACTTTCTTCCGCTACAGACTCAAGAAACTGCAGCGCGACAAGATCAAGCTGGAGCACATAGTTCAGGAACGCACTGCCGACCTGCGCAATGCACAGCATGAGCTGATACGCCAAGAGAAGATGGCCAGCGTAGGAAAACTCACTGAGGGACTTATAGACCGCATCTTAAATCCCATGAACTACATCATCAACTTTTCCAAAATGTCCATAGGCCTGCTCAACGACCTCAAAGACAACATCGAGAACAATACAACGAAAGGCCCCGACGGACAGGTCATCATGGACGAGGACAACTACGAAGATACTGCCGACATCATCGACATGCTGTCAGGAAACCTGAAATCCGTCGACCAATACGGGCAGAACACCACGCGCATCCTCAAGGCCATGGAGGAGATGCTCAAGGACCGTACTGGCGGCTATGTCGACATGGACCTGTTGACCGTACTCCAGCAGGACGAAGCCATGCTCAACAACTTCTTTGCCAAGGAGCTTCAGCAGTACGGCATCCGTACACACTTCACCATCCCCACCAATACCATGCCGATGCGCGGCAATCCTGATATGCTCAGCAAAACCATCATGAGCATTCTGGGTAATGCCGTCTATGCTGTCGTCAGGAAATTCCAGAAGCTTCCCGTTGCCGAAGTTGGCGCCGCCCCAGAGATATCGCTGACCGCTACCGCCGGCGACAGCCACTACACAATCACAATCCACGACAACGGCATTGGCATCGAAGAGAAGATTGTCAACAAAATCTTCGACCCATTCTTCACTACTAAGACCACCGGCGAGGCAGCTGGCGTCGGACTCTACTTGAGCCGTGAAATCATACAGAACCACTCCGGCGACATCAGCGTAGTCTCTGTCAAGGATGAATATACAGAATTTATCGTCACCCTGCCCGCGCTGAAGGCAAAGAAGGACAATTGACCCAACAACAAGCCTCCATCAAGCAAACCATAACAAAAAGTAAAGTATGAAAAAACTATTATTGACACTAGCAATTTTTTTCTGCTGTATAGTCACTGCTTCGTCCCAAGATGCCCAGACAGACAGAAACCGCATTTTCCGTATTACGCTGGGCAATGTCCAGTACGCCCACCACGATGAGAAAATGTCCACTGGCGAAGCTGTGGGTCATGTACTTTCCACCGTATTAACAGGACAGTCCACCATTCAGTCCACCCAATACGAGGAAGACGTTAAGAACGCCGTCATCAAGGGACTATCCGGAGCCCACCGTTTCCGGTTCAACAACGGACTGTTACAAGCCGAGGATGTAGCTGAACAAGGCAATATTGTAGCCGATGTCCTCATCACCAATATACAGACGAAGACGAACACTCGCACATGGAAGGACAAGGACGACAAGACACAAGTCTCCACTACCTTCACAGGTGTGGTTAACGCAATGCTCACGTTGAAGGACGCCAAGATGGGCGAAGTGCTGGCCAACCCATCGTTTGACGGTCAAGGACTAAGCCTTTCATCGTACGCAACTTCTGAGGAGGCCATCAAGTCGGCCCTCGAAAGGTTCTCGTACCACATCACCTCCTGGCTTAACCAATACCGCCCACTGCAGGCCAACATCATCGAGGGAGCCACCGCCAAGAAGGACAAGCAGAAAGAGGTGTACATCGACTTGGGTAACAGGGAGGGCGCCTATAAAGGACTCCACATGGCCGTCTACATCATTAAGATTATAGCCGGGCGCGAGGCTCGCTCACAAGTCGGCAAGCTGAAGATAGAGGCTGTCGAGGGCGACGACATCAGTCTCTGCAAAGTGCAGCATGGCGGCAAAGACATCAAGGCTGCCATTGACGCTGGCGAACACTTGTTGGTTATCAGCACTGAATAGCCATTGGCGCCCATGCAATTTTGCAGCCACACTTGTCTTGAAGATACTACTCTATTGTTACTACTTCCTCTGAAATATTGACTAAACCTTCAACTAAGTAGCAGAAGAATCAAAACATGCAGGTAATGCCAAAGAGAAGGCAAAAATTAATTGGCTTTTCCTTTGGTTTTTTGCAGCATTTTGCGTACCTTTGCATTCAAATGATACTATCACAACAAAATAAAATGGATTTAATAGAAAGATTTCTCAACTACATTAGATTTGACACGCAGTCAAGCGAAGAAAGCGAAACCGTCCCCAGCACCAGCAAGCAGCTGTTGTTTGCCGAATACCTGAAAAAAGAATTAGAGCGTGAAGGCCTTGACGACGTCGAAATGGACGAAAAAGGCTACGTATATGCCACCCTGAAAGCCAACACAAAGGAACCTGTTCCCACTATTGGCTTCATATCACACTACGACACCAGCCCCGACTGCTCGGGTGCCAACATCAAACCCCAGATAGTAAGCCACTACAACGGAAGCGACATCCTGCTGTCAGAAGGCATCATCAGTTCGCCAAAGAAGTTTCCAGAACTGTTGCAACACATAGGTGAAGACCTGATTGTGACGGACGGTACGACTTTGCTGGGTGCAGACGACAAGGCCGGCATTGCCGAAATCGTGCAGGCCATGGTTTACCTGCAGGAACACAAGGAAACGAAGCACGGCAAGATACGGGTAGCTTTCAATCCTGACGAGGAAATAGGCAAGGGTGCCCACCACTTCGATGTCGAGAAATTCGACTGCGAATGGGCCTATACCGTAGACGGTGGCGACGTGGGCGAGCTTGAATTCGAGAATTTCAACGCTGCCTCAGCAAAAATCACTATTAAGGGTGTCAGCGTACATCCTGGCTATGCCAAGGACAAGATGATAAATGCCAATGCTCTAGCTGTGGAACTGGCCGGGATGCTACCCAAAGACGAAACACCGGAGATGACAGAAGGCTATCAGGGTTTCTACCACCTGACAAGCATTCTGTCTGGCATAGAACAGGCCAAATTATCGTACATCATCCGCGACCATGACCGCGAACGTTTCGAAGACCGCAAACGTTTCATGCTACGCTGCGCCGAACAGATGAACGAGAAGTACGGAAAAGACACCGTGGTATGCGTAGTCAGCGATCAGTATTATAATATGAAGGAAAAGATAGACCCCCAAATGCATGTCATCGACTTGGTACTGCGCGCCATGCAGGAAACAGGGGTTTCGCCCAAAGTGAAGCCTATCCGTGGCGGCACAGACGGTGCCCAGCTGTCATTCAAGGGACTGCCCTGTCCTAACATTTTTGCCGGTGGTATCAACTTCCACAGCCCCCACGAATTTGTCCCCGTCCAATCGATGGAGAAAGCTATGAGGGTGATAGTCAAAATATGTGAGCTGACAGCAGAGTACAACCACTAACCGACAGAGCAAAAAAAATAAGGAATGAAGAAGAGAGGTGGATTTTTCATCGTCATTGCCGCGGCAATACTTTTGGAACTGATATCAGGTATCCAGTACTCCTACTTGCACAATCTGCTGGCACAGGAACTGGAGAAACGAGCAGAGACAGAACTGGTGATGAAAGCCATGATTACCAAGAGCACCATCAACCTATCGGAAAGGATGCTGAAAAGCCACATCTACAACATGAAGCGCGATATCAACAATCCAGACTCAGTATCGATGCTAGCAAAATGGATTGTCAAGATGCATCCTACGCTAGAAGGTTGCGGAATAGCCTTTAAGCCGTACTTCTACCCTAATAAGGGAAGACTGTACGAGCCCTACGCCCAGCGCACGGACTCAGGCATCGTGCTGCGCCAGCTGTCAAGCAGCGCGTATAACTACACGAAGGAGGGATTCTACACCTCGACTTTCGGAGAAAAGACGGCACGCTGGACTGGTCCATACCAAGACCCAATAGAGAAGAAAAAGGTAATCAGTTACTCACTGCCCTTGTGGGACCACGAACTAAAGCCAATAGGCGTAGCCTGCATGGACATATTGGCCGACAAACTGGGCGACACGCTGAACCACCGCAATTTCTACCCATCATCGTACGTCTTACTGATGGCTGAGGACGGACACTTGCTGGCCGGGCCCTCGGACGCGAGGCTGAAAGCCGACGTGGAGCACGTCATACGAATAGTCAACGACAGCACATATGAATGGACGGACAGCAGAAACGGAAGCAGCAACATAGCGACATTCCACGATGTTGATGGCGACAAGGCCTACGTGTTCTCTATCCACATGAAGGGTGATCCTAAATGGAAACTCGCTGTGGTATATTACGACGATGAGGTCTATGGTATTCTGCGACACATCAGGCTAACAATGTTCTTTCTCATGATGGTTGCCTTCGGCGTTTTGGGATTCATCGTCTACCGATTCTTCAAGAACATCAAACGATTGCAACAGACACAACTGACCAACGAGCGGATAGGCAATGAGCTGCGCATAGCCCGCGAGATACAAGCTAGGATGCTAGTCAAGAAATGGCCCCCATTCCCTGAGCGAGTCGACATAGATATCTACGGTACTCTGGAACCGGCAAGAGAAGTGGGCGGTGACCTGTACGATTTCTTCATCCGCGACGAGAAGCTGTTCTTCTGCATCGGTGACGTCTGTGGCAAGAGTATCCCTGCAGCCTTGCTGATGTCGGTGACACAGGCACTTTTCCGCTCATCCTCAAGCCACGACAACAACCCGGCACGCATCATGCACAACATCAACAAGATTCTTTGCATAGACAATACCACAAATATGTTCATCACCATGTTCATTGGTGTGCTTGACTTGCCGACAGGACGGTTGCGCTTCTGTAACGCAGGACACGAGAGCCCTTTCGTGCTGGATAATGATAAGGTCGTTTTGCTGGAACCCCACGCACATCTGCCCCTGGCAGTATTCCCTGAAACACGTTACGAAGAAGAGAGTTGCATGCTGCCGGCCGGAAGCACACTGATGCTCTATACCGACGGACTGACAGAGGCCATGAACGCCAACCGTGAAATGTTTGGCATCCAGAGAATCACTGCGCTACTGGAAAAAACTGTCAGAGACAGGTCGCAAGAGCCATTCAACACAATGACGCTGCTGAACAAAATCAGTGAAGAAGTCCGTAAGTTTGTGGGGATGGCTGAGCCAAGCGACGACCTGACCATGCTGGCTATACGCTACACGCCAGTAAGTGATGAGAGCACCCTGGACGAAAGTATTACGCTGAAGAACGACCTGCATGAGGTAGCAAAACTGAGCAGTTTTGTTAAATCGATGACCGAACGTCTGCTGACTGACAAGCCAGAGGCCAAGAAGCTACGCTTGGCGGTAGAAGAGGTCGTGGTGAACGCCATGAGCTACGCCTATCCCCCGAGAACGGAGGGAGAGATTACCGTCCGTTGTGTGGCGGGCAACCAACGAATCAAGTTCTACATCATAGACCGTGGCACGCCCTTTGATCCCACAGAAACCGGCAAGGCTGATACCAAGCTGTCAGCAGAGGAAAGGCCCATCGGTGGACTAGGATTGCTACTCGTCCGCGAGCTGACGGACACCATCAACTATGAACGCATAGACGACAAAAACATTTTGACACTAACATTAAATATAGAACAATAAAATAAAATCATTATGAAGACAACAGTAAATGAACAAGAAGGCAAGATAGTTGCCACACTTGAAGGAGAAATGGATACGGCTGCGGCTATGGAAGCAGAAGAAATACTGAAGCCGCTGTATAAGACCGACGGACGTGAAGTGATTATCGAATGTGGAAAACTGGAATATATTGCATCCAGCGGACTGCGCATCCTACTGAGCATTCTGAAAGGAGCCAAGTCGAACGGGAGCCGTGTAGTGCTCAAAAATGTCAATGACGACATTAAGAATGTCTTTAAGCTAACGGGATTCATTTCTATATTCGAATTCGAGTAAAAAACGCTCTAAAAGTCCATGTCACCCCAACTCATCCGGGAAGGTAGTCTTGCCCTCATGCTGTTGGCATCGCTACAGGGCTGGGCACAAGTAGAGTTGTGCGTCAACACAAGCTACGCTGTGGTATCAGGTGCAGAGTATTGTCTCAGCATCGGCCTGAACTTCATGACCCATGTTGAGATTCGAGGAGGAGAATTGCCAAAGTCGGCCAACGGGGACGCTGTGGTGGAGGATCGGGCCAGCGACCAAAACGTACGTTGTGGATGGTTTTCGCTCATCATCTCGCCAAGACTCTTCAGTACAAGATTCTAATAGCTTACCTCTAAGTACTCACCTCTCAACTCAAAAAGAACCACCATGGCAGATATTCCAGAACTAATCATCGACCTTGCGTACATCCTTGTTTCTGCAGGTATTGTTACGCTGATTTTCAAGAAGTTAAAACAGCCACTTGTCCTAGGTTACATCGTGGCAGGATTTCTGGTAAGCCCCCATATGCCCTATACAGCATCTGTAGTAGATACTGAAAATGTACACCTATGGGCAGACATCGGCGTGATGTTTCTACTATTCTCGCTGGGTCTTGACTTCTCATTCAAGAAGATTCTGAAGATGGGGGCTTCGCCTATCATATCCACCACCTCTATCATTTTCTTCATGTCTATGCTGGGGGTTCTGGCAGGACACATGTTCGAATGGTCCAAGATGGACTGCATCTTTCTAGGCGGAATGTTAGCCATGTCATCAACAACTATTATTTACAAGGCTTTCGATGACCTAGGATTGCGCCAGCAACAGTTTGCCGGGCTGGTCATGTCGGTACTCATCTTGGAGGACATCTTGGCCATAGTCATGATGGTCATGCTGTCAGCCATAGCCAGCGGAAACGATCCTGATGGTGGACAGATGCTGGAGTCTATAGTCAAAATCGCCTTCTTCCTTGTGTTGTGGTTAGTGGTAGGAATCTTTGCCGTTCCCCAGTTCCTGCGCAAAGTGCGCAAGCTGGTGAATGACGAGGTGTTGCTAATTGTCTCGCTGGGACTATGCTGTGCTATGGCCGTATTCTCTACTAAGGTCGGTTTCTCTTCAGCTTTTGGTGCTTTCATCATGGGCAGCATCTTGGCAGAGACCATTGAGGCCGAACATATTGAACACTTGGTAGAACCGGTGAAGAATCTATTTGGCGCCATCTTTTTCGTATCAGTAGGCATGTTGGTCGACCCGTTGATTCTGGCTGAATACGCTATCCCCATTATCACCCTAGTGATGACCATTCTCATCGGGCAAAGCATCTTCGGCTCATTGGCTTTCATGCTGGGTGGCGAATCGCTGAAATCTGCCATGCGATGTGGTTTCTCAATGGCGCAAATCGGTGAGTTTTCGTTCATCATCGCCTCACTGGGACTCTCTCTGGAAGTCATCAGCGATTTCCTATATCCGGTTGTGGTAGCTGTATCCGTCATTACAACATTCCTCACACCTTACATGATACGGCTTGCCACACCGGCTTATAACAGCCTGGAGAAACGGCTCCCCAAGAAGCTCATCAAACTGCTGAACCACCTCTCCATGAGTCATCCCAACACCACTGAACAAAGCAAATGGAAACGGTTGCTAACCCAGATGGCTATCAATACCATCGTTTACTCTATCCTTACGTCAGCCGTCATTGCAGTGATGATTACCTTCTTCCTACCTTTCATGCAAGGTATTCTGCCTGGATGGGCATTACACTGGTATGCCAATGCCATTACGGGTGTATTGACCGTGCTTATCATTGCGCCGTTCCTACGCGCCATGATTATGAAGAAGAACCGCAGCGAGGAGTTTAAGGCCCTATGGAACGAAAGCAATGTCAACCGTCTACCACTACTATTTACAATTCTGGTGCGTGTCGTTATTGCCGTAGCCTATATCTTTTACATTTGTCAGTATCTGACTCGCTTCTCCAGTGCCATCATCATCACCATCGGTCTGATAGCGGTAGCCTTGATAGTGGTATCGCGAACGGTCAAACAACGCAGTATCAGGATGGAGCGTCTCTTTATACTCAATTTGCGCTCACGCGACATAGAGGCACAAGTGCATGGAAAGAAGCGTCCCTTGTACGAAGGTAGATTGCTCGATCGCGACGTTCACATTGCTGAGCTCTCTATTCCCATGAATTCAAAATGGATGGGAAGCACTCTGAAACAGCTCGATTTGGGCAAGAAGTACGGTGTCCATGTCAGTAGCATCCTGCGTGCAAACTTCCGTCTGAACATCCCTGATGGAGACTATATCATCTTCCCTGGCGACAAACTGCAGGTCATTGGCAGTGACGAACAGCTGACAAAGTTTGCCCAAGCTATTGATAAAGAGATTATTGGTGAGGACATAGACTTGGAGAACCGCGAAATGAAACTGCGCCAGCTTATCTTGGGCGAGGGCAGCCGCTTCATAGGCAAGAATATCATGGAAAGCGGCATCCGCAGCCTCTACAGCTGTATGGTCATCGGCTTGGAAGAAGGAAAGGAGAATCTGTCACCCGTCAATCCAAAGCGTCCTTTCCAAGAGGGCGACATCATATGGGTTGTTGGTGAACAAGAGTCGCTGGAAGCACTGATGCAGGCTTAATACCATTGCACGGCATTCGAGAAACTGCTGCGCTTATCGTACTTCAAGGCATCGGTAAGCGTGGCAGCATTGCATCGGAACGAGAAATTATACGATGTATAAGGTGCCAACGTCACTTGACAAGACATATTGAAGCAATGCAGGTCGCGTGACAGATTAAATGTCGTCGTGGTTATTTTCTTGTTTTCAAAGTCGTAACCCGACGAGAAATTGATGTCCCATCCTTGAGCAAGCCTTATATTTCCAGAGAAGTTGAGCGTCTGTGTGACTTTATAAGGATAACGCATGGTATCGTAATTGAAAGTACCCGATGTATTCTCACGTATATTGATACCATACGAAAAACGTACCGACCAAGGCATTTCAAAGGCCATATATCCGTCCTCGTCAGTCTCTGCCGTACTACTTTCTTTCCTGGCACTATGCTTGCTGGCTTCCAAGTCCTTGTCAATATTGGTATCAAGACCGGTATCATATTCGTCATTAGGATTTCCTTTATCCTTATCCTTGTCCTTGTTTCTCTTCTCACCACGAAGCCATTTGAAGAAATTGGCAATCTTCTTGTTGTCAAGCGTATAGTCAATACTCTGGCTCGTCCCTTGGAATCGGCCAAAGCGACCCTTACTATACTCTGTACGATTACCCACATAAGGGGTGGCACCAACAGAGTCGGCTTCATAGGCATATGTGGCAAACACGGCATTCATACTAAACGTGTAGCTCTTGGTCAGCTTGATACGTAGCGAAGTGTTCAAATCGCTCCAGGGTTTCTCCTTGGCGGCCAGGTTATACGACATCGAACCACTGAGCTCGTCTATCAGGCTGATTTTCTTATAGCCTGTCGAATCGTCATCCGACTTAACCTTCATTTCCACATTATTCGATAGTGATACAGAGACATTACCCGCCATTCCTTGACCAGGAGGGCTGAAGAGCGAACCTTGATAGCGGTTGTATTCCACCTGGGTGACATTTCCATCGGCATCAACCTTGTTATAGGTACCCCAATAATTATAGTGCGAGGAGCTGAAATCTGGATGGTAGCTGAACGATACCTGAGGCGTGAACACATGGCGTATGGCCTGAACCTTCTCGCCAAACAACTTGCGGTTGGGAACAAAGAATCCATATAGTTTCGTCGAAGCACTCAAGCCAAAGTCCCAGTCATACACGTTGTGGAAGCCCTGCACAGTGTCCACCACCTCCTTCTGGCGTTTCTCGTCCCACGACCGGTCATAGCGTTGGGTGTACATACGGTCAGTCAACCTGAATGTCGGGTTCAGTGTCAGATAATCCAAAAGAGTGAAGCTGGCACCTGTACTGAACTTATGGTTTATACCGTTACGCCAGTCTTTCGTAAGACTCGATTTCATCAGTTTGTCTTCCTTCGTTTCTATTGAGTTGTCCAACTCTCCCGAATAGTCCAAGTATAATTTCTCATACCATCGTTCATCACCAGCCATCTTCTTACGGCGGAATGGGTACTTGCGTGCCAGATTCCACGTCAGAGTAGGCAACTGTAGGCTGATGCTTGAGTCACGCTTGTTTTGCGCAACACTGACCGTCGTATTTAGCGTCAGTCCAAGATTCGAGAATGTCACACCATAGTTGACCGACGAAGTACGTGTCGATTGAGCCAAAGACTGTGGGTTATAAAGTGACGACAGGTTGTTCTGCTCATAGCTCGTCGAAGAGTAATTAACACTGGCCGACAATGTATTGAAAGGATTGGACTTCGGATCCTGACGATGCTGCCAGCGTACCTGAAAGCTCGTTGTCTTCTGGTAGTCAGGCATGTTCTTGTCACCTGTCACAGAACTCTGATAGTCGAAACTAAACGCACCGCTAAACCTATAGCGCTTTTTGTAGTTCGTCATTCCCCTAAAAGCCCAAGATCCCTTGGTATAGATGTCACCCGTCAGTTTCAAGTCCATCTTGTCGCTGATGGCAAAATAATAACCACCATCACGCAGATAGAATCCACGCGACGTCTCATCACCATAGGTCGGCATAATGAAACCCGAAGAGTAGCTCTTTGTAAAGGGAAAGAAGCCATAGGGTATGGCAAAGGGCAACGGTACATCAGCAACTACCAGATAAGTCGGACCGAACACCACATCTTTTCCCGGGCGCACCTTGGCTCGGGACATGGCAAAATAGAAATCCGGGTGTGGCAGGTCACATGTCGTATAACGACCATGATAGAGAAACATCTCGCCATTAGACCCGCGCTTTGACTTTTCTGAAGTCATAAAGCCTTCGTCCTGCTCAGTATAGACGTTGGTCACCAGTCCTTTCTTTGTCTTGAAATTAAATGATATAGTGTCTGTCTCGTAAGTCGTACTTCCCATCTTGAATACAGGCGTTCCAAACTTCTTTCCCGTCGTATCCTGAGAACCCATAGCATGCACCAGACTTGAGTCCATTGACATAAAAATACGGTCGCCCACCAAGTCCATGTTCTCATACGTGACATGGGAATTACCAAATAAGTAGGCAACCTTCGTGTCACCATCATAAACCATCGAATCCTCGGCCGCATACTCCACTGGGGCATCAATACCATTCTTACGGCTTCGGTTGATGGAGTCTGCCCGTAGCGAATCATCAACCACTTTATTGTGCAGCCAAATGGCTTTGTGCAACGAGTCCATCATCGCCGTGTCGTTCTTCAACACCAAAGAATCGCGCAATAGTGAGTCGCCAGACAACGAGTCAGGCTTGACGCGCCTGACAAGCCCCGTATCACTGGCAACAGCTTGATGAAGGACTACCGTATCGGAAATAATTGAATCGTTGCCCTTTCCAGATTCTGGAAAGCGCAACCGAGGAACTCCCGCCACCACGAAAATGATGACAAAAAGCGACAGGAATATGAGCGTTTTTCTTCTCACGGCTGCAAAGGTACACAATTTAAGTGAAAAGTACAGACCGAACCGTGAAGAATTTTCCTCCACCTTATTTTTTTTAACTTTTTACTCCACCTTTTCACCTTTGTACTTTTTTAACGTTCAAACCTCTCTGCCCATCCAAGGAACTTGAGTACTCCTTCATGACCGAATTTCTCCAAGCTTTGTGCTGCCTCTGCAACTGTCAGCACCCGGTCCGGCCGACTTTTCGAGTAGAATTTGTCAGCATAGCACACCAACTGTTCCTCCAGCGTCTCAGGCTCGAAGCCAGGCAACCCAGTTCCTGTATGCCGTTCCGCAACACGGGCATGTCGCGGAAAACCCTCTTCACGAAGCAGGTCACCACCTATCTGACCATGTCTCAAATATGGTTCCGTTCCATAACAGAGAATCGAAGGCGCATTGCAGCGGAATATTCCAATATCATGCAACATCGCAGCCTCTTCCACAAACTGCACGTCAATAGGAAGTTCCCTATGTTTCCTCGTAATCTCCAAACAACGGTCAGCAACCTGACGGCTATGCAGTAAGAGCAACTTGCGGAGCTCATCATCCGCAGGATAATATTTATTTATTATTAATTGGTAGTCCATATTTGATTGTTTTTCCTGTCAATAATCAAAAGGTTCTTACATGAGAAGGCGTTCAAGCATTGGTATAACGATACGCCCCCTATGCAATGTAATCAAGCCGTCATCTTGCATCTGGTTAAGTGTACGGCTTATGTCAAGGCGACTGTCGTTGAGGTCAGCAGCCAACTGGTTCATCAATACATAGAAGGTTTTAGGCCCTGCAGGATAGAGACATCGAGAAAAAAAGAAGCGGATAATGCGTTCACGTAGTGAGCGGGGAGCCTGTCGCCATATGTTATGGCGCATGCGCTGGGTTTCCGTCGACATGATGTTAAGCATATTCAATCGAAACACAAGCTGCGTCTCGAGTAGCAATAGCACTTCCTGCTTGTCGAGCGAAATGAGGTTACAGGGAGTGAGCGAGCGGAAGGTGGCTGTAAAACGCTGGGTGATGCCGAACAAATGTTCTGGCTGGAGGATGTAGGGAGCACTAACCTGCTCCATGACACGGCAAGCATGATCATCACTCTGCATCTCCACAGAAAGTGTACCGGCAGTGAGGAAAACCAGATGAGTACAAGGATCGCCCTCGCGTATCAAGCGTTTTCCGGTAGTTAATTTGGAGAAGCCGAACTTAGTATGACCAGCCACCTGCATCAAGTCAGCATGGCTCATACCCTGAAACAGCGTAAACTGCAATAGACGATCATAAATCTCTACCATTACTGACTATGATTAATATGTGATACTATTTCTGAATATTATTCTTAAGCGATGTGGAATACCAAATGCGGGTATGTCCTTTATCATCGTAAATGAGGTAGGCCATAAGTTCCGGATGATTCTCGAGCACTTGTTTGGCTCGCTGTAATCCCATGACCATAAAAGAAGTAGCATAGGCATCTGCCTGAGCGCAATGGTCGCTCAACACAGTAGCCGAAAGGATGTTGTGTTGAACAGGACGTCCCGTCTTAGGATCTATGGTATGGGCATACCGTCGTCCACCTTTATAATAGAAATTACGATAGTTACCACTTGTGGCCATTGCCTTGTCTGTGATAGTGAGCACAGTTTGTAACTCACCATTGCCTGTCGTGGCCTCATCAGAGGGTTTGGCAACACCGATCTTCCATGACTGACGCTTCTCACTGACACCTCGTGTGGCTACCTCGCCGCCAATCTCGACCAAATAGTTCTTGATATCCTTCGATTCTAGGAATCGTGCTACGATATCAACACCATAGCCTTTAGCAATGGCAGAGCAGTCAAGGGTAATGCGCGGATCCTGCTTCAAGATAGTATGTCCGTCATAACTGACTTTCTGATAGCCCACCAACTGTCTCAGTGAATCAACTGCAGCATCACTGGGCAGTTCATCATGTTTGAAACCGAATCCCCAGGCATTAACCAGCGGCCCCACAGTGATGTCGAAGGCGCCATCAGTTTCTTTACTAACCTGTTGAGCCATCAAGAATACCTCCAGAAACATATCGTTGAGCACCACAGTCTCGTTACGATTAATGCGCGATATAATGCTATGCTCGTTAAACATGGAAAGGGCAGAGTCCACCTGCAGCATCTGGGCCATAATTTCTGGATGCAAATCTGAGTCATACTGATAAGTGATGTTGTAAGTAGTTCCAAAAATCACTCCAGAACAATGTTGATAGGGCTTATTATGTTCTTGGCGGATAATAAGTATGGAACCGATTATCAGCAGAGTCAGGAAAGGAACCTGCCATATCAGTCTCTTTTTGCGTTTGGCATCCATAAGTTAAATATCGACAATAACATTAAATCCTGCAGAAAAAGTGTCGCGGTCATAAATACCGAATCCGGGAACATACCATGTGTTGCCTATTTCACCTTCATGATGGGTAAGACGGCGTTTATAACGGACGTCCCAACCCAAATGGACTGGTCCAACAATCTTGGCATCAAGTCCTATTACAAGCTCTAACCAATGCATGGAACAAGCCATACCTTCAATAGCAAATCCAGACTTCTCCTTCCAGACAGGGTCGTCCAGGTCATCACGTATAATATCAACCTTGTAATAGGTAAATGCATAGCGGAAACCAGCATAAATACGGTTTGCCTGATGCTTATTTTTCAGAATGTTCCAATCCATTCCGATGCGGAAATAGGGTGCCGTAGTCTTATAGGTAATAGTCGTTACTTCGTCGTGCTCGTGATTGGCACGTCCGATACCTGTTTCGAAAACTGGGAACCATTGGTCATGAAGATTGATACGTAATGCTCCTCCTATTTCTCCATGATCGCCCATTGTAAGCATGCCTGCACTGACAAGGTCAAACGACACAGAAAAGCCTCTGAAGAGGGGAATGGAGTCTTGCTCCATGCGAAACATCTTCAGCTGAGCCTGGGAGGGTAGCGCTGTCAGTAACAGCAACAACAAGCTAACGCTTTGCCTCATCCTTGAGGTAGAGGTAGAAATGCTCGACAGTGTAATCATAGTCCACATTGGGGTTGTGAATAACTAAAGAATCAATGGCATTATGCGTCGTTCTGACATCAGTAATCTTATGGAAGAAAGATGCCTGGCAGTCAACAGACTCAAAGTGGGGCATGTTTTCTTTTTTTATGTAGATGGTGTCAAGCAAATGATGACCAGACGCATCGTGGAGCAGAGTGACAAACACATCCTCTGGCAGGGTATAACTGATTTGCAGCATGAAAGAGGTGGCAGACTCACCATTAAGAGCATTCAAGAGCAGTGTATCCGTACCATCCACACGCGTGGTTTTGATCCATAGCGTATCAGTTTTCAGCGTATCTTGTTTTGTCCCGCCACCCTTCTTCAGACTGTAGTTGGTAGTAACCAAATTCTTCACAGGACAGTCGATGCTGGTACAAGCAGCCATTGCAGCTACCATTAGGATTACAACTATTACTTTCCGCATCTGATATTCTCTTCTATTTGATACTCGTTCCGCCCTGCACTGTTACGGCTGATAAGGTCGCCCAGGAATCCTGCCAAAAACAACTGCGTACCTATCATCATCATGGTCAATGCAATATAAAAATAGGGAGAATTAGTCACCAGTCGCATGGGAACACCACGATAAAGAGCTATAGCCTTCTCGGCCCCAAGGAAAAAGACTGCAAAGAATCCGATGATAAACACAATTGTTCCCAAGAATCCAAATACATGCATGGGCTTTTTGCCAAACGTACCCAGGAACCATAGCGTCATCAAATCTAAATAACCATTGACAAAGCGATTCCATCCCATGAATTTTGACTTTCCGTATTGACGTTTCTGATGGTGTACCACCTTCTCGCCAATCTTGTCGAAGCCAGCATTCTTTGCCAGATAGGGAATAAAGCGGTGCATTTCGCCAAACACCTCGATATTTTTCACCACCTCACACCGATAAGCTTTCAAGCCACAATTAAAGTCATGCAGATTTTTAATACCACTGACCTTGCGCGCTGTAGCGTTAAAGAGCTTTGTGGGAATGGTCTTCGACAAGGGATCGTGACGTTTTTGCTTATAGCCACTTACCAAATCGTACCCTTGATCCTTTATCATGTGGAAAAGTTCAGGTATCTCGTCGGGAGAGTCCTGAAGGTCTGCATCCATTGTGATGACCACATCACCCTCTGCTTCCTTAAACCCACAGTAAAGAGCAGGACTTTTTCCATAATTGCGACGGAACTTAATGCCTTTAACGTGCTCTGAACGTGCTGCAAGTTCTGAGATAACGTCCCATGAATGGTCTGTAGAGCCGTCATTGACAAAGATTACCTCAAACGAGAAATGGTTCGCATCCATCACACGTTCAATCCAATCATACAGCTCTGGCAGCGATTCATCCTCATTATATAGAGGTATTACTACTGATATATCCATCTATTTCGTTCTTAATACTTAACTCAATATTACCTAATTCACTACCTTCCGCTGCATAATTGCAGCAACTGGCAGTCCTATTAAACATCCTAACATAATGCTGACAGTCAGCATATTCAATCCATAATCAATAGGACGCATGGCAGCAAGTTGCGATAACCCTATTTTCATCTGTTCTTCCATTCCCCATGCATTAAGCATTTGCTGTCCTTCTTCTGAGTTGAACATTTGGGTATATGCCTCTAACAAATAGCCTTTATCAATAAAGGCAAAGTAGATATATAGTGCTACTGCCAGCAATAATCCTGCATAAAAGAATATCAGTATCATGTAGGCATATGCGCGAAGAAAAGATATGACGCCCTCGCGAACCTTGTCACGAAAATGGCGAAGACGGGTAATAGCATAAATCGGCGACGCTACTAGTAATAGAAAAGAGGTCATTGCCATCAGTGGATTAGTCAGGCCGTTCACATAACATATAAGTGCACCTATCCACAGTAGCGAGAGCAAAGCTCCGTCCTGTCGTGCAAATGCTTTCAGTTGTACATATTCTGCCGGTGTCATAATCGGCTGCAAAGTTAGTGCAAATCGAGCGAAATGCCAAATAAAAACGGGTATTAAATGTTAAAAACATAAAATTCTTCACACTTCCTTCTTCTTTGTTCGCCAAAAGTATTACCTTTGCACCCGCTTTCAAGCAAAACATGAGCGAGTCCTGTACGGCCAGCTCCCTCGGAATCCCCCAGGATGGGAACATAGCAAGGGTACTTGGTTGTAGCGGCGCGATACAGATAGCTCGCTCACCTGCCTCTTTAGCTCAGTTGGCCAGAGCACGTGATTTGTAATCTCGGGGTCGTTGGTTCGAATCCGACAAGAGGCTCACCACGGACGACAGTTCTCGGATGCGAGGAGAACTGTCGTTCGTTTTCATTCTGTCAACGGAGCCTCCTTCAGTTTCTCTAAAGCTCTGCTTAGCTGGTCGGGGCACGATGTTCCCTTTGCGCCGCAGCGTATGCCCTGCAGCCGACTAATAACATCATCGATGGGCAAGCCCTGCACCAATCTACTGACACCCTGAAGATTTCCATTACAGCCTCCAAGGAAAAAAACTTGTTGTATGATATTATTCTCATCAGCCGTCACGTCAATTAGTCGTGAACAGGTTCCCGCTGTTTCATATTGAATGTGTTTCGATGCCATTGTTGTTATTCGTTAGTCTTTTGTTTCTTATAATAACCTTGTTCGTTTCCGTTGATTCTAAGCACCAACGAATCGCGGCCAAGTCTCAAGATGGTAGCCGTATCGTTGGTCTGTTTGTTAGTGCTGTCGGCCAGCAATACAAGCCGTCCATTATAGAGTTGCCAGCCAACGTAGCGTTTTTGTCTCGGAAACGTTACAGGACTCATCTTGTCGACGTTCTGTCCGCCTGTAGCATAGGCTTTCCCGCCATTTTTAAGGACGATACTATACTCTCGCGGCGCTAGGATACGCTGACGTATGCTGTCAGGTATGGGACGGTTTGTCACTCTTTGATGCCGCAGTGTTGGATATACCAGATAACACCACTGACCTTGAAGCCTGTTCACATTGACAGCCATTAACACCTCGTCAGCACTGTCTGGATTCAGCACAACAGCCAACTTATCTCCCACCCTTGGCCGTCCCAGCATACGATGCTCCTCAAATGCACGGACAATGTTCAGCGTATCAGGGTCACCGCCCCGATAAGGGAGCACCACCAGGACAGAATCCGTACTACCCTCACAGGCCAGGCCATAGAGCGTAGAGTCGCCTGGCATGACTGTAAACGAGCTGATGGTCTGTACCTCTTCTTGGAGACGTTCCTTCCGGCCACAGGCTGTCAACAAACAGCACATTACTATAAACATGAAGATATTTCTCATAAAAATGGAGATTTTGGACGCAAAATTACAAAGAAATAGTGAAAAAAATCTATGCGGTAGCAATTTTTTCAGTTTCACTCTTCACTTTTCACTTAATTTTATTACCTTTGCGAAGTAATTCACATAATTAAGACCTTATTATCAAGTTATGAAAAAAAAGATTAAGTTCAGTCTCGTCTACCGCGACATGTGGCAGTCGTCAGGTAAGTTCCAGCCTCGTAAAGACCAGTTAGAGCGTATTGCGCCAGTCATTATCGACATGGGATGCTTCAGCCGTGTGGAAACTAACGGAGGTGCTTTCGAGCAGGTCAATCTGCTTGCTGGCGAGAATCCTAATGATGCCGTACGGGCATTCTGCAAGCCTTTCAACGATGCAGGCATTCAAACTCACATGTTGGATCGCGGTCTCAATGCGCTTCGTATGTACCCTGTCCCCGATGATGTGCGACAGCTCATGTATAAAGTCAAAAAAGCTCAGGGTGTTGACATTCCCCGCATCTTCTGCGGTTTGAACGACACGCGCAATATCATTCCCTCCATCAAGTGGGCCAAGGAAGCTGGCATGATACCTCAGGCTACGCTTTGTATTACAACGTCGCCCGTACACACTGTTGAATACTACTCGTCTATTGCCGATGAGGTTATAGCCGCTGGCGCCGAGGAAATCTGCCTCAAGGATATGGCTGGCATCGGACAGCCTGCACTTCTGGGCGCACTGACAAAGAGTATTAAGACCAAGCATCCCGACATCATTATCCAGTATCACGGGCACTCTGGGCCTGGTCTGTCAATGGCCTCCGTTCTGGAAGTATGCAACAATGGTGCCGACATCATCGATACCGCTATCGAACCACTTTCCTGGGGCAAGGTACACCCCGACATCATTTCCGTTCAATCCATGCTGAAGAACGAAGGCTTCGAAGTGGCCGACATCAATATGAACGCCTATATGCAAGCCCGTACCCTGACCCAGGAATTCGTCGACGACTGGTTGGGCTATTTCATCAATCCTGCCAACAAGCACATGTCGTCACTGCTTTTAGGCTGCGGTCTGCCTGGTGGCATGATGGGTTCCATGATGGCCGACCTTGGAGGTATACACAGTTCTATCAACAAGCTGCGTGCCAAGAAGGGAGAACCGGAACTTACTATTGACGACATGCTGGTAAAGCTGTTCAACGAGGTAGAATACGTGTGGCCACGGGTAGGCTATCCCCCACTTGTCACTCCTTTCTCTCAGTACACCAAAAACATCGCCCTGATGAATCTCCTCACCATCGAACAGGGCAAGGGGCGCTACGTCATGATGGACGATGCTATGTGGGGCATGATACTTGGCAAGAGTGGAAAGATTCCTGGAGAAATTGCTACTGAGCTGAAAGAGTTGGCAGAGAAACAGGGACGCTCATTTACCGACGTTGATCCTCATACCTTATTGAATAATGCACTGCCCGACTTCCGCAAAGAGATGGACGAGAACGGCTGGGACTATGGAAAGGACGACGAAGAACTCTTCGAACTTGCCATGCATCCTGAGCAGTACCGTGTCTACAAGAGTGGCATGGCCAAGAAGAACTTCCTTGCCGACCTTCAGAAGCAGAAGGATGCTAAGTTGGGCACGAAGCTGAGTCTTGAGGAGCTGGCAGCCTTCAAGCATGCCAAGGCCGACCCATTGACTGCTCCCGTGGCAGGACAGGTCTATTACGAGTTTTCGGGCGAAGGAGCCTGCGAGCCTTGTCTTGAACCTTTCATCGGACAGCAATACAAAGAGGGTGACACATTCTGCTACATCCAGGCATCGTGGGGAGAAATCGTCCCCATTCCTGCTTGCCTCGGAGGCAAATTAGTGGACATAGCAGCCCACCAGGGTGCAAAGGTGCGTCGCGGCGACAACCTTGGGTGGATTGAGCGTCAACAGTAAGTCATAACCGATGATGATTGCACGCGACATGCTGCTCATCAAGACCCATATCGATTACCGATGACGAAAGATCATTTTAATCATTCTGATATCAACTCCCGGCAACAGCTGCAAAAACCCGATGACATAGCAGAATATGTGCGAGTGACATCGGTGTCGCCCATGCTTATCGGATGCACTATTTTGTTGCTTCTGGTAGCTATATCTATTACGACCGGCACAACTTGCGTGAAATCAATAAGCCCGCCCTGCGACGCCACTGCATAGGTGCAGTGCTGCAGAACGGGCGACTCATTGAGGGTACCCTGCTCGACAACATACGCTTCACCGCTCCCACAGCCACGGAAGCCGAAGTCTGGGAGGCAGTCCGACTGGTGGCTCTCGATGAAGACATCAGTCACATGCCCTCTGGCCTTGACACTATAAAATTTAAGGAAATATAAGAACAACACCATTATGAACAAGAACGAGAAATTTGTCATCACCATCAACCGCGAAGTCGGCAGTGGAGGACGTACCGTTGGCCGTAAACTGGCCGAAAAGTTAAGTGTGAAGTATTTCGACAAAACACTCATCGAGAGTCTTACCGACAAGTTCGGACTCTCCGTCGACCGCATGAGCAAATAAGGCATTTACATAAAACATACAGTTCCTTTGCAACCGTTATGTAAAATGATGAATTATGAAGAAACCCAAGTGGCTTGAAAAAGAAAAGCTCTATAATATCCTGTTCGAGTCGGAAAAACCCATCGGGCGTGTCTTCGACATCGTACTGACGGTGATGATTTTGCTAAGCATCCTCATCTCCTTCATTGAGACCATCCCGTCACTGGCCCATACTTTCCAGTTCTCGCTGGAAATCATGGAATATGTGTTCACCTTCTTCTTCACCCTGGAGTACGTTGCCCGCATCTACTGCTCACCACGTCCCAGGGACTATGCGCTGAGTTTCTTCGGTGTAATAGACCTCCTGTCTATATTGCCGCCATACCTCTCCTATTTCCTGCCCAACGCCCGGTACATGATTCTGCTCCGTACGTTCCGCTTCATTCGCATACTGCGTATCTTCAGACTATTCACCTTGATCAGCGAGGGATATATCCTGATGAACTCGCTCAAGAAGAGTCTGAACAAGATAACCGTCTATTTCCTGTTCGTCCTGATACTGGTCACCTGTCTGGGAACGCTGATGTATATGGTTGAGAGCGGAAGTCCTGACACGAAATTCACCGATTTGGCATCCTCCGTCTACTGGGCCATTGTCACAATGACTACTGTAGGCTATGGCGACATCACACCAGTAACCGCAATAGGGCGGCTGCTTTCGGCTTTTGTCATGCTGCTGGGCTATACTATCATTGCCGTACCTACGGGCATTGTCACCGCTAACATCATCGACGAGGTGACAGAGAAACCGAAGGAGGGACACTGTCCCCATTGTGGCAAGAAGGTGCGGGAAGAAGACCATTACTGCTCAAACTGTGGGGGGAAACTGCCAGGTAAGTCAACAACTATAATCGAATGATTTTCCTATCTTTGATAAATACTCCCTTGCGTGGTTTGCCACTGACACGGCGACCCTGAAGGTCGTAGTAAGGAGAGTCCTGGTCGCTGTCCACCGTACGGATGGCATCAATGGCCGTTACGCCCTGTGGTGTCACCTTAGTGCCCATCTTGACGGTGACATCCAGCAGGAAATCGCCTAAAAAGAAACCGGCATAATCGGGATATACCATGATACGTACGTCCTTCGCCTCGGCATCTTGGTATAAGACATCTTCGAGGCCCAAGCCGATCAGCTCGATAATCTGCCCCGATGGTACGGCGTCATGCGATGAACCACGAACCGAATTTGCCCCTTCCATACTTGACTGCATGACAATGGAGAAAGGATCCTGCCAGAGGCGCGTGTCATTGTTCTTGACATAGAACACGGCATCAATGGTCTTACTGTCCTTATAATCTATCGTGTAGTCCACCAACTGAAGGTCGTAGAAGTGCGGACTGTTCTCCACGGTGACTTTGGCTTTGTCGTGAGTTACCAACCCTAAGAAATACTCTAACTCGACATCTATGTCTCCTTGACAGGGTATTGTCATGGGATAGGTCAAAGTGGTGCGCTCACCGGGATAGATTTCGGTAGGACGCAAGGTTGTCTTGATGTCCAGTGCCGACAAGGACTTTCCTTGTTTTGACTTGCCGGAAACTTTGAGTCTGGTGACTGTGCTGACCTCTTGATTGTCCTGGTTCTCAACGACAACTACCAGGGTGTTCTCCTCCAGCGGTGTCGGTGTTGTTTCAAAGTGGGCATCTACGATTTTCAGTTTCATGGAACGACGAAGGGTGGCCTTCGCATCCTTTACATCCACATAGAAGCACTGACCCTGCTCAGAGAAGGTCTGCCATGTCTCGGTGGCATCGTCAGCCTGACGGGCTATCGGCCAGAGTGCATAGCTACCGTCAGCCAGCGACAGCTGCTTAGTCTTGTAAAACTGACCGGCAAACATTCCATTGATGTATTTGGTGGTCGTATCGTTCTTCAATACGGGAACGAAAGTGCCGTCGTCATTCCTGATGCCTATGCCCATATAATAGGCCGTATTCTCTAAGTTGAAATCGGTGTATGCCGCCTGATAAGCCATGATTGTATCGACTGTAATCAGTTCGTTGTAAAGAGTCAGTTTCTTGACGACTTCCGGCACTTCCGTCTCCTGTCCTGTGCTTTTCTCCATACCGAGGATAATCTGCTGGTTGGTAGCAAAGCCAAGGTCTGTGCTGGAGGCTGACCCCACGCTGGTGTTGTCCTTAGGATTCAGCACGTTAATGGCGAAATAGCCGTCGTTCATCCCTGCCCATCCCCAATTGACGTGGAACATGCCATTGCCGTCATAGCCGTCAATGACAAACTCATGGCCACCGCTGGAGCTCTGTCCACCGAAACACACAGGGCGCTTGTGGTTCAGCTCGTTCCATATCACCTGCTTCCATCCCTCGATGGTATATCCGGAACGGTTGACGTTATGGGTGGCTTGTGAATAGCCAAAATAGCGTCGCAAGGCATTGACAATGAACTCATGTTGCGTACCCGACTCTTCTGGCGTATAGGTCATCTTGACGGCCTGTCCACAGTAGCGCATCAGTTCGGCAACAGCCATACGCTGAGCCTCAGTACCAGGCTGTTCTGTGGTATAGTTGGGCAGCATCTGGTCCCACTTGAACGTGGTGGCAGGCAGTTCTGGCAGCGTACACGACTCTTTTTCGTTGTACATGAAGGTGTAGGACGGTATCGTGGTCGTGGCATCCTGCGGCCATCGGTGGTAGTACATGACCTGAGCCATCGCCGTAGCCACACATCCCGTGGCACTGTGTTTTCCTTTCCAGCTGCTCTTCTCCTCGCCGTCATAAACGGGTGTCATCAGGTCGTAGGGTGCCACTTGATACCAGGTGGTCTGGAGCATCGGCATAATGGGAGCCAACTGTGTTTCTTCGGTCTGCTGCGGGGCGGTGTAGCTTTTACTCAGACGGCTGATGTCGTCGGCATAGCTCTGAAGCCATGAGCGCATATTGTCGGGCATGCAGTCTGCATCGATACTCCCCGTCAGGCTATAGCCCAATATGGGAATGGTACGGTCGTCGCCCGAGGCAATGACATAGCCACCACCTTCTATGTTGAAGGCATAGAGCAGCTGGGAGCCTGTTTCGGCTTGCTGCATGTTGAGGGTCAGCTGTGCGCGGTGCATCGCCGTTGTGCTGCCTTGGCGTTGTTGCATGAAGGCACGTGCCTTTTCCATTGCCTCTTGCTGGCTGATTTCTGCTGCGCTAAGGGCCATCCCTATAGCGAGAATCATGAATAATAATACAATCCTTTTCATCGCTTCAAAAATGCGTCTTATTTCATCAATAATTATAGGAAAGCGTAACGACAGACAAATAAAACAGCCAGGATAATGGTTGCCCAGTTCATGTTGTTACGCTCGTCCTTGTCTTTGAATGTACCTGACAGCAGATGTATCAGCACATAAGAGATAACACCCATGAGGATACCGTCGGATATGCTATAGGTAAGTGGCATGAGCACAATACATATAAAACAAGGTATAGCCGTTACAAAGTTAGAGAAATCAACCTTACGGATGTCGTGCATCATCATTACACCAACCAAGATCAGTGCCGCTGCTGTAGCCTGTGCAGGAATAGCAAGAAACAGTGGTGCGAAAAGTAATGCCACAGCAAAGCAGATGGCAGTAGTAAAACTGGTCACCCCAGACCGTCCGCCAACATTCACACCAGAAGCACTCTCTACGTAGGTCGTTACCGTCGACGAGCCAAGCATGGCACCGACAGTGGTACCAATAGCATCTGCCATAAAGGCCTGATTCAAGTTCTTCACATTGCCGTTGTCGTCTACCATACCTGCGCGGTTGGATACACCAATAAGGGTTCCAATGGTATCAAACATATCGATAAACAGGAAGGTGAGCACCACGACAACCATATCTACCGTGAAAATATTGTGCCACTCAAACTGCATGAAGATGGGGCTGATAGAGGGTGGTGCCGACATGATACCAGAATAATTGGTAACGCCTAAGGGAATTCCCACAATGGTGGTAACCAAGATGCCAATGAGCAATGCTCCTGTTATACCCCTTACCAAAAGTGCAGCCGTCAGTATGATGCCAAAAATGCTCAACAACACAGCGGAGTCGTGCAGATTACCCAATGTGATGAATGTCGATTCCGACGAGGTGACGATACCTGCGCCCTTCAGTCCCACAAAGGCAATAAAGAGTCCGATACCAGGACTGATGGCTCGGCGCAAAACCAGGGGGATGGCATTGACAATACGCTGGCGCAAACCTGTTAGGGTCAGTAAGATGAAGATAACACCTTCAATCATGACTGCCGTCAGCGCAAACTGCCATGAATATCCCATAGTGAGCACGACGGTAAATGCAAAGAAAGCGTTCAGGCCCATGCCAGGAGCCAGGGCAAAAGGCAATTTTGCATATATTGCCATTACCAGGGTCGCTACTACTGCCGAGATACACGTTGTGGTAAACACGGCACCTGCATCCATACCCGTAACAGAGAGGATACTGGGATTGACAGCCAAAATATAAGCCATCGTCAAGAATGTGGTAATACCACCAATCACCTCCTTGCGTAAAGTCATCTTGGAGGGATCAAATCCAAAAAGTTTCTCTAACATAGTATTCATTCATTTAAAATTATATTCTGTACCTCAAAGAGTATCCAAGACGATTGAAAAGTCATCAATGACATGGCAAAGGTAAGCATAAAATCTGAGAAAACAACTCCATTGGGAGGAATATTTCACGAAAGGGATTTTTTTTCTTGGGCGAGCCAGCCACCTTATTATAAAATATGCAGATTATTCTTATGTTTCGAATTGTTTTACTACCTTTGCACACAGAACTTATAACAGTACCACTTATAGCAAAGATAATAACAAAACATGGCATGCAATGAGCTGATATCTGGGTTTGTCAAACCCGACGACATTCTAAAGACAGACCAATTTACAGACTTTTCAACCTTGCCCAGCAGAGGATTTAGCCTGCTGGTACGTGCCAAGCGTCATGGACGTTGGTGGTTGCTGAAAGGGCTGAAGGAACAGTATCGGCAGGATACCGTCTATCAGGTTCTTTTGCAGAAGGAGTATGAGATTACCAGCCAGTTGCAGCACCCGATGGTGGTTTCCGCCATTTCCTTTGAAGAGGTAGAGGGATTGGGACCATGCATCGTGATGGAATGGATAGACGGATTAACGCTAAAAGAATGGCTGACACAGGGAAAACACTCGCGGAAACAGCGTCGTCATGTGGCAGACATGCTGATGGAAACCTTGGCCTATGTCCAAAGCCGGCAGACACAGCACCGCGACTTGAAGCCCTCGAACATCATGCTCACCCACGATGGCAAGTACCTGAAACTCATAGACTTCGGACTGTCAGACACCGACAACTATGCCATCCTGAAAGCCCCTGCAGGTACAGAGGGTTACATGGCTCCCGACGGGCCATCTGACATTTATTCGTTAGGCTGCATTCTCCGCGAACTACGCTTAGGATGGTTGTCGTGTATGGTCGTCAGCAAATGCTGTGCACCTCTGTCCCGTCGATATACTGATATTGCAACCATCAAAAGGGATTTGTACCGTTGCTGGCTGTGGCCCAAACGGATTCTTCTCTTCCTCTGTCTTGTGGCTTTGGCGACAGGTCTCTATCAGATGAACCGTATGCATACACAACAAGGCCTACAAACAGTCGGCGATTCGATGAAGATTCTCAAAGAAGAGAACAACGCAAAGATGACCCTTGAACAGGCAACAACAGACACACTACGATTTCAGGTAGACCAAATCAATCATCAGCGTGAGGCGGAACAAGCAACCATCCAGAAACGCCATGATTTCATTGCTGCTGCAAAGAGAAATATTGACAAACAAATGCAGGCGTATGGCATTCAGCAGATGTTCGACACCGTCACTTGCCAGCGCAATATTACGATTCCCTTCCTACGAATCACGGACGAGCTCATCAGAGACACGAAGGAACCTGAGTTGAAAACGTATATTCAGGAACGTTACCGCAAACCCTGGATGAAGCGGATGTCGGAACTGCCCTTTGAATGACCTAACTACATACTTCCACGACCACACCGTCCTTCTGTCCCGCCACATAAACCATAGCGGGCTGTCCTTGATGCACCACTTCGTCTAAATACAGAGGCTCGTGCTGTATCATCAAGTGGCATCGGAATGTATCGCCCACACTTAGTTTTGTATTCTCTGCCTCTACAATCTCGAACTGGCCATTGCCTATATGTTTAACAACGATTTTACGGTCTGGTCGCCAGGTGATGATGAGCCGCTGTCCGCGCCTCAGTCCTTCCGTCGTAATCTTCTCCTCGGCCTTGATACCACTTTGCACCTCGTCCAAAGACTCCGAGTGAGCACAGAAGTCCTCATAGCTCTTATAGCCCACAAATCGTGCCAGCACATCCAGTGTATGCGGCCGAGTCTGCACCTCCTCGTTCTTCAGATAACCCCACAGGCGTTTCAGCGTTGTTGGCGACAACCTCTCACGCGTATGCGATAGTAATAGGTGGCTCAGTTGCTCAAAGTCACGTGCCTCTGTCAACTGACGGCCAACCATCCGTTCCACCTCTCGTTTCAGCAAATTCTGTTTCATGGTGCGAAAAATTCTTATTTCACGAATAAGTCATCATTAAACTCTTCAAGCTCTTGTTTTCTTCCAATGACAACACTCATAATCGTCTAATTCTGCCGCGAAGATAGAAAAAATGCTGCAATCGGCAGAATAAACATATACTTATTTTGCCGAATTGACCATTTTTAACACTGGACACAGAATAGCACGATAATTGTACCCAAGAATGCTATTCGTTATGAACAGCTAAACGCAAACCACATTTTGTTCAATGTATTAAATAAAAATGGGTAAAAACTTGCAAGTTCATTAAATAATTTGTATCTTTGTCCCCGAATTCTTAGCTATAATAATCAATGGATAAGCAATTATTGAAGCAGATTCTTCGGGAGAATCAACTGGAGGTTGAACGATACGTGGTGGAACCTCGCGAACTCAAGTTCGATAATTTTCCTTGTCGTGTTCTTGTCGGGGTACGTCGGGCTGGTAAGTCGTATATGCTTTACCACCAGATACAACAGTTGCTTGCTGAGGGTTATAAATGGGACGAGATTCTTTATATGAACTTTGAGGACGAGCGACTTGAGAACTTCGGAACAGAGGACTTTAACAGATTGCTGGAATGCCATCAGGAGATGTATGGCAAACGTCCCATGCTATTTCTTGATGAGATACAGAATATCGACTATTGGCACAAGTTCGCCCGTCGAATGGCCGATAGCAAATACACCATTTTTATTACTGGCTCTAACGCTAAGATGCTTTCCGGCGAAGTGAACACTACACTCGGAGGGCGCTTCTTGATTGCAGAAGTCTATCCCTATAGTTTTCATGAATTTCTGACTGTACATCAGGTGCCAACTGGCGAAACAGACCTCTTGACTACAGAGGGGCGAGCAAAGGTTGTACGCTTCTTCGATGAGTACTTGCATTATGGCGGACTACCCGCAGCAGCACTCTTGCCTGCAAAACGCAACTATCTAAGTAGTGTCTATCAGAAAATCTATATGGGCGACATCATTGCCCGCAATAAAATAACGAATGTCGCAGGCATTCGCGTCCTGGTAAGGAAAATGGCAGAAAGTGTATGCCGTCCGATCTCCTACAACCGTATCAACAACCTCCTGTCGAGTGTCGGTGGTAAACTTAGTCTCGCCACTACCATCAAGTATGTAAACTACTGCGAGGAGGCTTGGCTTTTATTACGTCTTAAGAACTATGCCTCCAGTTTAGTGGACAAAGAGAGTAATTGCAAGTACTATTTCATTGATACAGGTATACTTGGACTATTCCTTATCGATAAGGACACCATGTTGTTGGAAAATCTCGTGGTTCTCCAGTTGTTCCGCATCTATGGACATGATATAGACAATGAACGTGTGTTCTTCTATCTTGATAGTTACGAAGTGGATTTCTACATTCCTGAAGATGAGTTGGCCATTCAAGTTGCTTACTCATTGCATGATGAGGACACCCGAAAGCGTGAAGCGGAAGCACTTCAGAAATTGCCCAATCGACTGCCTTGTAGTAAACGGTTACTTCTGACTTACGATGAAGAGGACATGATTACAGACAAGTATGGTGTCATTGAAGTTATGCCTGTATGGAAATGGATTTTAATGACCAAATAAAAGCACAAGAACATATTCCTTAATCTTACAAGATTTAATACGAAAAGTACTTGCGAGAACGCACCTTTATCCAAAAAGGATAATCTTTTTCGGATAAAATTCTTCAATTATACAAATTTGCATAACGCATAAAAACAAGCTATAACTTGGCGCAATCTCAACTTTTTTACAAGATTACGCCAAGTTATAATGTTATTATTTGGCGCAATCGGGATTTTTTATTAGTCACCAAACAGATAATAGCAGACGATCTGTTCAAGAGAGGATGATAAAGAAGTTCCTGTTTAACTTCACTTGAAAAGACTTAAGAATTCTTCAATTATACAAATTTGCATAACGCATTTTTGTATAATCTAGTAGTTATCGCATCAAATAAAAGGAAAAAGGACTGAAAAGGACTTGTACATTTTCTCTATTCAGGATAAATTTGCAGCCAAATGTAAAAAATCGGCTCACAATGTTGCAACTTTCAAAATTATTTCCTATCTTTGTCCCGTCGCTGAGAGAAAACGGCGACATA
>JAFVGN010000051.1 GCA_017474925.1 Prevotella sp. | reverse complement strand
TGATGTCTGATGGTTGACGTCAGATGTGGTGCTAAAAAAAGATGCTATGGAAAACATGCGCTTTAAAATCTCTCAGTATGCCTGTGCGGTGCTGCTCATCGTGAGCAGCATCGCATTGGTGGCTTATCAGGTGGTCACGATCGACGACGTGGCAGGCGGTCTGCTCTACTATGTCGCCCAGTCGTTCCTCCTGGCAGGTTCCATCTTCGGACTGGACCAGTATATTCGTATCATTAACAAACACTACCATGAACACAAAATTAAATGACGTAAGTCTCTCGCTTGATGGCGTTCGCTTATCATCTAATTTGACTTCGTCGAGTGAGGCTGCGCTCAGCCATTCAAGTAAACTTGATGGCGTTCGCTTATCACCTAATTTGACTTCGTCGAGTGAGGCTGCGCTCAGCCATTCAAGTAAACTTGATGGCGTTCGCTTATCACCTCACTTCATGCTGAAGGAGTTCCTGAAGCTTAGTAATTATCCAGACAACATTCCGACGATGCAGGTGGTGGCAAACCTGACCTACGGGTGTCATCAGCTGCTGGAGCCGGCAAGGCTGGTCGCAGGCCCGATTATCGTCAATTCCGGCTACCGGAATGAAGTCGTGAACCGTATGGTTGGCGGAGTCAAGAACTCGCAGCACCTGCTGGGCCAGGCTGCCGACATCAAGCCCAAAGACCCAAGGATGTTCCACGAGCTCGTGGAATTCCTCAGATCGTGGGAGTTTACCGACCAGCTGCTTACGGGCAACGGCTGGCTCCACATCTCCTGGAACCCCTTCGCCGCCCCGAGGCATTACGTCAGAATAGGGTACTACCATTGACCATAGCAGAAGGGTGGGGGGTAAAAGAAATGAGAATAATTGGAATAATTATTTAATCACACATCCGTGACAATTCCCTGGGAAAAATTGAAACATTTTTTGATATTCGCGCGTAGAGTCAGGAGGACTCGTCACTTGGACGCAAAAAAAGAGTCCAACGATGCTACTCATTGAACTCCTGCGAGCGGAAGGTGAGGGATTCAAACCCCCGATACCCGAAAGGGGTATACCGGATTTCGAGTCCAGCGCGATCGATCACTCTGCCAACCTTCCTTCAAAATCGGATGCAAAGGTACTAAATAGTGAGCAAAACACAAAATAAAAATGCAACTTTTTAAAAAATATTTTAAGTTTCCCAATTTATTTGGCTATGTCGTAATAATTGTGTAATTTTGCGGCGTTTTTCAGAATACATTAATTTAATTAAAGATAAAGAAGTAATGAAAGCATTTGTTTTTCCTGGACAGGGAGCACAATTTGTCGGTATGGGCAAAGACCTGTATGACAACAACGAGACAGCAAAAGATTTGTTTGAGAAAGCTAACGATATTCTTGGCTACCGCATTACAGACATCATGTTCGAGGGTACTGACGAGGACTTGAAACAGACCAAGGTGACCCAGCCTGCAGTCTTCCTGCATTCGGTCATTACAGCCATCTGCATGGGCGATGACTTCAAGCCTGAGATGGTGGCCGGACACTCCTTGGGCGAATTCTCTGCGCTGGTTGCTGCTGGTGCCCTGTCGTTCGAAGACGGGCTGAAACTGGTGTATGCTCGTGCTATGGCTATGCAAAAGGCTTGTGAGAAACAGCCTTCGACGATGGCTGCCATTATCGGTCTGGCTGACGAAAAGGTCGAGGAGATTTGTGCCGAGGTCAGCAAAATGGGTAAGGGCGTCTGCGTAGCTGCCAACTATAACAACCCTGGACAGCTGGTCATCTCTGGCGACATCGAGGCCATCAACGAGGCTTGCGAGCAGCTGAAGGCTGCCGGTGCCAAGCGTGCGCTGATACTGAAGGTGGGTGGCGCTTTCCACTCTCCGCTGATGCAGCCTGCCAAGGATGAGCTTCAGACTGCTATTGAAAACACGGAGTTCCACACGCCGAAGTGTCCTGTCTACCAGAACGTGGATGCCAATGCGCATACGGATGCTGCTGAGATCAAGGCCAACCTGATAGCCCAGCTGACGAGTCCCGTACGCTGGACACAAATTGTGCAGCACATGATAGCTGACGGCGCCACGGAATTCACGGAGTGCGGTCCTGGAAAGGCGTTGAAGGGCATGATCAGCAAGATCAACAAGGAAGTGAACGTACACGGGGTCGTAACAGAATAATCATCTCGACAGGATGGAGAAAACTCTGATATATCAGGTTTTTACGCGGTTGTACGGCAACCGTAACGTGACCCGCAAGGAGAACGGTACGCTGGCTGACAACGGCTGCGGAAAAATGGCAGACTTCACTCCTAAGGTGCTGAAGGAAATTGCCGATATGGGTATTACCCATGTGTGGTATACGGGCATTATCAGGCATGCTACACAGACGGACTATACGGAATATGGTATTCCAAGGCAACATCCAGCAGTCATTAAGGGAAAAGCTGGATCGCCCTATGCCATAGCCGATTACTACGACGTCGACCCTGACCTGGCAACTGATGTCAGGCTGCGTATGGAGGAGTTTGAGGAACTGGTGGAAAGGACACACAAGGCCGGGCTGAAGGTGATCATAGACTTTGTTCCCAACCATGTGGCCCGCCAGTACAAGTCCATATGCAAACCCCAAAGGGTGAAAGACCTGGGCGAGAAGGACGACACGCTGACGGGCTTCAGTCCGCAGAACAATTTCTACTATTGTCCCGGAGAGCGCTTTACTCCCTATTTCGACTTGTATCATGGTGAGCCGGAACCCTATTTGGAAGAGCCTGCCAAGGCAACGGGTAACGACCACTTCGACAATGCCCCAGGCAAGAACGACTGGTATGAGACGGTGAAGCTGAACTACGGCGTGGACTACTATGCCGGTAAGGTAGGACACTTCGACCCCATGCCGGACACCTGGAAGAAGATGACGGACATCCTGCTGTTCTGGGCTGGAAAGGGCGTGGACGGCTTCCGTTGCGACATGGCCGAGATGGTTCCGGCCGAATTCTGGGCCTATGCCACCCAGACGGTGAAGAAAAAGTACAAGAAGATGGTCTTCATCGGCGAGGTGTATAACCCCAGCGAATACCGTCACTACCTGTACTCCGGCTTTGACTGGCTTTACGACAAGGTGGGCATGTATGACACCATGCGTGCCGTCATCTGCCACCATGTCGGTACGTGGGCCATCAGCAATGTATGGAAGTCGACGGACGACATACGCGACCACATGCTGTACTTCCTGGAGAACCATGACGAACAGCGAATAGCAAGTGACTTCTTTGCTGCTGACGGCAAGAAAGGCGTGCCAGGCATGATTGCCTTGATGCTGATGCAGCAGAATCCGTTTATGCTTTATGCCGGCGAGGAATATGGCGAACGCGGCATGGACCGTGAAGGTTTCAGCGGCAACGACGGAAGGACGACCATCTTCGACTACTGGAGTGTGGATACCCTGTGTCGTGCAGACCAGAAAAAGCTGACAGAAGCAGAGCAACAGCTGTTTGACATACACAAGAAAACCATGCTCCTGGCTCGCAAGGAGAAAGCTGTGACCGACGGAGTGTTCTTCGACCTGATGTACGTGAACGGCCACTTGGAGCGTCAATATGCTTTCCTGCGCCATGTCGCGGGTGAACTGCTGTTGGTGGTGGTGAACTTTGAAGACCGTGACGTCGTGACGGATGTCAACATCCCTGCCCATGCCTTTGAATACCTGAATATCATGGAGAAGAAGGTGATAGCCACCGACCTGCTGACGAAGGAGCGACTGGCCATGTCGCTGCGCAAGGACGGCAGCGTGAAGATGCAGATTGCCGCCCGAAGCGGACGGGTATGGAAAGTGAAGTGCTAACCGAAGAATAAGGTAATAAAGAAAATAGCCCTGTAGTCTTTGCTACGGGGCTATTATTTTGAAACGTACGCGGAAAGAATGCTCGTGTTCATCCCAGTTGGTTCCTAACATTTCGAAACGGCCTATCTGACCTGTCGAGCGCACATGCTTTCCAATGCAGGGACATACGTCATAGTCGCCAATGCGTACCAGTCGTAACGTCTCTGATGCATCGTCAGGCAGGCGGTCGAGCTTGACGTCTTCCGGAATCTCGTCGCGGGTGACAAACTCGAAGGTGACGGAAAGGTCTTCGTCAATGAGGCGCTGCATCTCGCGCTCTATCTCACGCTCTTGCTGCCGTGACGGCTTTGAGCTGAGATGGAAACTCATCTTACTCTTCTTCCGTTCGATGTGTGCATTGTATGAACGTTCACAGCCAAACAGCCGAATCATGACTTGATTGAGCAAATGCTCTGCCGTATGCGCAGGGGGAAACTCTTCCTTGTTATGATCGTTCAGTATATAGTCTTCTGCCATAAGTCTCTCTACTAGAGTGCTATCTTCATGAACACGGGGAAGTGGTCGGAGTTTGTCAGCTCGCCCTTATAATAGGTCAGTCCCTTGAGCGACTGGTCGTGGAAGATGTAGTCGATGCGGACAGGCTTCTTGGAGTCACGCATGGTATACATGAAACCGCTGCCACACTCCCTGAAACCATCGACCATTTCGCCCAGCATGGTGTTGTAAACGTAAGAGTAGGGGACGTCGTTGAAGTCGCCGCAGACGATGCAGGGCTTTTCAGAACTGCGCTTCTCGTTGGCAACGGTGACAGCCTGGCCTACGCGGAACATCATGCCCAGCGTATAGTTGCCGTAAATGGCATCGAGGATGCGACTATTGCTGACGTTCTGGTCTTGCATACGGAGCTTGTCAGCCTGATGGAGGGTGCGGTTGATGCCTGTGGTCTGCAGGTGTACATTGAAAACACGGATAACATCACCCTTGACATCAATGTCAGCCCACATGGCACTATTGTTCGTGTCGTCGAAAAGGATGGTCTTGTTGCCCTTGATGGGATAACGGCTGAAGATGACCATATCCTCGCGCCCTACCTGCATATAAGGAAAATACTCCTTGTAGCTTTCTGAGTTCTTCTTGTCGCCGCTGGTCTCGTTGTACTCCTGCATGCACAGGATGTCGACTTTCTGACGACGCATTTCTGCAAGGATGTCCAAGGCCTGGAATCCGGAGGTCTCACGTCCGAACATGGCTACGTTGTAAGTAGCTATCTTCAGGCCAGTCTTGCTATCGGCACTCTTGTCGAGTGAGCGTAACTGAAAGATGGTGCCGGTATAGGGAATACAGCAGGCTATGGTGACAAACGGTATGATTGCATAGATCCAACGCTTGCGCACGAGCCAATAAATGAGCAGGAGCACGTTAGCTATAATTAACAGCGGCAGGATATAAACCAGCATGGCACGCGACGTATTACCGATAGGATTGACGTCGCCTCCAAAGAGGGCGGTGATGGTAAATACTGTTACAACAATCTGAACCACGAGAAACATCATGGATACGTATTTGTAGACTGCTAATTTTCCCATAAAGTATTAGTGTTTGACGTATTTTTCAACCATATCAATTAAGTCCTCTACACGGAAGGGCTTGGCCATAAATTCATCACAGCCGGCTGCTTTGGCTTCACGGATGTTCTCGTCGAAAGCATAGGCGCTAAGCGCAATGACGGGAATGTCGTGATTGACCTCTTTAATAATACGCGTTGCATCCAGGCCATTCATGTCGGGCATACGGATATCCATCAGGATAAGGTCGGGATGCTCGTCTTCACAATAAGTGACGGCCTCGATGCCGTTGCGTGCGCGTAAGAGACGGTATTGCTTGGATAGTACTATCTTCACCAGTTCGAAGTTGCTGTCCTCGTCCTCGGCAACCAACACGAGCGGCGCTGTGGCCAGGTCTGTCTTGGTGGTTGAACGGATGGTGCGAGAGTTGGTGGTAGTGCGGCTGTTCTTGCTTATTCCACCGATGGTGCCTTCGAAAGGCAGTACAAAACGGAAAGTAGAACCTTCGCCCAGCTTAGACTGAACGCTGATGGTACCATCCATTTTCTCTACGATGGTTTTGCAGAGGGCCAATCCCAATCCGTAGCCATTCTGATTCTCGGCATCGCGTGACACATAAGTGCCGAAAATATTGTTCAAATCCTCTGGTGCTATGCCTGAACCTGTGTCAGAAACGAAAAACTCCACCTCAGTCCCGTCATTGATGAGCCTGTAGCCATAGGTGATACTACCTTTTGAAGTGTGCTTCAGGGCATTGCTGATGAGGTTGGAGAATACCTGTGTGACACGGTTAGGATCGGTGTTGAGAGTCACCTTCATGTTAGGCTGGTTCCATTCCAGCTTGACATATTCTGAACAGCGGAACTTGAAAATGTTCAGAAGACTGTGGCACAGGTCGTTCAGGTCTATCATGCTGCGCTTGATGGATATTTCACCAGCCTCAACACGCGACAAGTCTAGAATATCATTGATAAGTGATAAAAGACGACTGTTGTTGCTCTCCACGATTTCCATATATTTCATGCGTTCCTCGGGAGAGTCCGTCTCGGCCATCACACGCGAAAAACCTTCGATGGCATTCAAAGGCGTACGAATCTCATGACTCATATTAGCCAGAAACAGCGATTTCATGCGGCTTGCTTTCTCAGCCTTCTGTGCCATTTCTTCGTAATGAGCCAATTTTTTCTTTGCAGCCAGTAGTTCCTCCTCAGTAGCACGGAGCTTTGAGTTGGCTTCCGCTATTTTCTGCAACAATACTTCGCGTTCGTCTTGATTCATGATATGTTCAAATTCGCAAATAATCGTTGCAAAGTTAAATAATTTTATTGGAATAGAAAAATAAAAAAGGGAAAATTTTTAGGCACGTTTTGCTTTTTCCCACGCTCCACTAGCCTTATGTGTCCTTAAATAGCGCATTCCGCGGAATACGTTAAAATTCATAAAAAGGAAATAGTAGCATACGTAAAGTAGCTTGTTTTTGCGTCCGTGGTTATCTAATAGCCATCCAAAGAAGGCAGCGAGGTAGAACAAAATCTGTAGAATCCAGATGACGTTATAGATAGTGCCGGCTTTCATCATGACCAGCAGGACGTTCAGGGGTATCAAAAGCATCAATGCTATAGGAGTGATGCTCCAACGCAGTACGCGGTGTGAAACAAACTGGAAGGCAACGACGAAGCGGCGGAAGGGGTTCATCATGCCACGCAACCACCAGCAACTTTGCAGTCCTCCTGCTGCTATGCGTCGCTTGCGCTTGGACTCTTCTTCCAGGTTGGCGGAGCCATATTCCATGGCATAGGCATCGGATGTATAGGCGATGCGGTAGCCTCGGTCAACCATGCGCATGGACATGACAAAGTCGTCGAGCAGCGCATTTTCAGGCATTGGTTCGTAAAGACGTGTTCGGATGGCATTCAGTTCGCCAGCTGCCCCCATGGCAGAATAGAATTCGCTGTCAAGGCGTTTCAGCGTGCTTTCGTATCGCCAGTAGAGTCCTTCGCCCTCTGCTGCTGTCTGGCTCTCGTTGCGGGCCATGACGCGTTTCTCGCCAGCTACGCAGGCTACTTGCGGATTCATAAAGCAGCGTGCAATCTCACGTACGGCTTGAGGATTGATGATGGTGTTGGCATCCGTCATCATAGTGATTTCGGTCTTAACCATGCTGATGCCATGGTTAAGCGCTGCCGTCTTGCCTTTACGCTCAGGACTGTATACCACTTCTACGTCAGGATATTCGGCCAGACGCTTGTTGGTGTCGTCGGTTGTCCCGTCCGTGACCCACATGATGTGCAGCTTGTCCTTGGGATAGTCCAACTGGTATGTGTTTTCCATTTTCATCTTGACGATGTCCTGCTCATTGTAAGCACAAATGAGTAGTGTCACTTCTGGTAGTGCAGGGTCAGCGGGTAAGGCTGGCTTTACGGCCTTACCCCTGACTATGCGCTTGATTTGTACCAGCAGCCATAACAACAAACCGTATCCTAAATAGGTATAGAATACAAGAAAAATGCATATCCAGAAGACGATTTTCAATACTGTCATGGCGTTATGGTTTTAGGAGTTTGTCTCAATCTCTTCCTGCATGTCGATGAATTGGTGATCATTGTCGTAGAACTCATACTGGAGGAAAGCCAGCTTCTGCGACGGAATGATACGAATACCTGTGCTGTACTTCATCTGCCACTGGCGCTTTAGCGACCAGAAGCCTTTGTTGATGTAGGCAGCAACATAGGGATGGACGTGCAGGTAAACTTTGTGAATGCCTATCTTGTTGACCAGGCGATCAATCTTACTCTCTAATTGGTCTGTAAACAGGATGGACGACTTGATTTTTCCCTTACCAAAACAGGTAGGGCAGGTTTCTTCTACGTTGACATCCATTGCCGGCCGGACACGCTGACGGGTAATCTGCATCAGTCCGAACTTGGACAACGGCAGGATGTTATGGCGTGCTCTGTCTTTCTGCATGTTCTGGCACATGCGCTCATAGAGCATCTGACGGTCTTCTGCCAGGTTCATGTCAATGAAATCAACCACGATGATGCCGCCCATGTCTCGCAGACGAAGCTGGCGTGCCAACTCGTCGGCAGCACCGAGGTTTACTTCCAAGGCATTAGCCTCCTGACCGTTTTCTGCGCGAGTGCGGTTGCCTGAGTTAACGTCTACGACGTGCATGGCTTCTGTATGCTGGATGATGAGATAGGCCCCGCGCTTGTAGTTGACGGTTCGTCCGAAACTCGACTTTAGTTGCTTGGTGACGTTGAAGTTGTCAAAAATGGGTACTGTACCCGTATACTTCTTGACAATGTCCTGTTTGTCGGGAGCTATCAGACTGACATAGTCCCTGACTTGCTGGTAAATGTCATCATCGTTCACATAAATGCCGTCGTAGGTGGGATCGAACACATCGCGAAGGAGGGCAACGGCCCTTCCTGTCTCTTCATAGACCAGCTGGGGAGTCTTGGTCGCTTTCTGTGCCTTCGTGATGGTGTCTTCCCACCGTTTCATGAGGGTATTCAGTTCCTTATCCAATTCTGCTACACGCTTGCCTTCGGCTGATGTACGGACAATGACACCGAAATTCTTGGGACGTATGCTTTGGATCAGTTGCTTCAGGCGTGCCCGCTCCTCGCTTTTCTTGATTTTTGATGAAACCGATACTTTATCGCCGAAGGGCATGAGCACCATGTAGCGCCCTGCAAAACTCAGGTCTGCTGTCAGACGGGGACCTTTAGTAGAGATAGGTTCCTTCACTACCTGTACCAGTATTTCTTGTCCCTGCTTTAATATTGTCTGCACACTACCTTCCTTGGGCAGGTCGGGCTGGCGCGTAGCCTTGCTGATGGGATAAAGTTTCTTTTTGTCGCTCTGTACCTGCTTGAGGTACTTTTCGTAAGAGTTGTATTGAGTACCCAAGTCAAGATAATGCAAGAAAGCATCACGCTCTGAGCCTACATCAACGAAGCAGGCATTGAGTCCGGGCATGAGCTTGCGCACCTTGCCCAGATAGATGTTGCCTACAGAATAACTCGCCTCCTCGCGCTTCTCGTTCTGGTATTCCACCAGATTCTTGTCTTCGAGCAAGGCTATCGATATTTCCTTAGGCTGAACATCAATAATCAGTTCGCTTGTCATATATCTTACTTGTTTTAATACTTAAAGGAGCATACTCTTGAAGCCTGACAGCTCCTCTGGTACACTCCTTTCATTAATTCATTCTGTCATTACAGGCACTTATTTGCTCTTATGACGATTCTTGCGCAGTCTCTTCTTGCGCTTGTGGGTTGCCATCTTGTGGCCCTTCTTCTTCTTTCCGTTTGGCATAATCTTAAAAAAATATTAATGTGAATTATTTCATCTTGTCAATAAAACTCTTTGCAGGCTTGAAGGCCGGGATGTCGTGTGCATCGATTACCAAGGTCGTGTTTTTCGAAATGTTGCGTGCAGTCTTCTGTGCACGGTGCTTGATGGTAAATGTGCCAAAGCCACGCAAGTAGACATTCTCTTTCTTGTCTGCCATGCTTGTTCGAATTTCACTCATAAAAGCTTCTACAACAACGGCAACGTCCTTCTTGGGAAGTCCCGTTGTTTCAGCTATTTTGTTGATGATATCTGCTTTTGTCATTGCTCTTTAATTTAAATTTCTGTTTTCGGACTGCAAAGTTACTAATTTTCAATGTGATATGAAAATATTCTCGGCATTTTTTTCCAAAAAAATATATTTTTTGTATCTTTGCAGTCTAATTTTAATGGTTTTATAATATGAAACAGACCAAAATCGTTGCTTCCGTCAGCGATAGACGTTGTGATACGGAATTTATCCGCAGCCTTTTCCTTGCTGGTGTCAACGTCGTACGAATGAACACCGCCCACGCTTCAAAGGAAGGTATTATAAATATAATAAGGAACGTGCGCGAAGTGAGCAGTCATATTGGTATACTGATAGACACCAAGGGACCAGAGGTGCGAACGACAGGTTGTGAAGCTCCCATTGAGTACAAGACCGGTGACGTGGTGAAGATATTCGGCCGGCCCGAAGTGGACACAACGCACGACATCATCAATCTGACGTATCCCAACTTTTCCGCCGACGTCTATGAAGGATGTCACATCCTGTTTGATGACGGTTTGCTGGACATGGAGGTCATAGGTATCAACGGTCCCGCCGTCATAGCCCAAGTGACGAACGACGGAGTCCTGGGTTCCCGCAAGAGTGTGAATGTGCCAGGCGTACACATAGCCTTGCCACCATTGACGGACAAGGACCGTAAGAACATCATGCTGGCCATAGAACAGGACATAGACTTCATTGCCCATAGCTTTGTTCGTTCAGCTGCCGATGTGCGTGCCGTTCAAGCTATATTGGATGCCTACAATTCGGACATCAAGATTATATCGAAAATTGAAAATCAGGAAGGGGTAGACAATATTGACGAAATAATTGATGCCTCCTATGGTATTATGATAGCCCGTGGCGACTTAGGTATCGAAGTGCCTATTGAACGCATTCCCGGCATTCAACGCCAGATAATACGCAAATGTATTGAGAAAAAGAAGCCAGTCATCGTGGCTACCCAGATGCTCCATTCTATGATTCAGAACCCGCGTCCCACACGTGCAGAGGTCACAGACATTGCCAACGCCATCTATTCGAGTGCAGATGCGCTGATGCTTTCCGGCGAGACAGCCAGTGGGAAATATCCGATAGAAGCTGTGAAAACCATGGCTACTATTGCCGAACAGGCGGAGAAAGACCGTATGAATCACCAGTACATAGCTCCGCTGGCATCAGTCAGCGATATCCGCGAATTTATGGCTCATGCAGCCATTGAGGCTACCATGAAGGTGGGCGTTAAGGGTATTATCACCGATTCGTCAACAGGTACGACAGCTCGTATGTTGGCAGCATTCCGCGGACTGCATCCTGTGTTGGCTATCTGCTACAATGACAAGCTGCAACGACTGCTCAACCTGTCGTATGGCGTTATTCCCGTCTACCAGAAAGAGCATATCGGCTCCGAGCGGCTTTTCCTTGCCGCAGTTCGCATGTTGCGTCAAAAGGGATATGTTGACTTGAATGACAAGATTGCTTATCTTAGTGGTAATGTGGGAGCAGGAGGCAGTACCAAGTTCTTGGAGGTGAATACTGTTAAGGAGGTGTTTGATCAAAACTACCAGTTCCATCTGCCTAAGGTAGAGCGGTGAGGGGATGTGAAACATGCGTAACGAGGTTTAAAAAATAAAAATAATAAGGTAGGACACTTAGTTTCTCGTTTTTTTTTATTAACTTTGCACAAAATTGTGTATTAACGATACATGGACCACATAAGAAACTTCTGCATCATTGCACATATTGACCATGGCAAGTCAACCTTGGCCGACCGTCTGTTGGAATTTACGAAGACCATACAGGTGACGGAAGGTCAGATGCTCGACGATATGGACTTGGAGCGCGAGCGTGGAATCACGATTAAGAGCCATGCTATCCAAATGGAATATGTGTACAAAGGTGAGAAATATATTCTGAATTTGATTGATACGCCGGGGCATGTTGACTTCTCCTACGAGGTGAGTCGCTCTATTGCTGCTTGCGAAGGCGCGTTGCTGGTAGTCGATGCCACACAGGGAGTTCAGGCTCAGACTATCTCGAACCTTTATCTGGCTATTGATAACGATTTGGAAATTATTCCTGTCATCAATAAGATAGACATGCCTTCTGCCATGCCCGAGGAGGTAGAAGACGAAATAGTTGACCTTATAGGATGCGATCCTCAGGATATCATTCGTGCTTCAGGCAAGACGGGTGAAGGAGTTGAGGACATCCTCAATGCTGTTGTGGAGCGTATTCCCTGTCCTGTAGGCGATGAAGAGGCTCCTCTGCAGGCACTTATCTTTGACTCTGTGTTCAACTCGTTTCGTGGCATCATTGCCTATTTTAAGATTGTCAACGGTTCCATACGTCCTGGTGACAAAGTGAAATTCTTTAATACGGGTATGGAGTATGATGCTGACGAAGTTGGTGTGCTCAAGATGGACATGATTCCACGTAAGGAACTCCATACGGGTGAAGTGGGCTACATCATTTCAGGCATCAAGAATGCCAAGGAAGTAAAGGTGGGTGACACCATCACTCATGTTGCGCGTCCGTGTGATAAAGCCATCGAAGGATTTCAGGAGGTAAAGCCTATGGTTTTTGCCGGTGTCTATCCCATAGATCCTACAGACTATGAGAATCTCCGTGCATCACTTGAGAAACTGCAGCTGAACGATGCCTCGCTGACCTTTGTTCCTGAGACTTCCGTAGCCTTGGGCTTTGGATTCCGTTGTGGATTCCTGGGACTGCTTCACATGGAAATCGTACAAGAGCGATTGGACCGTGAGTTTGACATGGATGTCATCACAACTGTGCCTAACGTTACTTATATGTGCTATACCAAACAGCATGAGGAGAAAGAGGTGCATAACCCGTCAGGACTGCCAGACCAGACTATGATAGACCATATCGAGGAACCGTATATCAAGGCAAGCATCATTACTGCTTCAGACTATATTGGTCCGATTATGACCTTGTGTCTTGACAAACGTGGCGAACTGATAGACCAGCAGTATGTTTCAGGCGGACGTGTGGAGTTGAGATTCATGTTGCCGCTTGGCGAGATAGTCATTGATTTCTATGACAAGTTGAAGAGCATTTCGAAAGGCTATGCTTCCTTTGATTATCATATAGACTCCTTTCGTCCCTCGAGGCTTGTCAAACTTGACATCCTGTTGAACGGAGAACCCGTTGACGCTTTGTCGACGCTGACCCATCAGGACAATGCCGTGACTTTTGGCCGACGCATGTGCGAGAAGCTCAAGGAACTGATTCCCCGCCAGCAGTTCGATATAGCTATTCAGGCGGCTATCGGTGCCAAGATTATAGCTCGTGAGACGGTGAAGCAGGTACGTAAAGACGTGACTGCCAAGTGCTATGGTGGCGATGTAAGCCGTAAGCGTAAATTGCTGGAAAAACAGAAACGAGGAAAGAAACGAATGAAGCAGATAGGTAATGTGGAAGTTCCCCAAAAAGCCTTCCTTGCTGTACTTAAATTAGATTAAAAACTAAACCTATTATATTTTTATGACTACTATCGGACTGACAACAAGAGATGTGGCGCGCGAGCTAGCACGACGTTATAGCACCATGACCCACGATGAACTGGACGCCATGGAAAGTATTCTTGTGCCTATGAAGTTTCAGAAGGGAGAAACCATTTTGAAGGAAGGTGAGATTTGCCAGGCTATCTACTGGGTAGCTAAAGGACTGGTGCGCCAGTTCTACTATAAGAATGGTAAGGAACTGACAGAGTACATGGCAACAGAGAACCAAATATTCATGAGCATTGAGAGCTTGTTCAAGGAGCAGCCTTCAACACAGCAGATACAAGCATTGGAACCAACCATTCTCTTTGCGCTGCCTAAAAAGAAATTGGAACATGCGGCTGTCCGAAATGTCAATATACAAATGCTTTACCGTAAGATTCTGGAAGAGTCGCTCATCATCTCGCAGGTTCATGCTGACATGTTGCGTTTTGAGTCGGCACAGGAACGCTATGCCAAACTGGTGAAACGTTCTCCCCAGCTTGTGCTTCGTGCGCCCTTGGTATATATAGCCAGCTATCTGCAAATGACTCCTGAAACGCTGAGCCGTGTACGTACTTCTGCACTCTTCGGCGAGAAGGAAAAAGAATAATGCTTTAAAAGAGGTTTTAAAACAAACTACAAAATGTAAACATATCCGGGAATAATTGACCGAGACGATCGGGGCTATTCCTGAACAGTCCGAACAGGGCGCTGCCTGAGCCAGACATAGCTGCATAGGTGGCGCCCATGTCGTATAGTTGCTGTTTTACCCGAGCTATTTCCGGGTGTAGGGCAAAGACACTCTCCTCGAAGTCGTTGGATAATTCATCGCGCCACGTTTCCAAAGGCTGCATGACCACTTCGCAGCAGCATTTCTGTGGATAGTGCGGTTTGATGAGCGAAAAGGCTTCTTTAGTCGAAACGGGAATGTCAGGACGTACAACTCCGATATACCAGCCTGTCAGGTCCAAATTGACAGGTTTCAGTTGTTCACCGATTCCTTCAGCATAACATGGTGTACTTTTAATGAAGAAAGGACAATCGGCTCCAAGCCGTACCGCATATCCTATCATCTCGTCGTCAGATAAGCCCAGCGTGAAATATTCGTTCAGCATTTTAATCATGTAAGCACAGTCGCTCGAGCCTCCTCCCATACCTGCTTGCGTAGGGATACCTTTCCACAAGTGTGCATGCAGGCGTGGAAGAGTGGGGAAGTCGTTCTTTAGCAACTGGTAGGCTCTTACCACCAAGTTACGTCCTTCGTCGTCGTTCATTAACGTACATTCCGTCTTGAAGGCTGGTGTATGGCGTGAAATGGTCACTTTTAAGTCGCAGTCCACGTCTGACGGAAAACCGTCATCCATTTGATGCAACTCCAAGGCATCCTTTATAGGTACAGGGTAAAAAACGGTTTGCAAGTTGTGATACCCATCAGGTCTTTTCTCAACAACATTCAGTCCGAGGTTTATCTTTGCTATGGGATATGTTATCATACGTTATCGCCGTTTGCTTGAAGCCGAGAGTGTTTTTGAATCAGGGCTTTGCTTCCGGTTTTGCAAAGGTACGTAAAATTCATTGCTTCTGCAAATTTTTTCCGAAATAGGTTTGATGGTTGACGGTTTTTTGCAGATTATTTGCAAGATTCATGGAAATTGTGTACCTTTGCGGCAATATGAAACGAATATCTCTTTTTACTGTAGTGTTGCTGTCGACCATGTATGCAACGGCCTGTACCAATTTCATCGTAGGTAAAAAGGCTTCGGTCGACGGGAGTGTTATTTGCTCATACAATGCCGACTCGTATGGAGCTTTTATGAATTTGGCCTACTATCCGGCTGCTAAGCATCAAAAAGGTGAGATGCGCAAGATTTATGAGTGGGATACGAACAAATATCTTGGGGAGATACCTGAGGCAGAAGAGACATGGAACGTGGTGGGGAATATCAATGAATGGCAGGTAACCATTGGTGAGACGACCTATGGCGGCCGTGAAGAGATGGTTGATTCTACCGGCATAATCGACTATGGTTCTTTAATTTACATAGGATTACAGCGTTCCAAGACAGCTCGTGAGGCCATTCGTGTCATGACTTCTTTAGTCGAGACCTACGGCTATTATTCGGAGGGTGAGACATTTACCATCTGCGATCCCAACGAGGCTTGGATACTTGAAATGCAGGGCTGTGGACCAGACCGCAATAAGTCGAAGGAACGTGTGGTATGGGTTGCTCGAAGAATTCCTGATGAAGCCATTTGTGGTCATGCCAACCAGAGCCGTATTGGCCGGTTCCCGATGAAGGATAAAGAGAATGTCATGTTCTCGAAAAACGTTGTCAAGTATGCTCGTGTGATGGGCTGGTACGATGGTAAGGACGAGGACTTTTCCTGGAAGATGGTCTATGCATTTCCTGATTTTAGCGGCCGGCGCATCTGTGATGCCCGCGTATGGAGTTTCTTTAACCACCATGTCTCAGGCATGGACCGCTATCTGCCCTGGGCCTTGGGCAAAGACAAGGACGCAGAAGATATGCCCCTGTGGGTAATTCCCGAAAAGAAACTTAGTGTGGCTGATGTCATGAGCGACATGCGCGACCATTTTGAAGGTACGCCAATGGCTATCGATACGCTTGACATTGGAGGTGGTATCTGGCAGATGCCATACAGCCCTACGCCTCTTTATTACGAAGTTGACGGCAAGAAATACTTCAACGAGCGTCCGACATCGACACAGCAGACTTCGTGGAGCTTTGTGTCGCAGATGCGCTCTTGGCTGCCTCGTCAAGTAGGCGGCTGTTTCTGGTTCGGCAATGACGACGGTAACATGGTTGCATATACGCCCATATATTGTTCGATGACAGAGCGCCCTGAATGTTACAATACTCCTGGGGCTGATGAGTTGAATTTTTCCATCAAAAATGCCTATTGGGTGGAGAACTGGGTGTCAAACATGGTCTATCCGCGTTATTCGATGTTGTTCCCGTCGCTGAAAGAGGTTCGTGACTCGCTGGAACAGGCTTATTTCGCTCAGCAGCCCGTCATAGAGGCTAAGGCTAAGGACATGCAACCCACACAGATGCAAAAGTTCCTGAATGACTATAGTATTCAACAGGCCCAGCAAATGCTTACCCGTTGGCAACAGTTGGCATTTTATCTGGTGGTGAAGTATAACGATATGACTGTCAAACCTGAGGAGAACGGCCAGTTCACAAGGACGGAACATGGATTGGGGGCAACAGTAAAGCGGCCCGGATATCCAACACCATATGCAAGGGAAATCATTCGTAGGACTGGTGACCGATATGTTGTTCCTAACTAAATCTTTCAAGTACCTGATGATGTACCGTTAGCATAGAAACTAAATTCCAATGACAAGAAGCCTGATAGTAAAGTTGTGTTTGCTGACAGCATTCGTGTTCCAGATTCAAGTATACACGATTGCTGGTCCTAAGCTGCAACGTGTTTTCTATTCATACGATGCTTCTTATGGCTTGGCCGACAATAGTGCCCAGACCATCAAGTGCACCAAGACGGGACGTATGGTCGTTACTACTATCGGGCACATCAATTTTTACGATGGCGACGCTTTTTCCCATATTGACCCTACTTCCGACGACTTGTTTCCGCTGCCCAAATACACAGGACACTATCGGCTTTACTTCGACTGTTTCCACCATATATGGTTGAAAGATAAATATACGGTGACATGTGTGGATTTGATGACAGAACGATTTGTAGCCAATGTCGATAGTGTTATCAGAAGCTTAGGTATGGAACGCCAGGTGGACGATTTGTTCGCTGACGTTAATTGCCATCTTTGGATGATGTCGGGAAAGGAGCTCGTTGGTATCAATACAATGAAGACGATACCTGTCTGGCTCGATGACGAATTGCAGGACGTGGATGTTTACAACCATAAGAAACTTCTCCAGTTTTTTGCCAACAGTACGGTTTCTGTCTTTGACATAGAAACAGGACAGCATGAGTATGATGCCGTTGCGCTAGAACCTGCCGAAGCTGCGCGATATACTAATTCGTCTGTAGTCTATTCTGACAGCAATCTCTACTATCAGATTCGAAACGGTGATAAAGATGCCGTTTTGCTGTGTTTTGATATCAAGTCAAGAGAGTGGAAAAAACTATTGCAGACACCTTATCATCTGAATAATATGGTGATACACCGTGGCAGACTCTTTGTCGCATCGGAATATGGCTATTGGACATTGAATTTGAAGAATGGTTCCGCTGAGCATACGGAAGAGCTGTTGCTAACGCAAGGCAGGAAGCTGAATACCGATATCAACACCATCTGTTTTGACCGTCAGGGGGGGATGTGGTTAGGCACGGAACGACGTGGTCTACTTTACTCACGTCCATACAAGATACCTTTTGTTTCCTACACATGGGATGATCCTGAAGCTGGAGAATATGCACAAATGATGGACAGACAACCCCAGCAGACAGGATTGCCTCGCCACGTTAACTGTGAGTTCATTGATAGTCGCGGATGGGTTTGGACGGGTACCTATACTGGCTTGCGCCTGAAAAAACCGGGCAGTACTCACATAAGGGTGTTTAACAGACAGGACGGTCTGCTGAACGAAATGGTGCATAGTGTCATAGAGGATAACCAACACGACATGTGGATAGCAACAAGCTATGGTATTTCTCACCTTTATGTACGTGGCGACAGTATCCATCAAATCGAAACCTTCACCAGTATGGACAATGTTCCTAGTGAGTCGTTTGTCAATGGGCGAGCCATGAAGCTGGATGACGGGACTATTGTCATGCAGTCTCTGGATCATGTTGTTGCTTTTCATCCCACAAATTTCTATGAAGGTGAATTAAGCCATATGCGCCTCTATCCGAAACTCATTAGAATGATGGTGAATGGTGATCTCATCAATGCCGGTACGATGCTTGATGGCAGGATGATTTTGGACCGCGCCATTACAAGAGCAAAAGAGGTGTCGCTAAACTACGACCAGAATACTATTTCATTAACTTTCTCTGGTTTGAACTTCATGCGTCCCAGCCAGACGTATTATCGCATAAGAGTCAGGGGGCTTGACGAGAAATGGAAAGTACTGTCATATGCCAATTCCGATGGACAAGTGGACAGTCATGGAATGCTCCATCTGATTTTGACGGACATACCTCCGGGAACCTACGAAATAGATGTTCAAGTCTCCATGTCGCCTGATACCTGGCCAGTAGAACCATTTACGTGGACAGTCAGGGTGGAACAGCCGTGGTGGCGTTCAACAGGCATCTATATTGCACTTGTGACGTTGTTGTTATTGGTGATGCTGGGAAACTTTATCTATTTTATGCGCAATACGCGTCTTCGTATTTTGCGCAACAACGAGGAAAACGACCTGTTGCGACGCTTAGGGAGTTTTGCAAAGCGCTGTGACGGATTGTCTGGTGAAGTCCTTACACCAATTTCTACATCTGCCGAGGAAAATGCAGATATTCAATACTCTTTGGACAAGGACTTCGAGAAAGCCATGTTAAGCATTATACCCTATCTGCATGAACATCGTGAAGAGCGTGTCAATATGCGTCAGTTATCGGCCTTGACGGGTATAGAGATAGGCCGATTGTATGAAGTACTGTCAGCCAACCTGTACAAGAGTCCACGTCAACTGGCTTTGAAGCTCAGGTTGCAAGAGGCATTGCAGATGCTCTTGGAGAGTGATATGACGATAGAAGATATTGCTGAAAGATACAGGTTTGTCTCCCCCAACTATTTCATAGCCAGTTTCTATCATTATTACCGGCAGACTCCTTTGAATTATAGGAATTCAATACCCCGATAGCCTATTAGCCGCCATGTACGTTCACCTATGCCCTGATAATATATCAAAGCTTGGTAACGGTTTTCTGTTTGGTAGAAATTGCCCTCGGAAGGGGGATTCTTTCCGTCTTCAGTAAGATATTGATAGGAGTAGTACCCTTGTTTTTGTAGTAGCTGGGTGTAGTATATACCTTTAGCTCCATCGTAGCGCAGCTTGTAGTTCTCTTTGTCTGCGTCTGTCGTCCAATGTCCGCTAATGTAGAGTTCGCCCTGATAAGGTGCTTGTAGGGTATAGTTCACCATCACGTAGTCACAAGTGTAGTTGATTTCTCGCATATCGCTGTTACGTATGACGAAGGCTCCGTCAGCATCAACATCTGTTAGGTAATTACGCCGTACTTGGTCCGTAAAGGGCCATACCTGATAGCGCTCCCCGTCCCATGAAATACGCTCAATGCCCATGGTAGGATGGCTGACGTCTAATATCTCATATTTATGGAACTCATTACCGGCATCAAAGATGAAATCGCGTTGGTGTTCCCACGTCAGCCCTTGGTTGTTGATGTAGTTTGGACGTATGTCATGTCGGGCATTGTCTTCGCGCCAATTCTGCATCACCACAGTATGCAGCTGTTCGTCCATATTGGTGACGCGCAGGTTGTTATAGCCGACTTTCATAGATAGTTGCTGGTGGCTGATGTTGTGGTCGATGTCAGTATTGGTGTTTACTTCCAACCCGACGCTCACCAATGGTTCCACCACATAGAACTCTACTTCCAGTATTTTCTCGTCGCTATTGTCTTCGTCATAAACCGTAAGCCGGTAATTGCCGCTGATTTTCAGTCTGCAGTTGTTGTTGGGAATGGTCAGTTGGTAGTGGGTGTAAAGCACGGTGGTGTTGATGGAGTTGCGATAATTTTCAATAGGGTTGCCGTTAAACCCCTCAAGCCAGTCGCTTTCAAATAGTCCGTCACTCACGGACCAGTCCCATTCGCAATGTTCCAGGCGATAAATAAAACGATGGTAGGTATGCGATAGCTCGTCAAAGCTGATACGCAGCTGGTCGCTGGAGTTGAGCTCCATGACGGGGCGGTTCATCCAGTCACCGTTTACAATACTTGTCAGCGACTTGATGTTTGGCACAAAAATGCGATTGCCGGCATAGATGTAACCCGCGGAGAGTAGCAGTAAGCCTAATAGACGTAATTTCATGTTGCCGTTGAAACTATAGTTTGAACGAAAGACAAGCCCAGTCGCCGTCATGGCGCGTGTCGTGCAAGGTGAGACCCAAGGATTGCGCTTTGCTTATCAGAATTTGACAGTCATCTTGATAGAAACCGCTCAAAATGAGGGTTGCACCGGGAACCATGACGCTTACAAAGTGTTCCATGTCCTGTAGTAGGATGTTACGATTGATATTGGCCATGACGAAATCATAACGGCTAACGATGGAATCGGTTGTGTTTCCGTCAATCCGATTATCGGGTTGCAAAAGTGTGGCATCACCATGAAGGATAATCATGCGTTCTTCCACCTGATTGATGATGCTGTTGTGGCGGGTGTTTTCTACGCTCCATTCGTCAATGTCGTAGGCTGTACAGCTTTTGGCACCTAACTTCAATGCACAAATACCAAGGATTCCCGTCCCGCAACCACAATCCAGGACATTGGCTTTCGGCCATTGGCCATTGACAGATTGTTCGTCAAGTAGCGCTGAGCAGATCATGCGCGTGGTTTCATGCGTTCCCGTTCCAAAAGCCATGTGGGCATCTATTTCTATGGACAGGTCGTAGTCAGAAAGGGAAAAACCAGAAAAATGACGTCCGTCATGTATGACAAGTGTTCGCTCGCTACCGGCAATGTGCTGGGTACTTCTTACCAAAATGGGCTCGAATCCTTCCTTTTCCCATTGCTCATTCCAGTCGCGATCCTCAGCTTCGCGTATTTCATAGCTGACACGGGTGTTCATGAGTGGAAATTGTTCAATCAGGGTGTCCATGACACCAGCATCGAACATTGATTGTTGGACATAGCCCTTCAAACCATTTTCCGTCTCCTCGAACGTTTCAAAACCTGCTTCTCCGACTATTGCAGGGAGAATATCCTGAGCATCCTGTGAACAGGGTATCAGCGTGAATTCTACTTCGTAATATTTCATATGAATGTTAATTGATGGATGCAAAATTACAAAAAATAGGGAAAAACCTATTGTTTCTTAGGGTTTTTCCTTAATTTTGCACAGATTTTTATGGTAATTTTGCAACGTGAAACATTAAATATAGGAGAAATGAAGATGAAAAAGCTGATGATGTTCATGCTCCTTCTGGGAGCCCTGCCCCTAAACATGGTGGCACAGGACGACGACATGTACTTCGTTCCTACGAAAGAGAACAAGGCTAAGGAGGCAAAGTCGTATGGCATGCCTACCAATACTTACTATTCTGGCAGCTCACGTAATGTTGATGACTATAACCGTCAGGTGTGGTCTAGTGTGACGCCGATAGACTCTGCTGGTAATGACATCATTGATTTCTCTGCAGTCCGTGGTGTCTATCCGGATTCTATCAGTAAGGATACAGCCGAGGATTATAAGTACACGCGTCGTATGACACGTTTTGATGATTACACTCCCAGCGAGGCCTACTGGGATGGATATCGTGACGGACGCTGGTCGTCCCCTTGGTACTATAGTAACTGGTATTGGTGGTACGACTATGACCCTTGGTATTGGGGGAGCCCTTGGTACTATGGTAGCTATTATTCATGGTACTCGCCATGGTATTATGGACGGTATGGATACCGTGCCCCGTACTGGTATTATGGCGGGGGTAGGGGAGGCCGCTACTATGCTTCGCGCCCCATTCGTAGAACAACCTACGAGTCTGGCCGTTCTTTCTTTGGAAACAGCCGTTCTACAAATTATCGCCCGTTGGGCAACAGTACCCGTTCTTATGGAACCAGTCGCAACACCGGATCTGCATGGGGAGGCAGTCGCAGCAGTGGCAGTTTCAGCGGCAGTCATGGCGGTGGCGGTTTCAGTGGTGGCGGACGCTCAGCTTCAGGCGGACGTAACTTCGGTGGTAGAAGGTAGAAATGTGTTGAGTATGAATGTGTTGATTATGTAAGACTTGCGTAACTTAATATAGAATAAATGCTTATGAAGAAGATATTTTTGTTTGCTGCTATGGTCATGGCAGCCGTGCAAATTATGGCCCAGGGTATTGTTCTTGATACCTATATCGGGGCTCAGTTGGCAACAGAAGACTTGAACGGAACTGCTCGTTATGTGGGTATGGGTGGTGCTATGGAATCATTGGGAGCAGACATTTCCACCATCGGAACCAATCCTGCAGGCATGGGACTTTTCCGCCATAGTCAGGTGTCGGGCTCATTTGGATTGGTGACTCAGAGTGATGGTAAGACCTTTCAGGATGGTTCCAAGACCAAAGCCTCGTTCGATCAAATCGGTGTGGTCTTTTCCACGCGCTCTGGCATGCATAGCTATCTGAACTTTGGTTTTAATTTCCACAAGAACCGTAACTTCAATCATGTGCTTTCTGTAGCCGGACAGGCTATTGATGGTTCTTCCCAGAATCGTCAGACTACCATAAAAGGTATTCGTGGTGACCTTGATACCCGTTATGGTGAAAGTCAGGTCGACAACCTGTACTATAAGATGATTTCTGAGGACGAGGGTAGGACACTCACCACTTACGATGCACAGAACTATCACTTCGACCGTGCGCAGACGGGCTACATTGGTGAATATGACTTCAACATATCCGGCAATCTCAATAACCGTGTCTATCTGGGACTGACTATGGGTCTGAAGGATGTCCATTATAGCAGTTATACAGAATATGGCGAACAGCTCTTAATCGGTGAACGTGTCCTGATGCGTGATGATCATCGTATTACGGGCTTGGGATTCGATGTCAAGGCTGGAATCATTGTGCGTCCTGTCGAGGAGTCTCCTTTCCGCTTAGGTGTAAGTGTCTCTTCTCCTACTTTCTATAAGCTCACTACCCGGAATGTGTCCTCCATTTCCAATTCCCGTGAAGTTCAGAAGGAAGTGCGCTCTGATGCTGATTTCCGTTTCTACACACCATGGAAGTTCGGTATTAGCTTAGGACACACCATCGAAAACTGTTTGGCCTTGGGTGTCAGCTATGAATATGCAGACTATTCGACCAACGACATGCGCTTCATTACCGGTTCAGGTTATGATTGGGATGGCTATTATTATGAAAACAGCAACAGCGATCCTATTATGAAACGCCATACGGAAAACACGCTGCGTGGTGTGTCGACCTTGAAGCTGGGTGCTGAGTACAAGATTGACCGTAATGTCTCAGTCAGGGTTGGTTATAATTACGTATCACCTATGTATAAGGAGACTGGTGTTCGCGACCAGACCCTTGACTCACCGGGGACATACATGGCTTCCACCACTGATTATACCAACTGGAAGGATACCAACAGGCTTATGGCAGGTGTCGGTCTCACTTTCGACCAGTTCCGTATTGATCTGGCATACCAGTACTCCATGCGTGAAGGTGACTTCTATCCATTCATGAATAATTTGTCTGCACAGTACATCAGCGACGATACGGGCAAGCTGATGGATCTGACCAACCAGTGTGTGCCAATGCGCGTCAAGGATAATCGTCATCAGTTGCTTTGCACACTCACATATAGTTTCTGAAGAATTAGTCAAGAAAATTTGCACGATTCGGAAATAATTGCTACCTTTGCCGTGAATTGGGAAAATTGTCAAATGAAACGGTATTTGGTAGCAATTTTGTGTGTATTGCTTTTCGTGGCCTGTGGTGGTCGGAAGGCAGGCAGCGTGGTCAACACTCCCCCCGCAGATACTATTGTGGCTACCCCTGAGACAACTGTTGTCGATTCTGTCGAGGATCCATTGTCAAACCTGCCTGTCCCTAAGGCTCTCGATGATTTGTTTGACGATTTCATCTTCAATTTTGCTGCCAACAAAAAGCTACAGCGCGAGCGCATTTTGTTCCCGTTGAAGAAAATCAATGGCGACAAAGTTGAAATCATTGAAAAAGGCCAGTGGAAGATAGAGCGCTATTTCATGCGTCAACAGTATTACACACTACTCTTCGATAATGAAAAACAAATGGAGATAGTTCAGGACACCAGCGTCAACCATGCTGTGGTCGAGATGATATACTTCAATACTGGAGCCATTATACAGCATATTTTTGACCGTTTGCGTGGTGTCTGGATGCTAACATCCATCGAAACCATACCTATCGTGAAATCCAGCAATGCCTCCTTCCTTGAGTTCTATGCTCGCTTTTCTACTGATACTGAATTCCAAATGGAAAGTCTGAGCGAGACCATTCATTTTGAGGGACCGGATCCTGATGACGACTTCGCACGCATGGAAGGTGAGATATCTCCAGATACCTGGGAGGCTTTTGCTCCGGAACTACCCAAAAAGATGCTTTTCAACATCATATATGGAAAGCCGCATCAAGAAGGAAATCGTAAGGTTTTTGTGCTGCGAGGTATTGCCAATGGCATGGAGCTTGAAATGGTTTTCCGTCGCAAGGACGACCAATGGAAACTCACAAAACTTACAACATAACTCTGTTGAACTGGAATGAAGGACCTGCGTGATTATAGTCTTCTGGCACACAACACATTTGGTATTGATGTAAAATGCAGTCGTTTTTTAGAGTACGAAACGACAGCTGAAGCTCAGCAAGTGGCAGACGTCCTGCGTCACTCGTCCATACCTTATATTATAATAGGTGAAGGTAGCAATCTGCTGCTGACACGCGATTTCCCAGGCATCGTTGTTCACTCTGCGCTGAAGGGATGGGAAATCAATGGCACTCGCATGTCATGTGGTAGTGGTGAGGCTTGGGACGATATGGTCGAGGTGAGCCTGCACCATGGACTATATGGTGCTGAGAATTTGTCACTTATTCCAGGTGATGTGGGTGCAAGCGCAGTACAAAACATCGGAGCGTATGGCGTTGAAGTGAAAGACCTGATTGTTGAGGTTCATGCCATAGAGATTGCTACCGGCCGTTTGTGCATCCTACGTCGTGACGACTGCCAATACAGCTACCGTCAGAGTCGTTTTAAAAAAGAATGGAAAGATCGTTTCCTCATGACGAAGGTTGTCTATGAATTGTCATCGACGTTCAATCCACGTCTTGACTATGGCAACATCCGTAGCGAGCTGGAACACCAAGGTATCACGACACCGTCTGCAGAACAATTGCGCCAGACCATTATCAGCATCCGTCGTGAAAAATTGCCTGACCCTCGTGAGTTGGGCAACGCTGGCAGTTTCTTCATGAATCCTGTTGTCAGTCGTCAGCAGTTTGAAGTGTTGGCTGCCCAATATCCTGATATACCTCATTATTTGGTAGATGATGCTCATGAGAAAATACCTGCAGGATGGATGATAGAACAGTGTGGATGGAAAGGCCGTTCCCTCGGACGGGCAGGTGTACACCATCGCCAAGCGCTGGTTCTTGTAAATCGCGGGGGGGCAACAGGTGCTGATATTCTCCGCCTTTGTCAGGCTATCCAGCATGATGTCTACGATCGTTTCGGTATTAACATATCTCCAGAAGTAAATATCGTTTAACTTAATATAGCAAGAGCAATAACATGAAGCTGACTTTTCTTGGAACAGGAACTTCTTGTGGTGTGCCAACCATAGGCTGTCAATGTTATACCTGTACAAGTCCCGATGCTCACGATAAGCGTCTGCGATGTTCTGCCCTTGTCGAGACAAACACTACGCGCCTGCTTATTGACTGTGGTCCGGATTTTCGTCAGCAAATCATGTCTCAGCCTTTCCGTCGTATCGATGGTATACTCATCACGCATGCGCATTATGACCACATGGGTGGAATGGACGACATACGTCCCTATTGCCAGTTTGGTGAAATCAATGTGTATGCGGATCCGTTAGCTTGTCAGGGAATGCTTCAGATGCTTCCATATTGCTTTGCGGAGCACCGCTATCCTGGGGTACCTGCTATCCAACTCCACGAAATACATCCGCATGAGTGTTTTCGTATTGGTGATGTTGATATCCAGCCTTTCGTGGTGATGCACCACAACTTGCCCATCTTCGGCTATCGTCTGATGCAGGGGCATGCCACCATTGTCTATATTACCGATATGAAAACTATTCCCGACGCTGAACTCAGTTATGTTCGCCTATGCGATGTTCTGGTGGTCAATGCCCTGAGGCATACTCCTCATCACTCTCATCAGACCGTTCAGGAGGCTGTCGCTTTCTCAAGATTAGTTGGTTCTCCAAAGACATGGCTTATTCACTCCAGTCATGACATTGGCCGCCACGAAGAAGTGAATATCCAGCTGCCGCCCGATATTCAGCTTGCCTACGACGGACAAGTGATAGAAGTGTGAAAGTGTTTGGCTATTTCTTCTTGTGGACAAAGAAATGACCATATTTTTTGATAAGTTTACGTGCCAGGAGGAAGGTGTCAACAGCCGTTATACTGTTGGCTATAAGACTGGAAATCCACTCGGACTTGTTGTTCTCTCCTTTTTTTACAAATAGTGTCCCCCACAACTTCGTGAACTGCTCGTTGTCGTTTTGTATGTTAGTACAAAGCTCTTCTTTCCGACGACGGATTTCGTCGAGTGTGCGAAATGTCTGATCTGGAGTTCTAATTGGAAGCATACTATTTGACAATTATTTATACCTTATCTCTCACCTCTTCCATAATTCCTCTTGTTCTATTTGCTTAAGAACAGACTTGATAAGAAGTGAACTAAGGGACGTTCTATCCAAGACTTACGGAAAGCAATAACAAAGATGAATAGTAAGAGGTGTATTGTTCCGATAATGAAAAATGCTGCTACATAACCGATGTATCCGGCTAGCCAATAGGCAATGGCAAGAGAAAAATAGAACACCACCGCCATGATTATCAGGAAAAAGAGTACGGTGAGTGCGATGGCTTTTATGAGGCATACCAACTTGTCTATTACATCGAGCTTCAGATATTCTCCCTGAAGCCCGATGTAATGCTTGACAATTCCTGCCAGTTGGGCAATGGTTTCGACATTCTTGTCGCTGCTGAGCATAATACTTGCCTCTTATCTCAAACCACTCACCTCAAATCTCTAAGCTTCAACTTCTGGTGCAACGTCTGCAATGTCATCAACGAGGTCATTGACTTCTTTGCGACTTAGCTTGATGTTGTGCTTCTTCATAAAATCATCGATAGCGTCGGTTATCTTACAACGGGTGTCTTCACCTTTTTCGGGGGCGAGTAATAGTCCAATAACTGCTCCGGCGAGAGCTCCGCCAAAGAATGCGCCTAAATAACCTAAATTTCTCATATTCGTATAAATATTTATTGTGTTAAACGGTTTTCTGTTGGCAAATTTACGGAAAGTTTTCCAAATTAACAAACTTTACGCAGTATTTTTGTAAAGTTTGCGCGATATTTTGTATTTTTGCACTCATAAATTTGAATACATAGTTTAATCAAATAAAAAAGGAATTAAGAAAATTATGAAGAAGTACGTCGTACTTAGCGCAGGTCTCTGCGCAGCAATGATTTTTACAAGTTGTAAATCAAGTGAGAGTGCCTACAAGCAGGCTTATCTGAAAGCAAAGGCTCAGGAAGAAGCCCAGCAGCCTGTACAACGTCAGACCGTTGAGCAAAATGTTGTCGTTCCTCTGGAAGAGAAGACTGTTACTGAAACTCGTGTAGTGGACAATGCCGACAACGTTGCTGTCCGTCAGGAGAATGTCACCGTTGTTAGTGGTGCAGGTTTAAGGAATTTCAGCGTGGTCGTTGGTTCCTTCTCGCTCAAGGCAAATGCCGAGGGTCTGCAGCAGACATTGTTGAATCAGGGCTACAACGCTCAGATTGTTCTGAATCAGGCTGTACAGCCAGCTATGTATCGTGTCGTTGCTACCACTTTTGACACGAAGGCTGAGGCAGCTGCAAGCCGCAATGACTTACAGACGAAATATCCAGGTGCATGGCTGCTTTATGCAAAATAAGCCGTGGCGCGTATATTATCAATAGATTACGGTAAGAAACGAACAGGATTGGCAGTCACTGACCCGCTGCAAATAATTGCTGGTGGGTTGGCGACTGTCAATACTTCGGAACTGTTTGACTTTCTTTGCCAGTACGTGGGACGTGAGACCGTAGAGCGTATTGTCATTGGTGAACCTCGACAGACTAACGGACAGCCAAGCGAGAACTTTCAGCGCGTTCAGCAGTTTGTTAACCGCTGGCGCAAGGCAAATCCCCAGATACCTATCGAATATTACGACGAGCGCTTTACGTCAGTTCTGGCCCATAGGGCAATGCTTGATGGCGGACTGAAGAAGAAAGCCCGTCAAGACAAAGCTCTTGTGGATGAAATCAGTGCCACGATTATTCTTCAGGACTATCTACGTACTAGAAAGTTATCCTAATCCATCAAATTATATAGTTAAAGTGATTCTACCTATTTATATATATGGTCAGCCTGTATTGCGAAAGATAGCAGAAGACATTACCTCTGACTATCCGCAACTGAAGGAGTTGATTAGCGATATGTGGGAAACATTGGCTGAGAGCGAGGGTATTGGCCTTGCCGCACCCCAAATAGGCAAGGCTATCCGTTTGTCAGTCATCGATTTGGATGTCATTAGTGAAGATATGCCTGAATACAAGGGCTTCCGTCAGGTTTTCATCAATCCGCATATCTTGGAATACGATGATGCTCATACTGACTCTTCGGAAGAAGGGTGCTTGTCATTGCCGGCTATTCATGAGAAAGTGGTACGCCCCACGCGCATTCATGTGCAATGGGACGATGAAGATTTTCAGCATCACGATGAATGGATAGAGGGCTATCTGGCACGTGTCATGCAGCATGAGTTCGATCATTTAGACGGGAAAATGTTTGTGGATCGTATTTCACCATTGCGCAAACAGCTCATCAAAAGCAAGCTGAAAGCCCTTCTTCAAGGACGTTTCCGTTGTGGATACAGAACCAAGGTAGTCAGGAAATGAGCTATTAAGAACGAGAATTTAGGATGAGAGATAGTGGTTACCTCAACAGGCTGTTACTGTATGTCAGGCAGTACTTTTTATGGCAAAAGCGTACTTGCATGGTAATCATCATATCCTGGTTCCCGTTTTTCTTCACTTATATCCATGCTCAGTTTAATGTTGACCGTCTGCTGATGATAGGCCGGTCAGCATTGTATTATGAGGACTATGTTGTGTCCATGCAGTACTTCAACCAGGTCATTTCGGCAAAACCATATCTCTATGAACCATGGTTCTACAGGGCTGTAGCGAAGTATTATCTGGACGATTATTCCGGTGCTGAAGGCGACTGTACAGAGGCTCTCAGTCGTAATCCTTTCGTTGTGGGCATTTATGAGTTGCGTGGTCTCTGCCGCATTCAGCAGAAGAATTTCACGGGCGCCATCGATGACTACAACCGAGCCTTGCGCTACGATCCTGAGTCTATCAATCTATGGCATAACCGAGCCTTGTGCCGTTTACAGCAGAAAGACTATGAAGGTGCATTGGCCGAACTGGATACCATGTCCATACGCTGGAGCAAGAATGCACGTATACCTGCCATGAAGGCCGAGGCATACTTGCATCAAAAAGATACTGCACAGGCAATTGCTGCACTTGATAAGAGTATAGAACTGGATGCCTATGATGGCAATGTTTGGGCACAGCGGGCTGTCATTAGCCTGGCACGTAGTGAATGGAAGGAGGGCGAGGCTTCGCTCGATAAAGCCATCCACTTGTTGCCTAAAGATGCCAACCTCTACATCAACCGTGCTTTGGCACGTTTTAACCAAAGCAATCTGCGTGGTGCCATGTCTGACTATGATATTGCTTTGGACTATGACCCCAATAACTTCCTCGGTCACTATAATCGTGGATTGTTGCGTGCTCAGGTCGGTGATGACAACCGTGCCATTACCGATTTCGACTTTGTTCTAAAACTTGAACCAGACAATCTGATGGCGCTGTATAACAGGGCATTACTCCTTGAACAGACTGGAAATCCCCGTGCTGCTATTCGCGACTATTCGAAGGTTATCGACCAGTATCCTAACTTCTGGACGGGTTTGTATCAGCGTGCCCAATGCTATCGGAAGTTAGGCATGACGAAGCAAGCCGAAACGGATGAGTTCCGTATCTTGAAGGCACAGCTGGACAAACGCTTCGGACACCAGCCGCGTCTGTCGAAAAAGCAGTTACGCAAGCGTAGCGACGAAGATATTGAAAAATATAATCAGCTGGCTGTTGCCGATGAGGAGGAAATGAAACAGGAATACCAAAGTGCCTGGCGCGGAAAAGTCCAGAACCGCAAGGTTGGAATGGATTATCAGCCCATGTTCCTGCTATCCACCGAACGTCAGCAGAGTGCTGTCAAGCACTATGTGGCCTACGACCGTCAGGTTGACTCGCTGAATCGTACGCTACCTGCCGACCGCCAATTGTACATTATTTCCGGACAAATAACACTTAGCGAGGCGTCAACGCAGCGTTACTTCAAGCGTATAGACCAGCTGGACAATCTTCTGGAACGTGCTGTGGCCTTGTGTGTCGTTCAGAATTATGCGGATGCCATCGATGACCTGACCAACTATCTGAAGACCGATTCTGTCTCGTCTATAGCATATTGGCAGCGTGCTGTATGCCAGTCGCGGTTGAATGACTTCAATGCTGCTCAGGGTACGGATGTCCGTTTGAAGACTGATCATGTGCTTAGTGACTTGACGACGGCACTGAAATATAATTCCAAGAATGCCTATCTCTATTATAACAGAGGCAATGTCTATGTGGAGCGTCAGGACTTTACCCATGCTGTGGACGACTATTCCCGTGCTATCGAACTTGATCCTCACCTGGCTGAAGCGTGGTACAATCGTGGACTGGCTCTGATGTCATTGAAGAAGCAGGACGAGGCTATCAGCGACTTGTCCAAGGCCGGTGAACTGGGATTATATACCGCCTATAGCATCATCAAGCGTATCAGGAAGTAGGTTATTGCACAGGAAACAGCCTTTCAAATAAAAATATTCCATTTTAATTTTGTTTTTTGCTTGGTTTCCACTACCTTTGCACCCGATTTAAATTTAAACATATCTCGTATTTATGGAAATTAAGATTACTTTTCCGGATGGTTCTGTTCGCTCGTATGAACAAGGCGTAACCGGATTTCAGATTGCCGAGAGTATTTCACCAGCTCTGGCACGTAGCGTTTTGGCCTGCGGTGTTAATGGTGAGACCATTGAGTTGAACCGTCCCATCAATCAGGATGCGACGATAGAACTCTATAAGTGGGATGACGAGCAGGGTAAACACACCTTCTGGCACACATCAGCCCACCTGTTGGCAGAAGCCCTGCAGGAACTCTATCCTGGCATTCAGTTCGGTTTCGGACCTGCCGTCGAGAATGGCTTCTTCTACGACGTGCTTCTCCCTGAAGGACAGATGATAAAGGAGAGTGACTTCCCCACCATCGAAGCGAAGATGAAAGAACTGTCTTCCAAGAAAGAACCCGTTGTTCGCAAGGAAGTGGCCAAGGCCGATGCTCTGAAAGCTTTCATGGCTGATGGTCAGACCTACAAGTGTGAGCACATTGAGCAGGACTTGGAGGATGGCTCCATCACAACTTATACACAAGGAGCTTTTACCGACCTTTGCCGCGGTCCGCATTTGGTGGATACGGGTGAAATCAAGGCTGTCAAACTGACCTCCGTGGCCGGAGCATTCTGGCGTGGTGATGCTAACCGTGAACAGATGCAGCGTCTCTACGGTATCTCTTTCCCCAAGAAGAAGATGCTCGACGAATATCTGGTGATGCTCGAGGAGGCCAAGAAGCGCGACCACCGCAAGATTGGCAAGGAGATGGAGCTGTTCATGTTCTCAGAGAAGGTGGGCAAGGGTCTTCCTATCTGGTTACCCAAGGGTACCGAGCTTCGCCTGCGCTTGCAGGACCATCTGCGTAAGGTGCAGAAGCGTTTCGGCTATCAGGAAGTCATCACCCCACACATCGGCTCCAAGAATCTGTATGTTACCTCTGGCCACTATGCCCACTACGGTAAGGATTCTTTCCAGCCTATCCATACTCCCGAGGAAGATGAGGAGTACATGCTGAAACCCATGAACTGCCCGCACCATTGTGAAATATTTGCATGGAAGCCACGTTCTTATCGTGACCTGCCTCTGCGCATCGCAGAGTTCGGTACCGTTTACCGCTATGAGCAGAGTGGTGAGTTGCATGGACTGACTCGAGTCCGTTCGTTTACGCAGGACGACGCCCATCTGTTCTGTCGCCCCGATCAGGTGAAGCAGGAGTTCCTCAATGTCATGGACATCATCGGTATTGTTCTGACGGCTTTTGGCTTCAATTTCGAAGCTCAGATTTCCTTGCGCGATCCTAACGACCATGAGAAATATGTGGGTACTGACGAGGACTGGGCTTTGGCAGAAAAGGCTATTGTAGAGGCATGTCAGGAGAAGGGACTGCCCGCTAAGGTTGAATATGGCGAGGCTGCTTTCTATGGTCCGAAGCTCGACTTCATGATTAAGGACGCCATCGGCCGTCGTTGGCAGTTGGGTACCATTCAAGTGGACTATAACCTGCCTAAGCGTTTCCAGTTGGAGTACACCGATGAGGACAACACGAAGAAGACGCCTGTCATGATTCACCGTGCACCCTTTGGCTCTCTTGAACGTTTCTGTGCTGTACTCATTGAGCACACTTCTGGCCATTTCCCCTTGTGGCTCACGCCCGATCAGGTTGCCATCCTGCCTTTGTCGGAGAAATACAACGACTATGCCCGCGAGGTGGCTAAGAAACTCGAACAGGGTGGTGTACGTCCCACCATTGATCTGCGCAATGAGAAGCTGGGTCGTAAGATTCGCGACAACGAGCTGAAGCGTATTCCCTACATGGTCATTGTCGGTGAGAAAGAACAGCAGGATCAGACTGTTGCCGTCCGTCCTCAGGGTGGTGGCGAGCAGACGGTCATGGATATTCAGCAGTTCATCGACCACATCAATTCCGAAGTAGCGGAAATGACTAAGGATTTCTAAGTTCCCAGAAGGCAACGGCAGCGGCTGCTGCAACGTTCAGTGAGTCAACACCGTGAGCCATGGGGATACGTACTACATAGTCGGCCTCTTCTATCGTATGATAGGGGAGGCCGTCGCCTTCTGTCCCCATGATGATGGCAAGGCGTTGCTCCGCACGAAGGCATGGGTTGTCAAGCGATATGGATTGTTCACTCAATGCCATCGCTGCCGTTCGGAAACCATACTTGTGAAGGGTGTGTATGGGAGCGTCGAGCCATGTCCAGGGAACGAGGAATACAGTCCCCATGGATACGCGGACGGCACGTCGATTCAGAGGGTCACAGGTGTCGTGTGTCAGCAATACTGCGTCAATCCCCAAGGCGGCAGCAGACCGGAAGATGGCTCCGATGTTAGTAGTGTCGGTGACAGCTTCGATGACAACGATGCGCCGTGCATCTTTGACAACCTCCTCCACGGTCGGTAGGGCCTTGCGCCGCATGGCACAAAGTACACCTCGTGTGAGCGTATAGCCGGTCAGTTGTTTGAGCAGTTCACGGCTACCAATATAAATAGGTACATGCGACCCTATACGTGCAACGATGTCATGGGCATCGCCTTCCACGTGCTTTCTTTCACAGAGCAGGGCTATGGGTTCCCATCCGGCATCAAGTGCCACGCGGATTACTTTGGGACTCTCTGCAATGAAGAGCCCTTTTTCCGGTTCCAGTTCCATTCGCAGCTGGGCTTCAGTCAGTTTGCTGAACATCCTCACCCGCTCATCATCTATCGACGTAATCTCAATCATATCTTCTTAATTTGCTACAAAGTTACGAATTTAGCCAAGAAAAAAGAAAAGGAAATGGGTTCTTTTGCTCAAAACAAAAAGAAATATCACTTTTCTTTTGGTTTTGTGCTCACTTATTTGTACCTTTGCACCCGATTTTGATGGTCTGGTAGCTCAGCTGGATAGAGCAACAGCCTTCTAAGCTGTGGGTCTCGGGTTCGAATCCCGACCGGATCACAAACGATAATCGGTAAGTAGTTGAAATTTGACTATTTGCCGATTTTTTTTACTCCAATTGCACCACATTTTCACCACCAGCATTCTTCTATAGAGTATGTAAAACATGCGAAAATGAATAAACTATCCTAAATAACGTCATAAATAGGAGTGAAATTCAGTATTTTTGATTATATTTGTAGACTGATTTAAACAAATTTGGTATTAACCGACAAAAACGACAATGATATGGCGACAAAGATTGCATTTTTCGACGCGAAGAGTTACGACCGTGAGAACTTCAACAAAGTGAACGGTGAGTTTGGATTTGACATCCAGTATTTCAAGGAACGGCTGAGCCTGAACACGGTGTCTCTGACACGAGGCATGGACGTGGTGTGTATCTTCGTCAATGCAGAGTGTGACGAACGGGTCATAGAGCGGCTGGCAGAAAACGGTGTGAGACTTATCGCCCTGCGCTGTGCCGGATTCAACAACGTCGACGTACGTGCAGCCCAAAAGCATGGAATCCGTGTGGTGCGCGTGCCGGCCTATTCCCCGCATGCAGTGGCGGAGTATGCTGTCACGTTAATGCTGACACTGAACCGCAAGGTGTACCGCTCTGTCTATCGTACCCGTGAGGGCAACTTCCGCCTTGGTGGACTCTTGGGCTTCGATATGTACGGCAAGACGGCGGGTATTGTCGGCATGGGACGCATCGCCAAGGAACTGATCAAGATTCTGCGTGGCTTCGGCATGAACATCCTGGCTTACGATGTCTATCCTGATGAGGCTTTCGCCAAGGAGCATCAAGTGAAGATGGTGACGCTCGACGAATTGTATGAAGGCTCTGATATCATCTCGCTGCACTGTCCGCTGACGGAAGAAACCCAGTTCATCATCAACAGCGACAGTATTACGAAGATGAAGTATGGCGTGATGATTATCAATACGGGACGCGGCAAGCTCATAAAGACCGAAGACCTCATCAACGGTCTGCGCTCGCATCAGGTAGGCTCCGCTGCTCTTGACGTTTACGAGGAAGAGGCCGACTATTTCTACGAAGACCGCTCCGACCGTATGATTGACGACGACAAGCTGGCTCTGCTGCTGATGATGCCCAACGTCATCGTCACCTCTCATCAGGCATTCTTCACTCGCGAGGCCACTCATAACATCGCTGTAACTACCTTCCAAAACATCCGTGACTTCCTTGACGGTAAGGAACTGGTGAACGAAGTGAAGTAAAGACTGCGGTTTTCGAGGGAGGAAGATTTTGAGGAAGGAAGTTTTCGAGGAAGGAGTAACGAGTGACGAGGAAGGAGACATGTCCTGGGGGTAATTTTCAGCCCTCGGAGTATTCTCCTTCCTCGTTCCTCGCTCATCAGGTATTAGACATCAGAATCCTTGTTTTGATTTAATGGTCAAATCATAATTTAACTTCTTTGACTTTTGTCACGCCTCGGCAAATCAAGCAAGCTTGTTTGCTCTCGCTGCTCCCAAAGTTCTAATTTCTAATTCCTAATTTCTAATTCAGATCATCCTTCTGCTCCGCCGCCACCGCCGGGCAGACCGCCGCCACCACCGTTGTCATCACCGTTGTCAGGGTCGGTGTTCTCACCGTTGCCAGTGTTCTCACCGTTGCCGTTCTGGGTGTTGTCACCGTTCTCGGCATCCTCGTTCTCAGTGCCGTTTTCCTCGTCGTCCTTGCCTGACAGCAGGCTCTTGATGTTGACGAACTCGGCCTTCTTGATGAACTCACGGCTTGAGATGTTGTCCTCTGCC
>JAFVGN010000050.1 GCA_017474925.1 Prevotella sp. | reverse complement strand
TACCCAGCGTAAGGCGCTGGGCTGGTGGTTACGACTTCTTCAAAAGTCATCGTACTAACGGACTTCACGCTAAGTGATTGATAATAAACAGTTAATAAACAATAAATATTTTCCAATTATTTGGAAAGCAACATAGAAGAAACAAGTCTTACGATGATTCTGCGTTTAGATATGCTTTTAAAATATTCAATGAGAACAATAATAAATTAAATAAAGCAAGTGATGAAGAAAAAAATAAGAATGAGTAATGTTTCTTTTCATAATATGGAGTGTATGTGTATATTGGGTCTCCATGTGTCGTGAGACACGAAATGAGACCACAAGGGCATCTTTCTATAGCGATAGAATGACTTGTCGTGAGACAAAAGACCCTGTCCAATTAATCATTTTAATGATTCCCCCTCGTAACCAATTGTTTACGAGGGGGTATTTGTCTAAGGCAACACACAAATAGTCTCTTCTTGTAAAACGAACATAATGGGCCGCTTGTTTTTGCCAGGGACGAGGTATCCTCTGCATAAACGAAGTATTGACTAAAAAAGAAATATTGATGTTTTTTACTGAAAGAAATGCAATGTTGAAGATTTTTTGTATCTTTGCAACAAAAATAGACACTATAGAACATCAAGAACGGGAAAATAGTAATCACTAAAAAACGAAACAACAATGAAGAAATTGTATTCAACAATCGTGCTGTTGGCCATGATGGTGGCAGCATTGGGATTAACCGCTTGCGGTGATGATGATGAAGGTAATAGATTTAATCAAGATTATGATGTACTTCAAATCAATGGAGTTAATTATGCTTGTTATGGCTATCGTTGCGCTATTACCTTTTCATCAAGTTGGAATTTGACAAAACATAGTGGAAAACTCATGTTACCTTGCGGTAATTTATCTGATGCACAAAAGGGTGAATACGACTATGACTATATGTACGAAATTTATTTGAAGGGCAAGGAAGAACTGAAAAATGGAAGCAAATTGGAAAACTTCTCTCCTACATTTGAATATGTGGGTGATTCGAAAAAGCTTGATTATGAAAGTGGCTCAGCAACCATCATAGACAAACAGAACGACAATTACATAACCGTCAAGTTTGATTCTTTCACATTTGGTAATGGTAGTAAGTCATATACTCTAAATGGAACGGTTCAATTAGATTTTGATGAGGATTAATATCATATCATTGAACCAAGTATCAAAACAAAAGTGTAACAATTGTAACATGTAACATGCAGGGCGTTTGCGCGGAAGGGGGAGTTCGGAGAACGAAAAAGCGGCAGGTGAGAAGGTTCACTTGCCGCTTGTTTTTTTGTCAGAGATGCAAATGTATGCGAAGCTTTCGCAAACATTGACATGGAGCTACTGCAAGGTAACGGTACTCTTGACGGACATGCTCTGGCCCATGCTCTCGTTTGTGCTCTCACCGTTGATGGACTTCACCCAGCCGTCGTCGCCAATCTCGTAGGTGGCGGTCTCCTTCACGTCGAACTTGATCATGCCGCTGGCCATGACCTGGTCGATGTTCTGCTTGATCATCGCTGCCTGGTCGGGAGCAGCCTTCTCGACGGTGGAGATGATGAGCTGCTTCATCTCGTCCTTGGTCATGTTCATGCTCGAATTGGCGGTGACCTTGTTGCCGTTGACGAAGTACATGCGCTTCAGCTTGAGACCTTGCTCGTTGACGAAGTCTTCCTGGGCACCGGTCATGACGGTCTTGCCATTGAGGGCTATCGGACTGGTGATGTTCTGCATGGACTTGAGGATGTTGTCGGCGGTGATATTCTCCAGGATCTGATTACGCAAATCGTCGCGGGACATCATCTGTCCGAGCTGGGGAGCAGCCTTGAGCATCTGGTCAAGGATGGCGTCGGCTTTCTTGGCTACCTGCTGCTTGACGATATCGAAGTTGTCGAGGCGCAGGGGCTTGCCGTCCTTGTCGGTGACGATGCGGACGTTGGAGCCCATCATGACTTCCTGGGCGGCTGCCATGATCTGGCCAATGACGTTGTCGGCCTTGGCATCGGTGGTCACCTTGTTGGTCTCGTAGCTGAGCACGAAGCCATCAGACAGAACCTCGGCAACGCTGATGGACGACTCGTCGCTGATGGTGACAGTACCTTGTCCGGGAATGTTGATAACGGTGGTTGAAGCATAGTTCTTCTGGTCGCCCTGAGTCATCTTGGGTGATACTTTGAGCTGGGCGTTTGCTGCAAAGGCAGCGGTCAGCATGATGCTGAACAGAATGGTTTTCTTCATAAACTTGATTTTGAATGATTAAAATGTTATTTTGTAATGTGAGTGTATGTCTATTCCTTCACGAGCTTCACGTTGGTCATGTTCAGCTTGGCGGTCTGGGCATCAATCTGCTGGTCGGTGTCGTGGTAGACGATGGTGATGTCCTTGAGGTTGATGTCGTGTACGCAGTCGAGTCCTGCGATGCCAGCGGCCTTGATGGCGGTATGGGTGCCCCGGCAGGTGACGCGCTCGATGTTGATGTCCTGGAACTCAGGAGCGAGCTTGCGCTGCTCGTCGGTAAGCTCAGGCTGGGCACCGGTGTCTCTGCCGGCAGGACGGTCGACGTAGTCGCACTGGAAGACGATGGCCTGGTCCTTGATGTCGGTCATCTGGATGTCGGAGATGTAGAGCTGCTCGGTCTTGCCACCGCGTCCGATGCCGCTCTTGAAGCGCAGGCCTGTGTCGGTGCCGCAGAAGCGGTTGTGGCGCACGACGATGCGACGCATGCCGCTGATGGTCTCACTGCCGAGAACGAAGCCTCCATGGGCGTGGTAGACGGTATTGTCCTGGATGACGATGTCCTCGCAGCCGTTGGCGGGCGACTTGGACTTGTATTTGCCGCTCTTCATGCAAAGTCCGTCATCGCCTGCATCGACCACACAGTTGACGATGAGTCCGACGTTGACGTCGGTGAAGTCGATGGCATCGCCGTTCTGGGCATTCCACGGACAGCGCACGGTGACGCCGTCGACAATGACGTTGCGGCAGTTGAGGGGATGGACGTGGAACTTAGGTGAGTTCTGCACGGTGACGCCCTCGATGAGCACGTTCTCGCAGTCGGTGAGCCGGATAAGGTCGTTGCGCATCTTGTCCTGCTGCTCGGGGGTGTCGGCAATGTCGGCATAGCCTGCCCTCACACCGTGGGGATAGAAGAGCTGGCCCTTGTCCTTGTCGATGCCGCCGACGACGTCGTGATAGTGGCGCCACTCGACGTCGCTGACCTTGGAGCGCTTGACGGGACGCCAGTGCTCGCCGTTGCCGTCAAGGATGCCGCTGCCGGTGATGGCTATGTTCTTGCGCTTCGAGGCACGGATGCATCCGTAGGCGCGGCTGGCTTTCGGATTCTTGTCAAGGTAGAGCGACTTGTCGGGCGAGAACACCACGATGGCGTTCTTCTGGAGGTGCAGCTCGATATTGTCCTTGAGCATGATGGGACCGGTGAGCCATATACCCTCAGGAACGGTCAGGCGGCCACCGCCTTGTTTGGAGAGCTTGCTGATGCCACGTTCGAAGGCCTCGGTGTTGAGGGTGATGCCGTCGGCAACGCCACCAACGTCCTTCAGGCTGATCTCGTTGTCGGGAATGGCAGGACGGCGGACGGGCTGAATGTCGACGGGCAGGCTGGCATAGTAGCGCGCATAGCGGGCCTCGGGCTCGTTGGCAGGGGCCAAAGCGGCCTCCTTGGCATCGAAGGCAGCGAGCTTGTCAAGATAATACTGGCGCACGTCAGTCCATTTGTAATAAGGATACTGCGTGGTCTTGACGGGCAGTGACACCTCGCGCTCGTTCAGCAGGGCCTTGACCAGGACGTCGGGAGAGTTGACTGACAACCGATTGGAGTTAACAGTTTTCTTGGGGGCGTAGAATATGAGCTGGATGTTGCAGGCCATAGGGAAGATGCGGTAGTTGCGCCAGGTGGCGTCCAGCTGGTCGAGGTCGCTGACCTGACTGCCGCAGTCGCCCAGTTCGAGCAGACAGGCCAAAGGCATGACACAAACCTCGTGGCCGAAGCGCAGGGTGGCCTGCGTCCGGGTGACGGTGTCGGCGGTCTCGATGATGTTGCGCAACAGGTTACGCTGCGTGAAGGGCATGACGCCATCGGTCTGCGGTGCAGGACCGTAGTCGATGTACCATCCCATATTGCGCATGCGCCACTGCTCGTAGATTTCCTCTTCGGTGAACAGCGGATACAGGTCGATGTCGACGTCATGGCTCTGCATGTTCGTGGTGACTTCGAAGAGGTTATACATCAGCGGCTGTGGCTTGATGTTCTCCTTCACCCATTGCTGGTCGTTAAAGAGAACACCCATCAGGCGGTCGGGCTTGATGCGGTCGCCCAGACTGGAACGTACCTCGCGGCCCTTGAGGCCCATGGCGCGGATGAGTCCTGAGCGTGGCTGGTTCAGGTAATACTGCAGAGCTTCGCTGACGTCGTTGCGGATGCGTGCCGTGGGATTGGCAGCGGCCAGTTCCTCGCACTCGGCCATCATGGAGAGGATGCAGCGGTTGACCACCGTGGAACGGGCATCGACTGGCACGTCCTTGGTCTTGAAGATCTCAGGGAAATGCTCCACCATGCGGCGGCCTATGCCGTGATGCTGCCGCTCGCCCACCGTCGACAGGTCGCCAAGGCGCAGCTGTGCACCGCCGTACTGGCCATCCAGGACGGGGTAGTTGGGCTGAGGCAGTGCCGCAAACAGCTCCAGCTGTGCCAGTGTCTCTTCGCCCTTCGGCGTCAGTTTGCCGGCCTGCTTGGCCCGACGCAGGGGCTCCAGCACACTGGTGTAGCTGCGCTCGCCAATAAGCCAGCGCGAACCATGCCGCCCATAGTGCGACATATAGAAGGGGGTATATCCCTTGGGGGCTGGTGTCAGTGCCTCCGTAGCCGGATAACGGTCGTAGTCCAGATAGTTGCTGCCGGCCAGGTACTTGTTGGCCTTGATTTCCTCACGGGCTGTCTGTGCCGTTACGGTCGCTGTCCACGCGCCAAGCAGCATGACGCATAGCGTTAGTATTCTTCTCATGGGCTGAAAAACTGTTAGTGGTTCATATTGACGGTGCGAAGTTACGAAAAAATATGCAATGTGCAAAATATTTTCCCAAATATTAAAAAAAGGACACTGTCCCAGAAAGTCAGACAATGCCCTACTTATAGTATTAAGCAGTAGATTATACCAGATGCTCGATGAGGTCGGCACGGTCGCCAGGCAGCATGTCAATGACGGGTATCTCGATCATGGTGTAGCAGGCAGGCTGGAGTCGCATGGAGGCACGGGCCACATTGACCAGCACCTGACCGGTAAGGGCCGGGTTGTTGATCTGCATGTTGAACTCGAGGCGCTGGTTCTGGGTCTGACCGCTGACGCCCTTGCGGACGAGGTTGACGCCATGACCCATGTCGCGGACGTCGTCGACGCTCTCTACTTGGAACACGTGGGTTTCGTCAGAGGCAAAATAGGGATCGGCCTTGATGTCACGGGTTACCTGCTCAAGGGTATAACCGTCTTCCAGTTCGACATAGACCATACGGCGATGGATGCCTTCGCCCAGGGGGATGGTCATGGACAGGGCGTTCTTGACACCAGCCTTGGAACGTACGCATACCGAATGGCCCATCGACATGCCGGGACCGAAATTGGTATAGGAGAGTCCCTTGGGGGCAAGGCTCTGCATCAGAGTGCGCACGATGCTGTCGGAGCCCGGATCCCAGCCTGCAGCGATGACGCTGACGGTATTGGTCTCCTTGTTGATGGCCATCAGTCGCTCGCGATAGCCGCGGATATTGGTATGAATGTCGAACGAGTCGACAGTATTGATGCCCAGCGGCAGGATCTGCTTCGCATATTCTTCACACGAACGGGTGGGTGTGGCCAGGATGGCGACATCCACGGCACTGAGTTCCCTGATGTCCTTGACAACCTCGTACGGGGCGAGTTCTGCAGGTTTGTTCTCGGCTCCATTCCTGCGTACAACGCCGGCAATTTCGAAGTCGGGAGCGGCCTCAAGGGCCTGAATGGTGTACTTTCCGATGTTGCCGTAACCTACGACGGCGGCTCTGATTTTCTTCATGTTTTTATGTCTTTTGTTGGTCGTTTTACCTTTTTCGGTTGCAAAAGTACATCTTTTTCTTGAAACAAATAACGTATTGGCAGTTTTTTTTGTTAAAAAGCTGCAAAACGTTATGATATATCATCTTTTCGCCAGCTCATACAATAAATCGAAGTCTACGGTCGTTTAATTAGATGTATTAATACATTAATGTTGAAAACTATGATAGATTACATCAAGGGTGAGCTGACTGAACTTACCCCTGCTTTAGCTACGGTTGAAGCCGCAGGCGTGGGCTACGCCCTGAACATATCGTTGACAACCTACTCGTCGATACAAGGCAAGCGGGACGTGAAGCTGTATGTCTACGAGGCAATTCGTGAGGATGCTTACGTGCTTTACGGTTTTGTCAGCAAGAAAGAGCGCGAGATGTTCGAGCTGCTGATCACGGTGAGCGGTGTGGGTCCCAACACGGCCCGCATGATGCTGTCGTCGATGAGCGTCGCGGAGCTGTGCGAGGCCATCTCGCGAGGTGACGAGCGTCTCATCAAGGGTATCAAGGGTATCGGCAAGATGACAGCCCAGCGCATCATCGTCGACCTGAGGGACAAGATAGTGACGATGGGCATTGCCGAGGAGATTCCTGCCGGAGGTACGGTAGCGACACCCGTCAACAGCGCCGTGCGCGACGAGGCTGTGGCAGCATTGACCATGCTGGGCTTTGCCCCGGCACCCACGCACAAGGCCGTGACGTCCATTCTGCAAGGACAGCCCGACCTGCCAGTAGAACAGGTTGTAAAACAAGCATTGAAACAAATCAAGTGAAGAATAAAGAGTTTGCTGCTGCACGGAGGATACGCAGGATAGTCCTATGGGGGACTATACTGCTGTTCTTTGTACTGCCATTTGTCGTGGCAGCAGCAAATTCTTCACTATTCACGCTTCATACGTCGGACCAACCGACACCTCCTCCTGACTCCACACGGGCTATCAAGGCCCAGCCTGTGCTTCAGGTTGAGGAGGAGACCATCCCGGACTCGCTGCTGCATGCCCGATGGAAAATACAGAAGACGGCGCCCCTGCTCGTGGCAGACCTCGACTCCTCGGCACTCGACCTGAGGTTCCCGGAAAATATCAAGCAGGAGGCCGAGTATGACGACTCGCTGAACGTCTACAGGATTGGTTCCAAGATAGGCAGCTCGTATCTGAACACCCCCATACTGATGTCGCCGGACGAATACCGACAATGGAGCGAGAAGCGCGAACGCGAGGCTTTCTTCCGCATGAAGGATGCCCAGAACGTCCAGGCCAAAGGCAAGGACAAATTTGATTTCACGGACATGCACTTCGACTTAGGACCGGCAGAGAAGATATTCGGTCCGGGCGGAGTACGAATCAAGACACAGGGAACTGCCGAGCTGAAACTGGGCATTACGCTGAACGAGGTGGACAATCCGTCACTACCGGAACGTAACAGGAAGACCGCAGCCGTTGACTTCGACGAAAAGGTAAACCTGAACGTCACTGGTAAGGTGGGCGACAAGGTGAACATGAGCCTGAACTACAACACGGATGCCACCTTTGATTTCGACACCAAGAACCTGAAGCTGCGCTACGAGGGCAAAGAAGACGAAATCATCAAGCTGGTGGAGGCGGGCAACATCACCTTCCCATCCAACAACTCGCTGGTTAAGGGAGCGTCGTCACTGTTTGGCGTCCGAACGGACATGCAGTTTGGCAAGCTGAAGCTGCAGACTGTATTCTCGCAGAAAAATTCGAGTACGAAGAGCCTGTCGTCAAAGGGCGGTATGCAGTTGACCCCCTTCGAATTGGACGTAGCCAACTATGAGGAGAACAGACACTTCTTCCTGGCCAAGTACTTCAGGGAGCGCTACGATGCCGGCATGAGGACACTGCCCATTATCAACACAGGCATCAACATCACACGCATTGAGATATGGGTGACCAACAAGACTGCAAACACATCGAACACCCGTAACGTATTGGCACTGTCACAACTGGCAGAGAGTCTGGACAGTGGGGAAAAGGGAACGTCGGCACTTCCCCAGAACAATGCGAATCCCATCTACGCCAACATGCCTCCGGCAGCCCGAAACATCGACGATGCCCCAGCCGCACTGGATCCCATCATGGATGCAGGCAGGGACTACGAGAAACTTGAAGCTGCACGACTGCTCAACTCGTCGGAATACACGCTGAATGCTTCGTTAGGATATGTTTCGCTTAAGAGTACCCTGCAGACAGACCAGGTGCTGGCCGTAGCCTATGAATACACTTACGGAGGACAGACCTACAAAGTGGGTGAGTTTGCCGCAGACCATACAGATGCTGCTGAGGTGCTATATGTCAAAGGCCTGAAAAACACGTCGAACAATCCGCAACAGCCCAACTGGCCCTTGATGATGAAGAACGTCTACTATCTGGCATCGAGCATCGAGAAGACCAAGTTCCGCTTGGACATCAAATACAAAAGCGACACAACGGGCGTCTACCTGACCTACCTGCCTGAGGTCAAGGACGTCACCCTGCTACGTGGCTTAGGCTGCGACCGCCTGGACAACAACAACCGTACCCACCCCAACGGCTACTTTGACTATGTGGAAGGCTACACGGTATCCAACGGACGCGTGTTCTTCCCGTCGGCAGAGCCTTTTGGTGCCAGACTGGAGGAATTCCTCAAGAGCAAAGGACTTCCAGATGAACTGATAGAGCAATATTCCTTCCACGAACTCTACGACACAACGCGAACTGCCGCGCAACAGATGACCAACAAGGACAAATACCTACTGGTGGGACAATTCAAGGGTACGATGGCCAACGTCTACTCCCTGGGGGCTTACAATGTGCCTCAGGGATCGGTTGTCGTCACAGCAGGCGGTGTCGTGCTGAACGAGGGGTCAGACTATACGGTAGACTACTCGGCCGGTGAGGTGACCATCATCAATCAAAGCATTATCGATGCCAACACGGATATATCAGTGAGCTACGAGTCGAATACAGAATACGGCATGCAGCGAAAGACGATGTTGGGATTCAACTGGGAGTACGACTTCACGAAGGATTTCCAGATTGGCGGTACGTTGCAGCATTTGAGCGAACAGGCACTGACATCGAAGGTAACCATGGGTTCTGAACCGCTGAAAAATACGTTATGGGGCCTGAACATCAACTGGAAGACGGAAAGCCAGTGGCTAACCCGTATGCTCGACAAGATTCCTCTGCTGCACTGTACCCAACCGTCACAAATAGCCTTCACGGGCGAGTTTGCACACCTCATAGCCGGTACGGCAAGCGGCACGCAGGACAACGCCTCGTACATTGACGACTTCGAGAATGCCAAGAACGGCATTGATGTCACGGAACCCAAGTCGTGGGCAATGTCAAGTGTGCCTGCCATGTTCCCCGAACATGCCGACAAAGACTCTGTAAGCAGCAACTACAACCGTTCACTCTTGGCGTGGTATATCATCGACCCGCTGTTCACCAACCGCTCTTCCAGTCTGACTCCTGCTCACATCAAGAGCGACCTCGACCAGCTGTCGAACCATTACGTGCGTGCAATCTATGTCAGCGAATTATACCCCAACCGCCAGCAGTCCACCTATAGTGGTGCTACGGCAACGCTGCCCGTACTTAATCTGGCCTACTATCCAGAGGAACGCGGTTCCTACAACCTGTCCACAGACGTCAATTTCGACGGAACGCTAAAGAATCCTCAGCAGCGCTGGGGTGGCATGATGCGAAAACTGGACACACCAGACTTTGAGACTGCCAACGTGGAATACATCGAGTTCTGGCTGCTTGACCCCTTCATATACAGCTCGCAAGAACCGGACGCTTCAGAATATGGCGGTGACCTATACTTCAACCTGGGTGAAGTCAGCGAGGACATTCTGCATGACGGTAAGAAATTCTACGAGAGCGGTATGCCTGTTGACGGCAGTTCATCGTATTTCACATCGCAGTGGGGACGTATCCCCTATCAGGCCACTCAGACTTATGCCTTTGCCACCACCAGCGGTTCAAGAGCGCTTCAGGATGTGGGACTGAATGGTCTGAACGACGAACAAGAGCGGAGCTACCCGGCATATAGGGATTTCCTCAATAGTGTCAGCGTCAACGACAGTGTCCGTTCCGCATGGAACCAAGACCCTGCCAACGACAACTACCACTACTTCCGTGGTACCGACCTGGACGAACGCCAAGCCAGCATACTGGAACGATATAAGCGCATCAACATGACGCAGGGGAACTCACCAGACAACGAACAGCAGACTGAAAGCTACGACACATCATACAAATCATACCCTGACGTGGAGGACATCAACCAGGACTTTACGCTGAACGAGTATGAACGCTACTTCCAGTACAAGGTCAGCATACGCCCTGAGGACATGCGGCTGGGACACAACTATATCACCGATATCCGCGAATATGTGGCGTCACTACGCAACGGAAAGAAAGAACCTGTCAAGTGGTATCAGTTCCGCATACCGCTGTCGCAATATGAGAAACGTGTCAACGGCATCAATGATTTTACATCTATCCGCTTTATGCGTATGTTCCTCACCCAGTTCCGTAAGCCCGTTGTCCTGCGTTTCGGAAGCCTGGATCTGGTGCGTGGGGAATGGAGACGTTACGAACAGCCACTAACAGGTTCGAGCAATAGTGGAGTGATGGCTGTCAGCACAGTCAACATTGAGGAGAACAACGACAAACGTCCTGTCAACTATGTCATGCCTCCAGGCATCTCACGCGTCACAGACCCTTCGCAGCCACAGCTGACAGAGGCCAACGAGCAGGCTCTCATGATCATGGTCAAAGACCTGTCACCGGGAGAGTCAAAGGCAGTCTATCGTAACTCGACACTCGACTTGCGTCGTTATAAACACCTACAGATGTTCGTCCATGCCAATCACCTGATAGACGACACATCGTTGAGCGATGACCAGTTGGCTGTCTTCATTCGTTTAGGAAGCGACTATCGCAACAATTACTACGAGTACCTCATCCCTCTGAAGCTCACTCCAGACCGCAACGACTACAACAAGTACAATCTGGATGACTGCCGTGCCGTATGGCCTGAAGACAACATGCTTGATGTCGACCTCTCGCTGTTCACCCAGCTGAAGAAAGCGCGAAACATAGCCCGTGCCAATGGTACGGCAAGTTACACGATGGAATATTCGGAATATGATCCCAACAAAATGAGCAACCGAATATCGATAATGGGTAATCCATCACTGGGCGAGGTAAAGACTATGATGATAGGTGTACGTAACTTGACGGGGACCCACAAGTCTGGCGAAGTATGGGTCAACGAGCTACGACTGCTTGATGTAATCAACACGGGAGGATGGGCAGCAACAGGCAATCTAAACGTACAACTTTCTGACGTGGGTACTGTCAACCTGATGGGCAAGATTGTTACAGAAGGTTTTGGCGGATTGGAAGAAGGCATTGCCCAGCGTACAATGGACAACTATAAGACCTACTCGCTGACTACAAACTTCGAACTGGGAAAGTTCTTCCCAGACAAGATGAAAGTGACAGCACCTATATACTACTCCATCACCAAAGAGGAAACGCGCCCGAAGTATAATCCGCTTGACACTGACTTGGAACTGGACGATGCACTTGATGCAATTCTAGACCAGCACGAGCGCGACAGCATAGAGTCTATTGCCGTCACCAAGACTACGACGACTAACTTCTCCCTATCAAATGTGCGCTTTGGCATTAAGACCAAGCGGCATCCCATGCCTTACGACCCTGCCAACTTTTCGTTCTCATACAGTCACCGACACTCCCAGAAGTCGGGAGAGACGACTGTGTACGAGAAAGATGACGATTGGCGCGGTTCACTGAATTACACCTACTCGCCTGTCTACAAGGCCCTTGAACCTTTCAGCAAGTCTAAGTCAAAGTCAAAATGGATGCAGCTACCAAAGGCTTTCGGAGTGAACTATCTGCCACAGAATATATCCTTTAACTCGGAAATACGTCGTAGCTATTATGAATTGCAGGAGCGCGACATGGAGGATCTGGGCGGTCCAACTGTTGAACCCACATGGAGCTCGCAGTTCCTATGGAATCGTGACTTCACCCTGCGATGGGACCTGACAAAGAACCTGCACATGAATTTCCAGTCGGGTACCCAGGCAGAAATCCGAGAGCCATATGACTCGCTGAACCGTCCTATCAACAAGGACCTATATCCTGACCGATACAGCCAGTGGAAAGATTCCGTATGGCACAGTATCAAACACCTCGGTTCGCCACTGAACTATCGACAAAACTTTACAGCATCCTATCAGTTGCCACTTAACAAACTGCCCATCTTGGACTGGTTCAACGCTGATGCCAACTATAATGCCACCTATAACTGGGTTCGCGGTACCATCATGGAGGACGGGACCAATCTGGGCAATACCATCTCCAACAACCGCCAGCTCAACATCAACGGCAATCTGAACATGGAGACACTCTACAATCACTCTCCATTCCTCAGGAAAGCCAACGAACGTTTCAAAAAAGCTATTACAAAAACGCCACCGAAGAAGAACACTAAAACAAGCCAGAAGGATGGCCCCAAGAAAACGGGCAAGACGGATGACAACAAAAAAACTAGCAAGCCCAGTAATGCAGAGAAAGTCCTGCCCAAAAACAAAAACGCCTACGAGACAGAGCTGACTCTTCGTCCTGACACTATGCTGACTGTGACGCATAACAAAAAATCGAAGCGCCTCATTGTAAGCGCCAAGACCCCTGAAGGCAAGATGTATCCTATCAAATACAAGGTTATCGACCAAAACAAGATACGCATCAAGAACCTTGACTCCGTAAAGATCAAGGTAACCGTCACCGCTAAGCCGCCAACAGAGAATCAATGGTGGTACAAGCCAGCTCAATCTGTTGCCCGTTTGCTAATGATGGTACGTAGCATTGGCATCAGCTATCGCAACCAGTATGCGATGTCGCTGCCTGGATACATGCCTTCCATTGGCGATGTCTTTGGGCAACGAACAGGCGGGGTTATGGCACCTGGACTTGGTTTTGCCTTCGGATTGACCGATGATTCATTCATCCAGAAAGCAAAAGATAACGGCTGGCTTAGCGACAGTCTCTCTACACCAGCTACAAGCAATCTGACCAACGACTTGCAGCTACGTGCCACTCTTGAGCCTGTGCGTGACCTGAAGATAGACTTAAATGCCTCACGAACGGAATCACGCGCACGCAGTATACAATATAAATATGAGGGGATGCCCACCACTCAGAGTGGTACCTTCACCATGACGACTATATCGCTGTCATCATCATTTGAGGCAATGGGCGATGCAAACAACGGTTATCCCTCGAGTGCATTCCAGAAATTCTGCGATGCCCTTCCAGAATTTCAGGCCAAAGCGTCTGAACATTATGGCCAGGAGGTAAATCAATACTCTGCCGCCGTTATGATTCCTGCCTTCCTCAGCACCTACACTGGCAGTGGAGGAGGATCGCTCGATTTCTTCCCTGCACTGACCAGACTACTTCCCAACTGGACTATCCGCTACTCAGGACTGTCCAAACTACACTGGTTCAGTGAACATTTAAAGTCCGTCAATCTGAACCACTCGTACAAATCCGTCTATTCAGTAGGGTCATACACAAGTAGTTCCGCTACAGCCTCTATGTTGGGGTGGAGCGTTCCTACCGTTAGTATTAACGAGACTTTTGCACCGTTATTGGGTGTTGACGTAACGTTCCTCAACAACCTCACCGTCAAAGCAGAATATCGCAAGACACGAACCCTCAGCCTTTCCACCACTAGTGTGCAAATCAATGAGGGACGCTCCAATGACTGGGTTTTCGGTATGGGATACAAAATCAGTGATTTCCGCCTTTTCGGCAGTGGAGCCACACGTAAAATCAAAAAATCACAGGGGGGTAAGAACAAGGATTCATCCACTCAGAGTACATCAACCAACCGCAAGTCAGGCATCAATCATGACCTAAACTTACGACTCGACCTCTCATTGCGCAACCAAGCTGCCATCACTCGTGACATAGCCTCGCGCACCTCGTCGGCCAGCAGTGGAAATTCAGCCCTGAAGATATCTTTCATGGCTGACTATACACTATCGCGACTGCTTACCATGTCGTTCTATTACGACCGTCAGACCAACACTCCTCTGCTTTCAAGCAGTTCCTATCCGACTACAACGCGTGACTTCGGACTCTCGATGAAATTCTCATTGACACGCTGACCTATACCTATGTGAGGATACTTTACTGTACTAATCAGCGAAAACCAAGACTATTTCCTGTCGTAGGCGTGCAAGGGGTAGTCTGTGGTGAAATGCAAGCCACGGCACTCTTTGCGTTCCAATGCCCAACGGGTGATGAGGTAGCCCACGTTAATCATATTTCGAAGTTCACAAATGTCACGTGAAGCCTTTACACGTTTGAACAGACGCTCAGTCTCTTCATAAAGCATGTCCAAACGATCCCATGCACGATGTAACCGCAGGTCGCTACGCACTATACCTACATAGTTGGACATAATCAGGTTTACCTCTTTGACACTTTGAGTGATGAGCACCTTCTCCTCGTTGGTCATCGTTCCTTCATCATTCCACTCAGGTACCTGCTCATTCCAGTCATACAAATCGATATGCGCCAGAGAGTCCATTGCTGCAGCATCCGCATAAACAACAGCTTCGATAAGTGAGTTCGAGGCCAGACGGTTGCCACCGTGTAATCCCGTACAGGAACATTCTCCCAAAGCATAAAGTTGCTGAATACTGGACTGACCGTTCAAATCAACCTTGATGCCTCCGCACATATAATGGGCTGCAGGACGTACAGGAATGTAATCCGTAGTGATGTCTATCCCAATGCTGAGGCACTTCTGGTAGATATTAGGAAAGTGGTGGCGTGTCTCAGCGGGATCCTTATGGGTTACATCCAAACAAACATGGTCTAAACCATGGATTTTCATTTCCTTGTCAATAGCACGAGCCACAATGTCGCGAGGAGCCAGGGACAAACGCTCGTCATATTTCTCCATGAACGTCTCGCCATTAGGCAGTTTCAAAATTCCCCCATAACCACGCATAGCCTCAGTAATGAGATAGGCGGGATGGGTTTCTTTTGGGTTATGCAATACGGTGGGATGGAACTGTACGAATTCCATATCAGCCACCGTTCCTTTGGCACGGTAAACCATGGCAATGCCATCGCCCGTAGCAATAACCGGATTCGATGTCGTCAGATAGACGGCTCCGCAACCACCCGTACACATGACGGTGACTTTTGACAGATAGGTATCAACCTTACCGGTCTCAGGATTCAGCACATAAGCACCATAGCAGCGGATGTTTGGCGAACGACGAGTAACCCTAACACCCAAATGATGCTGGGTGATGATTTCCACAGCGAAGTGGTTTTCCTTGATGTCAATATCAGGATTATTGCGTACTGCAGCCATCAATCCCCGCTGGATTTCGGCACCTGTGTCATCAGCATGGTGAAGAATACGGAATTCAGAATGGCCGCCTTCACGATGAAGATCAAACTGCCCATCGTCCTTGCGATCAAAATTGACACCCCACTGTACAAGTTCCTGAATTTGCCCAGGAGCTTTGCGTACTACCTGTTCGACAGCTTGTCGGTCTGAGATGAAATCGCCCGCAATAATAGTATCAGCAATATGCTTGTCAAAAGTGTCAACTTTCATGTTTGTCACAGAGGCAACACCTCCTTGGGCAAAAGACGTATTAGCTTCGTCCAACCCTGCTTTACAGATCATACACACACGTCCTTTCTTAGCACGGGCAACCTTCAACGCGTAGCTCATACCTGCCACACCTGCTCCTATAATGAGAAAATCATACTTGTAAACCATTGGCGTTTTAGTTTATTGTCTGCAAAGGTAGTACAAATCAGGCGAAATGCAAAATAAAGTTTAATTTATTTTGCGATTTACTAGGTTTACACTACCTTTGCAGGCAATTATGAAGAAAAAAGCACTTACATTTCTAGTGATATCGTGGGTATATGCGGTAGCTTTAGCGCAGGATAGTCTACGTATCAGACTTGACTCGCTACTCACAGATCCCATGTTTGAGACATCGCAAGTGGGAGTAATGGTGTATGATCTAGACGCCGACTCTGCGCTATATACCTATAATCACAAGCAGCTGATGCGACCTGCATCATGCATGAAACTGGTAACGGCTATTACAGCATTGGACCAGCTGGGATCGAAGTACGATTATCAGACTCACATCTATTACACAGGACATATTACTGGCCGTACACTTGTTGGGAATATCTATTGTGTGGGAGGTTTTGACCCTTCGCTTACTGTTGATGACGTGGCTATCCTGGCAGACTGTGTCAGGAAACTGGAAATTGACAGCATTCGCGGTCTGTTGATTGCAGACCGTACAATGAAAGAGGTTGAGGATTACGGCGAAGGATGGTGCTGGGACGACGACAATCCACTTCTTACAGCATTGTCTATTGGCCGTAAGAACATTTTCCTCCAGACGTTTGCAGAAGAAGTTGCCCGTGCGGGCATCAATTTGGAGCAAATAAGCCTCACGGAAGGGCGCGTTCCACAACAAGCAAAACTGGTGGCTACATATAGGCACAATATTGGATTAATATTGGAGCGCATGCTGAAGATGAGCGACAACTTCTATGCAGAGTCGATGTTCTACCAAACGGCAGCATCAGCTAAGAAGGGGTTGGCAAGAGCCAAGGATGCCCGTGAAGTCACCAAACGGCTCTTTGCCAGATTGGGGCTGGGACACTATCCATATAAAGTTGCAGACGGTTCAGGACTCTCCTTATACAATTATGTGTCAGTAGAACTACTTTGTGCACTTCTGCGCTATGCATGGCATTCTTCAGATATCAGTCAGGCACTGATACCGGCATTGCCTGTTGCAGGTGTTGACGGAACGCTGAAAGACCGCATGAAAGATACCAAGGCACAAGGCAACGTCTATGCTAAAACGGGAACGCTAACGGGTATCTCCTCGTTAGCAGGCTATTGCACAACAGCCGGTGGCCATCAACTCTGCTTTGCCATTATCAATCAAGGCGTGATGCGAAACGCAACTGGCAAAGCTTTCCAAGATCGTGTATGTAAAGTACTATGTGAATATGAATAAATTTACGAAATACATTCTTCTTGTGGTAGTGTGTGTCATCATACCCTCTGCCTTAGTATGGAATTTTTTGCCCTCTATGCTCGGTGACTATCCAAAAGTCTATAGCATTGTTCACAGGATTACAGCCATTTATATCACCATCATGGCCACATGGCTGCTTATCAGCTTTGCCAACTCGTTCCGGTCATTAGGAGAGCATCATAACGTACCCCACCAGCAGTACTTGAATTCGTTTATCAGTGTTCTGAAAATCATTCTTGTTTTCATTGCCGTCATTATTGTCATTGCCATCATCGTCAACAAAGACCCATCGACACTTATAGCCGGACTGGGTGCTGCATCAGCAATCCTGATGCTGGCTTTTCAAGACACCATCAAGGGGCTTGTAGCAGGCATTCGTCTGACATCGAACAACATGCTGGAAATAGGCAACCGAATTACAGTGCCTCAGGCAGGTATAGACGGAATAGTGGAAGAAATCATGCTGACCACTGTCAAAGTGCGCAACTTCGACAATACTATCATCACCATATCCCCCCAAGCATTGGTGGACGGTTCATTCCAGAACTGGAAAGGTATGAAGGAAAACAAGGGACGAAAGGTTGTTCGAAAATTCTATATCAACTTCCATTCCATTGTCAAAGGGGATGACGGTACAGTAAACCTTACACGCTATCGCCAGCATATGGAACAGTGGCTCAAGAAGCATCCAAGGGTGTTGAAGGATAATATGATCATGGTACACCAACTCGATGCAACACCAACCGGCCTTCCCATAGAATTTGTTTTCTGGTTGGACGAGCAGAATGTACCACCTTATGAAGAACTGATTTCAGAAATCATGGAGTATGCATATGCCGAAGCCAATGAATTTAACCTGCGTATCTATCAACAAATAACAGATGCTCTTTAGTACAACGATATTAAATTGGTTCCACGAGAACGGACGAGCCTTGCCTTGGCGTGAGACTAATGACCCCTATGCCATCTGGCTTTCGGAGGTTATTCTCCAGCAAACGCGCATAGACCAAGGACGTCCTTATTGGGAGCGGTTTATACACCGTTGGCCATCAGTTAACCACCTGGCAGCAGCAACAGAGGACGAAGTTTTGCGTGAATGGCAGGGACTGGGCTATTATAGTCGTGCCCGTCATCTGCATCAGGCAGCCAAACAGATTGTTGAACTTGGAGGCTTTCCTACGACAATTGCTGGACTTCGTACGCTGAAAGGGGTTGGCGACTATACTGCGGCAGCTATAGGAAGCATCGCCTATGGTTTGCCTGTCGCTGTAGTTGACGGAAATGTCTATCGCGTCTTAGCACGTTATTTTGGCATTAGCACGCCTATTAACTCCACTGAAGGCAAAAAAGAATTTGCGGCATTGGCGCAAGATTTGTTGCCTACAGGAATGGCGAACAATGATACTCTTAGTTCCTTGTACAATCAGGCAATGATGGACTTCGGTGCAATCCAGTGTACACCATCTAATCCATTATGTATTCAATGTCCGTTGGCAGAATCCTGTACGGCATTGAGACTGGGAAAAGTAGGAGAGTTGCCTGTTAAACAAAAGACCCTCAAGATAAAGGAGCGTCGTCTTTCTTATATATATATAAGGTACAAAGGTGAAACAGCCATCCGACGCCGTCCGAGAGGAGACATCTGGCAGGGACTCTACGAACCATGGCTGACGGAAACCGTTCCTGCCGATGCAAAATTGATACGTCAAGGTATCAAACATGTATTGACCCATCGTGTACTATATGCTGATTTCTGGCTATGGGAACCTGAAGTACGCCCATTGTTGCCAGACGGCCTCTTTTGGATTCGCGAGGAAGATATCAACCAGTATGCAGTTCCTCGTCTTGTAGAAATACTATTAGAAGTCCTCCCATTTAACCTTTTAAACCCAGAATAAAATATGATTAATATTGCCATTTTTGTGTCAGGAAGCGGCTCCAACTGTGAGAATCTTATCAAGTATTTCGCCGATTCAGAGCACATCAAATGCGCCTTAGTACTCAGCAACAAGGCTGATGCATACGCTCTGGTGCGTGCAGAACGTTTAGGTGTACCCACTGCGGTGGTACCCAAGACACAACTGAGTGACAAACAAGTAGTAATGTCCCTTTTGAAGCAGTACAATATAGATTTCATTGTACTAGCAGGTTTCTTGCCCATGATACCTGACTATCTCATTGAAGCCTATCCCCGCCGTATGGTCAATTTGCACCCTGCCTTGCTACCAAAATATGGAGGTAAAGGCATGTGGGGACACCATGTCCATGAGGCTGTCAAGGCTGCTGGTGAGACAGAAACAGGCATGACCGTTCATTATGTGACGACCATTTGTGACAGTGGTGAAATTATAGCCCAATACAAGACCCCCCTGCTTCCAACAGACTCTGTTGAAGAAATCGCAGAAAAAGAGCACTTGTTAGAAATGGAATATTTCCCACAGGTGGTGGAACAGGTGATAGACCATAATTTCTAAATCATCGGTGCTCGTTCATATACTCGCGAGGAGACATACCATAGAACTTCTTGAAGATTGTTGAGAAGGAAGCTGCGTTATTAAAACCACAGGCATACATAACCTCAGTGATATTCATATTATGCGAAGCCAACAAATTGGCAGCCTGCTTTAAGCGGATATTGCGGATAAAGTCATGAGGCGTCTGCCCTGTAAGTTCCTTCATTTTTCGATGCAAATGGACGCGACTAATGCCTACCTCTTCAGCAATGGCATCGACACTAAGATCTGAATTGTTAATGTTTTTGTTGATAACCTTCATGACACGGTCGAGCAATTGTTCATCGGGGGACTTCATCTTTACCTCATCAACCTGTTCCTCAAGTTGGTCGTTTCGACCATACTTCAGACGCAACATTTGGTGAGTATGGATGAGATTAACAATGGTACGACGCAGGATATCCATATTGAAAGGTTTCATGATATAGGCATCAGCACCCATCTCTAATCCTTCCAGTTGGTCCTCGTCCCGACTCTTGGCGGTCAACAGGATAACAGGAACATGACTCGTAGCGGGGTTACCTTTAATCTTGGAACAAAGTTCGTTTCCGTCCATTTCGGGCATCATAATATCTGAGATGACAAGGTCAGGGATACCCTTCAGGACTTCACCCAATCCCATACGACCATTCTCTGCAACAGTAATCTCATAATTGGGGGACAACTCTGCTGCAAGATAATCGCGGATTTCTTCATCGTCCTCGACAATAACAATACGCTGTCGGCGACCGACCTTGGGCAGTTCTGTCACTACAGCCGGCTCCGACAAGGCAACATCATCTATCAGACTGGTACTTTGAACAATATCCTGTTTTTCAACTATCATCTCTTCGGGTTTCAGATGTACATTGCCCAAAGGGATGGTAACAATGAATTCACAGCCTGGACCATCAGTGTTGTTACAAGCTTTAATACTGCCATGGTGTAGCTCAACTAGCGAACGTGTCAAGTCCAGGCCAATACCTGTACCTGTCTTGCGGTCATTGGCATGAGAGGGAGACTGATAGAAACGCTCAAAAATACGATCCAGTTTGTCTTCCTCAATTCCTTCTCCACTATCCTTAATGGCTATTCGTGCATGACTGTCATCGTGAGTGATACTCATACGTATATCACCGCCGGTAGGAGTGAACTTAAAGGCATTTGACAGTAGATTTACTATGATTTTGTCAAAATTACCACGGTCAATCCATACTTGTAGCATCTGCGTGTCGTGCTCATAAGTGAAACGGATGTTTTTTGCCCTTGCATGCTGGTCGAACAAGGTATGGATGTCACCTATGAATGATATTAACTCTGTCTCACACATATGCATCTGCATCTGTCCCTTATCAATTTTCCGAAGATCCATCATCTGATTGATAAGTCCCAAGATGCGTTCGGCATTACGGCGTATGGTCTCATATATACTACGACGGTGGGGATCTGCATCCTGTTTAATTAGAGATAACAACGGAGTGACAATCAGCGTCATGGGCGTCCGTATCTCATGCGATATATTCATAAAAAACTTCAGCTTGGCATCGGCCATTTCTTCGGCATGTATATGTTCCTGAAGGCGCAACCGATCCTGTTCCTTGCGGCGGTGCTGCTGACGGTAGAACCAGAACAAAGCACCTGCGGCCAGCAAATAAATGAGATAGGCCATGGGTGTACGGTACCATGGAGAATGAATAACCACGGTAAAGCAGCGTTCTGGAGTGGATATGCCGTTCTGTTCGGCTACTACACAGAAATGGTAGTCGCCAGGTTGCAGGTGACTAAAAGTAATTTCATTGTTACCAGGTTGCATGCGTACCCATTCCTCACGGTTTATGCGATAACGATAGATTATATGTTCGGGATTGTCATAAGTGAGTGTCGAGAGCTGAAGGGCAAAAGAGTTATCACCAGGACTAAGCACAAAACGATCTGCAGCAATAACCGTAGTGTCAACGACATGCCAAAATCCCGACATAGTGGCAGGTGTCACAGGTTCGCCATTGACGGAGAATCCCGTCAGCTTTACTTCAGCCTTCCACTCACGCTCCTCTATTTCCTCTGGCTTAAACCATGTCACACCTCCCAATCCTCCAAAAAGCAATTGCCCATCGGAAGCAACATATGAGGCCCCATCACTGAATTCGTTTGACTGCAATCCATTATCAACAAAGTAGTTGTTGGCTTTACCTGACTTGGGATCCAGCCGACACAAACCATGATCTGTAGAAATCCAGAGATTACCATGTTTGTCTTGTTCAAGACTGGAAATGCCATTGTCTGCCAGTCCGCTCTCCAAAGCATATAGATGTGTTTTCCGTGTTTTCAGCTCATAGCTTAACAACCCGTCATTGGTTCCTACATAGACTCTTCCTCCATATTCTCGGGCAACACGGGTTGGTGTTCCATAGTTCAGGCAGTTAATTCCTCCAAACGTTGTCAGCCAATTTTCCGTCTCCATGTCCATTGCGCAAACACCCATGGTAGTGGCAACATAAATCCGACAACCGTCAGGAGAAAGAGATATTTTTGATATATAGCTATTTGACAGACCATTAATCTTGCGGTCTGTGGCTGCACTGCCCTGTTGGGTATATGCTTTCACCTCACCAGTCTCTGCATCAAGCCGCAAAAGACCATTTCCCATAGTTCCCAACCAAAGCCGCCCCTTCTTGTCTGTGATTATGCCGAAAACGCTGACTGCCGGACCCTGTGGTAAATGATAAGGATGATATGTCAGCGTCTTTGTGTCAATCCAGCCACAACCTTCTTTATAGGAACCAACCCAAACATGTCCCTTTTGGTCTTCGGTCATATTAAGGATGGTGGAAGGAAAATTCTCCTTGAAATGTCGAATCACCTGACCATTAGTATTCAGACAGTATAGTCCGTCCTTGTCTGTTCCCAACCAATAACGGTTATCTTTACTAATAAATACGCTAGTGACACACGCCGAACCTATTGTATTACGTACCCCTAATTTATAGCCCATATAGTGGAAACCTGTGGTCTTAACAGGATGCATATAAATGCCTTTCTGTAAAAGACCAAGCCAGGTATTGCCATTGCGGTCTTCACAAATAGAATATACCTTGGCAGTACTCAAGTCAACATCACGACTATAATACGGATTGTCAATTACAATGCCTGTCTGTGGATCATAAATTGCAAGGCCTAAACCATCGTAACCAATAAAAATGTGATTTTCATGATTGACAAATAATGTTGAGATGTGCTTCGAGCCAGTTCCCTCAATATGTGTCTTCTTCCCATCGAGCCGGAACATACCGGCATTAGCCGTTCCCACGTAAATATGGCCCTGATTGTCCTCACAAACATCGCGAACCATGTCCAACTCATCCGCAAGTTGGAAATAGCGCTCAATTTTCTTGCCATCGTAGCACAACAACCCCTGACTTTCCGTCACTAGCCATACATTACCCCGGCTATCCTCCATCATACGCTGAACTGTCTTGATATCACCCAGCACTCCATTCATCTGCCGAGCATCCTGACGGTTCGCAGACATCAGCATAACTCCATGTGCAGATGTACCAACCAATATGTCCCCATTTCGCCGTTCCAGCAACGAGGTGACATAACTAGGGATGATATGACCATTACTATCGTAAGTCTTTACATCATGGAAACGCTGACCATCATATGTCTGAAGTGCCCCATACATACCAACATAAAAGAGTCCACGACTATCTTGCATGATACAATTCACATAATTGCTGGCCATGCCCAGATCTTTCTGTTTTTCCTTTTTCAATATGCGAAACTGATATCCGTCATAACGATTTAGCCCGTTACGCGTAGCAACCCAAATGAATCCATCATGATCCATATAAATCTGGGTGGTATAACTACTCGACATCTGTTTGTCTGCATCGAATAGCTTTCCCATTTGAGCATGTATTCTTTGCGTAAAGAATAGAGCAAAAAACAATAAAAGCCATAAAAAACGACCTATTAGAACTTTAAATTCAAGAACTTTACTTGGCATGTTATTATTTCTTTTGTAAGTTGTTAGAAAATCCGCACAGGGGGCACCTTTTACCATGTCGCTGAAACTTTACGTCATGTAACTATTTGGGAAGTCACTTGTTATAAAGCACAATTTGTTCCTGTTTCTCGTTCGACTGTGCCATACCCGATTGACAGAGTACACCGAAGCACTTTCAACTGACATGCAAATAAAACAATATGTTTTTGTTAGTAGTATATTCATTAATAAATATGTTTATTTCTATTTCTGGGGACAAAGATACAAAAAAAAAAAAAATTACGTATCATTTCTGCCGGAAAATATGGCTTTGCCAGTGTAGTTTCTAAGCATAAAAACAACAGCAGTGCTGCCGGAACGCTTTCCGACAGCAACTACGGTTACAAAACAAACTACTAATGATAATATTACTAAAACAAATCTTTTCTAAGAAACACTCCCATGTTTCCGCTTGCAAAGGTACTGCTTATTTTTGAAACAGACGTTATAATGAGTTTCAGGAATTTTCGAATTTGTATCAAACCATTACTTTTTAGTCTTTTTTGAAATTCCACTTCGAATTATCGGTCTTAAAGTCATATTCGGCAAGGGTTGGTGTGGAGTCTGCGGGAGAACAGATAACATATTTACTGTTGAGTTCCTGCTGACCAGGAATGCGTTTCGGCATAATGCGGAATGTACCATCAGTAAGCTGTTCTATACGCCAGAGCTGTTCATCAGTACCTGTAAACTGGGGTACGGTGATTAATTCCTTTTCGGCAGTTGCAGCCAGTGCACGATTTGTACCCTCAATAACAATCTGATAGTAAGGTCCACCCAAATACCCCCCCGCATCAGGGATAGGTGTTACAGTCCAGCGCTGGTGGGGACGGTTCATATAATCGCTACAACGAAGGGAAATATTACCTGCAGGCCAGTTCTTTACGACATCTTCCAGACGTTGGTTAGGAATACTCACTAAAGGTTTGTTTAGATCCATTTGCCAGAAACGTTCACGCTCTTGTGGTATGCGAACAAAGTCAACGGCCAACTCTAAGGAATATCCACGGCGTTCAGACTCTATTTCAAATGTACCGCCACGGAACTGCTCGCCTGCTACTGGCCAACCATTTCTCCACAACAGTGGACGAATAGCCAGCACCGAACGACCACTTCGGTCGAAATCCGCCTCATAGTGACACGACATCACTTCAACCCCCTCGTCGATGACAGTACGTCCAAAATGTCCTGGGCCAGAGTATCTATTACCAGCAGCTATTACCATACGTCCCCCGCCATGAAACATATCACGCCCCACGTTGTCCAAATAGGGGCCTTCCACATTTTGGGAACGTCCCACGACAATATTATAGGTTGAATTCACACCATCACAGCAAGTTCCATGGGTTCCTAACAAATAATACCACCCATCACGAAAGATGAGGTCAGATGCCTCACAATCGATGGCTATATCTTTTTCCACATTCCCTTTCACACGTTCACCTGACTGTGGGTCAAGTTCTATAAGGCGGATACTACCAAAATAGGTACCATACGTAGCCCAAAGACGTCCTGTCGTAGGGTCGAGCAACAAACTCGGATCAATGGCATCACAGTCCTCCATACCATCGCTGGATGCCACCTCAATAGCTTCAGTATAGTGAAAGTCTGATGACTTAGGATCGAGTGTCTTGTTCCACATGGTCAGAATACGGCCATTGTGTCCTCCAAAGAGTCCTCCGCCCGTTGCTCCATAAATAACCAGATAACGGTCACCAATCTTCATCACATCAGGAGCTGCACCACCTCCAGGGCGTTCCGCTCCTCCATGCCAAGACCATCCATCGTCGGAAATCAGGCCACCCCCACCCGTACCGAAGGTGTAGTATTTTCCCTCACATTCTATAATAGTTGAAGGATCATGAATATAGGGCTGACCCGTTTGGGCCATTGAGGAAATCGTGCCAAGAAGCACAAACATATAGAATAAAAATAATCTTTTCATAGCTTTATCGGGTAATAGAATAGTTAGTTACAGGGTTCCCTTGTTCGTCAACAAAGCGTACGCAAAAGTCGCTTAATCCAGGACCATTGACCAAAGCGAAGCGAAGCACATTACGCCCTTGCTTTAGTGTTATCCTGGCTGACATACCGTCATCTTCAACCATACGCCGGTCACCATCGAGCGTAAGAACGGGCTGATCGTTAAGCCACCAGCAGGAAGCGCCATTACTTCCAACAGCCAATCGAACTCCTGAGATTTCCTTTGGACAGTCAATGACAGTAGTACCCCAGAACAAAGAATGATATGGTTCATTTCCTGTCAATTCTGCGAAGCGAAACACCCTGACATTATAAGTCTGACTGTCGATAGCATGCCATTTATTTTTCTTATTTTTTATTTTGGGCAGTTCTGAAACCATCAGATTTTGAAGATAGCTCTCAGTCAAAATAATATTGGAAGAAACCTCATGGCGAACAGGTTCCAAAAGCTGCCAACGGCGGATAAACCCTTGATTGTCTGGCTGTGTTGGTTGTGCATTCGTCCCAACAGTGGAGAAATACTGAGGACGATTCCGGAACTGCACCCAGTCAATGTCGACAGCATCTCCGTCACAGGTAACGACAAGATCTGCTTTACCTTTCGGCAAATAGTCCATTGGAACCGTTAGTGTCAGCCACTGACCGCTCTGGTCTCGGCGAAATGGTCCCCGCTCCGTAATTACTGTGACTAAGATGTGAGCAATCTGCTTATTGCCTGAGCGTAGGCTGAGTGCGGTATTACTCTTTGCCCTAACTTGAACCACTGCATAAGCGCCATTGGCAAGCGGACTGTAATCTACATCAGCATACCGTAGCTTGATGCCCTTTGCGGGCAAGGAAGCATACCAGCCACGAAATCGATTGAGAGTGTCAATATAATCAACCTTGACACCTTCATCTGCACTACTGAAACGGTCTACTTCGATGCGAGCAGTGGCCAATGTAGTTCCCACACCACGGAGAGTTGGCTTCACTTCTTCAATAGTACCATCTTTTCGGAACGTCACGCGTTCAATCCGCGCTGACCGACGTTTGTCCATGGTTGGAGAATAGTCGTTACGATGATAGAACAAGTACCATTCTCCCTTGAACTCCACCAAGCTATGGTGATTAGTCCAGCAACCATTGGAATGCTCGGCCATGATAATTCCCTTGAAATCCCAGGGGCCAAGAGGTGACTTCGACATGGCATAGGCAAGTGTCTCAGTGGGATTGGCACCATTATCAGTTTTCCCACGTACCCAAGGAAACGTCAGGTAATACCAATCTCCTCGCCGGAAGGCGAAGGGGCCTTCTTTAAAGCCTTCAGGCAGACCTTCCATTTGCTGACCCCCCACCTTCATCGGTGGGAGTTGTGGCGTATCATCGCCTGCATCGTTCCGACGGGGGAACTTCATTTCAGTGAGTTCCCCATCCAACTCTATCATATTTTCCTTCAGCTTGGCACCACGGATACCCATACCACTCCAATAGATATAAGCAGAGCCATCTTTATCAATCAACACACAAGGGTCGATACCTGTCACACCAAGGATGGGTTCTTTTTCGAGACGAAAAGGTCCGATAGGTGTGTCAGCGATGGCGACACCAATAGCAAATCCTCGACCAGACTTAGGAGCATCAGGGAAATAGAAATAGTATTTGCCGTTCTTCTCAACACAGTCAGGAGCCCACATTGAGAAAGCATCCGGTTTACCCCAGGGGACCCTCTCCTGGGAAACGATTACCCCATGGTCTGTCCAATCTGTAAGGTTGTCAGAAGAAAACACATGATAGTCGGCCATGCAGAACCATTCACTTGCCGGATGTCCGGCGATCTCTGTAGCAGTCGGTGGAGCCGGGATGTCATGCGAAGGATATAAATAGACACGGTTGTTGAAGACACGAGCTGTCGGATCGGCCGTGAATTGATCATGTATGATAGGATTCTGGGCCGATGCCGACAAAGTCACTACCGAGAGTATGGAAAGTAGTTTTTTCATAAGTCTATTACAGTTTATTCGTTGGTTATGACAAATCCGCCATTTTGGGGAATCGTGACGACAAGCTGCTGTTTCTTATTAAGTTTTACTGTCTTCACACTACCCTGCAACTGAGCATCATCGGCATAGACGGTTAAAGTCGTACCACGCTCAAGCATAGGCAGCATAATGGTACGCCGTAGTGGTTGCTGCTCCGCATTGATACCCACAACTATCCATCGTGAGCCACTGCGGCGAGCCATCAAGACGTACTTGCCTGGATATCCGTCGATGAAACGCACTTCGTCCCATGTCGTCGGCACCTTTTTCATAAAGTCAATAGCCCATGAGGGAGCGTCCGTCATATTGTTGGGTGCAAGTGCAAAATGTTGTACAGCACTCTGGAACAACACGGCGGTTGCCAAGGCATATATATCGCTGGTCTTGCGCACAGTACCATGAAGATTGTCTGCTCCATAAAACTTGTTCAATGCCGAGCCACCAAAATCCATCGACCCAACAGTATTCCTAATAAAAGGATGAATGCAGGCATTACGCGCCTCAGCATCACAAGCTCCCTGTCCAAAATGAAGGTTCTCGGAAGCCAATACTGCCTCTGATGCAACATAGTTGGGATACATACGTTCCCAACCTCGCGGCAGTGTGCAGCCATGGAAAATGCATAACAGTCCGAAATCGTTGGCATCGCAGAGTATATCCTCATAGAGCTGCATCATAGCCTGCTTGTCGCCACCAAAAAAGTCGACTTTGATGCCACGAATGCCATTATCATGCATCCACTTCATCTCTTGACGACGGATTCGCGCGTTATTCATCTTTCCTATAGGGGTCTGCGGCGCATCGTTCCATGAGCCGTTCGAGTTATACCAAAGGAACAGTCCAACACCTTTCTCTTTGGCATATCGAGCCAGTTCTGCCATACGATCGTAACCTATCTGCCGATCCCAGAAGGCATCAATCAACACACTCTGCCACCCCATAGCAGCAGAAAAATCGATATAGCGCTTCTGTTCATCAAAATTGCAGCTGGAGTCCATGCCGATTATCCAAGACCAAGACCCTTTTCCGTAGACAAAAGACTGCGAAGCCTTATACTTTGGCTGCACAAGGTCGAAGGCGACGGTCGTCTCAACGATGTTTGCCAAGGGACCTACAGTCATGGTTCGCCACGGAGTATCTGCAGGAAGAGCCATTGCAGGAGAAACGGAACCAATGCCGTTCTGTTCGCCCTGCTGTGGGAAACCGATGGAGTAGCTGTTGCCACCCGTGTTCAACAGTCGGCAACCGACATACGAACCGTCTGTTCCCGTCTCAGAGATGAGCAACCAGAGTTGCTGTTCGTTTTGTTGCTGCGAACCAGCAGGAACTTTGAAGAGGCAGGGGAAGGTATATCCCTCACCCCATCCGTTACGTCCTGTTGCTTCGTCAAGCGTATACGGAGTTTCGTAGCTTGGCGATGTACGTGCGAATCCGCCCATGGGTTTAGCCTGTGGGCATAGGAAAGTCGTTGTCCCGTCTGGTAACACGAAACTGCTGGCTTCAGCATCAACGAAACAAACCCTTGTTTCCTTTTGGGGCAACAGTGTATATCGGAAGGCGACATCACGGTTGCTGACACGGAAGGTGATATCCATGACATGCTGTCCGTCCTGAGTCAGCGGATATACGGCCTCAGTGGCTTCGTATTCAACTTGACGCTGTTTGATGTCAGGAAGCGAATAGCTATCCTTGACTGTTTTAACAACACACTGCCCCATGGCGAGGTTCTGCGTCCAGTCGCCGATGTTAGTCTTCAAACCCAACGGCGATTGTTTCAGCACTTCGTTGGTCTGGTAGCTGACAGTATAGACAATCCGTCCACCCTGATCACTCAGTTTCACCACAATGCCCCCGTCGGGACTACTAATCTGATGTTCGGCAGCAAAGCCTCCCATCGCCACCAGCAAGGCAGCAAACAGAAATGGTATTCTCTTCATAATGCTCTATTGATGAAATTGCCAATAATCCAATCGGACATCTCCGCTGGTCTTCGAAAAACACAGGTACAGATCATGTACGTCGCGAGCCCCCTTGACCTTGGTACTGAAGGTGCGGTATTTAGCGACGCCACCAGTATTATTGATGGTAACAGTTCCGATGACTGGTCCGTCAATACTATCCAGTCTCAGAGTTACCGTTGTCGTTCCCTCAGACGCTGCAGACAGCACGAATCGACGTGCTTCACGGGAACCGAAATCAACACCTCTCAGCCGGATGTATTCACCATCGTTAAGGTCATAGACGTACTGGTTACGCTTTCCCTGCGACTCATGCATATCAGCCACTATACCTGTATTGGCAAAGTCCATCTTAGCCGTTTTCAGTCCGTAGCCCCACGCCATGGTCTCAGCTTCGACGCGCTGGTAGGGGTTAAATGTGCCCAGCTGCTTGAGCGGTTGCTGGTCGAGCCAATAAGGGATTTCTGCAATAGTTCCGTCTGGCTGATAGGTAATCTCCGATGCCGACACCGAGCGCCGCTCATGATGCACCAGTGTCTCAAGATGCATCAGGTCGTAGTCCTGTCCAAAGACATAGGAGTGGCCCTTATAATCGCAAATTCCAGGATGGTTCCCCCTGTCGCGCTGAGTAGGTTTCATAATATATCCCTTTGCCTGCCACGGTCCTGTAGGTTTGTCGCTCATAGCATATCCGAGCGCTTCTGGGCAGCATGTCGTAGCATAGGCCAGATAATAATGGCCGCCGCGCTTATACATCCACGGACCTTCCTGGTAGTGTTCCAAATGATAGTCCAACTTGTGGATATCGCCCTTGACACTGATCATGTCATCGTTGAGTAGCACATAATAGGTATTGGGATTGCCCCAGTACATATATGCTTGTCCGTCGTCATCGATAAACACCGTTGGGTCAATGTCCTCCCAGTGTTCCTGTTGCCAAACAAGCGGTTTGCCTAATGGGTCGCGGAATGGTCCATATGGTGTATCACTGACCAGCACACCAATACCGTGTCCGTGCAACGGAGCATACAGGTAGTATTTGCCATTGCGGAAAACTGTCTGGATAGCCCAAGCCCCATTGTCGCGGCTTCTCCAGGTAAAATCCTTCAGCGATGCCACGGCACCATGACTGGTCCAGTTGACCATATCGGTGGTCGACCACAACAGCCAGTCGTACATGAAGAACCCTGCCGAGCTACGTTCGTTAGCATCGGCAATCTCCTCTGGCGATGCATCGTGCGACGTATAAAGGAACAGCGTGTCGCCTATCACCAGCGGAGATGGGTCGGCAGTAAACTTGGTTTGCACAATAGGCATATTAACCTGTTCCAGTCCACGCATCTCCCACCAGTCGAAGTTGAAGAGCTTCGGACCTTTACGTCCCTTGAATACGAGGTACAGGTCACGGGTATGCAACCGTGAGGGATAGGCGTCGAGCGGATCCAGGTCGGCAGTCAGTGTCTCCCAGTTCTGCCAGCCACCCGTCCCAGGGACATTGAGCGTACCAAGCAACTGGCCGTTGATGCTGTCGAGTCGTATTTCAATTCTTCCTCCTCGCAGTCCACTGGCCACGCGGGCAGTGAAAGTCCGCGGCATCTTATGGCAGAGGTGTACGTTCTGCAACTTGATATAGTCACCGTTATGGATATCAGACACATAGACACCCAGGCCGTTACCGCCTTCCACCTGTTCGGCAGGCGACAATGTGTACTGCTCTGTCTTGACACCCTTCGAGAAAGCCATCGTCTCTGCCTCCACCTTGCGATAGGGGTTGAACTTTGCTATCGGTTTCACACCCTCGTCGGTAGGCATGATGGTGGGGAACGAACCGTCGGCATTATACTTGAACTCCTCTACGGCCACACTGCGTCCAAAGCCGCCTCCTTGCGGCAGCTTGCCCGTATGGTAGAAGAAGTAGGAGTGTCCCTTGTAGTCAGCCACGCCGCAATGGTTTGTAAACGACTTCGTGTCGCACAATGGCATAATCTGTCCTGCATAGTGCCACGGTCCTGTCGGCGATGCAGCCGTACTGTAGGAGATATGCTCAGGCACACCTCCGGCAGCATACAGCAACTGGTATGTCCCGTTGCGTTTGGTCAACCATGGACCCTCGACATACGAGTCCTTGTATTTCTTACCTTTCTCGCGGCGGTTCATCATCGGTCCACCGAAAGCCTCCTCAGTCATATCAATCAATCCCAGTTCGCCACTATACGACACCATGTCCCTATTCAGCTTCAAGTAGTAGCACTGCGGGTTGCCCCACATCAGCCAAGCCTGTCCGTCGTCGTCGATGAACACCGTTGGGTCAATGTGGTCCCACTTGGAATCCGTGTAAAGCGGTTTCCCAAGTGCGTCGCGGAAGGGTCCCGTCGGCGAGTCGCTCACCGCTACGCCGATAGCCATGCCACCCGACTGCTTACAGTGTGCACAGATATACCAGTAGAACTTGCCGTCGCGCTCTATGCACTGGCTCGCCCAAGCACGGTCGTCGGCCCATGCAAAAGTCTCCAGTGCCAGCGGAGACCCGTGGTCCTGCCAGTTCACCATGTCCTGGGTTGAATACACGCGCCAATCCTGCATCCAGAAGAAGTCGGCACCATCCTCGTCGTGTCCAGTGTAGACATACATCGTACCGTCGTGTACCATCGGAGCTGGATCTGAGGTAAACCATGTCTGCACAAAGGGATTTTGTGCAGACATACTATAGAAAACAAAGCTGAAGAAAGATAATATGACCTTTTTCATTTCTTTTTGATTATTTTTCACTTAAACAATAGCGGAGCCATCTCACGCAGTGATCGGCGCCAAGTGAGGAACTCATGTGCCGTTCCCTCTGAGATGAAGCCTGTTGCATTGTATCCAGCTGCTTTCAGGGCCTCAGTAGACTGACGGATGCCATCTGGACGCTCCTTGTCGCCACAGCTCTGGAAGATGGCACGGACAACTTTCGTATCCTTGATTTCATCAGGAGCATACTGCCCGCCACTGAGCAATCCCCAGTAGCCAAACACCTCAGGGCGGCGCAGGGTAATGAGCTTGGTCTCCATACCACCCATGCTGAGTCCTGCCATGGCGCGGTTCCACTTGTCGGCCTTCGTCAGGAAGTTGGCATCGATAAAGGGAACCAGCTCGTCTACGAGGACGGTTTCGAACTCCTTGGCAGTGAAGCTACCAATGGTGCCGAACTTGATATCGTTGGTCAGACCGTAGGCCATGACAATGATAAACGGCTTAATCTTTCCGTCGGCAATCATGTTGTCCATGATGAGTCCGGCATGTCCCTGACGACTCCAGCTGGTCTCGTTCTCGCCCCATCCGTGCTGCAGGTAGAGCACAGGGAATCGTTCCTGCTTAGCCTTGGCACCCTTGCCTACAAGTTTTCCATACGTGGGGGGCAGATAGACCATAGCCGTCTGCATCTTGCCCAAGCTCTTCGAATAGAACAGCACCTCCTGGACATTGCCGTGAGGAATATCAGTACGGCAGGCATAGAAGTCCTGGTCGGGAGCCGGAATCTCGATACCACTCTCCCAACGGCAGGAGCCGAAATAGTTGTGCGTACCAGGATCATTGAACGTACCGCCGTCGATGGTCAGGTGATAGTAGTGGAATCCTGGATCCATCGGTCCCTCGGTAGTACCAACCCACACACCATCCTTGTCCTTGCGCAGCACGGTGCCGCCGCGTCCGCCCAGTCCCAGGCTGACAATTACCGACTTGGCATCGGGAGCCACGATACGGAAGCGGGCATATCCCTCGCTGTTCACCTGCGGATACTCCTGTCCAGGCTGGTTCATGCAATTGGGACGGAAGTCCTCCTTGGGAGTTATGTTGTCAAGGGCAGGATTAAAGTTCTTGATGGCAAAATAAGCCTGCTTCGGCTTGTAGTTCTCGTCAAAAGGCAGCGGGTGATTGTTGACGCCCAGCCAAGAATCACGGTCGCCCAAGTTCCAGAACGTCACACAGTCAATAGCATCCTTGTGCTTGCGGAACACACGGAAAACGCGGTTATACTGATCGGTCAGCATGGTGTTGAGATAGGGAGCCAACGGTTTGTCCTCACCCCTGGAGAAGCGCAACTGGCCACCCATTTCCGTATTCACACGGATGTCGAGCTCAGTAACGTGTATATGCTTCACCAACTGTGAGTACTTCGTGATAGCTGCATCGATGTCCTCCTCCGAAGGTCCGTAGACGTTATAGTGTCCCTGCATGCCGATGCCGTGGATAGGTACTCCGGCATCCTGCATCTTCTTTACCATATTATAAATACGGTCGCGCTTCCCTGGGTCGCATTCGTTGTAATCGTTATAGAACAGCTGTGCGTTGGGGTCAGCCTCATGGGCAAACTCGAAGGCCTTGGCAATGAACTCGTCGCCACAGAGCTGGAAGTGCTTGCTGTCACGATAGGGACTACCAGGTGTGAACTTACCGTTTTCAAACGTTCCACGAGGGTTGTCCGCGATGGCTTCGTTCACGACGTCCCAGGCATAGACTACGTCCTTATAGCGGTTGACTACGGTGTGGATATGTTCACGCAGGCGCTGATAGAACACCTCCTTCTTGACGGGCCTTCCCTTCTTGTCGGTGAACATCCAGTCCGCGAACTGTGAATGCCAGCAGAGGCAGTGTCCACGCATCTTGATGCCGTTCTGACGGCAGAAGTTTGCAATACTGTCAGCAGCGCCCCAGTGCCACACGCCCTCGGCGGGATGGACGGATACCGGCTTCATATCGTTCTCGGCCGTCACACTGTTGAACTCCTTGATGACCAAAGCCTGCTGGTCGGCAATCGTCACATTACGTTTATTCACAGCGACGCCAATCTTGAAATAATCCTTGTAGGCGTCTTTCATTCCCATTCCTGCGTTGGGGTCGATGGGAGCTCCCCACTGTGCCCAGACACCAGTGCAGCTCATAGCCAGCACCACGGCGAGGACGGTTCTTAAGTTTGTCTTCATTGTGTTGATACTTATTTAAAAGGTAAATGAATAGGTTTTTCCAGGTTCTGTCTTCACGTCATACTCGTAGACCTTGGGGACGGATCTGTTTGCCGCAACGCCGTCAGACTGTACCGCAGCGCTCTTCACGTCGGCAGGTGCCAGCAGCATGTTCGGGCACGATCCCTGTGCCTGGCGCAGTCCCCTGCCCTTCAGCGGCACGTACGAGCGTAGCCTGAGCACGCCTCCGATGGTGCTGTGTATGGTCGCCTTGCGCAGCTTGCCGTCGCTCCATTGCTCGTCGACTACGAAACCACCTCTTGCCCTCAGTCCCTTCACCGTGCCTTGTCGCCACTCGTCGGGCAGTGCCGGCAACAGGTGTATGGCACCGTCATGGCTCTGCAACAGCATTTCGCAGATGCCTGCCGACACGCCGAAGTTGCCGTCAATCTGGAAAGGCGGGTGCGCATCCATCAGGTTCGGATACGTGCGTCCGTCAGGATAATCCTTGGCACTGGCATCGTCGGGCAACAGCCGCAACATGTTCTTGATGATCTGGAAGGCGTGGTTGCCGTCCAGCATGCGCGCCCAGAAGTTGGTTTTCCATCCCAGGCTCCATCCCGTAGCCATGTCGCCGCGCTGCCTCAGTGTCGTGGCAGCGGCATTGTACAGCTCAGGGTGTGCGAAGGGCGATATCTGGTTCGAGGGGTATAGTCCGTACAGATGTGAGATATGGCGGTGCTCGTCGTTGGGGTTGTCGCCGTCCCACAGCCACTCCTGCAACTGTCCGTGCTTGCCGACCTGCATCGGAGGCAGCTGGGCAATGATGTCGCTGTAGTCATCGTCCTTTCCCAGCACCTTGGCGGCCTTTGTCACCTGTGTCAGCACATCAAACACAATCTGGTTGTCCATGGTCGATCCTGCCGTCACGGTGGTATACTTGCCCATGGGTCCGTGTTCTGGCGACACAGTGGGAACGGTCACCAGCCAGCCGTACTCAGGCTGTATGCGCATATAGTCCACCAAGAACTCGGCAGCGCCCTTCATCACTGGGTAGTATTCCTCCAGCAGCTGGCGGTTGCCAGTGAAGAGGTACTGTTGCCAGATGTGTGTGGTCAGCCACGCACCACCTGTGGGGAACATGCCCCAGGTAGTGCCGTCCACGGGTCCGGCGATGCGCCACAGGTCGGTATTGTGGTGGGCCACCCATCCCCTGCATCCGTACATCACGTCGGCGGTCTTACTGCCTGTCACGCTCAGGTCGCGTATCATGTGCAGCAGTGGTTCCTGGTTCTCCACGAGGTTTCCCACCATCGAGGGCCAGTAGTTCATCTCAGTATTGATGTTGATGGTGTATTTCGAGTCCCACGGAGCGTTCATCTTGTCGTTCCATACGCCCTGCAGGTTGGCAGGCTGCCCCCCAGGCTGTGACGATGAGATGAGCAAGTAGCGTCCGTACTGCATCATCAGCGCCACCATGTCCAGGTCGGTGCCGTCAAAGGCTGCCAGACGCCTGTCGGTTGCCATGCCCGAGTTCGCCGTCTTCGGCAGCGTCAGCTGTACGCGATTGTATTGTTCCTGGTATTTCCTGACGTGGCTGTCCAGCAGCTTTCCGTAGGACTTGCCCTTGACGGCAGCCAGCACGGCATTGTTCCTCTTGACGGGATTGCCGCTCACGTCCTGGTAATTGACGAAATTCGTGGCGGCACTGATATAGAGCGTCGCCGTCGTGGCATCGTCCACGCTCAGCTTGTCGGCACCCCTTGCCACCTTCCCGTCGGTTTCAACCATGATGCGGCACTCTGCCTTCAATGCGGCCTTGATACCCTCCTGCTCCACACCGTCGACAACGGCGGCAAGCTCGTCGACCTCACCGTCGATGCCCTCATGGCGCGATACGGTGAACACCTTTGACTGCAGCTGCGTGGCGAAGTCCACGCCAAATGCCAGCGCGCCCTTTTTGTCGGCCGTCAGCCTCACCACAATGACGTGGTCGGTCAGCGATGCAAAAACGGTACGTTCATAGCGTACACCTTTATATATATAGGTCGTTGTACACACGGCATTGCCCAGGTCCAGCTCGCGGCGGTACTGGCTCACGTCGCTATGTCCCAGGGTCAGCCTCACGTTGCCCACGGGCAGGAACCGCATGCCGTGCGGCCCTGGGAAGAAGTACTTGTCCAAAACCTTGTGGGCCTCCTCCTCGCGCCCAGCGAACACCAGGTCGCGCACCTCCTGCAGGTGGCGCCGTGCCCCTGCGCTGTTGTTGTCGTGCGGACCGCCGCTCCAGAACGTCTCCTCGTTCATAGCCAGCGTCTCCACGTCTGTTCCGCCAAACACCATGGCGCCCAGCTGTGAGTTGCCCACGGGCAGTGCCTCCAGCCAGTGGCGTGCTGGCTGCTCATACCACAACGTGTGCTTCTGCGCCGTAGCCGTGGCGGCAGTCAGTAGTGTCAGTAAAGCAATGATGGTCTTCTTCATCGTCGTCTATTGTTTTTTCTTGATTGTCATGACAAAGCCTCCTCGAGGCCGACACTCGATTGTCCGCGGCAGTTGGTCTGCCGCCAGCCGTGTGATCGTCCAGGGACTGCCGTCCACATAGAGCATCACCTCGCCGTCAGCCGTCAGTCCGCTGGGCAGCGTCAGGGTACGCTCCTTGTCAGTGCCGTTGATGCCCGCCACATACCATGTCGTACCACGGCGGCGAGCCATCACCACGCTCTCACCAGGGTATCCGTCCACCAGCCGCGTCTCGTCCCACGCCGTTGGCAGTTCGGTCAGGAACTGACGCACCTCCTCAGGCTGTGCCAGATAGCTTTCCGGCCTGTCGGCCAGGTGCTGCAGTCCGCTCTCGAAGAGCACCGTCAGTGCCAGCTCATGGGCATGCGTCGTAATGTGCGGATGCTGCGAGTCGCTGAACGTACACGGTGTATAGTCCATGGGGCCTATCACATTACGCGTAAAGGGCAGCGTGGCATTGTGCGCCGCTGCTTTGTCGGTAAATGTCGGCACGTTGTTGTACCACTCGGCTCCATAGACACCCTCGGTGGTCATCAGGTTCGGATAGGTACGCTGCCATCCCCTGGGGATGGTGGCGCCATGGAAGTTCACCAGCAGGTGGTGGCGTGCAGCACACTCCAACAGGTCTATGCAATAGTCCATGTTCAGTCGGGTGTCGCCTGAGAAGAAGTCTATCTTGACCCCTGCCACGCCCAGCTTTTCGCACCATGCAAACTCACGCTCGCGGTCCTCGGCCTTATTCAGCCGGAACTTGGGCCCTGGAGCACCGTCCACCCATCCCACGCTCGAGTTGTACCATATCAGCGGTCTGACGCCGCACTTCTTGGCGTATGCTATAGCGTCGACAATGGTCTTACCGTCCTTCATCTCGTCCCACTCGGCATCTATCAGCACATAGGGCAGGTGCAGCGTCGCTGCCAGGTCGACATAGCGGCAGATGATGCCATAGTCGTTCGACCCGTGGTTGTAGGCCCAGTAGATCCATGCCGCTGTTCCTGACTTGATCCATTCTGTGTCGGCCACCCTTGACGGTTCCGCCACGTCGGTCACCAGTGTCGACTCCACCACGTCGCTCAGCCGTCCTATGATGACCACGCGCCACGGAGTATGCACCGTCGTGTCGCCACCCGCAGCTGCCGTCACGCGGAACGCCTCGCCGTCGTTCATCAGGCATGTCGCACTATTACCACGCTCAATGTCCGCCTCCGTTATCAGGGCGTATATAGCAGATCGTTCCTCCTTCCTCGTTCCTCGACATTCAACCTCCACCAGTGCAGGATAGCCCCAGCGGTTGTTCCATCCCTCAGCGGTCTGCGATATGCCGCTGTACGACGGCACGGGCTTCACCTTGCAGGTCGTGTCCTGTGGGAAGAATCCCTCGTACGAGTCAGTCCATTGCTGCATCCAGCGTCGGCACCCCTCGGCAATGCGGTATGCCGTATATCCCTTGTCCTCGCTGTCAAAGCGGAACGCAATACCGTCGTTATACACCCGCAGCGTCATGTCGCCGCAGCGATACTCGTTGGCCTCGTTGGTGCAGTGGCGTCGCTTTCCCGTCAGCATGACATAGTCGGGCTTCACCTTTCCGGCGAACGTCAGTGGCGTACCCTGTCCTGTCTTCACGTCGATGTCCATCACGTGCTGTTGCTGCCAGCTGACGGTCATGGTGCTGTCCGTCATCGTCACGCCGATGCGTCCGTCGGGCGATGCGGCAGTACGGTTCTGCGCTGCCAGCTGCAACCCTGCCGCCAGCATCGCTATGGTCAGAAAACATTTAGCTGTCGAACTCATGGTTTTTAGTCACCTTTTTCTTCTTTGCCGACAAAGGTACGAATAAAAGGTGAGACGTACTTTAGGGCACGTCTCACATACTTTCCGTCATGTAACATGGCGCCTGCCGGCGCCCGTTCGCGGGCTATTGTCACTTAGTCGACTTTCTCAGGTCGCCCGTGCGTGTCAGCACGAAGTCGGTAGCCGAAAACCACTGGGCACGACAGGGTTTGCCAGTGAAAGTCTCGTCCGTAGAGACACCGTATGCTATCGAGTCGCCAGTGACTTCGATGTTGTCGATGCTGACCACCGACCAGCCATATCCTTTCATGACACGCCGATCTTGCAACCTGTCATGACCGTCCACATCTGGGTGGTCTTCATTGTATTCAATCATCATCCCCATCATTTTCATCACCATACTGGTACGTTTTTTTGCCTGCTTGTCTGGGTTAGCAGAGAGACTGTCAGCCATCTGCTCACGAATCTGCACAATCAGCTCGCCACCGCTGTCGCCATAGACTGGGATGGACGCCACCTGCTTGGTATCGCCGATGGCATAGATACACGGGCCAGGACCCTCTGCGCGGGCAATGCATTCCAGACGATAGACACCAGGCTCCACAGCCTCCTTGCGCTCAACCTGGTAGATCTCCTGGCAGTTCTCGTTCCAAGCGTCCAGGTACCGCACACTCTCATCACCATTATAGTACTGTCCGCTATAAGTATAGTGTGCGCAGTTCTCGCCCTTTACCAGGTTCCAGCCACCCTGTCGCAGGAAGTCAGCGTCCTCGTTATCCATCTCCGTACCTTGATAGTATCGGACGGTGCGGTCGTGATACTGCCTGGAATAATGCTTCTGATTATAATCCGACATGGTGATGCTACAGGGCACGATGGCACAGAGGGCGACGACCCAGAGCACGATGCAGACGATGCGCTGCAAGGCTCCCATGGGCTGTACCTTGCCTGCCACCGATAGCGCCATGTGGATGATGGCATAGATGGGTATCAGCAACAGCACCATCAGCGAGATGGCGAAGATAACCAGCACGATGGGCTTGGTCTGATACAGTTCCACCATCCCCATAGCCTCCAGACTGAACGGCATGCTGCTCGACACAGGTAACACCAAGGCCGAGACCATGACTACGAGCGCGAAGAGGAATCCCAGACACAGCAGCACACAGACCATCAAGGCAATGGCCACGAAAAACACCAGGAATATCTTCAGCAGCATCGAGAAGAACATGCGTATCAAGGTGGGACGCCGTACGGGCTGCTGCTCCTTTTCCACGACCACGTCAGCCAGGTTCTGCGGTGTCACGTCCCTACCCTTCATCTGCAGCAGCTGTTCAGGCGACTTCGCCTCCGGCAGCACCAGGGCAAGAACGATGTAGGCTATGATACCTATGCCATAACAGAAGACCAGCGCCACGAACAACAAGCGCCAGATGACAGGGTCGGTATTGGTATAGGCGGCAATGCCCGACAGCACACCAGCCACCATCTTGTCGTTGCTGTTACGGTAGAGCTTCTTACCGGCAGTCCTCGCGCGTACATTATTAAATATGTCTTGGGCGGCCGAACGGACCGACTCCTGCCAGTCAGTATTCCCCCCCTGACCCTTGTCATCGTGTGGCGCAGAATGGTCGTCTTCGTCTTTCACGCCTTCCCCCGTCAGCTCCTCAGGTCTGCCAATACGGGTGATGATGCTTTTCACGTGGTCGATGGTGATGGCCTCGATGCCCTGCTGTTTTAATTCGTCGAACAGCTCGGCGATGCGAGACTCGATGTCGTTGACGATCTCCTCGCCGCCCTCTTCATGTCCGAACGACTGACGGAGCGATTCAACGTATTGATGCAGCAGCTCATAGGCATCTTCATCTATCTGGTAAAGTCTGCCGCACAGGTTGATGGTGATATTCTTCTTCATTTCGCTTCTAACATTAATGGTGTAACGTTTTTGAGATAATTGATAGTGTTGGATAGTTCCGTCCAGGCTGCGTCGAGATCTTCAAGAAACTTCTCGCCTTCCTGGCTGAGGGCATAATACTTGCGGGGTGGCCCCTGCGTCGACTCCTGCCACTCATATTGCAGCAGTCCGTCGTTCTTCAGGCGGGTGAGCAGCGGATAGAGCGTTCCCTCCACCACGAGCAGTTCCGCATTCTTCAGTTGCTGGATGATGTCGCTGGCATACGACGGGCGGTGCTCCAAAAGCAGCAGAACGCAGTACTCCAGCATCCCCTTCCTCATCTGTGATTTTGCATTTTCGATGTTCATACGCTTGTGAATTATAGGATTCTGGGTGCAAAGATAGGAAAAAATTTAGTACCTTGCAATACAAAGTACAATAGTTTTGCATAGAATTATGTCTTTTTAACATTCTTGGCTTTGCAAAGCAGGCCATTTTCAACCAATATTACTCGAGTTCCGCCTATCAAGAAAGACACGTTTGTCAACTATTTTATCAAATCTTCCGTAGCCGTTTAAATCTGCTTCCAGAGGCACTGTTAAGGATAAAAATTGCTACCATTAACTTTAGAAATTTCTAGATTTAAATCTCGCAATTTTACATTAAAAAGACCGCCTGACAACACCTTCAGATTGGGCACATAAATGTACGGAAATTTCAAGTGTCTTCATAACACCCAACGCTGTTACGCAGTTACGCAGTTACGCAGTTACTTTTACCGTCAGCGGAATTTCATTTGCCAACGAAGCACATTACCGTCAGCGAAGAATGTCACTTACAGACAGCTTCATTACAATCAGCACAGCTTCACATATCTATATTTATATATATAT
>JAFVGN010000049.1 GCA_017474925.1 Prevotella sp. | reverse complement strand
CTCTTTCTCTATCTGCTCAGACCCTGTTATTTGGGCGAAAGCGGGTGCAAAGGTACGCACTTTTTTCTTTCCATCCAAATTTTTCAGCAACTTTTTTGATGAAAAACAAAAAGTTTTCGCATTAATTGACAATGCGAGAACCTTACACCTTATTATTAGATATAGAAGCCTACTCTCTTCTTCCAAAAATGCGGAGCAAATAGATAAAGAGATTAATGAAGTCCAAATAGAGTGTGAGTGCTCCGAGCAGAGCCAATTTCTGAGCACCCTCTCCTGCATCGGGAGCCTGAAGCAGCATCTGCTTAATCTTCTGTGAGTCCCAAGCAGTGAGTCCTACGAAGATGAGTACACCGACATAGCTCAAGATGAGTGTCAGACCGGAGCTCTTGACGAAGACGTTGACGAGCGTTGCGATAATCAGTCCTATAAGAGCCATGAATAGTATTTTCCCCATTGACGAGAGATCGGTCTTTGTCGTATAACCTATGAGTGCCATCACGCCGAAGGTTCCTGCCGTAATGAAGAATACGGTAGCAATGGACGACGCCGTGTAGATCATGAATATTGACGACAGCAACGCGCCGTTGATGACAGAGTAGAGGATGAACATCAACGTTGCCGTAGTCAGCGACAGACGGTTGATGGCTGCGCTGACACCGAAGACCAGAGCAAGCTCAACGATGATCAGTCCCCATATGACAAATGAGTTACCATAGATGAGCTGGAGTATGCCGGGGCTTGTTGCCACGCCAAATGCCGTAAATCCTGTGATGACCAAAGCCAGCGTCATCCACACATACACTTTTCGCATCAGCACTGGGAATGCTTCTGACACATCCCATTGCCTTTCGGTTGAGGGAGAAATTCCCTGAAAATTCAATTCCTTATAATCCATTTCGTTTTCTTGATTAATGAAAAACCGGGGCAAAGTTACGCATTTATTTCGGTCGGGGGGCATCTTTTGTATTAAAAAAAATAAAAACGTTGTCCGCTCCAAAAATTTTTCGTACATTTGCGGATGCAGTGTGCAAAGTGCACTCCACTGCAACATGAACTAAAACCAAATATACTTATGACTTACAAGGTAATTGACATTGAGGGCGTAGGTGAAGTATACGCCGAGAAACTGATTGCAGCAGGCATCAAGACCGACGCCGAGCTGTTGGAGAAATGCGCAAAGCCCGCTGGACGCAAGGCATTGGCCGAATCAACGGAAATCAGCCCCAAACTGATACTGAAGTGGGCCAACCACTGCGACCTGTACCGCATCAACGGCGTAGGGCCCCAGTTTGCCGAGCTGCTGGAAGCCGCAGGCGTTGACACCGTCAAGGAGCTGAAGCACCGTGTGGCAGAGAATCTGCAGAAAAAGCTGGAGGAGGTCAATGCAGAAAAGAACCTGACCAACCGCGTTCCCGCCGTGAGCGAGATACAGAAGATGATAGACCAGGCGAAGGAGCTGCCTGCCATGATGGAGTATTAAATTCATGATACGCAAATATGTATTGGCTGCTTTGGCTGTCCTTTTTTTCGGGGCAGCCAAGGCGCAAATTCAGTATACGCACCCCTGGATGCAGAAGCGCGTGGCCTATCTGGGCGACTCCATTACCGACCCCAAGAACAACGGCTCGAAGCAGAAGTACTGGAACTTCCTGCAGGACTGGCTAGACGTTACGCCCTACGTCTATGCCAAAAGCGGCCGTCAGTGGAACGACATTCCGCGTCAGGCCGACCTCCTGCATACGGAGCACGGCGACTCCGTTGACGCCATCATCATCTTCATAGGCACCAACGACTACAACAACGGCGTTCCCATCGGCCAGTGGTACGAAGAGAAGCAGGAGCAGGTAATGTACGGGCATGGACAGCCAAAGAAACTGACAGACCGTACGCGGCGCTACATGAAAATGGATCCCGACACCTACCGCGGGCGCATCAACATTGCCCTGGACAACGTGAAACGCATGTATTCCACCAAGCAGATTGTGTTGCTTACGCCCATCCACCGGGCAGGATTCTACGCCAACGAGAAGAACTGGCAGTGCACCGAGGACTACACAAACTCCTGCGGCATCTATCTAGAAGAGTACATCAATGCTGTCAAGGAAGCCGGCAATATCTGGGCAGTACCCGTCATAGACCTCAATTCCCTATGTGGTCTCTACCCCATGATTGACGAACACGCGCAATACTTCAAGAGCAGCGAGAAAGACCGTCTGCACCCGAATGACAAGGGCCACGAGCGCATAGCTCGAACGCTGTACTACCAGCTCAGCGCCCTACCCAGCGTATTCTGACTGCATTCACCAAAAGGGTTGTTAGCCAGCATTCCTGTTTTTCTCGTAAATACGCTTACAGGCAGGCCATTAAGGCTCGCCTGCCTGTTTTTTTAACGATATTAGAACTTACCAGCCGAAATGTCTTTTCCTGTAGGAGCTGGTTCTTCTGCAATTTTGTTAATGATTTGCCAATATTTCAGATAGGAATTAGTAGTCAATACGCATGACCCTCATAATATTGACTCGGGAGAATTGATGAAATGTCCCGGGAGAATCGATGAAATGTCTCGAGTCAGATGATTAAATGAATTGGCACTTGACGCCTCGCCATATGGTTGCTTGACATCTGAGGGGGAAGTCGGACTCTACAATGTTTATAAAGAGGCGGAATCCAGGACTAGCCTGATAGGCAGCTTTGGTTCCATGTGGTACGTAAACGGTGCAGTCCATGAAGTTGCAGGCGTCGTCGTTGCATGTCGGTGGAGTGGTGCCCCTGCAATAGAGGGCTTTCATCTTCGTGTTGAAAGAAAGTGCCCGATACCCCAAGGCACAAACATCTCGACACTTGACATACCTGCCACCGTCACTGCCATCGAGGAGGGAGCCATCAGACACCAGCAATAATAAAAGAGATCGCGCGTGATGATATTGTTTTTGTGCCGAAGATGTTGGCTACGTCATAGTTCTCGCCCCCCCTCCACGATGCAGGCATCGCTGAGGTCGAGCAGCCGGAGCGACCCCTCTACGAGGTCGGGGATATGGTATTTATCGTAGCCTGCGAGCAGGCGGAGGGTAACAAAGTCGGTACCGTTGATGGAACCGTTGACTTTCAAGGCCGTGATGGTATCCAGCCGCTCACCCAGCAAGGTTTTCAGCGTGCCGGGCTGAATGACAGTTACCGTCTTAAAGTATACTTGTGCTGAAGCGGTCAGCACAAGTATACTCAAAATGAACGATAGGATAATACGTCGTATCATAAAGTACCTCTTAACCCACCTGACTGCCGGGCTTGACGTCCTTAGTGGTGGTTACCACACTCAGGCTCTCGTCAAAGTCGACTGCCGAGAGTATCATGCCCTGACTCTCTATGCCCATCATCTTGCGAGGCTCGAAGTTGGCAACGAAGAGGATGCGCTTGCCGACCAACACGGAGGGGTCGTCGTAGAATGCTGCAATGCCCGAAAGGATGGTGCGGTCGGTGCCTGTTCCGTCGTCGATGGTAAACTGCAGGAGCTTCTTGCTCTTCTTTACCTTCTCGCAAGCCTTGATAAGGCCCACACGGATGTCGAGTTTCTCGAAGTCGTCGAAGCTGACGGTATCCTTGATGGGAGCGGCCTGATAGCTGGCTGCCTCGTTGGCTTTCTTCGTTGCCTCAAGCTTGTCGAGCTGCTTCTGAATGACGTCGTCCTCAATCTTCTCGAACAGCAATGCGGGTTCACCCAGTTGATGACCGGCCTTCAGCAGGTCGGTAGAGCCCAGTTGCTCCCACTCGAACGTGTTGAGGTTTAGCATCTCGCGCAGCTTACGGCTCGAGAACGGCAGGAACGGTTCGAAGGCTATGGCCAGATTGGCCGTCAACTGCAGGCAAATGTTCAAAATGGTCTCACAGCGCTTGCAGTCGCACTTCCATACTTTCCAGGGCTCACACTCCGTGATGTAACGGTTGCCGATGCGAGCAAGGTTCATGGCCTCGAACTGTGCATCGCGGAACTTGAACTGGTCGAGCAGGGCTTCCACCTTCTGCTTCACATCCTTGAACTCGTTCAGCGTGGCCTTGTCGGTCTCAGTCAGTTCACCACAGGCAGGAACGACACCATTCCAGTATTTCTTGGTGAGCTGGAGGGCACGGTTGACGAAGTTGCCATAGACGGCCACTAGCTCGTTGTTGTTACGGTCCTGGAAGTCCTTCCAGGTGAAGTTGTTGTCCTTGGTCTCAGGGGCATTAGCGGTGAGCACATAGCGCAGCACGTCTTGTTTTCCGGGCATGTCAACCAGATATTCGTGCAGCCATACAGCCCAGTTGCGCGAGGTCGAGATCTTGTCGTTCTCCAGATTCAGGAACTCGTTGGCAGGCACGTTGTCAGGCATAATATACTTACCGTGTGCACGCATCATCACTGGGAAGATGATGCAATGGAAGACGATGTTGTCCTTGCCAATGAAGTGTACTAGACGCGTATCCTCGTCCTGCCACCACTTCTGCCAAGTTCCCCACTTCTCAGGCTTCTTGGCGCATAGTTCCACCGTGTTGCTGACATAGCCAATGGGGGCGTCAAACCACACATAGAGCACCTTGCCGTCAGCGCCCTCTACAGGCACGGGAATCCCCCAGTCCAGGTCGCGCGTCATAGCACGGGGCTGCAGGTCCATATCAAGCCAGCTTTTGCACTGGCCGTACACATTGGGACGCCACTCCTTATGCTCTTCCAGAATCCACTGTTTTAGCCATTCCTGATACTCGTTCAAGGGCAGATACCAGTTCTTGGTCTTCTTCAGCATGGGTGTGGAGCCGCTGATGGTTGACTTGGGGTTGATGAGTTCTGTTGGTGATAGGTCGCGTCCACATTTCTCGCACTGATCGCCGTAGGCCCCTTCATTATGACAGTGAGGGCACTCACCGGTGACATAGCGGTCGGCCAGGAACTGCTTGGCCTCTTCGTCGTAGAGCTGCTCGGTAGTCTCCTCCACCAGTTTTCCTTCGTCGTAGAGTTTGCGGAACCAGTCGGCTGCAAACTTATGATGAGTCTCTGAGGTCGTGCGACTGTAGATGTCGAACGAGATGCCGAACTCTGCGAACGAATCCTTGATCATCTTGTGATAGCGGTCTACCACGTCCTGAGGTGTTACACCTTCTTTGCGGGCGCGGACGGTGATGGGTACTCCATGCTCGTCGGAACCGCCAATAAACAGTACCTCTTCTTTCTTGAGTCTCAGGTAACGCACGTAGATGTCGGCAGGCACATAGACTCCTGCCAAGTGACCGATATGCACACCACCATTGGCATAGGGCAATGCTGATGTTACGGTCGTACGCTTAAATTTCTTTTCTTCCATTATTATCTTATTTTATTATGTTTCAGCCTGTCCATCTGGTATCTTAATCGTCAGGATTGCCCTTGTAGTGAAAAGGTTGGACGTTGGGGTTGGAGCCATAGTCGGTTTCAGGGACGGCATTCTCCTGAATGAGCTGCTTCCCGTAGTCGCCTCGGACTGCTCCCGTATTCATAAGAAGGTCAGTATACTTGATGGTGGGGATGACGACACCGAAAATTCCGATGCCTACGCGAACGCCTTCGGGATAGATGTTGTTGATGATGTAGGCAGTGCGGTAGAGCGTGTGTGTGTAGATGGCAAGCTTGTTAAGCTGTTTGTAAGTAGTCCAAAGCTCTCTGTCGGTACGAACAGTGTCGGCATGGGTGACGACGCGACCGATGTTGCCAACATAGTCGTCGATGAAGTCACTCTGGATGCTGTCGCTTGACTGGATGCACTCATGGATGTTGTCTTCCATCTGCCAGACCATCATGCTCTCGGTGGGTCGTGTAACGGCGGCAAGGAGCATTAAGATACATGCTAATACGGCGAGAATAACAATTTTGCCCAAGCAGCTATGCCTGAATTCCTGCAGGGCAGTTTGCTTCTTGTAAGTGTTGGAGTTGAACTGTTCCATTGTCGTTGTTTTTTAATGATTATTCAGTTGATGCAAATATATTTTATGCGTTATGGTGGAGCAGGTTCATAAACTCCTGGCGCGTCTTGGCCTGATTGAAAGCTCCACTGAATTCACTGGTAGTGGTAATACTGTTTTGTTTTTCGACACCACGCATCTGCATGCACATATGGCGGGCCTCAACGACAACCATCACCCCGAGGGGATGTAGAGTCTGTTCGATGCATTCCTTGATTTGAAGCGTCATTCGCTCCTGAACTTGTAGACGGTGGGCGTAGATGTCGACTACACGGGCTATCTTGCTGAGTCCTGTAATGTAGCCATTGGGGATGTATGCCACATGAGCCTTACCATAGAAAGGTAGCATGTGGTGTTCGCAGAGGGAGAAGAAGTCAATGTCCTTGACGATGACCATCTGTGAATAGTTTTCCTTGAACAGGGCTCCTGTCAGAACCTGGTGGGCATCCATCGTGTATCCTTGTGTAAGAACCTGCATAGCCTTGGCCACACGCATAGGCGTCTTCAGAAGTCCCTCACGGGTAGGGTCTTCACCCAAGAGCTGCAGAATGCGGTGATAGTGTTCTACCAGTTCATCGAGTCCTTCGCGGAATTCAGTTTCTTGCGTTAACATTAGTATTGCTGTACGGTAATTTTTCCTTTAACTATAGTAGCCTGTGTAAAACCGAGCTTACGTACGCTCAGCAGCATCTGGTGTGCTTCCTCATAGGTGCGGTAATTGCCTACACGGCATATCCAGCGGGGGGAATAAAAGTGTACGTATACAGGCTCGTTGGGATAGTTGGCCTTGATTTTGTCACCTACCCTCTCTGCCTCGATGCGGTCTTTCCGCGAGTTACCCCCAGCGAATGCCTGCACCCTATAGCCATTAATCTTGACGCCGCCCTTCATGATTTTTTTCGAATAGTCGATAGGGGAGTCGCTGGAATCAAATGTCTCTGACGACGTATCGGTCGATGAGCTGACAGTAGCAGGAGTATTGGCAGCGGGTTTGGTTGGTGTTGTTGCTAATGTCGTCGGTGTGGTAGGGGTGGCCTGCGTTGATGACGACAGTTTCGCATTGTTGACCAGACGGTCAATCTCGTCACTTTGATGAATGGTCACCTTGCCCTTGCTGGGAGTGCTTTGCTGTACACGTTGAGTAAAAGTCTGTGCACCGGCATTCAGGTGGATGCCGGCACACAAAACCAATATGACGATGAGATGCTTCATTATTTCCAAGCGTCGATGATGCCCTTAAAATCAGCGCATTTGAGTGAAGCGCCTCCGATGAGTCCACCGTCGATGTCGGGCTTTGCAAACAGCTCAGGTGCATTGCTGGCCTTGCAGCTGCCACCATAAAGTATGGTGGTGTCGTCGGCTACTGCCTCACCGTACTTCTCAGCGATGATGCTGCGGATGTATGCGTGGATTTCCTCTGCCTGCTCAGCGGTAGCGGTCTTACCAGTACCAATAGCCCAAATGGGCTCGTAAGCGATGATTATCTTGCGGAAATCTTCCTCTGAGAGGTTGAATACGCTGCCCTCAAGCTCAGCCTTTACGACCTCGTTCTGCTTGCCGGCCTCGCGTTCTTCCAGACTCTCACCGATGCAGAAGATAACCTTCAGGTCGTTCTTCTGGGCGAGCAGCACCTTCTCCTTCAGAATCTCAGGAGTCTCCTTGTAATACTCACGACGCTCGCTGTGGCCGAGGATAACATACTGGGCGCCTGTACTCTTTACCATTTCTGCAGATACTTCGCCAGTAAAAGCACCTTTTTCCTTGTCTGCACAGTTCTCGGCACCCAGACCGATGATGTCTTGGTCAAGGAATTGTGCGATGGATGCAAGGTGGATGAAGGGTGTGCAAATAACTACACCACAATTGGGCTTGTCTGCCTTCAAAGTCTCATTCAGCTCCTTTGCAAGAGCAATACCGTCCTGGAGATTCATGTTCATCTTCCAGTTGCCTGCTACGATTTTCTTTCTCATGTTGTTTTTGTTTGTTAATTGTTTGTTGGATATTTGAATACTCTTTTCCCCAATCCATTTTGTCCACGCCCATAACCGGTCTGCTATAACCAGCAACGTCAAGGGCAGCACATACCAAAGAAGAATGACCAAAATCTTCCGGGGGACGGAATCTTCGGGTATCTGCCCAATTTCCAGTTTGTCAAGTGGGGCATTCAACACGTACTCGTCGGGCAGACGGTTGTGGCTCCACTTGCGGATGACAGTTCCGTCCTTGAGCAGCAGCAGTCCCGGATTGCTGCGGATGATGGTCTTCAAGGTTGTCTCGTCTGCCTGGCAGAACGGGTATTCGCCACCTGTCTTGTCGCACCAGGCTTGGATATCGCGCTTGGTACTGGACGTCAGTCCGTAGAAGGGGTAGTCGTTGTACAGGGCATATTCATAGACTTCGTTGATGAGGTCGAGCTGGCTGTCGTCGGCTTTGCTGAGCTGTGGCGACACGAGCAAGAAGACATAGCCCTTTAAGCTAAGCAGCGAGTCAGTGATGTCTTCACCATCGCTGACACGTGCCAGCGAGAAGTCGTGTATGGGTGGGACGTAGCCCTTGCTGAGTTGTATAGTCTTTGAGTCGATGAATGTCCATGTGGAGTCAGGGTAATTGTCAGTAGTAAACTCACGGCGTTCCCCGTTTTTTTCCAAAATGAACGTAGTCTCGAACTGAGGCAACTCAGCACCGTCGGGAATCTCCATTCCCTGACGGATATTGGCCCCGATATGATAGGGGCGGAAGTCGAAGTAAGGTAGGTCGTAGAGCGACCAACCTGATACGGCTAAAATAAATATCGCCGTGTAGTTGATGACTATCCACTGATTGCTACGCGATATAAAACTCACCATCAACAATGGTCTGAGCCAGATGATGACAGCCATCACCAGCAACACAACATTCTTCCAGAACGTCTCCCAGTTAGTGAGCACGATGGCATCACCGAAACATCCGCAGTCACTGACAGGATTGCCTACAGCCAGCCACAGTGTCAGGGGTGTCATAACGAGGAACAGCAACAGCGTAATCAGCGATGCCGTGCGTCTGCGAATAGCTAGCAGCAAAAGTATGCCCAGCATGAACTCCATTGCAGAGAGCAGGATGGAACCTCCCAACATCATGGCTTCAGGGATATACTCTGACAGATGAAGGGCTTCCAGATAGTCGCCAATCTTATATTTTGTGCCCAGCGGGTCGATGGCTTTGACAAATCCTGAAAGAATCAAGACGACAGCCAGAACGGCACGGGCAATATTTACGATGACTTTTTTCACGCTTCGCTTAGCTTGATAGCCCCGAATACGGCATAATTGATGATATCCATATAGTTGGCGTCAATACCCTCGCTGACCAAAGTGTCGCCCCCCAGATTCTCTATCTCCTTGATACGCTCAATCTTAGTGAGAATGAAGTCGGTATAGCTGCTGACACGCATGCCACGCCACGCTTCGTCATAGTCGTGGTTCTTGCGCTTCATCAGCTCCAGAGCCTCTTTCGCATACTTGTCGTAAAGTGTGATGGCCTTGTCGTTGCTGATGTCAACCGTGTCTGCAAAGCCGTTGTTGATCTGGATGAGTCCAACAATACCATAATTAATCAAGGCTATGAACTCCGGACGAATGCCTTCTCCGACAAGCGACTCTTTCTTGATTTCTAGAGAGCGTATGCGCTTGGCTTTGATAAACAGCTGGTCAGTAAGCGACTGGGGACGCAGGATACGCCACGAAGCTCCATAGTCATGGAGTTTTTTCTCGAACAAGGAACGGCTTTCGCTGATGACTTGTTCGAACTGCTGGTTGGTTTTTGCTTCATTATTAGCCATAATCGAGTGCAAAATTACGTATTTCTTGCGAAATAACCAAAAAAAATGCCTATCTTTGCACTCTCAAACAGAAAAAGTCGAAAAATGAAGCTCTATTCTGACAAGGCATTATCAAAGATATTGGACAAAGACATCTTCCATCAGATTTCGGCCGTTGCTGACGGGCTGGGGCTTGAGTGCTATGTGGTGGGCGGCTATGTCCGTGACATTTTCCTGGAACGCTCTTCTGACGACATTGACGTTGTGGTGGTAGGAAGCGGTATTGACGTTGCCACCGAACTGAAAAGGCGTCTCGGCAATAGGGCGCATCTGAGCGTCTTTAAAAACTTTGGCACAGCGCAAGTAAAGATCCGGGGAGAGAAGTCTGAAACCCATGATGAGATAGAGGTGGAGTTTGTGGGCGCCCGGAGAGAGAGCTACAGTCACGACTCACGAAAGCCCATCGTCGAGGATGGTACGCTTGAGGATGACCAGAACCGCCGCGATTTCACCATCAATGCGATGGCTATCTGTCTGAACAAGAACAGGTTCGGTGAGCTTGTAGACCCGTTTAACGGCATTGCTGACTTAGAGGATGGCATCATTGCCACACCCCTGGATCCAGAAATCACCTTCAACGATGACCCGCTGCGCATGATGCGTTGTGTGCGTTTTGCCACACAGTTGAATTTCCGAATAGAGGAAGAGACGTTTATGGCCCTGCAGCGGATGGCCGAACGCATCAGGATTATCAGCGGTGAGCGTATCGAAGTGGAACTGAACAAAATCATGATGTCGCCCCATCCTAGTCTAGGCTTTGAATACCTGCTGCGTTCAGGACTGCTGCCATTGATACTGCCTGAGCTAGCAGCCCTTGACATCGTCGAGAAACGTGACGGTAGGGCTCACAAGAACAATTTCTATCATACGCTGGAAGTGCTTGAAAATGTTTGCCTGCACAACGCCTCGTTGTGGCTTCGCTGGGGTGCCTTGCTTCATGATATTGGCAAGACGAAGTCGAAGCGCTGGGAGGCCGGAGCTGGATGGACGTTTCACAATCATAATAATATAGGTGCCAACATGGTGCCGGGAATTTTTCGCCGGCTAAAACTGCCCATGGGTACAGAGATGAAGTACGTCCAAAAACTGGTAGATCTTCACATGCGACCGCAGGCCATTGCTGACAGCGAAGTGACCGACTCTGCCATCAGGAGGCTATTGAACGATGCCGGTGATGATATTGACGACCTGATGTGCCTTTGCGAGGCCGACATCACGTCGAAGAACGAGGTGAAGAAGAAGATGTTCCTGGAGAATTTCCGTATGGTGCGTGAAAAGTTGGCCGATTTGAAGGAAAAAGACTACAAGCGCTTGCTCCAGCCCGTCATCGACGGCAACGAAATCATGGAAATGTTTCATCTCAAGCCTTCCCCCGAGGTGGGCGTTCTGAAAAAATATTTAAAAGATGCCGTCCTTGACAACCAGGTGGAGAATGAACGTGAACCATTGATGCAGTTGCTCCTGTCGAAAGCCCGCGAGATGGGACTGGCATGCCCCAAAGCATCATAATAGGCTGTAAACTTTGTTAAATAAAGCGTACCTATTAAATAGGTATCTTACTTTTTTTGTATCTTTGCAAGCTGAAACAGCAAGGATTGTGTTTCGATTTTCAAGTAAACGATAATAATAATTTTTAAATGAACTATAAACAATGAAGAAAATGATGATGGTTGCAGCATTTGTTGCAACACTGGTTTCTTGCGGTGGCGGTGGAGGCCGTCCCAATTTCGGTGACAACGAGTATCCCGTAGTTGCTGTGGGTACATCGAGTGCTGACATGCAGACAGTCTATCCTGCATCTATCAAAGGTATCCAGGATGTAGAGATTCGTCCGAAAGTCGGAGGTTTCCTCGTTCAGATTAACGTCAAGGAAGGCCAGACTGTAAGCGCTGGTCAGACGTTGTTTGTGATTGACAACGAAACTTATCAGGCTCAGGTGCGTCAAGCCCAGGCTACTGTTAATACTGTCCAACAGCAGGTGAATACTTCTCAGCTGACTTATGAGAATGCGAAACAGCTGCACGCCAACAAGGTAATTGGTGACTACGAACTGCAGACCTCGCAAAACGCCTACGAGAGTGCCAAGGCCCAGTTAGCTCAGGCTCAGGCAGCATTGGCCAACGCCAAGGAGGCATTGAGCTTCTGTTTCGTGAAGAGTCCTTCTGCCGGTGTGGTTGGTACACTGCCTCTCAAGAAAGGAGCACTGGTTAGTGGAGCTGACATACTGACTACGGTGGCCAACATCTCTTCGATGGATGTCTACTTCTCCGTGACCGAGAAAGAGGCTATGGTTATTTCCCAGAAAGGCATTGCCAGCCTGCCTGCCGTGAAGCTTCAGCTGGCCGACGGCAGTGTTTATGCTCACGAGGGCAAGGTGTCGCGCATGAGCGGTGTCATTGACGTTGCCACAGGCTCAGTACAGCTGATTGCGTCATTCCCCAACCCCGACAAGACGCTGAAGAGTGGTGGTACAGGCAATATCATCATTCCACGTTTTAACTCGAATGCCATTATTATTCCCCAATCTTGCGTAATTGAGGTGCAAAACAAGAAATTCGTCTTCCTGCTGACCGAAGGCAATAAGGTAAAATACTCGGAAATCAAGGTCGACCCGCAGAATGACGGCAACAACTACATTGTTACCGAGGGTCTGAAAGTAGGCGACAAGTATGTTACCAATGGTATCACCAAGCTGAATGACGGAATGGAAATCGTTCCCATTACGCCCGAGCGCTACCAGCAGAAGATTGACGAGCAGGCTAAGGCCATGTCGTCTGGCGACATCGTGAATGCCATGAAGAAGTAATAATAGTTGAAACATCAAGAAACTATGACATTTACAACTTTTATCAAACGCCCGGTACTGTCGACGGTGATATCTATTCTCATCGTCCTGCTGGGTATCATAGGATTGGTATCGCTGCCCATTGAGCAGTATCCCAACATAGCACCACCTACCGTTGCGGTATGGACGAGCTATCCTGGTGCCGATGCTGAGACGGTGAAAAACTCCGTCGTCACGCCGTTGGAAGAGAGTATCAATGGTGTGGAGGGTATGGACTATATCTCCTCTACGGCCTCTTCCGGTTCGGCACAGCTTTCAGTGCTGTTCCGTCAGGGCATTAATCCTGACATGTGCGCCGTTAACGTACAGAACCGCGTACAGCAGGCCCAGGCCTTGCTCCCTGCTGAGGTAACACGTATCGGTGTAACGGTGACCAAGCGTCAAAGCTCACAGGTGCTGATGTTCACGCTGACTTCTGACGGCCGTTACGACGACGAGTTCCTGACGAACTACAACAATATCAACATCATCCCGGCCATTAAGCGTATCCAGGGTGTGGGCGACGTGCAGAGCCCAGGTCTGAAGACTTATTCGATGCGTATCTGGTTACAGCCCGATAAGATGAAGCTGCACAACCTGATGCCTGCTGACATCTCGAATGTGTTGGCTGAGCAGAACATCGAAGCTGCTCCGGGAACCTTTGGTGAGCGTTCGGACGTAGCCTATGAGTATGCCATGCGATACACGGGTCGTCTGAAGAGTCCTGAAGAGTTTGGCAACATTATCATTGCCAGTGATGCCAGCGGCCAGACATTGAAACTGAGGGATGTTGCCAAAATTGAATTAGGCGGTCAACAATACTCAGTGTCAATGAAGAACAACAACTTGCCGTCCGTACTGGGTATGGTGCAACAGATTGCCGGTTCCAACGCCAACGAGATTGCCAAGCAGGTGAAGGCCGAGCTCGAAGAGCAGGCCAAGCTGTTCCCCCCAGGCATGACGTATAAGATTAACTACGATGTCACGGAGTTCCTTTATGCCTCTATCGAGGAGGTGGTCTTCACGCTGGTGTTCACCCTTATCTTGGTGTTCATCGTCATCTACGTATTCCTGCAGGACTGGCGTTCGACGCTCATCCCGCTGATTGCAGTTCCCGTATCTTTGATAGGTACATTCTTCTTCCTATCCGTCTTCGGATTCTCCATCAACCTGCTGACGTTGTCAGCCTTGCTGTTGGCCATTGCCATCGTGGTAGACGACGCCATTGTAGTGGTTGAGGCCGTACATGCCAAGCTCGACCAGGGTTACAAGTCGGCATTGACGGCTTCTATCGATGCCATGAACGAGATTTCCGGTGCCATCATTTCCATTACGCTGGTCATGGCCTCGGTGTTCATCCCGGTATCGTTCATCGGTGGTACATCGGGTACATTCTATCGTGAGTTTGGTGTCACGATGGCTGTCAGCATCTTTATCTCGGCCATGAACGCCCTGACGCTGTCACCTGCCTTGTGTGCCATTTTCCTCAAACCTCACGACAAAGAGGGGCACGAGAAGAAAATGTCGCGCATCGACCGTTTCCATGCATCGTTCAATACTGCCTACGAATCTTTGCTGGGAAAGTACAAAGGCATCATTGAGAAATGGGTGCGCCGTCCTATCCTCATTTTCTTTCTGGTGCTGGTAGGAATAGTCGCTCTAGTTGCCACAGCAGCCACCACTAAGACAGGCCTTGTGCCCGACGAAGACACTGGTACCATCTTCTGTACCATATCGATGCCCCCTGCTACTTCGGTGGAGCGCACCAAGCGTGTCATCAGTCAGGTTGACAGTATTCTGGCTGCCGACCCTGCCATCCAAAGCCGCGAGCAGATTCAGGGTTATAACTTTATTGCCGGCTCAGGCTCTGACCAGGCAACCTTCATCATCAAGCTGAAACCATTCTCAGAGCGTCAGAAAGGATTCTTCTGGAAACTCAGCGGACTTTGGGAAGGCGATGGCATCTACCGCTTCTTCTTGAATCCCTATGAGGCTAATGGTGTGCTGGCACAGATCTACCTGAAGACAGCCCATATCAAGGATGCCCAGATTCTTGCCTTCTCGCCCCCTATGATTCCCGGTTTCTCTGCCAACTCTGGTATTTCCATCGTGATGCAGGACCGTACCGGTGGTTCGCTCGACAAATTCTATGGCATAGTCAAGGACTACCTGACTGAGCTGAACAAGCGTCCAGAGTTCCAAACTGCCCAGACTTCCTACAATCCTAACTATCCTCAGTACATGCTGCATGTCGATGTGGCCAAGTGTAAGCAGGCAGGCATTTCGCCTACAGTCGTGCTAACCACTTTACAGGGATATTACGGCGGTCTCTATGCCTCCAACTTCAACGCTTATGGCAAGCTGTTCCGCGTTATGGTACAGGGTCTGCCCGAAACGCGCATGACAGAGGAGTCACTCAAGAGCATCTATGTCCGTACTCCGGGCGGCATGTCGCCTGTCGAGGAGTTCTGCCGCATGGAGCGTGTCTATGGTCCGTCGAACATCAACCGTTTCAACCTGTTCACCTCCATCAATGTGACGGCAACGGTTGCCAGCGGCTATTCCACGGGTGAGGCCATCAAGGCTGCACAAGAGGTTGCTGCCGACTATCTGCCTCTGGGCTATACCTACGAGTATAGCGGTCTGACGCGTGAGGAAGCCAAGGCCTCGAACACCACGGGTGTCATCTTTACTCTGTGCTTCATCTTTATCTACCTCATCCTGTCGGCCCAGTACGAGTCATACATCCTGCCGCTGGCTGTAGTGCTCTCAGTGCCTTTCGGCCTGGCTGGCTGTTTCCTCTTTACCATGTTGTTCGGACACTCTAACGACATCTACATGCAGATTTCACTCATCATGCTGATAGGTCTGTTGGCCAAGAACGCCATCTTGATTGTGCAGTTCGCCCTGGAGCGACGCCAGACGGGTATGGCCATCTCGTGGGCTGCCGTACTGGGTGCTGCTGCCCGTCTGCGTCCTATTCTGATGACGTCATTGGCGATGGTCATCGGTCTGTTGCCTATGATGTTTGCATCGGGTGTAGGCAAGAACGGTAACCAGACGCTAGGTGCCGCTGCCGTAGGTGGTATGTTGATAGGTACGTTGTGTCAGGTACTTGTCGTGCCTACTTTGTTTGTCATCTTCCAGACGCTGCAAGAGAAGTTCAAGCCCCTGAAGTTCGAGGGTGAAGATATTAATCCCAGCGTGCTCTCTGAGATTGAACAGTATGCCCACCGTCCTGTAGATTATGAACTGGAGAAATAAAAAGCTATGAAGAAGTTATTAGTTTTTGCAGCCGCGACCATGCTGCTTGCCAGTTGCGGTCTATATAATAAGTATGAGCGTCCTGACGTCAACACCGAGGGACTCATCCGTGATGCTGTGTCGGATGTCGACACCCTGGCCGTTTCCTTACAGGATACAGCCTCGTTCGGCAACCTGCCCTGGAGGGCCGTGTTCACCGACCCACAACTGCAGGTCCTTATAGAACAGGGCTTGCAGAAGAATGCTAACCTGCAAAATGCAACCTTGACTGTAAAGATGTACGAGTCAATGCTGAAGGCAGCCAAGCTAGCCTTCCTGCCTGCCATCTCCTTTGGCACCACTGGTAGCATGGGAAGCATTCAGACCGTCTATACTGACCCGTCAAAGACCACCAAGTCCTACACGCTACCCGTTACGGCATCGTGGACACTAGACTTGTTCGGCAACATCTTGTCACAGAAGCGTTCCACACAGATGAAACTTCTGGGATACAAGGACTACCAGATGGCAGTCCGCGCCCAGGTGGTCAGCGGCGTTGCCAATGCCTACTATACCCTGCTGATGCTCGACGAGCAGCTGCGTATTACCACTGAGATGGCTGGAATGGCCGAAGAAACGTGGAAGATGATGCAGCTGCAGTACAAGCTCGGACGCGCCCGCTCTACCGCCGTACAGAGTGCTCAGGTTGCTTATCTGTCAACCCAGACGCAGGCCAACGAGTTCCGTCGCCAGATTCGTGCTACGGAAAACGCGCTCAGCCTGCTCATCGGGCAGGCCGGACAGCAGATTCCCCGCTCGACGCTGGCCGAACAGTCGCTGCCCACCGAGTTCTCAACGGGTGTCGGCATTGCCCTGCTGAAGAACCGCCCCGATGTGCATAATGCCGAGATGAACTTGGCAGCCTGTTTCCACGACGTGCAGACGGCGCGCTCGCAGTTCTATCCTACCATTACCATCAATGCCACGGGGGCTTTCTCCAATGTCAACGGTACCATCAACCCGGGCAAGTGGCTGATCAACTTGTTTGGAAGCCTCACACAGCCCATCTTCGCTCGTGGTGCACTGACAGCCAACCTGAAGGTGTCGAAGCTGAAGTACGAGCAGGCCTTCAACGTCTGGCAGAATGCCATCCTCTCAGCAGGAAACGAGGTGTCCAACGCTCTTGTCAACTACAACCAATACGATGCCAACTCACAGATCGAGGCCCAGCGTATAGAGCTGCTTGCCAAGACGGTGGAAGACGTACGTACCCTCTACGAGCGCTCGAGTTCCACCTATCTCGAGGTGCTGACAGCCCAGACCCAGCTGCGTTCTGCCCAGATCAACAAGGTTGCCAACGACTTTAGCAAGATGCAGGCCGTGGTGTCGCTGTATACGGCATTAGGCGGCGGTGGTAAATAACCGCACCAATCATCATTCCTATAATAACAATGAATTATGGCAAGTGAAATAAGTCCAAGAGCCGAAGTATCGCCCAAGGCAAGAATCGGCAACAACTGTAAGATATTCCCCTTCGTCTACATAGAAGACGATGTGGTCATTGGCGACAATTGCATCATCTTCCCCTTTGTCAGCATCTGTAACGGTACCCGCATGGGCAACAACAACAAGGTGCACCAGGGTACTGTCATTGCCGCCCTGCCCCAGGACTTCGAGTTCCGTGGCGAGAAAAGCGAGTGTGTCATCGGCAACAACAACATCTTCCGCGAGAACGTCGTTGTCAACCGTGCCACCCATCATGGCGGCCAGACCGTCATAGGCAACGACAACGTGCTGATGGAAGGTGCCCATATCTCGCACGATACCAAGGTCGGCAACCGTTGCGTCTTCGGCTATGGCACCAAGATAGCCGGCGACTGCCTGATCGAGGATGGTGTCATTTTCTCCTCCTCCGTCATTGAGAATGCCCAGACCCGCGTGGGATCCGGCTCCATGATACAGGCCGGCACCACCTTCTCGCATGATGTCCCTCCCTATATCATCTTCACCAACAAGCGCCAGTATGGTGGTGTCAATACCCATGTGGCACGCCTGCATGGTGTCGATGAAAAGACGCTGAAGCACATCGCCAATGCCTACCGTTTGGTGTTCAACAGCAAGACAGCCCTATTCGATGCCGTCAACCAGATTGAGGAGCAGGTTCCTGACGGACCGTTCATCAGGCACATCATCGAGTTTATACGTGCCTCGAAGATAGGACTCATTGGCAAGGAGTGACACTCAACGCTGCAATCTCGATAGCTTAATTAATTCATCCAATTTTTTACTTTTAAATGGTAAATATATGAAAAAAGTATTTGTCTATTTCTCTGCCGTCGTGCTGAGCTGCTGTGCCTTGAATGCGCAAGGTCAGACAGCTGATAACGGCAAACAAGTGAAGCGCATTACGTTCGACCGCGAGAGCATCTGCATCATCTACGATGACAATACCAGGTTGAACGACATTCAAGAGGCTGTCGTACGCCGTCAAGACCAGACGACGGGCGTCAGACAGGAAAAACTGAACACCAGCGTCACGACGCGCGACTGGTACACTGTGGATGGACGCCGCCTGCAGGGGGATCCCGGCAACAGCAAGGGTGTCTATGTGATTCGTGAAGATAATAAGGTACGCAAGGTCATTAAGAAGTAAACAGCTATGAAGAAAATTCTACTTACCCTGCTGGCTCTTGTAGCCGTTATGGCTGTCAGCGCCAAGATCGTCAAGATCAAGATGGCCGACGGTACAATGAAAGTATTTACTAGCTCCGAGCTCTCTTCCATCGACTTTAACGACGACGGAACACTGATTGTGACCACCTATGACGGCGAGGTGCTCAAAGGTATCAAAGCCAAGTTCGACGAGCTCGAGATTGGCAGCGAGCCTGTTATCTATGAGCAGTTCCCCGACAAACTCTCCTTCGACATCGATGCCGACGGTATCCCCGTGAACCTACAGCAGGAGCGCTCCATCATGAAGCTGAACTACGTCTATCCTAGCGTTGACCCCACCGGAGCGTCCATCTCGCTGAGCGGAACCATTCTCATTCCCAAGAACCTTTGGGAAGGTGAGGCCAAGTGCGAGGGCATCCTGCTATTCAACCACTACACCAAGTTCCACAAGGACGAGGCCCCGACCAGGGAGAACGGTGAGCTCGAGAACATGTTCCTGGCCAATCCGCTGAAGCCTAACTATATCATCGTTGAGAGCGATTTCTTCGGCTTCGGTGCCACGGAACGCTTCCCGCAGGCTTTCGCACAAGGCACTCCTAACGCCTACGCCACGCTCGACGGTCTGCTGGCTGCCCGCCAGCTACTCGACAAGATGGGCTTCGACTACGGTCCCCTGCTTTTCAACGTGGGCTACTCTAGCGGCGGCTATGACGCCCTGATAGTCCAGAAGGTTCGCGACAAGGAGTATGCCGATCAGGTGTCCTTCGACAAGACCTTTGCCGGTGGCAGCCCCAGCGACATTTGCGAGGCCTACCGCCAATATGTCATCCTTGACGAGACTGCCTACAATGCCGTACCTCTGCTGATCATGGTGTGCACCAAAGAGACCCAAATGCTGAACATTGACTACAAGGATGTCTTCCAGCCTTACATTTGCGACCGCATTGACGAGCTGATACTGTCAAAGCAATACTCCTCATGGCCTGTCTGCGATAGCATCGGACGCGAGAAGAAGATTCACGAAATCCTGAGCGATGCCTACTGCGACCTAGAGTCAGAGCAGAGCCTGGCTATGCAGGAAATCCTTAAGACCTTCAACGTTGAAAACAACTGGGAGACTGACCCCAGCCAGCGTCTCTACATCTTCCATTCACGTGGTGACGACTACGTACCCGTACAGTGTGCCCGCCCCATCCTCTCCTATCTCAGGGAGAACGGTTACACGCCCCACATCATTCCTGGTAAGACTAACCTGCAGACCAACTTCATCGTACCTAAGCTGGGACACCTGAGTGCCACGTCTATCTTCTTCATCCAGAGTCTAGCTGCTGTTGCTGCCTGGCCCCAGATGTACACCAACGACAGGCTTAACCCTGAATACGAGCAACTCATCGAGCAGTCTGACGACCCCGTGGAACTCATGCGCCAGCTGGATGCTATGGGCATCGACTGTCGCGCCATTATCAAGCAGGTGCTTGCCAGTCTGGGACAGGTGCCAGGAACTGGTTTACCTGCCGATGTTGACTTGGAACAGCTTGTCGCCATGGCCATACAGGAGACCGGTTACACCGAACAGGACTTCGAGGAGATGTCCGAGGATTCAGGCGTTGACATTGAGAAGCTGATCCGCGACTTTATCATCTACTTCTACGAACTGCCGGAAGACAATGGTGAAAACGGTGAGAATGTCGAGAACGGTGACAACGGGAACGAAGAGGACGGCCGTCAGAACCTTCCCATTGTCAATATGATGCAGGCACTCGACAATCCTACGTTGCCTATCTTCGAATACCAGAAACAGCTCAGAGAGTGGCTCGGCAAGTAAGTCCCGCCAAACCCGACTATTGCTAAATAACCCAAGAAGACGCCACGTTTCGATGTGGCGTCTTCTTTCGTTGATGTCCGCTGCATCTCATTGCATGATGATGCTCACCCGCCGCCCAGATGAAGTCATCGTGAACTCATCGATGGCTTCGCGCGCTTTTTCTTATTTCATCACGACCGGCCGAAGAGGTACTTCTTGAAGAACGGGCTAACACGCAGGATGTTGCTGGTGACACAGCTGAACCCGATGACCAACAGCGCAATAAGGACGGCCAGCGTCAGGTCAATGGCGAAATTGTGCTGGTTGGCCTTGAAGAACGATCCCACACCAGGCAGGTTGGGTAGGAACAGGTAGTGGATGAGATAGATGTCGAGGGTGCGGCGGCCAATGTACTGCAGAGTGCGCCCCACCCACGTGAACTTGGTGAAGTACTTGGCATAGTGACGGAAATACATGAAGGTCACGGTGAGCAGGATGAAACGGGCCAGCGTCAGGGGAATGACCGCCCACTGCATGCGCATGACATGCCACTTGAGCGAGTCCATCGTGGCCAGGATGACCAGCACGACGATGAGCGGGAAAAACCACTTGGAATCCATGACGCGCTGGGCACGGTCCCAATAGCGGTGTACGATGTTGCCATAAAGGAAGAAGGGCATGTAGAGCATGACTTGTATGAGGCAGGTGTCGTCAAGGAAGGTGGTTGGTTTGGTCTTACGGTATCCGAAGGCCCACCAGAAGTCATTGGGCAGGTAGCAAGTCTCGTAGACGCACATGGACACCAGGAACAGTAGGGTAATGGGGATCCACGATTTCCAGCGCATCTTACTCTCCAGATAGGCGAACAGGTAGTAGATGATGAACATGTAGAGCAGGGCGATGGTGAACCAGTAGCCACCCTTCAGGGGCGAATGGAACTTCTCCTCGACGGCAACGAAGAAATCCTGATAGAGCACCGCCATACCCAGGAAGAAGAACACCAGCGTGGGGATGATTTGTATACGCAGCTTCTTGCCAACCAACCGGCAGAGGTTTCGCACGTCCCATACCTGGGAAGCCTTGTAGGCCAGGAAACCACTGATGAAGAAGAACAGCGGCATGCGGAAAAGAATGAGGAACGACAGCGAGGACGAGAACTTGACAGCCTGCATGAAGCCTGTCTGGCTGACGTGGTTTGCCACAACCAAAATCATGGTGAAACCACGCATGGCGTCCAGCCATTCCAGTCTTGGTTTTTTGGGTAATGTTTCCATAGAATAGTCTTTATGTGGGCAAAGTTACGAAAAGTCGAGCGCAGAACAAAATAAATCCATTTATTTTTCGTAACTTTGCACGCAAATAGTGAAAAAATGAAGCTTTTATTGGAAAAAATACGGCTAGCGATTCTGAAACGCACGAAGAGAGCTCCGCAGAAGTCGTACGCAGCATGGGTTGCCAAGGGATACAACGACACGCCAGAGGTGAGCATCATCATCCAATCGCACGACAAGAGCCTGCAGGTGTGCCACATCCTGCCGAAACTGCGCCACCGTAAGGATATCGAGATTATTGTGATTGACGACGGTTCGAGCTTGGAGCATACCCAGCGGTTGGCCCAAGCACTGACGGGTGCCAACGAGTTTCTGCTGCGGGCCAACGACCTGTACGAGAATCGCACGTACGACAAGGCCATCCGGCTGTCGAACGGTAAGTATATCGTGCTGCTGCAGGACGATGACGACTTCGACTCCGACGTGCAATGGATGGCGCAGGCCATCGGCTACTTCAAACAGCACCCCCGGTTGGCCATCATCGGCGGCAATTGGGGACTGCGCATCGACTTTGATGATGAGAATCGCTGGGGGCACGGCATGCGCGACGAGACGTTGAAGAGCGGGGAGTTCCGCTTCGTGCCTTCTGTCAACAGGGCACCCATGTGGATTCGCCGTGACTTGTTCATGGAGCACCTGCACCATATCGATGCCGACTTTGCCCCGTTCCAGTACGACGACGACGAGTTGTGTCTGCGCGCCTGGCTCTCAGGGCTGCAGGTTGGCTGGTATGACGCCCGTTTCCGTTCGCTGTCGGCTGGAGGCATGCGCCTGTGGAACAAGGGATTCACCGGCGAGCAGAGCCAGCGCAATGGTAAGCGGCTCTACAGCATGTATGCCCACCACATGAAGGAAATATTGGAGAAAGTCAGGGAGGCCAATGGGTGACGGTTTGAAGGAACGGACAGCGAAGGGACTGATGTGGGGGGCTGTGAACAATCTCACCACACAATTGCTGAGTGCACTCATCGGCATCGTCCTGGGTCGCCTGCTGGAACCGGCAGAATATGGCATGGTGGGCATGCTGTCCATCTTCTCGGCCATAGCAGGCTCCCTGCAGGAGAGCGGGTTCACAGCAGCCATAACCAACCTGAAACAAGCTACGCAGCGCGACTACAACGCCGTATTCTGGTTCAGCACGTTCGTATCGCTGACCCTCTACCTAGTGCTTTTCTTCTCCGCTCCGCTCATTGCTCGCTATTTCCACCAACCCGGACTGGTAGATCTGTCGCGGCTGGTATTCGCCTCTTTCGTCGTGGCAGGCATCGGTACGGCACACGCCGCCTACATGTTCCGCAACATGATGAACCGCGAAAAAGCCGTGACTGGTTTCACGGCATTGGCAGGTAGCGGCGTCGTAGGCATCACACTGGCACTGAACGGATACTCATACTGGAGTCTGGCCTGGCAACAGTTTGCCTACATCTGTCTGGTGAACGTAGGACGGCTCTACTATGTACGCTGGATGCCCTCGATGCACATCGACCTGAGACCCGTCCGACAGATGTTCGGATTCAGCAGCAAGATACTGCTGACCAACATCATGAACCAGATAAACAGCAACATCCTGTCGGTCATCTTCGGCCGTCTGTTCTCAGCCGGTGCCGTGGGCAACTACACCCAAGCCAGCAAGTGGAATACGATGGGGCACTCGCTCATATCAGGTACCATTCAGCAGGTGGCACAACCCATACTGGCCTCCATCAACGAGGAAGAAGACCGCCAGCTTAATGTCTTCCGCAAAATGCTGCGGTTCACGGCATTCCTCTCTATGCCGGCCATGTTGGGGCTGGGACTGATTGCCGACTTCATTGTACTGCTGTTGGGTCAACAGTGGACTGACAGCGTGTCGCTGCTGCGCATCCTCTGCATAGGAGGAGCCTTCCTGCCTATTCAGACGCTCTACCAGAACCTGTTCATCAGTCACGGCCGCTCCGACACCTACATGTGGAGTACGGCAGCCCAGATTGCCGTTCAGATAGGCTTCATCCTGACCTTCAGCCAATGGGGCGTCACAGGCATGGTGGCGGCTTTTGCACTGATGCAGGTACTATGGACTGTTGTCTGGCAGGTTTTGGCTGGCAGGCTGACAGGACTTCGCTTCCTGGACGTTCTGAAAGACATCGTGCCCTTCCTGCTGTCGGCAGTAGGTTGCATGACCATAGCCTACCTGGCCGCACGGGACATCAGACAGCCCATCGTGAGTATCGCGGTACGGATGGCCGTTGCGACAGCTGCCTACATTCTAATCATGAAAGTGGCCAAGGTCAGGATTTTCGACGAATGTCTGAACTACTTCCTGTCCTTGATCAAGTCGCGCCGATAGTAGCACGAAGTCAACGGATAGAGTAAGGCACGAAGCAGATTGAAAGGATCACTGCCACGCGTATGGAACAGTTCGGTACGATGGCGCAGGCAAAACCACTGAAAGCGCAGGAAATTGACAACACCCCTACCCTTTTGCAACTGCATCATCCGGATGCCGTCACGACGACTCTTCGTATCGACAGGCAAAAGCCTCAGCAGCTCCTCCCACTCATTATAATAAGGTAGTGCCAAGGCATGAACTTCGCCGTAGTGTGAGAGACACCACTTCAGCATGTTCCATCCGTTGGAGACGGAAGGCTGCTGCTGGCATGAGGAAGAAAAAGTGGTGGCATCCTGATAACGGCGCTGATGCACCAGGACGTCGTCCAGCCAGACAATGCCCTCGCAGGCCGCTGCCGCCACGGAGAATATCATATCGTAATAATTATGGTGATACATGCCACAGTCCATAGGCAGGCTCATCAGGAAGTCGCGACGCAACAGCATCGTATGGCCGGCAATCTCGGCACTGTACATCATCCGCAGCACGGTGACGTTCGGCGTCCTAGAATCCTGGTTCACCGGAGAGCCGTCCTGAGAGAAAGGCACCGAGCGTCCGGCACACAGCACCGCACGTCCCACAGCTGCCATCTGACGAGCAAGCTTGTCCTTCTCCCACACATCGTCCTGGTCGCAAATGGCTACATAGTCGCCCGTAGCCCGACGGATGGCATGGAAGAAATTGTCATTCACCCCGTGTTCACCATCGTTCGTAAAGACCTTGATGTAAGGATAGCGCGAAGCGTATTCGCGCAGAATGTCCATCGTATGGTCAGAAGAGCCGTCATCCTGCGCGATGATCTCGCTCACAGGATAGGTCTGCCCTACCAGCGTGTCCATCTGTTCACGCAGGTAGCGACTGCCATTATAGGTACATAATACGATGGAAACACGCTTGCCGGTCATCTCGTTCTGCTCAAATTAACGTATCATGCCGTCTTCAACCGCGGCCTATTTTTCGCATGACCTCTTCGGCTGTCTCGGCCTCGTCCATGTTGAAGTATTCCTTGTAATGGGTTGACTCGCGCTTTTCGACAGGAGGCAACTGCATGTAGTCGCCAAAGAAATGACGCAGGTAGTGGTCGTAGCCCCCAGAAAGGCATACTTCCAAGCCCTCGAAGGGAAACTTGACGGGCGTGCTGACCCATGCAAGGGGATAGATTTCCTTGTCGCCATAGATACCGGGATAGACCACCACATGGCTTGTTGAGCCGAAGGGATGACGGTAGGCAATGTCGTCCATCATGCGCAACAACTTGCGACGGTAGCTGCCACGCCCCAGAAAACCACGCGTCTTGTGACAGAAGCGTCCCCACTCATGAGGGTCAAACAGCAAAGAAAGATACTCGCCAAAAGTGTTATGGGCAGAAATGGCGGCCAGCCGGTTCTGAATTTTGGTAAAGCGTCGTTTCAACTGCAGGGCCTCTTCCATATCCTCGGCCGTTCCGTCCAAGGGAAAGATGTCGACAAAAAGCCCAAAGACACAAGGAGTGTCGCGACGCTCCAGAATGGTGGTACCCTTCTTGCACAGCTTGGAGAAGTACATGAAATAGTTATCCGTGTTGCGAGGCGTACACAACTCGTAGTCGCCCAAATCCTGTTGTTCACAAATCTGGAGCAGGCGGTCGTAGTCAGGACGTGCCATGAACACATCGATATCATCGTCCCAAGGAATCATGCCATGATGGCGCACGGCACCAATAGCTGTACCTCCACAACAGTAATACGTCAAGTGATGCTCCTCGCAGAGGGCGATAAACTTCTTTAGGATATCCAAAATAATGGCATTCCAACGAGGTTGCAGGTCGGGGGTTATTTCTTGCATTCTTCTTCTTTTTCGTGCAAAAGTACGAAAAAACAAAAGAAAAGCCAAATTTATTTTGTTCTGCTCTCGATTTTTCGTACTTTTTGCTACGAAGAAGTTACTCCGTCTCGGAAATGAGAAGAAAAACGAGTTTTCCTTTTGCATTTCTCTCGACTTTTCGTAACTTTGCGCAACAAATAAACGAATTTATGAGATTTGCATTCATCATCTCCGCCCACAATGACCCTGTTCATCTGAAAAGGATGATAGAGAGTCTGCCACAGCAATCGGTGTTCATGGTCCATATCGATGCCAAGTCCGATATCCAGCCATTCACCAGCATCATCAGCGATCCACGCGTCTGCTTCGTCAAGAACCGGACGGACGTGATGTGGGGCAGCATAGGGGTAGTCGAGGCGCAGATGACCATGATTCGCAAGGCTCTCGAACTGCATCAACAAATGCCCATCGACTACTTCATATCGCTGAGCGGACTTGACTATCCGTTATGGAGCAATGAACGCATAGAGTCGTACTTCGCAGAACAGAAGGGACGGGAATTCATTGTCACCCTATGCATGGAAGGTCAGGGCGAAGCAGCCCAACTATATCGCGAGCACCGGCCCTTCAACTACAAGTCGTGGAAGTATGGTTCGCTGGGCAGCAAGTTCCGCGTAGCCCTGCGCCACATCATCTATGCACTGGGAATCCGTAAGTCGCTGCGCTTCAAGGACGAAGGGCGGGAGTACGTGTTATACAAGGGCAGCATGTGGTGGGCCATCTCGCCCGAACTGGCACAACTGGCCCTCAGCTATTGGGACGAACACCCTCAGTATGTACACTATTTCCATGATGGTTTTGCACCTGACGAGACCTTTATTCCTACCCTTACGGCCCATTCAGACTTTGCCACAAAGGCCATACAGATGAAGGGGAAGTTCAAGAACCTGGAAAGCATCACGCCACTGACCTTCATCGACTACACCAATGGCATCAAGGTCTTCACAGAGGAAGACTTTGACAGGCTCATCAACAGCGATAAGATTTTCTGCAGAAAGACGATTACCGGGAAGAGTGATTGTCTGATGGACATGATTGACGACTACAGGAATAGTAGTCCGTCACCTGCTGCTCAATAGCGGCAGGCACCAGTCCGGTAATGGGCTGACGGAGCTTGACTCGTTCGCGAATCTCCGTGCTCGACACCTGAAGAAGCGGCATCTGGATGGTTCCTGGGTAATTACCACGAGGATAGACAACAACACCATGCTGACGCAGGATATCTTTCCAGTGGCGCCAACGCTGGAAGTGTGCCCAGTTGTCGCCGCCTATCAACAGCCTAAACTCGCAATCAGGATAGTCGTTGCTCAAATGTTGCAAGGTATTCCAAGTATAGGAAGGGCGCGACAAGTGAAATTCATAGTCGCAGGCAACGACTCCCTCGACACCTTCCAATGCTTTCTTAGCCATCTCGTAGCGCAGACGGTCGTCGAGCAACTCCGACGATCCTTGTTTCAAGGGGTTCTGGGGCGACACCATCAGCCACACCTCGTCAAAGCCACATTGCTCCAACGCAGCTTTGGCCAATGCGATGTGCCCACAGTGAATTGGATTGAATGAGCCGCCAAAAATCCCAATCTTCCTCATGCCAGGAATTCTTTGACAATGCTAAGTATTTCCTGCTTGGCCTGTTCCAAGTCGTCATTGACGACTACACGGTCAAACTGGGGGGCAAAAGTCAGTTCATACTCTGCCTTAGCCAACCGTTGTGCAATAGCCTCAGAGGTGTCCGTACCACGTCCTTCCAAGCGTCTGCGCAGCTCCTCGACCGAAGGAGGCTGGATAAAAAGGCTCAGGGCATCGCCTCCATAATATTTCTTAATGTTCACCCCACCTTTCACATCAACGTCAAACACAACGTTTTGCCCCGCCTCGCGCTGGTTTTCCACCTGTTGCTTGAGTGTACCATAGAAACGGTTTTCGTACACCTCTTCGTATTCCAGAAACTCATTTTTAGCTATTCTCTCACGGAACTCCTCAGGCGTCAGGAAGAAATACTCCACACCGTTCTGCTCATTGCCACGAGGGGCTCGCGAGGTACACGATATCGAGAAATACAGCCTCAGTTCAGGATGTTCCTGCATCAGCCACTGGACAATGGTGCTTTTGCCACTGCCACTGGGGGCAGAGACTATCAACATTTTTCCCTTCATTACAACGCGTTTAATACCTGTTCCTTAATCTGCTCCAGCTCGTCCTTCATCTTCACCACGATATTCTGCATCTCAGCCTGATTGGATTTTGATCCCGTGGTATTAATCTCACGCCCCATTTCCTGAGCGATAAAGCCCAACTTCTTTCCCTGTCCAGGCTGGTCGTTCATGGTTTCACGGAAATACTTCAAATGGTTCGTCAGGCGTTGCTTCTCCTCGCTGATGTCCAGTTTCTCAATATAGTAGATGAGTTCCTGCTCCAGACGGTTCTTGTCATACTCTGCCTCCGGAATCTGCTTCAACCCATCCACTATTCGGTTACGTATCTTCTCCACACGCGACTTTTCGAAGGGCTCGACACTGGCCAGCAGCTGCTCGATATTGTCAATTTTCTCAGAGAACTTCTTCTCGAGCGCCGCGCCTTCCTGCGTACGGAAGTCTACCAAATTCCGTACAGCCTCAACGACACCTTGGCGCACAGCAGTCCATTCCTCTTCGTCAAGAACTTCAACCTCAGCCTTGGACAACACGTCAGGCATGCGGATAAGCGTCTGCATCCAATCGATACCGGTCAGGCGGTTCTTGTCTGCAAATGTCTGCAACTGATTGTAATAGCTCTGCATCAAGGCTACATTTACAGGAGCTGCCTCAACAGCAGCATCCTTTTCCACCCAGATGCAAAACTCTACTTTTCCACGGAGCAGTTTCTCTGCTATAATCTGCCTGACCTCCATCTCTTTCTCACGATAGAGCGGAGCTATACGTGTTGTCAAATCGAGCTGCTTGGAATTCAGCGACTTGATTTCAATATTGATTTTCTTACCATTATAGACTACAAGTGTCTTACCGTAGCCTGTCATTGACTGTATCATAATTACCTTATCATTTTTAATATGCATGCAAAGGTAGTACAAACCGAGAGAAAAGCAAAATTATTTAATATTTATTTTCATTTTCCGAGATATCTAGCTATGGACACAGAGCATAAAGGAATAAAAAACTATCTATGAAATGTACACAATTCGGAATTTATTTGTATCTTTGCAGCATTATGAGAAAAGCCTACCTGACCATTTTGCTACTGATGCTGGCCCTATTGCCAACCTTTGCCGACGACAGCGAAAACAAAGAAAGCAGCCGTCGGATAAATCACATCTGCAATCTCTATAACAACGACCAGAACGACTCGCTGATTCTCCAAGCCCCTATTGACATGGAGTTCCACAAGAGCCAGGGATGCTGGGAGCACTATTACGAGACATGGATGCACTTAGTGAACACTTACGTCTTCATGGGTAAGGTCAATACTGGGCTGAAGGAGGTCAAGTTGATGCACAACGATGCCATTCAGCACAACAACAACTACGGTATCGCCCTGGCTTTCTACGCGATGGGCAATGCTTACATCAACATGGGCTATTTAGACGAAGCCATCAAGTGTTACCAGCAGAGTCTTGACCACATCAAGCTCAGCAACAGTAATGCCAGCACGCTCAACGATATTTTCTCCTACTATCTGGATGCCCTCAACGAGCAGAAGCGTTATGACGAAATGGGTGCCATTACGGCCCAATGGAAAGTTGCGCTCGACACAATGGCCAATGAAGAAAAGGCCAAGAACGGCAAGTTGCATAACATCGGCATATGGTATTCCTATTACTATTTGGCTTGCGTCCAGCAGGACTTAGGATTGGGCAAGTTGAACGATGCAGAGGAGGACATCGACAAGGTCGAGAAGCACAACACCCAAGCCAGCGAATTCATTACACTCAGCATCCTCTACTATCGGGCCCAGTTGTGGCTACAGCGCAAAGACTTCGAGAAAGCACTTGACTACAATACGCAACGGTTGGAAAAGAGCCTCAACTTAAGTGACATGTCGTCATTGCTGCTCATCTACAAGCAACGGGCGCTAATCATGAAAGGACTGGGCAACTATCAGGAAGCCGCTGAGATGTACAAAAACCTCTACGAGCTGTCTGACTCCATATACAAGAAGGATGCACGTACCCAAATCAACGAATTAAACACCATGTTTCAGGTCAGCGAGATGGAACTGGTCAAACGGCTGGAACGCAACCACAGTATCACTATTATAGCAATTACCATTGCTGTGGCACTTGCACTATTGTTGAGTTACTGGTATTGGTCCAACCGCCGCCTGAAGAAAAAGAACGAAGAACTTGCCATTGCCCGTGCCCAGGCAGAAGAGTCGCTACGCATGAAAACGGACTTCATCCAAAACATTTCCCACGAAATCCGTACACCACTGAACATCCTGTCTGGTTTCTCCCAGATATTGGCACAGGACGGTGCGGAGCTTCCCATTGAGATTCGCAAGGAGGCATGCACCAATATCGAGGAAAACACCAACCGCATCACTTCACTTATCAATAGGCTATTGGCACTGGCCGATTCCAATAGCCGCACCCTGATAGAACGGACGGACTGCATTAATGCCACCCAGCTCTGCTATTCTGCCATCATCAATTGTGGCATTGCCGACAATCAGCACTACCATTTTTCGTTCGACAGTCTCATACCTGATACGCTGACCATTAACACTTCCGAAAAATATGTCACCCAAGCTATCGGCCAATTGCTGGACAACGCTATGAAATTTACCCCTGAAGGTGGCAGCATACGCATGCAATGTCAGGAGGAGGACAATGTACTTACAATCAGCATTGAAGACACAGGATGCGGTGTCCCGAAGGAAAAAGCTGACGAGATATTCAGCGAATTTGTCCAGCTTGACGAATTCAAGGATGGCGTAGGCATCGGGCTACCGCTTAGCCGTAACATTGTACGACAATTGGGAGGCGACATCAAACTGGATACAAACTACCAGCAAGGAGCGCGTTTTGTACTAACACTACCCCTCTGAGCGTTAATTTCTCTGAAAGATGCAAAGATTACGAACATTTTTTGTACTTTTGCACCTCAATAAATAAGGTATAATAGAAAAATGGCCTGCATTTTACATATAGAAACTAGTACGAACGTCTGCTCGGTAGCTGTGTCGGAAGATGGGCAATGCATCTTTCAGCAGGAAGAGCGAGGAGAACGGGGAGCTGGTGCGGAGCGTCTGGGCACAATGGTCGACGAGGCACTATCGTTCACAGACAACCACGCCATTCCGTTTGATGCCGTAGCTGTAAGTTGCGGGCCTGGTTCTTATACAGGACTACGCATCGGTGTCTCTATGGCAAAGGGGATATGCTATGGCCGTGACCTTAAGCTAATAGCCGTTCCCACTCTGGAATTGCTTTGCGTGCCCATCTTGCTGCGCAATCCTGACATGGAAGAAAATGCACTATTGTGTCCTATGCTTGATGCCCGACGTATGGAAGTGTATGCGGCACTCTACAACCGTTCGCTGAAAGTAATCCGGCCTGTTGGTGCTGACATTGTCAACACGGAGACATACAAGCAATGGCTCGACGAACGTCCTGTCTATTTTTTCGGCAATGGTGCCAAAAAGTGCATAGAAACTATCAATCACCCAAATGCGCATCTGATAGACGGTATTGAGCCGCAAGCCAAGTGGATGCAGCCACTGGCAGAAAAACGTTTCCTCAACGGGCAATTCGAGAACGTTGCCTACTTTGTCCCTTTCTACCTGAAAGACTTTGTAGCCATCAAGCCCAAGAAATTGCTTTAAACAACCCAATGAGACAAGAGGATTGGGGGGGACTGAACAAGTGCAGATGCCCTCATGACAACATAATAAAAAAGTAAAATATTTGATATGGATATCAAAGGATTAGACTATAACACTCAACGTGAAAAGTTGGTACTGCCCGAATACGGACGCGAGATACAGAAGATGGTAGAATTAGCTGTTAGCCTGCCCACGAAAGAAGAGCGTAACCTTTGTGCACAGACCATCATCAAACAGATGGAGAACAAGAATCCACAGCTGTGCACCACGCCTAACTATGAGCAGACCTTGTGGGATCACCTTTTTCTTATGAGCCACAAGCAGCTGGACATTGACTGGCCCTATGATGTCAACGATGCTGAAAAGATTCTTTCGAAACCTCAGCCTATGACACATCCCGTACATGACGAACAGGCACAGCTGCGCCACTATGGGCGACTGTTGACACAAGTCTTTGAAAAACTGAAAACCATGCCAGAAGGAGCTGAACGCGATGAATTGGTGAGGCAGACTGCCAACCAGATGAAACGTGACCTCATGGCTTGGGGACACGGCTCTATTGAAGACGAGAAGGTGGCCGACGACTTGGCCCGCTTTACTGACGGCAAAATACAAATCGACCTCCAAACATTTAGATTCGACCGTATGGACACATCTGGCATCAGCGACAATAAGCGAAAAAAGAAGAAATAAACGAATCCTCACCTACTTATGGCAACATTCAAGATAGAGGGCGGCCATGTGCTGAGCGGCACCATTACCCCACAAGGAGCAAAGAACGAAGCTCTGGAGGTAATCTGTGCTACGCTTCTCACCAGCGACAAGGTTATCATCCGCAATATTCCTGATATACGCGACGTGAACAACCTCATCCAACTGTTGCGTGACATTGGTGTAAAGGTAGAGTGTTTGGGAAAGGGTGAATTCTCATTCCAAGCAGAAACACTCGACTTACACTACTTGGAGAGCGACGAATTTGTACACAAATGTGCCGAGCTCCGCGGATCAGTCATGATGATTGGACCACTGTTAGGGCGAATGGGAAAGGCCATCGTAACCAAACCTGGCGGTGACAAGATAGGACGTCGCCGGCTGGACACACACTTCCTGGGTTTCAAGAGTCTGGGGGCGAAATTCCATCAGATTCCAGAGCGGAACGTGTATGAGATTGGAGCCAAAAAACTAAGAGGAACCTACATGCTGCTTGACGAAGCCTCCGTCACCGGTACGGCAAATATCATTATGGCATCAGTACTGGCAGAAGGAACAACGACAATCTATAACGCTGCTTGCGAACCGTACATCCAACAGCTCTGCCACATGCTCAACCGCATGGGCGCCAACATCAGCGGCATCAGTTCGAACCTTATTACCGTCGTTGGAGTCAAGAGTCTGCACGGTACTGAGCACCAATTGCTGCCAGACATGATAGAAGTGGGGTCGTTTATCGGCATGGCTGCCATGTGTGGCAACGGTATTCGCATAAAGAATGTATCCCTCAAGAATCTGGGCATCATCCCTGATGCCTTCAAAAGACTGGGGGTTAAGATTGAAACTGACAGTGACGACCTCTATATTCCCCACCAGAAGCATTACATCGTGGACTCGTTCATCGACGGCACGATTATGACGCTGGCGGATGCTCCCTGGCCAGGACTTACCCCAGACTTGCTTTCGGTTCTTATTGTCGTAGCGACTCAGGCACGAGGAACGGTTCTTTTCCACCAAAAGATGTTTGAAAGCCGTCTGTTCTTTGTTGACCGACTGATTGACATGGGTGCACAAATCATCCTCTGCGATCCCCATCGTGCAGTTGTCGTGGGACATGACCGCACCCGCCAGCTACGTGCCAGCCGTATGTCGAGTCCTGACATCCGTGCTGGTATTGCATTGCTGATTGCTGCGATGAGCGCCAATGGAACCAGTCAAATCAGCAACATAGAGCAAATAGACCGAGGATATGAGGACATAGAAGCTCGTCTGAACGCTTTAGGTGCAAAGATTGAGAGAATATGATTCAGCAAGAAGAGGTATACAAGATAGGCCGTCTTGGCAAGGCGCATGGCATCAAGGGGGAAGTGTCGTTCCAATTTGATGACGACATCTTTGACCGCATTGATGCCGACTATCTGATATTAGAAATTGACGGCATACTCGTACCGTTTTTCATCGAGGAATACCGTTTCCGCAACGACTCTTTATGTCTGGTGAAGTTCTGCGACATCAACACCCAACAACGTGCCTCCGAACTGACAGGCTGCACAGTCTTTTTCCCACGCAAGTTGGCTGACGAGGATCATGATACGATGTCGTTGGGCAGCTTAGTCGGTTTTTCTCTGATAAACTCGGCTGACGGAAAGACGATAGGGCGCATAACATCAATTGATGAGCAGACTGCCAATATACTTTTTGTATTAGAAGACGATACGCTTATCCCTGCCAATAGCGACCTTGTCAAGGATATTAAAATAGCAGAAAAACAAATATTTATGGATATTCCAGAAGGACTGTTAGATATATGAAGAAAAAACAAATTGCCATTCTCGGCTCCACAGGGTCGATAGGAACTCAAGCTCTACAAGTTATCGAGGAGCACAGCGACCTTTATGAGGTGTATTGCCTGACCGCAAACAATAAGGTTGAGCTGTTGGCAGCACAAGCCCATCGATTCAAACCTGCTGCCATCGTTATCGCTAATGAGCAGCGATATGAAGAACTGAAGAACCTGATGAGCGATATGCCTGATGTCAAGGTCTATGCTGGAATGCAGGCGTTGGACGAGATTGTAGAAGCCACTCCCATTGACATGGTTCTGACTGCAATGGTTGGATTTGCCGGACTGTCACCTACCATCCATGCCATCAAGGCGCACAAGACCATTTGTCTGGCCAACAAGGAAACACTTGTGGTGGCTGGTGAGCTGATTCGCGACCTGGCCTCAGAATACCGGGCTCCCATCCTGCCAGTTGACAGCGAGCACTCTGCAATCTTCCAAAGTCTGGTAGGCGAAGACGACAACCCCATAGAAAAGATATTGCTGACGGCATCGGGAGGTCCATTCCGCAACTTCACTATGGAACAATTGGAACATGTCAGCAAGGCCGATGCCCTGCGTCATCCGACCTGGGACATGGGAGCGAAGATAACCATTGATTCTGCAACAATGATGAACAAGGGTTTTGAAGTTATTGAGGCCAAGTGGCTCTTTGGCGTTAATGCATCGCAGATTCAGGTATTAGTACATCCCCAAAGCATTGTCCATTCAGCTGTACAGTTTCAGGACGGTGCAGTCAAAGCCCAATTAGGCGTCCCTGACATGCGACTGCCCATCCAATATGCTTTCTCGTTTCCCAAGCGTCTCCATCTGAATAGTGACCGTTTGGATTTCTTTGCCCAGAAACTGGATTTCTTCGAGCCAGACCTTAAGAAATTCCGTTGTCTGGCTTTGGCTTTTGAAGCCATTCAGAAAGGCGGAAACATACCCTGCATCATCAATGCAGCCAACGAGATTGTCAATCGTGGATTTTTGGAAGACCGCTGTGGTTTCCTGCAGATGAGCGACATCATTGAACAAACCATGGCCCGCTGTACCTTCTCGGCCTCTCCCGACTATGACACCTATGTTGCAACCGATGCCGAGGCTCGCCGTATTGCAACGGAATTGATGGATAAACAATAAAAAGTAAAAACAAAATAAATGGAAGTTTTTTTAATTAGAGTATTACAATTTATGCTGGCCATCTCGCTGCTCGTCCTACTGCACGAGGGAGGCCATTTCTTCTTCTCCAAACTCTTCGGAGTGAGGGTTGAAAAATTCTACATCTTCTTCGACTGGAAGTTCAGTCTGTTTAAGTTCAAGCCCAAGAATAGCGACACAGAATACGGCATTGGTTGGCTGCCCTTAGGTGGTTACTGTAAAATAGCGGGCATGATTGACGAGAGCTTCGACACAGAGCAAATGAAGCAGCCCGTACAAGACTACGAATTCCGTTCGAAACCTGCATGGCAGCGACTGCTCATCATGATTGGTGGTGTGCTGGTTAATTTCCTGCTGGCTTTGTTCATCTACTCGCAGATACTCTTCTGGTGGGGCGACACCTACGTTCCCGTCAAAGACATGACATTGGGTATGAAGTTCAACCAGGAGGCTAAGTCATACGGTTTCAAGGATGGCGATATATTAATAGGTACTGAAAAGAAGGCCTTCAAGGATTTCTCTGCCGATCTCTATAGGGAGATTTCTGAGGCAAAACGGGTGGACATCATCCGGGATGGAAAACAGATGAGCATCTCTCTGCCTGGTGATTTGAATTTGCTCAACATGATTAAGTCAGACCCATCCTTTGTCCGTCCTTTGATACCTGCTCGTATCGACAGTGTCTTAGTTGGTTCACCGGCTGAGAAGGCTGGAATAAAGACTGGCGACTACATTCTGGCGCTAAACGGAACCCCCGTGGACAGCTATAATGAGTTCATCGACCTCATTGGACGCCGCGAGGACATGCTGTTGACTGCCAAGACTCAGGCAGACTCACTAAAAGCCCGTACCGTCAGCATTGTGTTTGGCAACGAGAATAGCAAAGACACGACTATTGTCGTTTTGACCCCAGAATTGAAACTGGGCTTCACTATTCCCAGCATTGCCGACATCTACAAGCCCGTAACGACAGAATACAGTTTCCTCGAGAGCATTCCTGCTGGCGTCAAGTACGGATGGCATGTGCTGGCATCGTATGTGGATGACATGAAGTACGTATTCTCTGCAGAAGGTGCAAAGTCATTAGGCGGTTTCGGTGCCATAGGCAGCCTGTTCCCGCCTATGTGGGACTGGTACATGTTCTGGAAAATGACAGCATTCCTCAGCATCATTCTGGCTTTCATGAACATCTTGCCCATACCCGCACTCGACGGCGGTCATGTGCTCTTCCTGCTTTACGAGATGATTACGCACCGTAAACCGTCTGAAACATTCATGATCCGGGCAGAATATGTCGGATTCGGCATCCTGATACTTCTAATGGTTGTAGCAAACCTCAATGACATCCTTCGTTGGTTAGGATATCTCTAAAGGTACTATTGCAAAAATAAGACAAGGAGGGCATTTCAACAACGAAATGCCCTCCTTGCTTTATTAGATATATTTCTGAATTGTTTGGATACACTTGTCTGCGACGACAGGCTTTGCCAGGAAGTCGTTGCATCCTGCCTCGATGGCCGCAATACGGTCGCTGTCAAAAGCATTGGCAGTCAGCGCTATGATGGGCAGATCGGAGTTCTTCAGCCTTATCTGTTTCGTTGCCTCCAATCCATCCATCAGTGGCATCTTGATATCCATCAGTACCAGGTCAGGATTCTCATTCAGCGCTTTCTCCACCGCTTCCTGACCATTTTTAGCACGGAAGAACTCGTAGTGATTCTTTAAGACATACTGCATCAGCATGTAATTGCTGTCATTGTCTTCAGCAACAAGGATTCTCTTCATGACTTACCTTAATTTTATTATATACATTATTATTATCTATCAAATATCTTACCAATACGCCAGATGGGATCGTAGCCTCTCCACTTCCAGAGCTTACTCATGTCTTCAAGGGTCTTTCCCTTTGTCTCAGGCACCAACCGCCATACGAACAACGAAGCTACCACACAAATGACACCGTACAGTCCATAAGTGAACCAATGGCCGAAATCGTCACCTTCTGTCAGATGCATATTGAACATGGGCACAAAGGTCGAACTGACAATGAAATTGGAAATCCACTGGAAGGCAACGGCTACTGCCACAGCCTGACCGCGAATGGTATTGGGGAACACCTCGGCAATAAGCACCCAACAGATAGGTCCCCAAGAGAACATGAACGAAGCGGAATAAACCATAATGGAGATGGCTGTCACCAGTTCCAGACCCGAATGGCCGAAAGTGGCTGCAACACCAAAGGCACCCAGTGCCATACCTAACGATCCCCAAATCAGCAATGGTTTACGGCCCCATTTCTCAACAGTAAAGATGGCCACCAACGTAAACAGGATGTTCACGATACCCATGAAGACGGTAATGACCATGGGGTTCTCCATACCCATGTCACCGAATATGCGGGGAGCATAGTACAGTACGGCATTGATACCCACAGCCTGCTGGAAGACAGAAAGCATGATGCCGATGAAGATACACATGACACCGTAAGTCAGGATGGGTTCTATCTTTATCTTGATAGTATCCTTAATGCGCTTTAACACATAGGCTCCACGCTCCGTACCATTAATCTTCTGAAGCACTTTCAGCGCCACGTCGTCACGACCGATGGAAACAAGATAACGCGGGGTTTCAGGCACAAAGCAGATGAGAAGTGCAAACATGCCAGCCGGCACCGCCTCAGAGCCGAACATATAACGCCAGCCAGTTGTCACGGTCCATTGGGCAGCAGGGTTGATGGCGGCCAGACCTTTACCCATCTCCTCGACGACTGGCTGTAAATGGTCGCCCAAGATGAAGAAATTGACAAAGTAGACTACCAACTGTCCGAAAATGATGGCGAACTGGTTCCATGAAACCAACATTCCTCTTATATTAGAAGGAGCAACTTCGCTGATGTACATAGGACAGATGGCAGAGGCGAGGCCTACACCCACACCACCGATAACACGATAGAAATTGAACATCAACAGCAGGGAATGCGTAGCTTTTCCCCTCTCGAAGAAAAGGAACTCAGGATACATGCTACCCAGGGCAGATATGAAAAACAAGATTCCTGCAAAGATAAGCGACCGTTTACGTCCCCAGTTCGTAGCCAACATGCCGGAGAACGCAGAACCGATAATGCAGCCAATCAATGCCGAGGACGATGTAAATCCGTGCCAGGCATCAGTATACTTAAAATCGCCTGCCTCCATGAAAAATGCCTGCAAGCCTTTCTCTGCACCAGAAATGACTGCTGTGTCGTAACCAAATAACAGGCCGCCTAATACGGCAACCATCACAATTGAGAATAAGTAGGCTTTGCTACCTGTTTGATGCTGTTCCATATTTTGTTTTTAGTTAGATTTCGTTAAATAGACTACAAAATTAATGTTTTTCTTTGAAAACCTTTGCATATGCCACACTTTTTAACTAATTTTGTCGGAAATACTAAATACTAATTATTTACTAATCGACAATTTATATTACTAATCGACAATTATGAACAAGAAACTTCTTGCCTGTGCTGTATTGATTTCAGCCTCAGTGGCATCTGCAGCACAAAACGTCATGGACGTCAACACTAAGAAATTGGGAGCTCCCATCCAGTCAACCATGTACGGCATCTTCTTCGAGGACATCAACTTTGCCGCTGACGGCGGCCTGTATGGTGAACTCGTGAAGAACCGCTCATTTGAATTTCCCCAGCACCTGATGGGGTGGCAGGCCTTTGGGAATGTCGATGTGGAAGCCGACGGTCCCTTCAACCGTTGCCCCCACTATGTCAAGCTGTCCGACCCTGGCCATAAGGATCGCCGCACAGGATTGGTCAATGAGGGATTCTTCGGCATCGGAATCAAGAAAGGCGAGCAGTACCGTTTCTCCGTCTGGGCGAAGGCGCCCCAAGGCAACGGTGCCATCCGCGTCCAGCTGATTGACGAGAATTCCATGGCCGAGCATCAGGAGTTTGTGGAGCAGGAGCTGGCCATCACCTCTGCTGACTGGAAGAAATATACCATTCAGCTGACCTCGCCCAAGGACGACAAGCACGCCAAGCTTCGCATTTTCCTGAAAGGCCAGAAACCCGTGGCATTAGAGCACATTTCGCTCTTCCCCGTCAACACCTTCAAGAACCGTGAGAACGGCATGCGCCGCGATCTCGCCCAGGCGCTGGCAGACCTGCATCCTGGCATTTTCCGCTTCCCGGGCGGCTGCATTGTAGAAGGTACCGACCTGGCTACACGCTATCAGTGGAAAAACAGCATAGGACCCGTCGAGAACCGTCCCATCAACCAGAACCGCTGGGAGCACACTTTTGACTTTCGCTACTATCCCGACTATTACCAGTCTTACGGCCTCGGCTTCTTTGAGTTCTTCCAGCTCTCGGAGGACATTGGCGCCGAACCTCTGCCCATCCTCAACGTTGGCATGGCCTGCCAGTACCAGAACTGGAACAAGGAGAGCGCCCATGTGAAGCAGGACGAACTGCAGCCCTATATCGACGACTGCCTGGACCTGATAGAGTTTGCCAACGGCCCTGCAGACTCCAAGTGGGGTAAGGTCCGCGCCGAAATGGGACATCCCGCTCCCTTCAACATGAAATACATCGGTGTAGGCAACGAGCAATGGGGCGAGTTCTACTATGAGCGGCTGAAACCCTTTGTGGCAGCCATCCGTGCCAAATATCCCGACATCAAGATTGTCGGCACCAGCGGTCCTGTTCCGGAGGACGTTCCAGACAACACCTATCGCTTCGAAGACGGCTGGAAAGCCATGACAGCCCTGAAGGCCGACCTCGTAGACGAGCACTACTACCGTGACGAACAATGGTTCCTGACACATGGCCTGCGCTACGACACTTACAGCCGCAAGGGTCCTAAGGTTTTCGCCGGCGAATACGCCTGTCACGGCAAGGGGAAGAAGTGGAACCACTACGAAGCCGCTATTCTTGAGGCAGCCTTCATGACAGGTTTTGAGCGCAATGCCGACATCGTGCACATGACGACCCCGGCTCCGCTCTTTGCGCATGTCGACGGCTGGCAGTGGCGTCCTGACCAGATTTGGTACGACCAGACACAGATGTTCAAAACCGTCAGCTACTATGTCCAGCAGCTTTATGCCACCAACGCCGGCACCAACGTGCTGCAGCTGACCATGAAGTCCGAGGGCGACAAGAAAGGCAAGCCCGTAGCCAACCAGCCCGGCCAGAACGGGCTCTTCGCCTCGGCCGCCTTCGACTCCAAGACGGGCGACATCATCGTAAAAGTCGCCAACACGTCGAAACAGCCACAACCCATCCAGCTGAACTTCAGCGACGTCAATGGCGACCGTACCGCCCAGACACTGACGCTTTGCCACGACGGCATGGACGACGAGAACAGCATCAGCAAGCCTGAACTCATCACCCCGAAAAAAGGAACGGCACAAGTGAAGGGCGACAAGAAGAAAGCGGTCCTGACAGACCAGCTGGCTCCCATGTCCTTCTGCATATACCGCTTCAAGAAGTAACACTCACTAGTGTATATATATTCCGTTAATAATCCAGCCTTATTGCGCAATAAGGCTGGATTATTGGTGAAAAAGGCAGGGTTATTAAAAAAATACTCCGAGAGCAATTTCGGTTACTCCAAAAGTAATTTCGGTTACTCCGAAAGTAATTTCGGTTACTCCGAAAGTAAACGCTCATGGTGTGCGTAGTTCAGACTGGGCGTGACAAGCGTGACAGGCGTGACAGGCTTTTTTGCGCCATCACCCGTCTGCAGAAACCTGTACATTAACTTATTATTATATATATTATTATAATATATATAATAATAAAATCAGAGTCAACCTTTTCAGTACAATTTTAGCTGTCACGCCTGTCACGCTGTAACGCTTTGCGTCCTTCATTCGTTCAAATTTTGCTGTCACGCCTGTCACGCTGTAACGCTTGCACACTCTACAAGCTATGAAATATTACAACAAAGCAAAAACACTCTCCCCACCCCCTACGAGCGAGAAATTGTTCCCTCACTAGGAAAAATTTGCGCCTTCACTAGGAAAATATTTTTTCCATTAATACCCGCAAAACTGCCTACTAAAAGCCTACCATCTGCATATGAATTAATTTTACACAGCAATTCTAATCTTCGTTTTTCAAAGCTCAGGCAACCTCCTGCAATACCGTATGGCATCTGGCATCAATCAACATCAACTCAGCCACTACGCCAACGGCCTGAAGAAGCCTCGCCCAGAACAGCGCCGTCGCATTGTCGAAGGGCTTCACAAAATAGGCAGAGAACTCATAGCTGTAGAATAATCATCCGTCGCGTGACAGCGTGACAGGCGTGACAGCAAATTTTGTATTATTTTTCGTTTAGGCCACAAGAAACTTCAACGAATTCACATACGATTTGGCATCTATTTGCAGGCACTAGTGAACCGTCATCTAAAAAAATGCGGCAATTCTTCGGGTTTGCCGTATTTTTTTTGTAATTTTGCAGCCTAATGTGTATTTACACGGATTATGACTGTTGCAGATTATATCAACAAGCAAGACAATAACGAGCGGCGCTTCTCTTTCGAAGTGCTCCCTCCGCTGAAGGGAAACGGCATAGAAGCACTCTTTTCCACCATCGACAAACTGGTGGACTTTAATCCCGCTTTCATCAACATCACTACGCATCACTCGGAGTATGTCTATCGGGAACTGGACAACGGGCAATTTGAACGCCAGCGCATCCGCCGTCGCCCAGGGACCATCGCCATAGCCGCGACTATCCAGCAGCACTACCACATTCCCGTGGAACCGCATATCATCTGTAGTGGAACAACCATTGAACAAACCGAGTACGAATTGCTGGACCTACAGTTCCTCGGCATCCGTAACCTCATGCTGCTGCGTGGCGACAAGGCCAAGGAAGACGCCCGCTTCACACCGACCAAGGGCGGTCACGCGCATACTACCGACCTCATCCGTCAGGTTGTGCGCTTCAACGAGGGATTCTTTGCAGACGGAACGCCCATGAAGCATCCTGGACCGAAATTCGACTTCGGCGTGGCCTGCTATCCCGAGAAACATGAAGAGGCTCCAAACCTGGAGCGCGACATGGAGTTTCTGAAGCAAAAACAAGATCTGGGAGCGCAATATGCCGTATCGCAGCTGTTCTACGACAATGAAAAGTTTTTCCAGTTTGTTGCGAAGGCTCGCCAAATGGGCATTACCATCCCCATCGTTCCAGGCATCAAGCCCTTTGCCAAGCTGAGTCAGCTAACGGTAGTTCCCAAGACGTTCCACTGCGACATCCCTGAAGCACTGGCCAAGGAAATTGTCAAATGCAAGACTGACGAGCAGGCGCAGCAGCTGGGCATTGAATGGACTACCCAGCAATGTCGGGAACTCTACGAGCACGGGATTAAGAACATTCACTTCTACACGGTGTCAGCAGTTGACTCCGTCGTGGAAGTTGCCAAGAAGCTACTGTGAAATAAAACGATAGAAGACAATGGGGTTTGACGAAGTCATAGGACAACGAGAGGCACAACAGCGCCTGATGCAAATGGTCGACGAGGGACGTCTGCCTCATGCCATCATGCTCTGCGGTCCTTCTGGTTGCGGCAAGATGGCCTTAGCCATCGGTTTCGCCAAAATCCTGCTTTCAAGGTCAGCCAACGACGAGGCCATGCTTCGCAAATTAGAGCATCCAGACCTGCATTTCACCTACCCTACCATCAAGCTGCCATCCATGAGCAGCGAGCATAAGCCGACGAGCGACGACTTCGCCCAGGAATGGCACGAGCTCATCATGGCAGGTCCTTATTTTACAATGAACGAATGGCTGGAGCAGATGGGAGGCGAAAACCAACAAGCCATCATCACAGCAGGGGAAAGTGACAGCTTAATACGCAAGCTCTCCTTGAAATCGAGCCAAGGTGGATATAAGATAAGCCTTTTCTGGTTGCCAGAACGCATGAACAACGAATGCGCCAACAAAATTCTGAAACTACTGGAGGAGCCACCGTCACAAACCGTATTTCTCATGGTGAGTGAAGAGCCCGACCGGTTGCTGGAGACCATTCGCAGCCGCGTACAACGCATTAATATCAAGAAAATCAGCGATGACGATATCCTCCAGGCCCTGATTGAGAAACGAGGACTCACAGAAGACGTGGCAAAGCGCATCACCCATATGGCTAACGGCAATTGGCTGAGGGCACTGGAAATGCTGAACACAGACTCCGAGAATGAGCTGTTCCTTGATATGTTCCAAAGTCTGATGCGACTGGCCTACCAACGTAAAGTAAAAGACCTGAAAGAATGGTCGGAGCGCATGGCAGCAATGGGACGTGAGCGTCAGAAAAGGTTTCTTGAATATTTCCTGCGGCTCATCCGCGAGAACTTCATGTTCAATTTCCATCGTGAAGAGCTATGCTACATGACCAAGCGCGAAGAGGACTTTGCCTGCAACTTCGCCCGATTTGTCAACGAAGCGAACATACTGCAAATCACCGACCTGGCTAATCTATCAATCCGCGACATCGGACAAAATGCCAACGCCAAAATTGTTTTTTTTGACTTTGCGCTTCAAATGATTGTACTGCTAATCAGTAAATAAGATAATGACACATTATTATATATATTATAAAGAGAAATGGAAAGCAATAAAGATTATCCAATAATGACCGGCTGTGACCGTGGCCTCTGCCATCAGGCCATTGGCCGTCAGGACCGACAGCTAAACACCTATGACTGGCTTGCAGACGTACCTGGCAATACTGACGACACTGACCTTGTAGAGGTTCAGTTCAAACATACACGAAAAGGATACTACCACAACGTCAACCAATTGGATCTGAAGAAAGGAGACATTGTGGCAGTAGAAGCCAACCCTGGCCACGACATCGGTGTCGTGACGCTCACAGGCCGACTAGTCAAGCTGCAACTGAAAAAGGCGAATCTGAAGAGTTCAGAGGAGATTCGCCGCATCTACCGCATTGCCCGACCTGTTGACATGGAAAAATACTACGAGGCAAAATCGCGCGAGCATGCCACAATGATTGAAAGCAGGCAGATTGCCAAGAACTTAGGACTGGACATGAAAATTGGCGACGTAGAATATCAAGGCGACTGCAATAAGGCCATATTCTACTATATTGCCGACGGACGCGTGGACTTTCGTCAGCTTATCAAGGACCTTGCGGCCACATTCCACGTACGCATTGAGATGAAACAGATAGGTGCCCGGCAGGAAGCAGGACGAATTGGCGGCACTGGTCCCTGCGGACGCGAGTTGTGTTGTGCCACCTGGATGAAGAATTTTGTGAGCGTAGGAACCTCTGCTGCACGTTATCAGGACATTTCGCTCAACCCGCAGAAACTGGCTGGTATGTGTGCCAAGCTGAAGTGCTGTCTGAACTACGAAGCCGACAATTATGTCGAGGCCAGTCGCAAGCTGCCCTCCAAAGACACCGTGCTGCAGACCCTGGAAGCCGACTACTACTATTTCAAAGCCGACATCCTGGCAGGCCTTATCACGTACTCCACAGACAAGAACATGGCCGTAAATCTGCAGACTATTACTGCGGAACGTGCAAAGCAGATTATTGAATTGAACCACAACGGCGAGAAACCAGAATCGCTACTGGAAGACGATTTCCAAAATGCTCCCCAAGGACCCGTCGATTTGGCTACTCAAGAGAATATCAACCGCTTCGACCGTACCAAGAAGAAAAAGAAGAAGAAAAAGCCCGTTCAGCAAGAAACTGGTGCCAACGTTCCCCAAGCCCGTACACCAAAGCCCAAAGCCAGTAAAGAAAGTAAACCAGCAAAGGATGGTAAGCCTAACAAGGAGGCAAAACCTACCAAGGAAGCTAAGAATACGAAGAATGCAAAAGAATAGGGGAACCTTATTGATTACAGGATTCTTGCTATTAGGATTCACCCTACTGACGGCATGCAATAAGCAGACTGTCTATAATCATTATGAACATATGCTTCTATCAGGCTGGGAAAAGAACGATACTGTCAACTTTTGTATCCCTGATTTGTCTGAAGGAGGGAATTATACTGAGGAATTAGGGTTGCGCATCAATAGTGAATATCCCTTTATGGGACTACAGTTGCTGATTGAACAAGAAATCCTGCCGTCACACGCAATCCGGCTTGACACACTGAGTTGTAGCTTAATCGACAATCAAGGCAACAGCAAGGGGCAAGGCTTGAACTACTACCAGTATGTCTTCCCCTTGACCACTATCAACCTCAATAAGGGTGACCGTCTGCGAATCAGCGTCCGGCACGACATGAAGCGCGAAATCCTACCAGGCATTAGCGATATCGGCTTTCGTCTGACCAAAAGCAATTAAGCTCAAGACCGGATAAGATTGCGGCTGGCATCAATGCGCAGGAAGATGAACAACAGGAAGGTAAAGCCCCAAAGTGACGAGCCTCCATAACTGAAGAAAGGCAATGGAATGCCAATAACAGGCGTCAGTCCAAGCACCATTCCTACGTTAATGAAGACATGGAACAAAAAGATGCTAAGCACACAATAGCCATAGACACGTCCAAATCGGAACGGCTGTCGCTCTGAAATATGAATCAGGCGCAGTATCAGAGCCAAGAAAAGCAGCAGTACGCTGGCTGAGCCAACAAATCCTTCCTCCTCGCCAACAGTACAAAAAATGAAATCAGTATCCTGTTCAGGCACAAACTTGAGCTTGGTCTGTGTGCCATTGAGGAATCCCTTTCCTTCCAAACCACCCGATCCAATGGCTATCTCTGACTGGTGGACGTTATAGCCCGCTCCGCGTAAATCCTCATCAAGTCCCAAAAGTACATTAATACGCGAACGCTGGTGAGGTTCCATTACATTTTGCATGATGAAGTCGGCACCGTAGAAGAATGCCATACTACCCAAAGCGAAGAGGGCTATGAAGAAATAAGCCCGAACACGCGATCCCAGTCCCTCCCACAGCAAATACCCTATGAGCAGACCCGTCAATACCAATTGCACATAGACTATATTCACAGACAGTTTTAACAACGGCAACATGAGAACGGTGATGCCTAAACATCCTAAGAGCAAGCGCAATCCCAAACGTTTCTTGCAATAGACCCACACCATGCCTATTGAGAACAGCTGAATAAGCAGCATGACAGAGAACTTTCCAAGGGAAGTGGGTGAGTCGGCAATATACACATCTGCAAAACGGATGCCTACGACAAAGTAGATCACCATAGCCACACCAGTAAAAAGAATGCTGCCTGGCATGCCTTCGCGATAGAACATCAGGAAGAAGGATAAATAAACCAGAGCAGAACCTGTCTCGCGCTGCAAGACGATAAATAACATGGGAAACAGAATGATGAGGATAGCTGCAGCGAAATGTTTCCATTGGTTGATATTATAACCATAGGTCGACATCAGCTTAGCCAATGCCAAGGACGTGGCAAACTTGGCAAATTCGGCAGGCTGCAGACGCAGAGGACCTAAGACTAACCATGAGCGAGATCCCTTGATGCTATGCGGATTAAAAATCGTGGCAAAGAGCAGCAAAAGCAACAAGGCATAGATGAAATAGGCAAAAGTATCGTAAAAACGGTCGTCAAGCATCAGGATGATAAAACCCAAAAGGATAGAGGTGCCTATCCATATTATCTGCATGCCGGAACGCGTAGCCAGCGAGAAGATATCCGTCTCGCCATAGGAGTAGCTGGCCCCACACACACTAATCCATCCAAAAGACAGGAGGGCAATATAAATCAGTATCGTCCACCAGTCTATGCTTCGCAATACGCTGGTTTGTCTTTTACCTGCTTGTTGTGCCATAGGAAATATGCCTGTTTTGGAACTCCTCGGCTTTCTTCATCGAAGCTTCAGAGAGATGTCCGTTGATATACTGTTCCATGATAAGTCCCCCAATAGGTACGCCATATGTAGCTCCCCAACCACCATTCTCGACATAAACGGCGACTGCTATCTTAGGATTGTCCATAGGGGCAAACCCCATAAATACAGAGTGGTCATGCCCACGGTTCTGCGCCGTACCCGTCTTTCCACACGCCATAAAATCATACTTAGCCAACTCATGGCAAGTTCCCCCCGTTGCAGAGGCCCGCATACCTTGTACTACATAGTCATAAGCATCGCGACGAGCCATCGAATAGCGTTTCTGAGTGTAAAGGGTATCTAACGGTTCTCCCTGTACTTTTTTAACTACATGAGGAGTAATGAACCACCCGCGATTAGCTATTGTAGCTCCGAGATTAGCAATTTGCAAAGGAGTGGCATTAACCTCACCCTGGCCAATAGCAATAGAGATAATGGTCAGACCGTTCCATGAACCCTTGTATGCCCTGTCGTAAAATTCAGCATTGGGTATCAATCCGCGTTTCTCGCCAGGCAGGTCAACACCTAATTTATAACCAAAACCCATGCTTACCATATAATCCCGCCATGTATTCATGGCCTTCTGCACGGAGCCATACTTCGACTTGGCACCTATCATATAAAACAGTCCCCAGCAAAAATAGCCATTGCACGACGTAGAGAGTGCCGGCACTAATGGCAACGGCGAAGCATGTCCATGACATCCCACATGCAAGCCACGATAGTTAAATCCGTGTCCACAAGGATAAGCCGTTTGGGTAGGATGGATAATACCTTCAGAGAGAAAGGTCAGTCCCTGAGTAGTCTTGAATGTAGAACCCGGAGGATACTGTCCCATGATTGAACGGTTGAGCAGAGGTTTCCATACATTCTGGCTTAACACACGATGACTTTTTGAACGTTGACGTCCCACCATCATACGAGGGTCATAAGAGGGCGATGAAACCATGCAGAGTATTTCTCCTGTAGAAGGCTCAATGGCAACAATACTACCTATCTTGCCCTCCATTAATCTTTCACCAAGCTTCTGCAGCTCAGCATCAATACCCAGGGTCAGATTCTTGCCTGCCTTGGCCCGACGGTCAAACTTGCCATTCTGATAACGTCCTTGCACGCGCCCATGAGCATCTCGTAGCAATATCTGCATACCTTTAACACCTCGTAACTGCTTTTCATAGCTACGTTCTACCCCTAACTTTCCAATATAGTCGCCAGGCTGATAGTATTCGTCCGCATCAATGTCGGCTTGAGAAACCTCACCGACATCTCCCAAGACATGAGCGGCTATTGGATACTCATACTGACGGATAGTACGCCGCTGAATGTAAAAACCGGGGAATCGGAACATTTTCTCTTGAAACACGGAAAAATCGGCTTCTGAAAGCTGATTCATAAAAATTTGCTGAGTAAACCGTGAATAACCAGGATTCTTGTCACGATCCTGAATGTTAGCCATACGACGATCGAACTCCTCACGAGTAATGTTCAGCGCCTGACAGAAGTCGAGTGTGTCCAAATGGTCCTTGGCTTCATTCATCACCACCATGATGTCGAAGGCAGGCTGGTTATAAACCATCAACTCACCATTCCGATCATAGATGCTCCCGCGAGCCGGATATTCTATTTTCTTGAGGAAAGCATTGGAGTCAGCACTCTTCTTGTAGTCGTCACTGGTAATTTGGAGCTGGAAAAGGCGCAATATATAGACAACTACGATGAAAACTGCCACCGCAGCAACTACATAGCGTCTATTGTTCGGGTTGAATTCTTTCTCCATTCGCTTTCTCTATTCCTATGCATCTTACCTTTTTTTCGCCATTTCTAACGCTAATATCAGCAATAGAGTTATGGCGCTACTTCCGCCTACGCACAAAGCATAGAATGTCAAGTTGAAGAAGCTGAAAAGTTCCAAAGAATAAAAGACCAAACAATAAAGCAACACCAAGGGTACCACATAAGAAACGTATCGAGTAAGACCTAATGCCGAAATTGACGGCTTTAAATTTTCCGCTGAGTCGTGAGGTACGAAGAGCTCAAAGTAGTATGGCTGTATGGCAGCAATCAAAGTCAGTGAAGCAGCAGCCAAACCAGGAGTATTTGAGAAGATATCTATGAATAGTCCCAGGAAAAAGCCCCACAGCAAACTGGCCCACTTCGGATAATTGCGAGGGAACTGAGTAACAAAATAGACATATAGAAGTGGTATAGCGAATCCAAAAAGATGGATTCGTCCCAAGACAATAGCCTGTGCCAAGACAAAGACTATAAACCAAGCTGCCTGTTTCAACAAATCTTGTATCATTCTTGTACGTTCAGCTTTAAAGAGTCACGCGCAGCCCTGATTAATTGCATCCTCTCGGCAATGGTCTTGTCGCTGATAACCAACACGTCGCGCAATCTGCCGAAGTCTGTCGAGAGACGAACTTGCAACCTATAAGACAGTCCGTCACGGGAGTTATACACTTGTTTGATCTGGCCCACTAACACGCCAGGAGGGAAAATGTTCGAGAAGCCATTGGTCTCAACCCACTCACCACGCTTAAAACGTGCATGACGAGGAATCTCCTCCACATAGGCCATGCCAGCATCCTTACCGTCCCATTGCAATACACCGAAATAGCCACGGTTGCGTATCGCACAACTGATACGCGATGACTTGACATTGAGCACAGGAATGACAATACTGTAATGACCGGAAGTCAGATAAACAACACCGACCACACCTTGCCCACAAACAACGCCCATTCCTTCCTCAATACCATCCTCGCTTCCCTTATCAATAGTCAGCAAGTTGTTGGCACGGTGCACTTCGTTAGTTAGAACCTTGGCAGGGATCAGCTGATACTGCTGAAGCTTCTCCAACTCCTGATTTGCCCCAGGAACATCCTTCTTCGTAGAATCATTGTATAGACGTCGAAACTGTGCAACTTGGCGCTCCAGATAGAAATTACGCTGTGTCAGCTCCTCATTCACTTTAGACAATGAGAAGAAAGATTCCACCGCAGAACTCCATTCGTATATCTTCCCAGCCATCAGATTGGCAGACGTAAACCAAACGCTGTTCTGATAGCTGTTATACTGGAACAATAGCACCATGCTCAACACCTCAAGTCCCACGAAGAGGAGCCAGTGGAAATGCTCGTGCAGAAACTCCAGCAGGTTTTTCATTCAACGTTACTTATCGCATCAAGAACGAAAAACGACCTATGTTCTTCAGTGCTATGCCAGCACCCTTAGCTACAGAGTGCAACGGATCCTCTGCAATATGGAAGGGAATATTGATTTTCGCTTCCAGGCGACGGTCCAAACCACGCAACAATGCGCCACCACCCGTCAGCCAAATACCATTCTTCACGATATCGGCATACAACTCAGGCGGAGTATTCTCTAATGCAGAAAGCACAGCATTCTCAATCTTTGCAACGGTCTTATCCAGACAATGTGCAACCTCCTGATAGCATACGGGTACCTCAATAGGCAATGCGGTAATGCGGTTCGGGCCGTGTACCACATAGTCCTCTGGAGCATCATCGCCCAGATCGGTCAGAGCAGAACCAACAGCAATCTTAATGCGTTCAGCCATACGCTCAGAGACTTTCACATTGTGCTGACGCGACATATACTCCTGAATATCAGCGGTCAAGTCATCGCCTGCAGTACGTATACTGTTGTTTGACACGATACCACCTAACGAAATAACCGCAATCTCAGTGGAACCACCACCAATATCAACAATCATATTTCCTTCTGGGGCTTCGACATCGACACCAATACCTATAGCAGCTGCCATCGGCTCAAAAATCAGATAAACATCACGGCCGTCAGCATGCTCTGCAGAATCACGTACAGCACGCAACTCAACCTCAGTTGAGCCTGACGGAACACCGATAACCATACGCAATGAAGGAGAAAAAAGGCGATGACCTGTATTAACCATCTTTATCAGTCCACGCATCATCTGCTCGCAAGCTGAGAAATCTGCTATCACACCATCGCGTAAAGGACGTACTGTACGGATATTGTCATGCGTTTTCTCATACATCATCTTGGCTTTTTCACCAACAGCAATCATCTTGTCTGTATGGCGGTCAAGTGCAACAACGGAAGGTTCGTCAACCACAATCTTATCATCACTGATAATGATGGTGTTGGCCGTACCAAGGTCCATAGCTATTTCCTGGACAAAACTAAAAAATCCCATTCTTTTTTGTTAATTGGCTATTTGACAATTCTTCTTTAAACGCTAACCTTTAAACCATCCAAAAATGGATGTATCATAGTGACTACTGACACCAAAAGCCCGTGTGGCAAACATGCGACGCTGGTCTTTAGTGGTTTCGGCTCCCTGTTGGTTCAAAATATCCAGTAACATACTATACTCAGCCTTAGAAGGCACGATGACAACGTCATTGTAATTCTTAGCACCAGCACGAATCAGAGATATACCACCAATGTCAATCTTCTCAATAATATCTTCCACACTGGCACCACTAGCTACGGTCTGCTCAAAAGGATACAAATCAACAATGACCAAGTCTATTTCAGGAATATCGTACTGTTCCATTTGCTGACGGTCGCTTTCAAGTTCGCGACGTCCCAAAATGCCTCCGAACACCTTTGGATGCAACGTCTTTACCCGTCCACCCAAGATAGAAGGATAAGTAGTAACATTTTCAACCTTCTCGCATTCATAGCCCAAGGACTCAATAAAAGTCTGAGTACCACCTGTCGACAGGAACTTCACGCCCTCGTCGTTAAGTTTCTTGAGCAATTCTTCCAGCCCATCCTTATGAAATACAGAAATGAGCGCAGTCTTGATTCTTTTCTTGTCTGCCATAATCATATAACGTTATATCAATTTTTTCAGAATTGGACTGCAAAATTACAAAAAAGACTGCATACTACAACATGTTTCTCGAAAAAATTTCGCACTCTTTAATAATTAATAATGTATATCAAGCATCTTCTCACCCAATCCGCCTCTTTTTTTTGTTCTATTCTAGAAAATAATTCGCCAATTATTCACGCTTTACGAAAGAATATTGTACCTTTGCACCCAAAATTTCAATCAACAAGAATTTATGAAGAAAACAATTGCCGTGATTGCATTCATATGGGGTGCAATCATTTCCGCCCAAGCAGGCGGTCTGATGACCAACACAAATTATCACATTGCCTTCGACCGTATGATGGCACGGGGTGCCACATTCGACATTGACGCAGCCTACTCCAACCCTGCAGGACTGGCTTGGGGACACGAAGGGTGGCAACTCTCACTCAACTTCCAAAAGCCCTGGCAATATCGTGATATCAAACTTGGTGACACGAAATATGAAGGAAAAGCCTCTGCGCCTATTGTTCCTGCATTTTTTGCATCCTACAAGAAAGACCGCTGGGCCTTGTCAACAATGATAGGTATTGTGGGCAGTGGTGGTTTCGTGGAATATAAGCAGGGGGTACCTCAGTACAACTTCATGGTACAATCCGTTTTGGGAGCTATAATACCCCAACTAAACCAGTTACCGGGAATCGACATCCCCCAAAATTACACTCTTGACTCTGAGATGAAGGGCAAACAATATATCTACGGTGGACAGGTAAACTTTACTTACAAGATTATTGACTGTCTTTCAGCAGCCGTCGGCATTCGTGTCAACTACTACGACGGCTACTATCGTGGGCACGTCATTGCCAACGCGCCAAACGAATACGGTGAGCTTGCCAAGCTCTTGCTCGACGTCGACCAAAAAGGGTGGGGTTTTACACCAATGCTTAGCGTGAACTACCATCATGGACCACTCACCCTTACCGCCCGCTATGAGTTCCGCACCAAGCTCAACCCCCAAAATAGCACTAACGTCCTTGACGCTGGTCTCGGTAATGGTCTGGTAGCCAAGGTTGCAGCCGTACCCGTTTATGGTGAAGCAACTTTAATAAAAATCAAAGAAGCTTTGGAGCCTCAATTAGCCAGTGTCAAAGCCCCTTTTGAGGATGGTGCCCGCACTCGCTACGACATGCCCGCATTACTCTCTATAGCAGCAGGTTACGAATTTACCCCTAAGTTACGAGCTACCCTTGAGTACCACTTCTTCGACGACAAAAATGCCAAGATGGCTGACGACCGTCAGAAAGAGCTAAAGCATGGTACCAATGAGTTTTTGGCAGGCATCGAATACGACATCAACGAAAAGTTCACCATTAGCTGCGGTGGCCAACGTACCGACTACGGACTCACCGACGGATATCAGAAAGACACCTCTTTTGCCTGTGACAGCTGGAGCATCGGATTGGGTGGTGCTTGGAACATCAACAATCAAGTTCGCTTGAATGCCGGCTACTTCATCAGCCTTTATAGCGACTACGACAAACAGACAGCTTATGGCATTGAGACTTACTCGCGCACAAATAATGTTATTGGCGTAGGTATCGACTGGAAGTTCTAAATAATTATGGCATTTTGTCTTTGGCTACCCTATAGCAACCCAAAGACACAAAAAAGCCCTGCAAATGCTATTTGCAGGGTGTTTTTTGTAGCGGGAGGGGGACCCGAACCCTCGACCTCCGGATTATGAATCCGACGCTCTAACCAGCTGAGCTACCCCGCCATTTTTCTTCTTAGCGGGTGCAAAGGTAATATAAACTTTTCAATTAAACAAACTTTTTTCGAAAAAAACTTTCGAGTTCGGATTTTTTTTCGTATTTTTGCAAAGTAAACTTACTTACTACACCTGCTAACACTTAATAACTATGCAAAAACTGACTATAGAATACCCACTGTCAACACAATCGCCCAAGATTGTATGGGATTTCATCAGTAACGCTCACGGGCTTCAGAAATGGCTTGCCGACAAAGTCATCGAAGAAGATGAAAATATACTGACATTTACCTGGGGACACCCCTGGACAGAACGTGACACCAAACAGTCACGTGTGCTTGACATCGAAAAATACGACCATATCCGCCTGCTTTGGGACTACCATGAAAAAACCCCTGAAGCCTATTGGGAAATGCGTATAGAAAAAAGTGAACTGACGGGCCACCTGAACTTGGTGATTACAGACTATGCTGTAGACGATGACGAGGCGGAAGACCTACGGGAGCTTTGGGACGCCAACCTTGAACGCCTGCACAGCGTCAGCGGACTCTAAACAAAAGTGAAAAATGAAAAACGATTTTCATTTTTCACTTCTTTTTCGTACCTTTGTGCCCGATTTCGATGTTTCGTATTAAGAAATTAGACATATTTGTCGCAAAACAGTTTGGTTTACTATTCTTTGCGACGTTTTTCATCTGCCAATTCGTGCTGATGATGCAATTCTTGTGGCGCTACGTAGACGAGCTGATTGGCAAAGGATTGTCCTTAGAAGTGATGGCACAATTCTTTTGGTATATGGGTTTGATGCTTATGCCTCAGGCATTCCCGTTAGCCATACTGCTATCATCGCTCATCACATTCGGAAACTTAGGTGAAAGTTCAGAATTGACAGCCATCAAAGCTGCAGGTATTTCGCTGTTACAGTCAATGCGTTCACTGATAGTCATCGTGATTGCAATCTCATGCGTCTCCTTTTTCTTCCAAGAGGTCATTGGGCCAAAGGCTTTCGTTTCGTTCCGACAACTGCTCATATCCATGAAACAGAAAAACCCTGAAGTAGAGATACCTGAAGGTATTTTCTATGACGGAATACCTGGTTCCAATTTGTACGTCCAGAAGAAAAATTTGGACACGGGAACACTCTACGGTATCATGATTTATCGGATGAATGGCGGCTATGAGGATGCGGCTATCATTTTGGCTGACTCCGGACGCATCCAGGCAACGGCCGAAAAGAAGCACCTACTTCTTACTCTATATAGCGGCGAATGGTTTGAGAACATGCGGCAGTCGGGTATAGGTGTAGCTGCAAACATTCCATATCGACGCGAAACTTTTTCAACCAAGCGCATCGTCTTGGATTTCGACAGCGGATTGGACCTTGTTGAGGCAGGTTGGATTTCTGCCGATGCACGCGCCAAAAGTATGGGACGCATTTTACACGACTTAGATAGTATCCACGAGTTCAACGACTCTATAGGTCACCAATTTTATCGTGATGCACAGCGTTCAGCACTTGCTCGGGCAAACCTGTCGAAGCAGGATTCATTGGCAGCAAGCAAACTGACAGCCAAAGAGGTGGGGAATATAGATTCGACATTCGCTAAGCTGTCAGGTGAGCTTAAACAGCAAGTCATAACCATTGCCTCAAACGATGCTCAGGCCGCATTAAGCGAGATGGCATACAAGGTGGATTATTCTGACGCGCTTAACAAAGACGACCGTGAACACCAGATGGAGGCAATCAACAAAGTAACATTGTCGCTGTCGTGCCTTATATTCTTTTTTATCGGAGCTCCTTTAGGTGCCATCATCCGCAAAGGAGGCCTTGGCGTACCAGTCATTATATCGGTGTTGGTATTCATCGTATTCTACATTTTGGATAATACGGGCATGAAGATGGCACGCGACGACAATTGGACAGTATGGTTCGGAAAACTGTTAGGGACAGCCGTTTTGTCACCTATTGCCTGTTTTTTCACCTACAAGGCCAACAACGACTCTGTGGTATTCAACATCGACCTCTACAAGAACATGCTCATTAGCATGCTGGGAATACGCACAAAACGCTACATCACCCGCAAGGAAGTCATTATAGAAGACCCGAAGTATTTGACCGACTCCGAGATTTTAAAGAATGTCAGCCTAGAAGTCGTACAATATATGGAAGTTCACAAACTATTGCGTTGGCCTAACCCAATTAAGGTTTTCTTCCGTCCGGGCGACGACCACGAAATAGAACATGTTTACGGATCGCTGGAAGTAGCCATAGAAGACTTGTCGTACACAAAGAACAACTATGTGCTGATGAAACTGAATCAGTTTCCTATCATAGCTACTCATGCCCATACACGTCCTTTCAGAAAGAAGTGGCTGAACGCAGTAACAGGATTGTTTCTGCCCACGGGCATCTTCTTCTATATTCGCATGTTGCGCTTCCGTTTCCGCCTTTATCGAGACCTGCAGCACATTCTGCGTATCAACGAGAAACTCATTCCCAGAGTCGTCGATTTGGCTGACCTGCAATCAGAGGGCAGCATAACTGTCACGTAAATAAAATAACAAATATATAGTATTAGGACTATGGATTCTATGAAACTGAATACGATTGAAGAGGCACTTGCTGACTTTAAGGCAGGTAAGTTCGTTATAGTCGTTGACGATGAAGACCGCGAAAACGAGGGCGACCTGATATGTGCAGCAGAAAAGATAACCCCTGAAATGGTGAATTTCATGCTGAAAAATGCTCGTGGCGTCCTTTGCGCACCAGTCACCATCAGCCGTGCCAAAGAGTTGGACTTACCACATCAAGTGCAGGACAACACTTCATTATTAGGCACGCCATTCACTGTTACAGTAGACAAGATAGAAGGCTGTTCAACAGGTGTATCAGCCCATGACCGCGCTGCTACAATCCGCGCCTTGGGTGACCCTTCATCAACCTCAAAGACTTTCGGACGCCCTGGGCACATCAGTCCACTCTATGCCCAAGACAATGGAGTACTACGCCGTTCTGGCCATACAGAAGCAGCTATTGACTTGTGCAAGTTGTCTGGGTTGTTTCCTGCCGGAGCGCTCATTGAAATCATGAATGACGATGGTACTATGGCCAGGATGCCACAACTGATGGAATTTGCCCAAAAGCACAACCTGAAAATCATCACTATCAAGGACATGATAGCCTACCGCCTTAAGAAGGAAAGCATTGTGGAGAAAGGCGAAGAGGTGGATATGCCCACTGAATACGGACACTTCCGCCTCATTCCGTTCCGACAAAAGTCAAACGGTTTGGAGCATCTGGCACTTATCAAAGGGGAGTGGCGTGAAGACGAGCCCATCCTCGCGCGCGTACATTCTTCATGTATGACAGGCGACATATTAGGATCAAAACGTTGTGACTGCGGCGAGCAGCTGCACAAGGCTATGCAGATGATAGAGGAGGAAGGGCGTGGTGTCATCGTCTATATGCAGCAGGAAGGACGCGGCATTGGTTTGATGAACAAAATTGCCGCTTACAAATTGCAAGAGCAAGGACTTGACACCGTCGACGCCAACGTTCACTTGGGTTTCAAGCCTGATGAGCGTGACTATGGTTGCGGTGCTCAGATTCTACGATTATTAGGTGTACAGAAGATGCGTCTGATGACCAATAACCCCGTAAAGCGTGTGGGACTAGAGGGATATGGGCTTGAAATAGTAGAGAACGTACCCATTGAAATTAGTCCCAACGAGTACAACCTGCGTTATCTTCAAACCAAGAAAGAACGCATGGGACACATTTTGCACCTGAAATAAAAGGGAAAAAGGAAAAAGTAAAAAAGTAACGGCAAAAAGTGGAACATTTATTCGTTTAAAAAGAATAAAATGCTTACTTTTGCAACTAAATTCATACACAAGAAACATATATGGCAAAATTATCTGACCGTTTGCAAAGACTGGCTCCATCAGCCACGCTGGCCATGTCGCAAAAAAGTTCTGAAATGAAAGCCCAAGGGATTGACGTTATCAACATGAGCGTCGGCGAACCAGATTTCAATACCCCTGACCATATCAAGCAAGCAGCGAAGCTGGCAATAGACGAGAACTACTCCCGTTACTCACCAGTGCCGGGATATCCCGACTTACGCCAAGCGATAGCCCGCAAGTTGGAACGCGAGAATCATCTGCACTATCAGCCTTCAGAGATTCTTGTGTCTAACGGAGCCAAACAAAGTGTATGTAATACTGTCATGGCCCTCATCAACCCAGGAGACGAGGTTATTATTCCTGCTCCTTATTGGGTTAGCTATCCCCAGATGGTACTTTTGGCAGGCGGATGTCCGGTCATCGTAGAGGCAGGATTCGAACAAAACTTCAAAATGACTGCCGAACAGCTGGAAGCAGCTATTACACCCAAGACACGGCTCATTATCCTATGCTCGCCCAGCAATCCGACGGGCAGTGTATACAACAAGAAAGAATTGGAGTCTCTGTCCAAAGTCATTTTGAAGCACGAAGACCTCTTTGTATTAGCAGACGAAATCTATGAGCACATCAACTACGTTGGCAAGCACGAGTCCATAGCACAGTTTGAAGGCATGAAAGAACGCAGCATCATTGTCAATGGTGTTTCGAAAGCGTACGCTATGACAGGCTGGCGCATTGGTTACATAGCCGCTCCCGAATGGATTGTCAAAGGCTGCAACAAACTTCAGGGGCAATACACCAGTGGTCCATGTTCAGTAAGTCAAAAAGCAGCTGAATTTGCCTACACATCAAGCCAGCAATGCGTGGAAGACATGCGCAAGGCCTTTGAGCGCCGACGTGACCTTATTGTCAAGCTTGCAAAAGATATTCCTGGGCTGGAAGTCAACGTGCCAGAAGGTGCATTCTACCTCTTCCCCAAATGTTCCAGTTTCTACGGCAAGAAAACTCCAGACGGCAGCAAGATTAACAACAGCACCGATTTGGCAATGTATCTTTTAGAAAAAGGACATGTTGCTACCGTTGGAGGCGACGCCTTTGGCGACCCTGCATGTTTCCGCATGAGCTATGCCACAAGTGACGAAAATATTGTCGAAGCAATGCGTAGAATCAAAGAAGTATTGAACACATTGAAGTAAAATTTGAGAAATACATGGTTAAAAGTTCTTAAATTGACTTTTAGTCCACTTGAATTTCTTATCTTTGCGGAACAATAGCGTAAATTTATTAACTCAATTCATTTAATAACTAAAAATTAAAAATTTCATTTATGGCAACAACAACAAAAGCTGCAGCCCCAGCTAAAAAATCGGGCACTCCTGGTGTTAAAGACGCATGGATTATTCTCGTTATCTGCGCTATCGCTGGTTACAGCGTATGGTATTTCGTAATGGGTAACCCCGACAACTTCATTGGTGGCGACCGTAGCGGACATCCTGCAAACCTGCTGGGTACCGTGTATAAGGGAGGTTTCGTGGTAGGTCTGATCCTTACCCTTCTGTTCACCGTTATCTGCCTTGGTTTCGAGCGTTTCTTCGCTATCAAGTCTGCTTCCGGTAAGATTAACCTCACCAAGTTCACTGCCCAAGTGAAAGCTGCTATCAAGGAGCAGAAGTTTGACGAGGCTCGTGCTCTCTGCAACAAGATGCAGGGTTCTGTAGCAAATGTCGTTCTGGCTTCTATCAACATGTATCAAACCGTTGAGGGCGACAACACCCTGAAGAAGGCTGCTAAGATTGCCAAGATTCAGCAGGCTCATGACGAGGCTACCCAGCTGGAGATGCCTACCTTGCAGATGAACATGCCAATGGTTGCAACAATCGTATCTCTGGGTACCCTGACCGCTCTGTTCGGAACTGTGCTTGGTATGATTGGATCGTTCCAGGCTCTGTCTGCTGGTGGTGGTGCTGACTCTATGGCTCTGTCTGCTGGTATTTCTGAGGCTCTTGTTAACACGGCTTCTGGTATTTTGACCTCTTGGGTTGCTACCGTTGTTTACAACTTCTTCTCCAACAAGATTGATAAGCTGACCTACGCTTTGGACGAAATCGGTTACACCATCGCTGCAACATACGATTCCAACCACAATGAGGCTTAATCTTTAGTTCCATTTCAAAAACCCTTAAAACCGTTTTAGAATGGCTAAAGTTAAGATACAGAAAAAAGACATCTGGATTGACATGACGCCTATGTCAGACGTGATGACGCTGCTTCTGTGTTTCTTTATGTTGACTTCAACATTCTTGACACCAGAGCCCATACAAGTCACTGCGCCTAACTCTGTGTCAGAGATTAAGGTCCCGGAGAGTGATGTCTTGAACATCCTGGTAAGTCCCCAGGGCAAGATATTCCTCGGTACGGAAAACAAGAACTACATGAGAGCGATGATGGAGACCATGACCGATAAATTCGGCATAACCCTGAACGCTAATCAGCAGAAGCACTTCATGGAAGATGCAATGGCTGGTGCTCCCATGAGTCAGTTGCAGGCCTATCTCAGCCTTGAGCCCGAAAAGATGGGCGAGGCCATCCAGCAGCTCGGAATCCCCACTGATAGCATCAATGGCGGTAAGAGCGAGTTCCAGGAGTGGGTTGCTGCCGCTCGCGAGGCAAACCCCGACATCCGTATCGCCATCAAGTGCGATTCGAAGACCCCTTACAAGACAGTAAAGGCCATGATGTCTGAACTCCAGGACATGAACGAGAACCGTTACCAGTTGATTACTAATCTAAAAACTGCATCGGAGGAATAAGATATGGCAAAAAGGAATTTAAGTAAGCAGAAAAAGATGGATACCCGCGTGAACTTCACGCCAATGGTAGACATGATGATGCTGTTGATTACGTTCTTCATGCTGTGTACAACTCTGGCAAAGCCTCAGGCTATGCAGTTGACGATGCCCAGTAATGACCAGAACGTATCTGATCAGGACAAGTCGGTAACGAAAGCCTCTCATACCATTACCCTCTATCTGGGTGCTGATGACAAAGTTTGGTATATTGCCGGACTTCCCAACTATGAGGATCCCTCATGCGTAAAGGAGACCACCTATGGCGCCAAGGGTATCCGTGACGTTCTCATCAACCACACCACAGAGGAAGGTATCAACCCGATTGCCAAAATCATGGTAGCCAAGAAAGAGCTTGATGCTAAGAAGACTGCTTACAACAGTAAGATGACTGACGAGCAGTATCAGGCAGAACTTTCTAAGCTGAAGAAGGGTGAGCTGCCCAACGGTGAAAAGGTGCCCACTATGACGGTTATTATCCGTCCTTTGGACACTGCCACCTATGAGAACATGGTTGCAGCTCTGGATGAGATGCTCATCTGCAGTATTGATAAGTATGTGATTGACCGTATTGGCCCTGAGGATCAGGAACTGATTACAAAGGCTGGTGTCAAGTAACCTCTAAAAAGAAGAAGAACTATGGCAAAAATAGATCTTATTGACAACAATTGGGTAGACCTCGTATTCGAAGGAAAGAACCAATCATACGGTGCTTATCGACTGCGTAAGGAAACAGGCAAGCGCAATCTCTATGCTATATTGACGATGTTTGCGATCGCACTCGCTATAGCTGCTATCGTTGCAGTAAAGGGTGTAGTGGAAAACGCCATGAAGAGCGATGTAGGCATTGAGGCTGACGTGGAACTGTCGAAACTGGCTGAAAAGAAAGAAGCCAAGGTTGAAAAGAAAGAAGAACCGAAAGTTGAAAAAATTGAAGTAGAAAAGGTTAAGAGTTCTGTAAAGTTCGTTCCACCTGTCATCAAGAAGGATAATGAGGTAAAGCCCGAAGAGGAGCTGAAGTCTCAAGAAGAACTGAACAAGACCAATACCGCAATCGGTGCCTTTGACGTGAAAGGTAACGACGAGGCTGCCGGCGAAGTGCTGAAGGCTAAGGAAGTTATCGCACAGCCAGAGCCCCCGAAGGAAGAAGAGACAAAGGTGTTCGACGTTGTTGAACAGATGCCTTCATTCCCTGGCGGTCCCAGTGCTCTAATGCAATACCTTTCCAGCAACATCAAGTACCCGGTAGTCGCCGAGGAAAATGGTGTTCAGGGACGTGTTATTGTAACCTTCGTGGTTGAGAAGGACGGTTCTATCACTGACGTCCGCGTCGTGAAAGGCGTTGACCCCTCACTTGACAAGGAAGCTCAGCGCGTTGTGAAGAGCATGCCAAAGTGGATTCCCGGTAAGCAGAATGGTGCTGCTGTCCGTGTGAAGTACACTGTGCCTGTAACCTTCCGTCTACAGTAATCTAACAATTTTCAAATGATTAGAAACGTTTTTAATTCCATCATTGGATTAACTCTCATTTTAGGCTTGTTCTCCTCTTGTGGGAACAAGCCTAAAAATACGAAAGCGGAACAGGACTATCAACGTGCCGCCCGCTACTTCTATGCTGACGAAAGTTTCAGCCCCATCCTTAATGAAGCCCTCAATGTGTTCAGCTACAACGCCCCTCTTGACACATTAGAGGCTCAATACACAGATGAGCAGGAAGCCTTCAAAAAACTGATGGCCCTTGACACCTGGCTCATCTTTACCTCACGCGACCTTACTGCCAAGGAGCGCCAAAATTTAAAAGACCGCAGCTACATACCTCGCACCATTCCCATCGCGTACGACGGTCTGGCTCTTATCGTCAATAACCAGAATCCCGATACGTGTATCACCGTGCGCGACTTCAAGCGAATACTGAAAGGTGAAATCAGTACATGGAAGGAGCTTTATCCGAGCTCGAAGTTAGGTACCATCGACGTAGTATTCGACAATCCCCTTTCCAGTACGGTACGTTGGTGTGTTGACTCACTACTGGGCGGACAGGAAATCAAAGCTCCCAACGTAGGAGCTGTCAAGACCAGTGCTGCTGTTATCGACTATGTCGAGAAGCATGCTGGCTCGTTAGGCATCATCGGTTCTAACTGGCTTAACGACAGCCGTGACACGACAAATGTCACCTTTAAGAAGAACATCACCGTTATGGGTGTTTCCCGCCTCGACTCGGCATCTAGTGCCAACAGCTGGAAACCCTACCAGTACTATCTATATAACGGCAACTACCCGCTTCTGCGTACCATCTATGCGTTGCTCAACGAGCCACGGAGCGGTCTGCCATCCAACTTTGCGCACTTTGTCCGCCTACCAAAGGGACAGCTGATTATCCAAAAGTCAGGCCTGTTGCCCATTCAGGCAGCCACCAATGTAAGAGAGATATATGTTAATTATAAAGACCAATAAATTATTTTCAACAATGAAAGCAATCAAATATTTATTCGCAACAGCGCTGCTGGTAGGTTTCACCACCGCAGCCCAGGCACAGGACGGTTCCAAGAACGACGTCAATGCCGTAAAACAAATTATTAGTAGCAAACCCGCTGACATCGACAAGCAGTTGAAGCCATTCTACAAGGCAAACAAGAAAAACACTGAGAATCTGGTTGCCTTCGGACGTGAGTTCCTTGCTGTCAAGGACACTGCTCATGCAAGAGAATACGCCAATTATGCTCTACAGGCCAGCAAGAACAAGTGTGCACCTGCCTTTCTGCTTTTAGGTGACATCGAGGCTATCAGTGACAATGGTGGTGGTGCAGCTGCTCAGTACGAACAGGCCATTTACGTTGACCCGAAAAATCCAGAAGCTTACTACAAGTATGCCAACGTTTATCGTAAGATAAGTCCCTCTGGTGCTGTAGCCAAGCTGAACGAGCTTCGCGAGCAGCGTCCAGACATTGCCGTAGACGCATTGGCAGGCCGCATCTACTACATGTCAAACGAGTTTGACAAGGCTCTTGAAGCCTATGACAAAGCCGACAGGAGTAAGATGGAAGAGCGTGACCTGAGCGACTATGCTATGTCTGCCTTCTTTAAACAAGATTACCAGAAAGCGCTTGACGTTGCCAAGTTCGGCCTCACCAAGAATCCGCGTCATGCAGCCTTCAACCGTCTGGCATTTTTCAACAGCACTGAACTCAAGAAGTTCGACGATGCTCTTATGTATGCTGACGCCTTGTTCAACAAGTCCGACTCAGCCAAGTTCTCTTACTATGACTATACCTACTACGGCAATGCACTCATCGGTGCCAAGCAACCAGAGAAGGCTATTGAGATGTATGAACTGGCTCTGAAGCAGGAAGACCTTGATAACAAGGCCAAACGTGCCGGCGTTGTCAAGCAGCTTTCCGATGCTTATCGCGACAAGGAGGACTACATCAATGCCATCAAGCACTACAAGGACTATCTGTCCAACATGGAGAAGCCGACAGCCAACGACCTCGCTGCACTTGCAGGTCTCCACATGCAGCATGGTTCAACTTTGACTGCAGAAGCTCAGGCCGAGGCTTTCCGCAATGCTGATGCCGCTTATGCCGACCTTGCAGAGAAGTACGAAAACGCCGTCGAATATGCAACCTTCATGCGTGCCCGTGTCAACGGCCAGATGGATCCCGACCAGTCTAAGGGTCTTGCCAAGCCTTATTATGAGAAGCTCGTTGAACTCATCGGTCCCAAGGCTGAACTCGACAACACCGACAAAGCCCGTCTGAAGGAGAGCTACCACTACCTCATCTCCTACTACTTCATTCAGAAGAACGATAAGGAAACCGCTAAGCAGTACGCTCAGAAAATGCTTGTCATCGATCCTGAGAACGATATTGCCAAGCAGGTTCTCGATCAGTAAATTTGGGAAAACTCATATTTTACGAAAAAGGGGGAGCGTCATGCTCCCCCTTTTTCAGTAATGGCAGTTTACTAAAAATAAGATGGATACCCCGTAAGGAGTACCCACCCGTTTTTAACCACATAAATCAGCGTTTTCCTTAAGGAAGGCTGATAGCCTCTGACGGACAAACGTCAGCGCATGTGCCGCACTCAGTGCAAACATCAGGATTGATTGAATACTTGTCACCCTCAGAGATTGCTCCTGCGGGACACTCGTCAATACATGTGCCACATGCGATGCAGTCATCACCAATTACGTATGCCATAATCTTTTAAAAATTAAAGTTATTAATACTGTTGTTACTTACTTTTGATGATGCAAAGGTATGAAATTATTTCGAATAATACTCATTTTTGGGTAGGGAATTTTGTTTCTTATGTTCAATTTATACGTTATCGAAATAATAAAATGACGATATAGCGCGTTATAAATGATGTATATGAAACGTACGATTTTTATCATTATCATAGTCTGCTGGGTCATATTACCAGGCACAGCACAGATAGACCGACGCGTGCAGAACAAGCCATATATTGACTTGCGAGAAGTACACCTCGGCATTCTGATAGGCATCAACATGCAAGATATTGAGTTCGAGAACGTAGGTCCGCAGACATGGGTTGACGAGGAAGGCAACACACACAATGACCTGATATTGTGCGATGCCGACAAATGGAGTCCGGGATTCTCGGTAGGTGTCGTTTCCGAATGGCGCCTAAGTGACCATTTCTCATTGCGATTCACGCCACAAATGCATTTCGGAGCCAAGCACCTGACATTCCTGAACACAAAGGTTGTTGACGAAGAAGGAGTACCTTTTCATCTGACCCAAGACCTGAAGAACACCTACGTTTCGCTACCCATCGACTTGAAGTTTGCCGCTCCACGCTGGAACAACCATCGTCCTTATGTTATGGCAGGCATCAATCCGATGATAAACCTGACAGGCAGCGAGTCGGACATCATACGTCTGAAACGTTACAGTACAATGTTGGAAGTGGGTTTGGGATGCGATTTCTACCTGCCGTTCTTCAAGCTGATCCCTGAGCTGAAGTTCTGCTTCGGTCTTAGCGACGTGCTGGATAAGAATCACATCAACGAGTTGCGCGATGCCAACATGAAACCCTATGCGGGATCTGTCAGCAGTGCGCAGTCGAAAATGATTGTCCTGACGTTCTATTTCGAATGACAGATATTCGAATGACAGAAATACAAAGCCACCTTACTTGAAGTCAACCACCAAGCGTCCTATAAAGCAGGCAGATTTTCCATTCTGGTCCACGGGAACGGGGATTCCGTCCATATTCTTCTCGTACTCCAGCTTGCTGAAATAGGTATGGGTATGCCCACCCAGTACGAGATCAATATTGCGAGAACGCGTAATCATATAGATATCGTCTTCCCCACGTTTGCTGTACCAGCCTAGGTGCGAGATACAGATGACCATGTCGCATTTCTCCTTTTCCTTCAGCATAGTAGCTGTCTCCAAAGCCACTTTGGCAGGATCAATATACTTGACTCCCATACAATTCTTGCCACTCACCAGCCCCTCCATTTTGGGTGACAGGCCGAAAACGCCAATCTTTATTCCTTTTCGCTTGATGATGACATAAGGCTTCACAAGACCCTCGACAGCGGTACCTGTGAAATCATAGTTCGCGCACACGATGGGAAAGTTAGCTTTCCTGAAAGCATTTGCCATACCATCAAGTCCGAAGTCAAACTCGTGATTGCCTATGGTAGCAGCGTCAACCCCCATCTGGTTCATCAACCCTATCTCGACCTCTCCCTTAAAAAGGGTGAAGTATGCCGAGCCTTGGAAAAAATCACCCGAGTCAAAGTAGAGCAAGTCCGGATCCTTGCTGCGTTCCTCCTTCAACAGTGCCATGCGGCGAAGGAACCCTCCCCTGCCCGCCTTGAGCGTATCAGGCAGCTGCGTGCTAATGGGCAATATCTGAGAGTGAGCGTCATTCGAGTGCAGAATGACTAACTGCTTATGTTTCTTGGCCGCCCCGCCCAGAGATACAAGCGCCAGCAGGATCATTAAGAAATACCTTGTCTTCATCATTTTCATTCTTTCATTTCAATGGCATCCATATTTATTTGCTCTACCTTCACACCTCTCTTCACCATCTCTTGCAGCTGTTCCTTCGTCACATCCTTCGCTACAATGCGTCCCTCGATTTCTGCATCAACCATACGTCCCTGTTGCATCTGCTCACGGAAGTATTTCATAATAATGAAGCGCGAATTATTGCCGAAATCCTGTGGCGATTTGATGTTGCGCCCTTTCTTGAAGGTCGTCATCTTGTCTGTACCACCCAAGAGATAGTCGATAGTGACAATCCGATAGTCACGGTTTTTGTCCACAAGCTGTCCGTTTACCGTGACACTGCGAAGCCTGAGCTCCCCGTCAATGACCATGCGAACGGCACCGCTGAGTCCCTCGCCACCCACGGAAGCAATTTCTTCAAAAAGCTTCAAAAGGTCTTCGCCACTCAGTGTGGTGAAGGCAATTTTGTTCTCGAAAGGTGCTATGTCGAGCACATCGCCGTAGGTAATCACACCCTTGGGCAGGTCAGCGCGCACACCGCCGATGTTGTATATGCCCAAATCCACCGTCTCACCATAGTCCTTGGCAGCCCACACCAAAATGTCGGCCAACAGGTTCGACAGCGTACCTTCCGGGCGCTGGACCGTCATATATTTTGCCGAATATCCTACGACAGGGCCCATGATGCTATCCACCACATGCTTGTAAGGTTTCAGGAACTCTTCCGCATGCTGGTCTGGTTGCCCATCGTAGCGGCTGTCCACCACGATGCGGGTACGTTCTATCTGAGCCACCTGATAATGCGAGCGGCACGACGAGAACAACAGCACACTTGCCAAGAGTGTCAAACAGATTGTTTTTTTATCCATTGAATGCATATTTTGTCTGCAAAGATACAAAAAATATAGGACTTTCGCCCTGAAAATCAAAAAAATCGGAATTTTGTTTGGTATTTCACTCACTTCTTCGTACCTTTGCACCCGCTTTCGGCGTAACCGATGGAGGGAAGTAACGAGTTGCCCGTCTATGTTGCGCCTGAACGATACAGCAAAACATTATCAAACATTAAAAATTAAAGGCAATGGATTTAATTAAAGTTGCTGAAGAAGCATTTGCAACCGGCAAGAAGTTCCCAGAGTTCAAGGCTGGTGACACGATTACTGTCGCTTACAAAATTATCGAGGGTTCCAAGGAGCGTATCCAGCTCTATCGTGGCGTAGTCATCAAGATTTGCGGTCACGGTGACAAAAAACGCTTCACTGTTCGCAAGATGTCCGGCACCGTGGGTGTAGAGCGTATCTTCCCCATTGAGTCGCCCAACATTGACTCTATCGAGGTGAACAAGGTTGGTAAGGTTCGTCGCGCTAAGCTTTACTATCTACGCAAGCTGACTGGTAAGGCAGCTCGTATCAAGGAGAAGCGCAGCGGTCTCGCAGGCAAGGAGTAAGCACCTGCCGATTAACTCTGACCGTCAAATCAGAGAGAACCGACACGACATAAAAGAGATGCTCAGGTTTTGGGTGTCTCTTTTTTGTCTTCCTGCCCTTCGCCTGCATGCTCCTTGTGTCCGCCGTACACCGTTTCACCCCCTTGCCCGTGAAGAGCATCCTGAAACGAATCCCAGTCCTGGAACCCCGCCAGCAGTGACAGTCTGTCCAGTGTCTTGCGGTTAGGCTTTTTCAGCAATTCATGCTCCACAGCCTCAAGCAGCTTGCGGAGCGCATGTCTTTTATTCTCCATATCGACGGCAAAGTTACGAAAAGTCGAGAGAAATGCAAAAGGAAAACTTGTTTTTCTTCTCATTTCCGAGACAGAGTAACTTCTGCGAAGCAAATGTTACAAACGAGAGAAGAACAAAGAAAAACAAATTATTCAATTTCTTCCGAGTGATAGTAACTTCGCGGACTAAAACCGCAATGTTACGAAAAAGGAAAGAGAAATGGTGAGAAAATTTGGATTTTCTCTTGTTTTACACTACCTTTGCACCCCGTATGATAGTTTGTATAGCAGAAAAACCCAGTGTGGCCCGTGACATCGCCCGTATTATCGGTGCCACCAGCTCGCACGACGGCTACATGGAAGGCAATGGTTTCCAGGTGACGTGGACCTTTGGCCACCTATGTACGCTGAAAGAGCCTCACGACTACACGCCGCTGTGGAAATCGTGGAGCCTGACCCAGCTGCCCATGATACCCGAGCGCTTTGGCATCAAGCTCATAGACGATCAGGGCATCCACAAGCAGTTCTCCATCATCGAGGGGCTGATGCAGAAAGCCGAGCGCATCGTCAACTGCGGCGACGCCGGACAGGAAGGCGAGCTCATTCAGCGCTGGGTGATGCAGAAAGCCGGTGCCAAATGTCCTGTCAGCCGACTGTGGATATCGTCGATGACCGACGAGGCCATCCGCGAGGGTTTCCAGAACCTGAAAGACCAGCAAGACTACCAGCCGCTCTATATGGCCGGTCTCTCGCGCGCCATCGGCGACTGGCTGCTGGGCATGAACGCCACGCGCCTTTACACGCTGAAATACGGTCAGAACCGTCAGGTGCTCTCCATCGGTCGTGTCCAGACACCTACCCTCGCCCTCATCGTCAACCGCCAGAAGGAGATAGACTCCTTCAAACCCGAGCCCTACTGGGTGCTGGCTACCGTCTATCGCGACACCACCTTCACAGCCACGAAAGGCAAGTTCACGTCGAAGGAGGAAGGCGAACAGGCCTTTTCCACCATCGAGGGAAAGCCCTTTACCGTCACCAAGGTGGAGAAGAAGGAAGGCAAGGAGCAGCCGCCCCAGCTTTACGACCTGACATCCCTGCAGGTCGACTGCAACCGCAAGTTCGGCTATTCGGCCGAGATGACCCTGAACCTCATCCAGTCGCTCTACGAACGCAAATTCACCACCTACCCGCGCGTCGACACCCAATACCTGTCCGACGACATCTACCCCAAGTGTCCGCAGACGCTCAACGGCCTCTACCAGACCAAGTTTGCTGGCACGGCGCCCTACGCGGAGTTCATCAAGCCCATTGGCGGCAAGGCCCTGAAGAAAAGCAAGCGCGTCTTCGACACGTCGAAGGTCACCGACCATCATGCCATCATTCCCACGGGTGTCATCCCCCAGAACCTCAACGACGCCGAGCGGAACGTGTTCGACCTGGTAGCCCGCCGATTCATCGGGGTTTTCCTGCCCGACTGCAAGTTCTCCACCACGACCGTACTGGGCGTCGTAGGCAACGACACCCCCGAAGCCGTCGAGTTCAAAGTCACGGGCAAGGAGATTCTCGACCCCGGCTGGCGTGTGGTCAGGGGAAAGACCACTGATACGGCCGAAAACTCCGAGAACCCCGAAAACACCGAGAAGAACGACGAGGAGCGCACCCTTCCCACCTTCGTCCGTGGGGAAAGCGGCGCCCACCAGCCCACGCTGACCGAGAAGTGGACGACGCCTCCACCTTATTATAATGAGGCCTCGCTGCTGAGGGCTATGGAGACAGCAGGCAAGTTCGTCGAGGACGAGACGCTACGCGCAGCCATGAAGGAAAACGGCATTGGCCGTCCCTCAAGCCGTGCGAGCATCATTGAGACGCTCTTCAAGCGCCACTATATCAAGCGCGACCGCAAGCGCCTCGTTGCCACCCCCACAGGCATCGAGCTCATCGACCTCATCCACGAAGAACTGCTCAAAAGCTGCGAGCTGACAGGTATCTGGGAGAAAAAGCTGCGCGACATCGAGCACCAGACGTACGACGCCCAGCAGTTCATCGAGGAGCTGAAGACGCAGGTCACCGACATCGTCAATGAAGTGATGCACGACTCCAGCAACCGCCGCATCACCGTCCTCACCGATGCAGAGGTGAAGAAGGTCAAGGCGCCCAAGACCGCACAGCCCGACAAGAAAAAAGCCCCCAGGAAACCCAAGTCGCTGAAACCCGACGACAGCATCATCGGCAAGCCCTGTCCGTTGTGTGGCAAGGGGCACATCGTCAAGGGCAGGACGGCCTACGGTTGCAGCGACTACCAGTACTGTTCCTGGCGCCTACCTTTTAAGTGAACGAGAAAGGAGGAAAGAGTTTTCGAGGAACGAGGAAAAAGGAAGGAGATATGTAATGCGAAAGGCTGATGAAAGCGGAAACGTAAACGATTTCGTAACTTTTAACAAGAATTATCACACTCATTGTCCTTAATGAACGCGATTATTCGTATCTTTGTGACGTTGCGCGTGCGCGGGAGCGCGGACACCTCATGCGCGAACATTATTCTTTTATCATAAAACTTAATTCATAACTATCCTAACAAAAACTTAATTCGTATGAAGAAACATTTACTTAGATTCAGTATGCTCTGTCTGCTGGCCATGATGGCTGTCGCGGGACGGGCAGAAACCATTAAGGCTACGTGGGACTTTACCAACGAAAACGTAGTCGCTGCTACAGTGGCACTGTCAGGCACTTCCGAGGCCGGCACTGTCAAAGCTGTTGAGGACAATGGAGTCCTGTTGACCGTAGAAGCCAACGGGCAGACCATCCGCAACAATGGCAACAGTATCCAGACGGGTAATGGTGTTGTATTCAAGGTGCCCGTAGTGAGTATTAACGACGTAGTAACCGTGACAGGTTATGCTGCCCCGTACTTTGCCTACTCCATCAATGGTGTCGATGCCACAGACGCTGTCACCGCCCATACCGCTACGGCAAATGAGGTGGCTAAGGGCTATGTCGAGGTAGTCAACAAGGGTCAGTACCTCATTGCCATCGAGGTGGTACAAGACACGGAAGGCCCGAAGGGCGAACCCGTTGCTGAGGACGTCACTGGCACATGGAATTTCGGCAACGCCGGACTACAGGATGCCGTAATGGCACTCTCCGGCACGGCAGAGGCCGGCGAAGTAGAGGCCGTCGAGAAGAACGGCCTGAAGATGACCGTCGAGGCCAACGGTGCCACGTTCCGGATCAACGGCGACAACATGCAGGTGCGCAAGGGAGCCACGTTCAAGATTCCCGTGAAGAATGCCGGCGACCTCATCACCGTCAACGGCTATCCCGGCTACTCTTACTACACCATCGGCAACAGCACCGAAGAACTGAAGAACGACAACACCTACAGTGCAAAGCGCAGCGACGCCGAGGCTGGCTATGTGGCCGTAACGTCGACCAACGACAACAACTACTACAAGGTCATCTCCGTCGTGCAGTATGCCCCGAAGGAGAAGAAGACCCTCGTCAACGAGCCCGCTACTGCCACGTTCCCCTTCGACGAGGGTACAGAGGGCCAGAAGGCTACCTTCTCGAACGCCGACTACTTCCTGTCAAGCAAGGTGACACACGGCAGCAACTGGAACATCCAGGACAAGATTACCTATGCCGGCACAACAGAAACCCGCCTGGCGCCTGTCGACCAGCATAACGACAACCTGACGGACGACGATGCCGTCAGCTTCATCATCACTCCCAAGCCGGGCTTTACCTTCACACCGACCAAGGTGGCATTCAAGGCCAACCGCTTCGGCACCGACAACGGACTCATTGACGTCTACTGGCTGAATAGCGACGGCACGACCGTTGAACTGGAAACGGGAATCAGTCCCGAGCGCAACAACAGCAACAAAAATACCGAAAAGAGCTACGACGTCACCGGTTCAACACCCGGCGAGGGCGCATGCGGACTGAAACTCTACCTCTACCACCTGCAGGCTGGCAAGCAGATTGGCCTCGCCCAAATCGTCATCGAGGGTGTCCTGAACGGTACCGAGAAGGACGTTCCCGTGCTAGCATCGTTCAAGATTAACGGCAACGAGTATTCTGCCGAGGAAGTCTTTGGCGAACAGTTCGAGGCTACGCTGAAACTGCCGAAGGCCGAACCAATGGTCAGCAGCAGCAATCCCTTGACCGACGTTGTCGCTACCACCGGTGAGGTGGGTGAGATTACCTACGACGCGCAGGACAAAGCCTGCACGGTCACCATCCCGATGACTGCCGGCGAGACACAGATGGACTACGTGCTGAACGTCATCTACAAACCCGACTATACGCTGGAGTATATCGGCGTTGACGGCAGCGTACTGGCTACCCAGAACGTCGAGGAAGACGCCGCCATCGGCGAGTTTGCCTTCGACATCAACAACGCTTCTGCCACCAAGGAGGGCTACAAGGCTCGCGGCTGGTTCAAGACGCCCGTGCTGGGTGAGAAGTACACCACTGCCGACGTCATCACAGCCAACACGAAGCTCTATGCCATCCAGACTGAGATTGAGGAATCCAGCACCTACAAGAAGTACTTCTTCGACCTGGCCGACAAGAATTTCTACCCCGAGGACCATGAGGCCTTCAACCCCTCCGGCGAAGGCTTCTACTGGCACGATGCCCAGCACGGATGGGCCTTCAAGAACGGCAATACCGTCGACCTGCTCGTAGGTCCGAAGGCCACCGTCACCGTCATACTCTGCCAGTACGGTTCCGGCACCGGCATTGCCGTGAAGAAAGGCGACGAGGTGCTGACCACGCTCCCGGGCATTGCTGAGGGCGACGGCGGCACGGCAGTCTACAACTACGAGGGCGACGCTGGCACGCTAACCTTGGAGATGCAGTGCGGCGGCGAGATGTATATCCACGGCATGAAGATTGTTAACACTGCCGAGGTCAACTTCGACAGTCAGGACAACTGGTACTTCGTGAAGGCCGGCGATGCAGGCAGTCTGCTGGATGTCATCGACGTGGTGAACGGCATCAATGCCAGCAAGGACGCTCCGCGTTCCATCATCTTCCTGCCCAACGGCACCTACGACCTCGATGCTACCGTGAAGACAGCCATCACCGGTCACAACATCTCCATCGTCGGACAGTCGATGGACAAGACCATCATCGTCACCAAGCCCGATGTCAGCGTGGAGGGTCTCGGTAAGGCCGACCTCCTAGACAACAGCGGTTCGAACCTCTACCTACAGGATCTGACGCTGCAGAACGCTCTTGACTACTATGCTGCCGGTTCTGCCGGACGTGCTGCCGTGCTGCAGGATGCCGGAACCCGCACCATCGGTAAGAATGTGCGCATGCTGTCATACCAGGATACCTACTACAGCTCGAACAGCAGCCAGCAGGCATACTGGGAGGACTGCGACATCCACGGCACCGTCGACTTCATCTGCGGTGGCGGCGACATCCGCTTCCAGAACACCACCATCTCGCTGGAGCCTCGCGACAAGAATACCGGCAAGGGCGGCCGCACCATCGTCGCTCCCACCACGAACACCAAGTTCGGCTACGTCTTCGACGGCTGTAAGGTGGTCGACCTCGCCGAGGGCAAGGGTGACTGGAACTTCGGACGTACCTGGCAGAACGAGCCTATCACCGTCTACCTGAACACCACGCTCGACGACAATGCTAAGAATACGCTCGTCGCTTCGCGTTGGACGCAAAAGGGTATGAACAACAAAGACCCGAAGATCTTCGGCGAATATGGTACGAAGGACGCTGCCGGCAACGATATTACGCCCGCCAGCAACATCATCCAGTCGTTTGGTGGTAACTTTGAGACCATTCTCACCGCCGATCAGGCTGCCGAGTTCACCTACGACAAGATGTTCACTGACTGGAATCCCGCACAGCTCGCCAAGCTGCTGCCTCCTGCCGATGCAGTCTACGACAACGGCACCGTCACCTTCGGTATGGCCGACAATGGCATGACAGGTTGCGCCCTGTTCAAGAACGGCGAGTTCGTGGGCATCTCCTCTAACGGCGTCTTCAACATCACCGTTGATCCTGCTCAGGACAAGCTCACCATCCGCACCTTCACCGCCATCGGTGCACTGGGTCCCGAGGGCCACGTCGCCGGTACCACTGGCATTGAAAGCGTGATCCTGAACGAGAACGTGAACCTCGACGGCACCATCTACAACATGCAGGGTGTCCGCGTCGAAAAGGCCACCAAGGGCATCTACATCATCAACGGCCGCAAGGTTGTCGTCAAGTAATAGCCTCACAGCCCGCGACACATCATCAAGAGTGACTGGCAACAACATTTGCCAGCCACTTTTTTCTTTCTTTTGTGTAAAGAGCTGCAACTGAATGCTTTTCATGTGGTCAAAGCGTTAAAATTACTTTTCCGATAATTTTGAGTGAAAAGTGAAGAATGAGGGAACTCAACGGAAAAACACAATAAAATTATGTTAAAAAACGTTTTATCGTAGATGATTCATAAAGAATTATATATTTTTGTTTACTGAAAATGTTTACAAAGAAAGAAGAATGATTACTTATCCATTATTGCAATCACAGTTAGGCGTGCTGCTACAAAGTATGCAGCACCCTGAGTCTACACAATATAACCTGCCCAATCCCCCTGGTCGGCTGCCCAGCCTGACAAACTGGGACCCAATGCCAAGAAGATTATCAACCCTATTGGCGCTCATTCCCCAAGGATCAACGATCCCTACTATTGCCCTCCAGAAGTCAAGAAAGAGGTGATGGATTTCATCAGTAGTTACATTCATTAATACTGGTGTCCAAGGATAAAACACAAAAAGAGAGTGGCTGACAACAATGCTTGCCAGCCACTCTTTCTTCATGGTTTCGCGTTTCTAACGGAATAGTCTAATCACAATTCCTAATTCCTAATTTCAAATTAGAACAGGCTCATGCAGCTGGTGGTGCCCAGTGCCGTCAGGGCAGCGGTAGCAGCCGCGATGAAGATGCGGAGGAGAACCTCCCATACAGAATTCTTCTTCATAGCGATTTGGTTTTGGTTAATACTTGTTTCTATTCTCTCGCACAGAGCATTTTTGCTCTCGCTTTTATTCTCGCGCAGAGCCGCGGAGTTCGCAGAGGTCACGCAGAGGTTACGTTATTCCTGGGGAGTTTATGGAGTCCTGGGGTTCTTATAGAGTATTGGAGAGTTATAGGCTCTGGTTGTCTCTGAGTACTCCTCCTCACTCCTGTTTTTATATTTTTACTCTGCGAACCTCTGCGTTCTCTGCGGCTCAGCGAGAGAATTCAGATCAGCCCTCAGCGCCTCCGCCGCCGCCAGGCAGGCCGCCGCCACCGTTGTTGTCACCACCGTTGTCAGGATCGGTGCCCTCGCCGTTCTGGGTGTTGTCGCCAGTGTTGGTGTTGTCGCCCTCGTTCGTGCCGCCGTTCTCGCCATTGCCGTTGATGGTCTCGGGGTCCTCGACCTCAGCGTCGTCGCTGCTGGTCACGCGCTTCACCTCAACGCCGTTGCGGTCGTAACAGGTGATGACAACGCTGGTGTTCTTCAGCTCGTCCTTCAGGTCCACGTCGGGGGTGAAGATGATGCGACGGCTGGTAATCAGCGAGGTCTTCACCTTGTTCACGTCGTCCACCGACTTCGAGCGCAGTCCGAAGCGCATGGTACCCAGTCCGGGCAGAGCCACGCTATGGCCTTCGGTTGCCCATGCCTTGATCACCTCGCCAGCAGCATCCCAGCACGCCTGCATCACACCCTGGCTCACGCCGCTGCGCAGGGCAGCCTCCTTGATGACCTTCTTCTGACTCAGGCTCGAGTACATCTCGGGAGACATCACATAGCGGTACACGCCCTCGGAATTCTTGTCAAACTTCAGCAGCTTCTCTACTGCCTTCACTTTCATTGCCATAATTTGTAAAGTTTTTTTTGATTGGTTAGTAATAATAGTTGATTCGTTCGCGTTGTCGATGTCAGGATTCCGTTTTTGCGCCCTGCGCAGGGAGGAAATTTTGGTGCACCTGAAAGATATTCCCAGCTGCCGACGGCGCTCCGTCTTCGTCCTCTTTCGACATTGCAAAGGTACGAAACTTTCATTGCGGTTCACGAATGTTTTCCCAACTTTTTTTCGACTTTTTTTCAAGTAGGTCACGTGTGTCATGTGTCAAGAGTGTCATGAAGCATTTCGGAGTGCGAAATTCGCCTATAGTATATATAAATTATAATTTATATATACTATAGTAAGAAAATCCCCCGCCCAATTCAAAAAAACTTAATGACACACATGACCTAATGACCTACGTGACACCCCCTTGCTACTGTCGAGTGTACACTTTCCGTACCTTTTATTCGCCCAATATGCACGTAATTGAAAAACAATGCGTAACTTTGCAGCGTAAGTGCACAACGGAACCTGCTGTGTACATGGGAGAAGGAACATGAGCCCAAATTTGGGCTCATGTTCTGTATTACATCTCGGGGACTTCAAGATTGGGGGTTATCCAGTTAATTTCAGACTTCCGCTCTTCGCCTCCACCACGGTAGATGGTCCCGTGCCTTTTTACACACAAAGAACCTATTGTACTGAATGCTTTTCGTGCGTCCGAGCGTTAAAACTTGTCACTTTTTCCGCACGATTGCAATGTGTTTCCAAATTATTTCGTAACTTTGCACGAATCCTTAAAGTATAAAGAAGTTCCTTTTGTGTACTTTTGTGGTCATTAAGGTCATAATGTCATGAGTGTCATTAAGCATATGCATATCAGCCACTGCCACTATTGCTTGTATAGCCGCACAGACGTCCACCAGTTTGAGAGTGGCATCTGCACTGTCTGCGGTGTGGAGCAAACCATGGGAACGGGAATCGAAGAAATGAGAAATGAAGGAAATTCTTCACTCTTCACTCCTCACTCTTCACTCTCCGGCTGGTACGACCTGCAGGGCCGCAGGCTCGACGGCAAACCCGCCCAGAAGGGCATCTATATATACAATGGTAAATTAAAAATGCTTACGAAGAAAGAAAAATGATTACCTATCCATTATTACAATCACAGTTAGGCGTGCTGCTACAGAGCATGCAGCACCCCGAATCAACACAATACAACCTGCCCAACTATATCTTCATGCCTCTGTCAATGACGATGGAACGGGTTGCCAGTGCTACGCGCACACTTCTCCAGTCGGTTCCTGAACTGCATACGCGCTTTGTCGCTGGTGAACAAGGCGAGGTGCGCCAGTGGTGCGATATGTCGATGCCCATCCCCGTTGTCACCCGCAAGTGTTCGGAGACAGAACTGCAGGCATATATCAGCGATGGCTTTATACGTCCGTTCGACCTGTTTGGCAATGAGCCACTCTTCCGCGCTGAGGTCATCGAGACCGAGAAGAGCCTCTGCCTGCTCTCCGACGCTCACCATGCCATCGCAGACGGCATGTCGTTCGCACCCATCCTGACTTCGGCCTTTGCTAAGATATTCGAAGGCGGGAGCATTGAACCCCAGCCATACGGCATGTATCAGGCTGCCGAGGACGAGGCGGCGGCGTTCGGCACCCCACTCTATCAGCGT
>JAFVGN010000048.1 GCA_017474925.1 Prevotella sp. | reverse complement strand
ATCCTCGTTCTCAGTGCCGTTTTCCTCGTCGTCCTTGCCTGACAGCAGGCTCTTGATGTTGACGAACTCGGCCTTCTTGATGAACTCACGGCTTGAGATGTTGTCCTCTGCCGTCTGGTCGGGCAGGAAGCGGATGTGCAGTGCCTTCAGGTGCTGGTTCACGTTGAACTCCGACTCCTTGTCGGCACCGCCCTTGGTGCACTCGCAGGTCAGGTAGAACGTACCCAGGCCGGCCACCTTGACCTTCTTCGACTCCAGCAGCATCTCGAGCAGACAGCTCTTGAACTTCTTCATCACACCCTCCACGACATCTGCCGTGAAGACACTTCCGTGCTCAGCGATGTGCTTGGCCAGCTTTTCGATACTCAGCGTCTCGATGCTCTTCAGTCGTGCGTACCACTTCCCATACATCACGGACTCCGAGTCCTTGATGTCGTTCTGGTAAACTTCGTAAAGAATCTTACTCATGATTTTAGTTTATTAAAGTTACACTTAATCCAGGTCAGGACCCTCCTGCCTTTTAACGATACAAAGGTACGAAATATTTTCGAACTATGCAAATTATTTCCCTGTTTTTTAGGCTAATAAATGTTAATCGTTAAAGTAAAAGTTAAAGATAGAATCCACTACGGAGTCCACCCTCCTGACACCCCGTTTTTGGCGAGATTACGGCTCGTCGATAGTGAGATTATGGCTCACCATCGATGAGATTACGGCTCGCGCTCCACGACATTACGGCTCGTTTTTCCCCCCTGTGTTGAAAGACCCAGATTTGCCGGTCGGAGATTCATGGTAATAGAAAGACGGAAAGTAGGAAAGTAGGAAAGTAGGAAAGTAGGAAAGTGGACATTAAGCATTTTCCCGGAGTGCGGAAGAGAGACATTATAAGTAGAAGTTTTTTTAAAAATACTTATTATTATACTATTATTATACAATTATTAATATTATTATTACTGCCATTATAATCTTTATCAATATTTTTATTACTACCATTATTATCTTGATCTATTTAAATTCTACTCTATATAAATAATCTTACTCAATTTATATTCTACGCTATATTATCTCCCTTAGAAATACCTTAATGTCCACTTTCCTACTTTCCTACTTTCCTACTTTTTGCCCTTTTTATTTGGGTTCTTCAATTATTCTTTGTATATTTGCCCTCGGTTTGGGGGGGAGAATGGAATCGTAAAAAATATGGAGGTATTATCCTATCGTCCACGTAATGCAGGCCACGACTACTACGGTCGCGGTACGTATCTCATCACCCTTGTGGTGAGTGGCCGTGAACAGCTGCTAGCGCATTTTGCGACCGAGAACGGTCACAAAAGCGAGACCGGCCACAAAAGCGAGACTGGCCACAAAGGTGAGACCGGCCACAAAGGTGAGACCGGTCACAAAGGTGAGACCGGCCAGAAAGGTGAGACCGGCCACAAAGCCACCGCCACACTTGCCCTCACACCTCTTGGCGAGGCGGTGCAAGAAGTATGGCTACAGACGCCCATCCGCTCGCAAACTCATGGCAACAAAGTAGTGGTCCATGCGTGCGTATGTATGCCTGACCATTTCCACGGTGTTATCGAAGTACTGGAACCCATGCAGTGGAGTTTGGGCGATATCATCCAGGCCTTCAAGGCTTCCTGTACCAGTAGTTGGCAGCAGCAACAGGGGCTTCCGTCCTCCACCAATCGACCGATATCGGCCGATTGCATGAGCGATGGTGCACCTGCCTGGCTGCGCGAGAAGGCTGCCCTTCACTATAACGAAGGGGCCCTGATACGTAGCATGTCAAAGAAGCAGCGACAAGAGTACTACACATTCGTGGGACGCCAGCAGCGCCCTCTCTTCGATGACAACTACGACGACACGGTGTGCCTTGACGAGCGCCACCGCCAAGCGATGATAGCTTATGTGCATGACAACCCTCGCCGTGCTCTGTTGAGGCGGCTTCTGCCCGACTACTTGCGCAGATGTCTGCATGTACAGATAGGTGGTCGTAGCTATGGCGCATTCGGAAACCTATTCCTTCTGAGGTGGCCTCGTAAGCTGCAGGTGATGTGCCACCGTAGCCACCCGGTGAGTCACCGTCCTTATGAGGAAACTGACGACTACGACCGTGAGCGAAGCCAGTGGGCGGCAGCCGTCATGGAGGGCGCTACCGTCATAGTCACGCCAGGTATATCTCGCGGTGAACAACTGATGAAAAATGAGTGCATAGAGCGGGGCTATCCGCTGATACATCTGCAGGCGACACCCATAGGCCTGTACTGGAAGCCCGAGAAAAAGCGTTTTGAGGCTTGTGTAAAGGGAGCTTTGCTCATATTGGCTCCTTGGGATCTCGACACGATGGGTGATGTCGGCAATGTACCGTCTGACAGTGACTACAGTCGCTTTCACAATCTCAACACGCTGGCAGCTGAGATATGTACTTTCAATGGTGAAGCAAAGATAATTAACGCAACAAGATAATTATTGTGAGAAGAGTACTATCCCCCATAGATGACGAATTGCTATCGGATGCAAGTATATCCGATATTGGACGCTGTGTCAATGGCACCAATTTGTATATGTATAGTGTACGCGAGTGGAAAAACGGAGTCAAAGGAGCAATTGTTGATTTGTATGAGTTGTCAGACGATGTAGACAGCGAGGGTAATTCGTTATTCGTAAAAGAAGGAGGTCGCGATTTAGGACACCGTGATTCCTTGTATTTTGTTAGTAGCGAAATAGACATGGTTCGAGAGTCAGAGTGTTATCCTGGTTTATCGGAATTGTGGATGCGATGCCCCTTGGTGGCAAAAGGTATCATTGCACGCTTTGTAAAGGTAGACCTCGCAGACAGAGACTATCCTGCCATGTTCGAGGCATACTATGAAATGGAAAAGGTTTTCTATGCCAAAGAACGAAAGATGAGAGATGCATACACATTTAATGTCAATCTTGAGGATGAATTTGCCAACGGTGTCCACCTTCGCCAAGAACTGGAGAAAATCGAGTTCTCCCTACAGCATTTACTACCTTTTTTGGAAGAAAGTGAACATGCACAAATCATCAGTACGGCAGATGCCTACATAGAGTTTGTAAAGAGCAAGGCAACAAAGACCATAGAGCCTCTAACAGGGGAGAATGAAGGAAACCACAACACCGATAATCCCCCAACCAAGGAAATTGTATGCCCTCAAGGTCTATCCAATAAAATCTTTCGTGAAACCAATGACTATGGCGACACCATAGATTTGGAGAAATTTTGGTATTGGATATATGAAAATCTCGTTTGTCATCTTTCTGCAAAATATGAATGGCTAGCATTGCTGCTGTTTGCTACAGCTCACCGTTTGCTAAAGGAACAAGCAACCAATAAGTTCTGTGGGCAAATGTTAGGGTGGTTTGGTGAAGAATACACCAGACAGACATGCAGCTATGACCAGGTAGCAACCTATCAGACAGGTTTCTTCCGCAACGACAAATTTGATTATGTTCAGTGGGTCTCGAGTGATGGTAAACTGCCTTCTAATTGGACGCCTAACAACAAAAATCAAAAGAAAGAAGGCTTTATACGTATCCATCTTCATTGTAAGCGGATGGAGAATATTTTTAAATTTGGTGATATTATCGTTAAAGGCCCCAACAGATAGTTTCATTGGGGATTGGGGAAAATCCCAAACGTTTCCCCAATTCATAGGCCAATCCCCAATGACCTAAAAATACCACTCAAATTCTGAGTATCTTTGCACTGTCAAAGGATTTAATCCCGAGGCGGTGCTTTTTGTTCTATGTGCACTATAAGGACATGAGCATCGAGACGCGTCTCACATTCTTCATTCATTCATTAACCCTCTAATGTCGCTAAAGGACGACGGTATTACAAAGGAAACGGGGTCTGCCGTAAGGCGCCAAGGCAGGCTTCTCCTTATTCATTCATCAAAGATTTACAAAATGGATTATAAGAATACGAAAACCAAGAAAATCAAGGTTCGCGGCACGGCAACGATAGACCCCGCGACCAACGAGTTCGGCTTCACGCCGTTCAACGACGCACCAAGCACGCAATCGGCAGTCAAGACTTGTGCCGGAGGTGGCAAGCGCTGGGTGACAATAGGCTCTGACCCTTCGAAGATGATCAGTCTGAAAAGCAAGGAGAGTTCTGCCGACCAGTATGCCGACTTCGTCAGTCAGTTTAACGCATTGACCAAAGACCTGAAACCCAAGAAACCCATAACGCAGCCCGACAGCTTGCGCGTGGTGAAGGAACAGGGACTGGAGTGCTGGCTCGACGAGGAGAAGAACGAGGTGACCTTCACAGGCAAAATCGACCTCTCACGTCACAGCCGCGACTGGCAAGCCGAGGTGTTGCGTCAGGTGCAGCTGGTAGTGCGCCGTCTGCCCGCGAGTGAGCGCTTCAACAAAGTTATCAACCACTTTAAAAATGGAGGAACCAAGTGATGTTTAAGATCACCTATCAAGTTCGTACCTTCTACGAAATGCAGCAGATGGGCTGGGAAGAGTGGCAGCAAGCCATGCAGACAGCCAAGGATATCGTGATGAAGTACCGCCAGATGCTGGCTAATGCTAAGCTGCAGACCGACGAGGCAGCCCGTAAGAAAGCCAAACAGGCTGCTGATGCCGTGAAGCGTACGCTGCCTGGTGCCTGCTTTCAAGCCTCCGACTTTGCCGTGAGCATAGGCGACGACCCGAAGAAGAAGTACAACTACGGAAAGGCTGGTCGTTGGCGCGACATGCGCTATGCCTACCTCTCCGGGCTTGTTGTCATCGATGTGGACCATTGCGGTGACCCACGTGAATTGTTTGTGCGCCTGCAGCAGGAACACGACTTCAAGGCTCTGGGCATTCTGCTGGTTTATGTGTCGGCATCGGAAGACGGCATGAAGATTGTGTTCAAGGCAGACCCTGAATATCCTCACAACCTGATTTGCCAGCAGTGGCAGATGGCCGAGCGTCTGGGTGTGTTGCAGTGGGTAGACGATGGCTGCCGTGACTCAAATCGCCTGAGCTTTTTGACCACACCAGACGACGTGCTCTATTGCGATGAGAAAGAATTGTTTAACCGCTAAAACGTATCATTGATGGAAGAAAGTATTATAAGAACCGATTATGACTTGCAGCAGGGCGACCGTTATCGCCAGCTGCCCAAGGGCGACTCTACGCCCACAGACCCCAAGTGGGATGCGTATGACAAACAGCTGAAAGCGAAAAAGCGCGAGGAGAAGGCTAAAGCAAAGGCTTCTACCGACGCTACCTCTGAATCGACTATGCCTGCTACTATTATGCCTGCAGTTACACCACAGGTAGAAACGCCAGTGGAGTTCTCGCCAGAGGACGAGGCATTTATCAAGGTGCTCAACGAGCACTATGGACCAAGTCTGCCTCCTCACACGAAGCACGACCGCATGCAGACTGAGACTTCTCACTGGCTGTGCTACTACAACGACAACGACCCGCAGAAAGCCATCGCTATGGCCCGTCGCCTTGACTGGGTGAAGGATTGGAACCCCAACCCAGGCGAAGTGGAAGACCTGTGCCAGTCGGCTGCCAAGAAGAAACTGCTGACGCGCTATCCCAAGGCGCTGAAAGAGCTGATGGATAAGGCTGGCATCAACTTGGAACAGTCTACGGCAACTACGAAGAATGCCAATCCGCTGTCTGTTCTGCCTTTTGACCGTTGGTGCGAGCAGATAGAAGGTTTCTTCGATGTGCACCCCTGTCTTCGTGAGGTATGCGAACCCCATCCACGCCGTTTGTGGCCTTTCCTGCTCTTTGCATCGGCAGCCATGATGGGCACGTGCATGGATTTGACGTATTATTATTTCTATGCCTCTGAAAGTGAGCGCATGCGCTTGAATTACATCATCTGGGGCGTGGGTGACCCGACGTCGGGCAAACACTCGTTAGAGCGTTTGATGAACCTGCTGCTGGCTCCCATCATTGCCGAGGGCGAGATAGCCGACGAGAGCACCAACACTTGGAAAGAGAGTACTGATGCCAAGGGTGCCAACAAGGAGAAAGATCTTAGACCAGCGATTTTTAACCGCTTGTTTGGCTATCGCTCGTCAAACTCTGAGTTCATACGTAGCATGATCAACTGCAAGGAGGAAGTGGATGGTGAGATGATGGGACGCCACATGGTAACCGTGTCGTCTGAGAAAGACCTCGAAATAGGCAAGGCTGGCAGCTGGATATCACGCAGTAATATGCTGCTTCTTAGTTTCCACGGGGAGTACGATGATCAGCACTATTCCAACAAACAGTCGGTAAGTGGCCGTTATCGCGTCTTTTGGAACATGGTGGAGACCTTTACACCGCCCACACTCACCAAACTTGTGAACGAGCGCTCGGTCAATTCTGGTCTTGACACACGTACTGCAACCATCCCAATGGGTGAGGACGATTTCAAGATGATGCCGTTGCGCCGCAAGGAGGACTCTAAGACTGCTGAGTATAATGAGACGCTCAAACAGTGGGCATACCGCCTGGATCAGCGTCGTGGCGAATTACCCATCTGGCCTCTTGTGGAGCACGTTCACCAGTGGTGTGACGACCGCCGTGCCATTGCCGAGTTCAACGATAGGGACAAGGCCGACTGGCTGCTTATCAAGCGCGTTCCATACTATGGTATCTCAATCAGCGTACCCTATATCGACATGCGACATTGGGAAGAGCGCGAGCAGACCGGCACCTATACCATTGACGCTCAAGACCTTGCGCTTTGCGATTTAGTACTTGACATCCAGTACCGCACACAAATCTTCTGGTATTACGAACTGCACCGTAAATACTACGATGACCAACTGCGTGATGCCGCACAGCAGCGTCGCCGCACGACGAAGTACCAAGACTGTTTCCGTCTGTTGCCAGACGAATTCACCACCGAGAAGTTTGCACAGGTATTCGGCTATGCAAACACTCGCGCAGGACAGAAGACGCTGCAACGTCTGGAGGATGACAAAGCCATTGAGCGTACCATGCGCGGTCACTACAAGAAACTGGTTTCCGAACTTCCGACCATATAAATGCGGAAAGTAGGAAAGTAGGAAAGTGGACATTAAGCACTCTCATGCCATACAACATGAGGGTGCTTTTTCCTTTTTAGGTGACAGACACCATCGGAGTGGATAGCGAAGTGATTCGGAAGTGGGCGTTAGTCAGCCAAAAGAATATAAAAAGGTGTTTTTATTTTGTATTGTGCTCACTTTTTCGTACCTTTGCACGGATTTTCGGAAATTAATAAAATCATTGCAATGAATATATCGTATAAATGGCTAAAGGAGTACGTGGATTTCGACCTGACACCGCAACAGGTATGCGACGCGCTGACGTCGACAGGTCTGGAGGTTGACGCACTCGAGGAAGTACAGAGTATCAAGGGCGGTCTGAAGGGACTTTACGTGGGTAAGGTGCTGACTTGTGAGAACCACCCGGACTCAGATCACCTGCATGTAACCACCGTGGACCTTGGCAAGGGCGATGCTCAGCAGATTGTATGCGGTGCGCCCAACGTTGCTGCCGGTCAGAAGGTTATCGTTGCCGACCTGGGGTGTGTGCTCTATGATGGTGACAAGGAGTTTGTTATCAAGAAGTCTAAGTTGCGTGGTGTGGAGTCGCTGGGCATGATATGTGCCGAAGACGAGATAGGCATCGGCAACGACCACTCGGGCATCATTGTCCTGCCTGAGGATGCTGTGGTGGGTACGCCTGCCGCTGAATACTATCATCTGGAGAGCGACTGGCTTATCGAGGTGGACATTACGGCCAACCGTGCCGACGCCCTGTCGCACTGGGGAGTGGCACGCGACTTGTATGCCTGGTTGAAGCAGAACGGCTACAAGACGGCTACCCACAAGCCAAGTGTATCGGCGTTTGCCGTTGACGACCACTCGCTGCCCATCGACGTGGTGATTGAGAATACGGAGGCTTGCCGCCGCTATGCCTGTGTGAGCATCACCGACTGCGAGGTGAAGGAGTCGCCAGAATGGCTGAAGGAAAAACTGACCGTGATAGGATTACGCCCCATCAACAATATCGTGGACATTACGAACTACGTCATGATGGCGCTGGGACAACCTTTGCACTGTTTCGATGCGGACATGGTGAAGGGTCACAAGATTGTGGTGAAGACCTTGCCGGAGGGTACCCCCTTCCAGACGCTGGACGGTGTGGAGCACAAACTCTCTGACCGCGACTTGGCCATCTGCAACGCAGAGGAGGCCATGTGTATTGCCGGTGTCTTCGGTGGAAAGGGTAGTGGTACCTATGAGACCACCAGGAACGTTGTGCTGGAGAGTGCTTACTTCCATCCGACATGGATACGTAAGTCGGCACGCCGTCATGGATTGAGCACCGATGCTTCGTTCCGATTCGAGCGTGGCGTTGATCCCAACGGCACCATTGAGGCGCTGAAGTATGCCGCCTTGCTGTGCAAGGAACTGGCTGGCGGCAAGGTGTCGATGGACATCAAGGATGTGTATCCTGAGAAGATGGAGAATCAGAAGGTGACACTGGACTATGCCTATGTCAACCAGCTGATAGGCAAGGAGATTCCTGCCGAGACCATCAAGAGCATCCTGGAATCGCTGGAGATGAAGGTGCTGGAAGAAAGTGCTTCCGGCCTGCAGATAGAGGTTCCGGGCTATCGCGTGGACGTGACCCGTCCGTGCGACGTGGTGGAGGACATCCTGCGTATCTATGGATATAATAATGTGGAGATTCCCTCGCAGCTGAAATCCAGTCTGGTGATCAAGGGCGAGGAGGACCAGAAGCATAAGCTGGCCAATCTGGTGAGTGAGCAGCTGGTTGGTGCCGGCTTCAACGAGATACTGAACAACTCGCTGACAAAGGCTGCCTACTACGACGAGGAACAGGACAAGCAGCTGGTACACATCATGAACCCCCTGTCGAGCGACCTGAACGTGATGCGTGGTACGCTGCTGTATGGCGGACTGGAGAGCATAGCCTATAATGCCAACCGCAAGAACGGAAACTGCCGCTTCTTCGAGTTTGGCAACGTATACCGCTTCTCGCCTGAGAAGCAGAACGACGACGACCCCATGCAGGCCTATCAGGAGCAGTATCACATGGGACTGTGGCTGACAGGCAAGCGCGTGGAGGGCTCTTGGGCGCATCCTGACGAGCAGACCTCGTTTGCCGAGTTGGATGCCTATGTGGACAATATCCTGGCACGTATCGGAGTGCAACCAGGCATGCTGGTGAGAAAGAAGTCGGAGAATCCCGTCTTTGTATCGGGACTGACCATCGAGAACCGTGGTGGCAAGCTGCTGGCCGAGCTGGGCATCCTGTCGAAGAAGGTGCAGAAGCAGGCAGGCATCGACATGACGGTCTACTATGCAGAACTGAACTGGACAGCCCTGATGAAGGTTATCCGCAAGCAGAAGGTTGAGTTCAGCGAGATTGCCAAGTATCCGGCAGTGAGCCGTGACCTGGCCTTGCTCATTGACAAGCATGTGGAGTTTGCCCAGATTGAGGAGATTGCCCGTCAGACGGAGAAGAAACTGCTGAAGAAAGTGGAGCTGTTTGACGTCTATGAAGGTGAGAAACTGCCTGCCGGCAAGAAGAGCTACGCGGTGAACTTCATACTGCAGGATGCCGAGAAGACCATGGGCGACAAGCAGATTGACGCCATCATGCAGAAACTCATCAACAACCTGAAGCAGAAGCTTGGCGTTGAGTTGCGTTAAGAAGACAGTAAGTAATAACAGTAAATAAGTTAACAAAATGGGAAGAGCATTTGAATATCGTAAAGCTACAAAGCTGAAGAGATGGGGCCACATGGCCAAGACATTTACCAAGATAGGTAAGCAGATTGCCATTGCCGTAAAGGCTGGCGGTCCAGACCCAGACATGAACCCTGCGCTGCGCGCCTGCATAGCCAATGCCAAGCGCGAGAACATGCCGAAGGACAACATTGAGCGTGCCATCAAGAATGCCATGGGTAAGGACCATGCAGACTACAAGGAGGTGACTTACGAAGGATACGGCCCTCATGGTATTGCCATCTTTGTTGAGACTCTGACCGACAATACGACTCGTACCGTCGGTGACGTACGTTCGGTGTTCAACAAGTTCAACGGTAACCTGGGAACCCAGGGCTCCCTGTCGTTCCTCTTCGATCACAAGGCCGTGTTCACCTTCAAGAAGAAGGATGGCCTGGATATGGACGAGATGATTCTTGACCTGATTGATTTTGGTGTTGAGGACGAGTACGACGAGGACGAGGAAGAGAACAGCATCACCATCTACGGCGACCCCTCGTCGTTTGCTGCCATCCAGAAGCATCTGGAGGAGAACGGCTTCGAAGTGACGGGTGCTGAGTTTACACGCATCCCCAACGACCTGAAGGACGTTACTGCCGAGGAGCGTGAGACGATAGACAAGATGGTGGAGAGACTGGAGGACTTTGACGACGTCCAGACGGTATATACCAACATGAAGCCCGAGGAGATTGAAGGATAACCGATCCTTCAATCCCGGGGCACCATTTTATTGGTAGTCTTTCTTTTGGAACGTAGCTTCGAAAAGCCGCGTTCCTTTGTTTTTGGTGGAATAGTAGATATAACTGAAGTTATATCCGGCTTCTTTGTAGTCTTTCAGATTGGCGGAGTTTCTGAGTTCCTTCAGCATAATACCCCTCAGGTCGTGCTTTTTCAGCGCTTCGGCATCGTCAATGACACCCTCGGCCGTATAGTAGTAGGCGATGGTCCTGGTATCTGGATAGAACACCATGCTGTCAATGGTCACTCCTCGGGTTATCAGTACCGGGCATTTCTTCTTCGTGTACTCACGTGCTTCACGGGCACAGCGCTCGTCCATGCTCTCCTGACAAGCTGACAACGCCAGCAATGTTATCATGACAAACAGTAACTTCTTCATTTCAGCTGCTCGGCTACAAATTCCTTCAGCTTCTCGCCACGAAGGCCGCGGCTGAGTATCTTACCCTGCTGGTCGACCACGATAGTGTGGGGGATGCTGGTGATATTGAAAGCTTGGGCAATTTCATTGTCCCAGCCCTTGAGGTCGCTCATCTGGAGCCACTTGACACCCAGCGTCTGGGAAGCATTCTTCCATGCATCGAGTTCCTGGTCAAGCGAGACACCGACAATGCCGAAGCCCTTGGGCTGATACTCGTCGTAGAGCTGAATCATGAATGGCATTTCCTGACGGCAGGGACCACACCAGGAGGCCCAGAAATCAATGACGGTCACTTTGTTCTTCTTGACTTCCTCAAGCAGACTCATGTCCGTACCGTCCAGAGCCTTTTGCGTGAAATCGCTGATGGTAGCTCCTGTGGCTGTCTTGGCATAGCGTGCCAGCACTTCTTCCATCTGCTTGATGGCAGGACGCTGCTGCATCTCAGCAGGCAACTGCTTGATAAGGCGCGAGCGAGTATCGTGGTCAATCAATTCCTCAGGGTAGTAGGTGAGCAGGAAATAGCCGAACTCGTTGTCAATGTTCTTCTCAGTGGTCTTGATGACACAGGCCGCGAAACGCTTGTTGAGCCCCTCAATCGCTTCCATGCCCTTCTGCTGTTCCTCCTCGGGGAGATTGTTCCCATAGATGTGCTCTGCAATACGGTTAATCTCTTTGCCGATGACCATGACAGAGTCGTTCAGCTCCTGCCATTGGTCATTGCACATTGTTCCGCTGACGCGTGATCCACCGGGCTGATTGCTTAGATGGATGGTGATATTGCCTGATTCCAGGAAGAAAGGAGCGTTAATCTCATTTTGGCTGGCGCTGTAGATCATGCACAGTGCCACGGAGTCGGTCTTGCCGCTGAACGAGAATTTCCCGTCCTTCACGATGATAGTGTCGCTCGGCATTCCAGTCTCCATGTCGCGGGTGAGGAACAGCGTATCGCCATCCTCCAAACCTGCAACGTCGCCACTGACTTTGAAGCTGTTGCCCTGACAGGCCGTCAGGAACAGTGACAACGAGAAAAGGGAGAGAGACGCAATTCCTTTCACCTTATTATATAAGATACTGGCTCGAAATACTTTCATTGTCGATAACTCTACGGATGGTTTCTGCAAACAAGTCGGCAACGCTGAGCTGTTTAACCTTTGCACAACGCTGGGTATAGGGAATGGAGTCGGTGAAGACAATCTCCTCGAGGGCAGACTCCTGTACACGGTCGCTTGCAGGACCACTCATGACACAGTGGGAGGCACAGGCGCGAACCGTGCTGGCACCAGCTGCTTTCATGATGTCGGCAGCCTTGGTGATAGTGCCTGCCGTGTCGACCATATCGTCAATGATGACAACATTCTTGCCCTCGACGTCGCCGATAATCTGCATCGAGGCAACCACATTGGCCCGTGCACGGGTCTTGTTGCACAATACAAGGGGACAGCCAAAATACTTGGCATAAGTGTTGGCACGTTTCGAACCGCCTACATCGGGTGAGGCAATGACAAGATTGTCGAGCTGCAGGCTCTTCAGATAGGGAATGATGACGTTGGATGCATAGAGATGGTCGACAGGAACGTCGAAGAATCCCTGAATCTGGTCAGCATGCAGATCCATGGTGATGACGCGATTGATGCCGGCTGCAGAGAGCAGGTCAGCCACGAGTTTCGCACCGATAGAGACACGAGGCTTGTCCTTGCGGTCCTGACGAGCCCATCCGAAATAGGGAATGACGGCATTGATGGTACGGGCAGAAGCACGCTTGGCAGCGTCAATCATCAGCAGAAGCTCCATGAGATTGTCGCTGTTAGGGAAGGTGCTCTGAACGAGGAAAACGTCGCGTCCGCGGATACTTTCTTCGTATGATACGGCAAACTCGCCATCCGAGAACTTGGTGATGAGCAGTTCACCGAGCGGACATCCTAAGCTTTGGCAGATTTTCTCTGCGAGGTACTTCGTGGCAGTACCAGAAAACACCATGTAATTTTTGTTAGACATATTTTTATCCTATTGCTTTACGAAGTTTCACGAAATGTTCAATGAGTTCCCGATAGTCCAGCTCCTGATGGATATTGAAACGATTCCACAGGTCGCCACTAATGACTACACCGCCAAAACCCAGGTCCTTGGCCATGCGGACGTTGTCAAGATTCATGCCGCCAAGGGCATAGACATGACGGTCGATGAGTCCGCGACGGGCAGCTTCTTTCAGCTCGCTTTCCGTGAACGAGGCCTTCTGGTCGGGTTCCGACTGGCTGTCGAAGATATATTTCAGGAACACGTAGTCTGCATTCTTTTTGGCTTCTTTCAGCTGTTCCAGATTGGTACAGGTACGGCTGAGATGGCCCCGATAGCCCTGGGGGACTGGGGTCGTAGCATCGTCAATGTGAATACCGTGCAGCTTGTACTCTTCTTTCAGGTAAAAGTTATTATGTACGGTAATCTTGTTGTAGTATTCGTTAGAAATCAGCGTGAGCAACCGTTCGGAATACATCGGTGACGATCCGAGCTTATAGAGATGCAGGTTGTCCAACCCTTCGTCAAAGAGTGACGTCAGAATCTTGTCCTCTTCGACGAAGAACGCGGGTTGTGTCATCACTGCGAGTTTCATGTCTGATGTATGTTAAGGTTGGGTGAACAACTAGTTGGCAGCCTCGAATTCCTTGAGGAAACGAACGTCGTTCTCAGAGAACATGCGGAGGTCTGATACGCGGTACTTCAGGTTGGTGATACGTTCCACACCCATGCCAAAGGCATAGCCGCTGTATTCCTTGCTGTCAATGCCGCATTGTTCCAGCACATTGGGGTCGACCATACCACAACCCAGGATTTCCACCCATCCAGTATGCTTGCAGAAGCCGCAGCCCTCGCCGCCACAGATGAAGCACGAGATATCCATCTCAGCACTGGGCTCTGTGAAGGGGAAATAGCTTGGACGCAGGCGTATCTGTGTGTCGGCTCCAAACATCTCGCGAGCAAATGACAGTAAGACCTGCTTCAGGTCGGTGAACGACACGTTCTTGTCGATATAGAGACCTTCCACCTGATGGAAGAAACAGTGTGCGCGGGCAGTAATGGCCTCGTTGCGGTAGACACGTCCTGGGCAGATAACGCGGATGGGAGCGGTAAGCTTTCCGTCCTCAGTATGCATGTTTTCCATGACACGAGCCTGAACACTGGAAGTGTGAGAGCGGAGCAGGATGTTCTTCGTAACATCGTTGGGATGCTGCGAAACAAAGAAGGTGTCCTGCATGTCGCGAGCCGGATGGTCGGCAGCGAAGTTCATCTTGGTGAACACATGCAAATCGTCCTCCACTTCAGGACCGTCGGCCAGCACGAAGCCCATACGACTGAAGATATCAATGATTTCGTTTGTAACGATAGTCAGCGGATGACGAGTGCCCAGCTGAATGGGGTAGGGGGTACGTGTCAGGTCGATGGAATCGTCTGTAGTCTCCTGAGTGGCACATTCTTCGCGCAGCTTGTTGATGCGTTCTGTTGCCAGCTGCTTCAGTTCGTTGATCTTCATACCCACCGTCTTCTTCTGGTCTGAGGCTACGGTACGGAAATCGTTCATCAGGGCTGTAATCTCTCCTTTCTTGCTTAGGTATTTCAAGCGCAGCTGCTCTACTTCCTCGGCATTTTGTGCGCTGAGTGTCTGTACTTCTTTCAGAAGTTCGTCGATCTTGTCAAGTATCATGTTTATATAATATGGAATTCTATTTTGAGTGCAAAGGTACGAATAAGTGAGCGAATAACCAAATTTATTGTTTCATTATTTTTGCCATTTGCTGTTGGAGTTCATGGGCTTTCTGACCAGCCACTTCGGCAAAGTCCTCACCCTGAGAGGCATAGATGATGCCGCGAGAAGAGTTGACCAGCAGGCCAATGTCACCGGGAATCATACCGTACTGGCAGACTTCCTCCAGACTTCCTCCCTGGGCTCCTACACCCGGTACCAACAGGAAGTGGCGGGGGGCTATCTTGCGAATGTCCTCAAACATGCGTCCTTGGGTAGCTCCCACGACGTACATCATGTTTTCGTCATTACCCCACTGCTGCGAAACCTTCAGCACTTTCTCGAACAGGCGCTCACCCTCTTTGTCTTCAGTCAGTTGGAAATCGTGTGAACCCTTGTTTGAGGTCAACGCCAGCAGGACGACCCACTTGTCCTGATATCCCAGGAAGGGGGTGACAGAGTCCTCGCCCATATAGGGAGCAACGGTCAGCGCATCCACATCGTACTCCTCGAAGAATGTCTTGGCATACATTTTCGATGTGTTTCCGATGTCGCCGCGCTTGGCATCGGCGATGATGAAGTGGTTAGGATATTCCTCCTTCAGATAGTCGATGGTAGCCTCGAAGGCCATGATGCCGTCAACGCCATAGGCTTCGTAGAATGCCAGGTTGGGCTTGTATGCCACACAATAGGGGGCTGTGGCGTCGATGATGAGGGCATTGAACTCGCAAAGGGCGCGGAAAATGTATTCCTCGCCGTCTTTGGCTTTAGCCTCGTCGATGATACACTGTGGAATCTTGTTGATGTCCGTATCGAGACCAACGCAGAGGAAACTCTGCTTCTCACGGATCTGCTGGATCAATTCTTTACGATTCATGATTTACTTGTTTTTAATATAGCGATAAGTGAGATAAACGAATAAGACCAAAAGCCACCACAGCAGCAATGCTCCAAGACCAATCCAGAGGCCATATCCCTTATGGAAAAGCATTATACAAGGAAGAACACCTAAGGCGCCAATGATGTTGACAACCATTTGTTTTTTTGTGAATTCCTCCGTCAGGGGTTCAAAAAACTTTTTCATCTTTTCGTTTATCTTATAATTCCGTTTCTTTCATGCGTTCAGCATTCTCAGCAACTGTTAGCGCGTCAATCATGGGTTGGATATCGCCGCCGAGGAATCCCTGCAGGTCATGAGTAGTGTAGCCGATGCGATGGTCGGTCACACGTCCCTGAGGGAAGTTGTAAGTTCGTATCTTTGCCGAACGGTCACCCGTAGAGACAAGGCTCTTGCGACGCGATGCAATGTCGTCCATGTATTTCTGGTGTTCCTTGTCATATATAAAAGTGTACAGGCGCGAGAGAGCACGCTCCTTGTTCTTCGGCTGGTCGCGGGTCTCGGTACACTCGATGAGGATTTCCTCCGTCTCGCCAGTGTTGGGGTTCTTCCACATATAGCGCAGACGGACACCCGATTCCACCTTGTTCACGTTCTGACCACCGGCACCGCTGGAACGGAACGTATCCCATTTGATTTCACCTTCGTTGACGTGTACTTCAAACTTGTCGGCCTCAGGCAGCACGGCCACAGTTGCGGCTGAGGTGTGCATGCGGCCCTGTGTCTCCGTGGCGGGTACACGCTGCACGCGATGCACGCCGCTTTCGTATTTTAGCGTACCATAGACATCGACACCGCTGACGGCAAAGTCTATTTCCTTGTATCCGCCTACGGCACCTTCAGAGACACTGGTGATGGAGAGTTGCCAGCCTTTCGAGTCGCAGTAGCTTTTGTACATCTTAAAAAGGTCGCCGGCAAAGAGACAGGCTTCGTCGCCACCTGTTCCGGCACGGATTTCCATTTGTACATTCTTTGCGTCCTCTGGGTCTTTGGGGATAAGTGCTATCTTGATTTCTTCCTCAAGCTTTGGTTGCAGGGCTTCGTTCTCGGCCAGTTCCTCACGGGCCATTTCCTTCATTTCTGCATCCGTCTCGTTGGCAAGGATATCCTTGGCCTCCTTGATGCTGTTCAGGCAAGCAATATAACGCTTGCGGGCATCCATGATGTCACCCAGGTCTTTATATTCCTTGGTTAGCTTAACGAAGCGTATTTGGTCGGTAATTACATCAGGGTCGGTAATCAGGGTCGATACCTCTTCGAATCGAGCCTCCAGCCCGTCGAGTTTCTCTAATATACTGTTAGTTGTCTCTGCCATTTCTTACACGGTTTTCTTTTTGCCTGCAAAGGTACGAATAAGTGAGAACAATACAAAATAAAACGAGTTATATTTTGTTTATGCCAGGATGGATTAGCTGTGTAATGAAAAAGGAACTGTCTTATGACAGTCCCTCTATTTCTCCGTTCTCGATGCTGATGCGTTCGGCCTGAGGACTCTTGGGAAGTCCTGGCATGCGGAGCATGTCGCCTGCAATGGCAACAATCATTTCGCTGCCACAGTTGAGGATGATGTCGCGTATGCGGATGGTAAAACCTTCTGGCGAACCATAGCGAGTGGAGTCCGCCGTGAACGAGAACTGTGTCTTTGCTATGCAGACAGGGTAGCGGTCAATGGCCTTGTCGCCGGCAAATGTGGCACGTATGTTGTCCAGCTTACGACGCGCCGTCTTGCTGTATTCAACGGCAGCAGCACCATAAATGCGCTTGCACACCTTCTCAATCTTGTCTTCTATACTATCGTTTTCTGTATATGTGTAGTGGATGGGTAGTGCTTGGATGCGGTCAATGGTGTCAACGACCGTCTGGGCTAATTCTATGGCACCTTCGCCTCCTTTCAGGAATGCTTCGTTAACGGCAAAACCTACCCCCTGGGCTTCACAGTTCTGGCGTATCATGTTTACCTCCTCGTCTACATCCCCCTCGAAACGGTTCAGAGTCACGACGACAGGTTGTCCGAAGCCCTGCATGTTATTGATGTGTCGGTTCAGATTCTTCAAACCTTCTTTCAGTCCTTTCATATTAGGCTCCTTAATCAGGGCAAGGTCCACGCCACCATGCATCTTCAGTCCCTGCGTAGTGGCTACAATGACTACCAGGCGGGGTTGGAGACCGGCTTTGCGACACTTGATGTCAAAGAACTTCTCGGCACCCAGGTCAGCACCGAAACCAGCCTCAGTCACTACATAGTCGCTGAAGCTCATGGCCATTTTCGTGGCCAGCACACTGCTACATCCGTGGGCGATATTGGCAAACGGTCCTCCGTGGATAAAGGCAGGTGTGTGCTCCGTGGTTTGTACTAAGTTAGGACTCAAAGCATCGCGCAGCAGGACCGTGATAGCTCCTGCCACCCCCAAATCGCGGATGCGGAAAGGCTTACCGTCCGAGGTGATGCCCAGCAGGATGTTTTCTATACGCCGCTGCAAGTCCTCCTCGCTGGTAGCTAAGCAGAGGATGGCCATCAGTTCCGAAGCAGGTGTGATGTCGAAACCAGTTTCTTGTACCACACCGTCACCACGCATGCCGGTCACCACGTTACGCAGGGCACGGTCGTTGACGTCGAGGACGCGTTTCCAGTAAACCTCGCGAAGTGAGAAGCCGTCCTTGCGGTATTGGTACATGTAGTTGTCCAGCAGGGCGCTGATGGTATTGTGGGCTGAAGTTACAGCATGGAAGTCGCCTGTAAAGTGCAAGTTGATCTTTTCCATTGGCAACACCTGTGCATAACCACCACCGGCAGCTCCGCCCTTGATGCCGAAGCATGGACCGAGCGAAGGTTCGCGTAGTGCCACAGCAGCCTTCTTACCCAACTTGTTCAGCCCCAGTGTCAATCCGATGCTAACCGTGGTCTTACCAATGCCTGCTTTAGTGGGACTGATGGCTGTTACCAAAATAAGCCGGCTTTTCTTGATGCGCGCTTCATCGATGAGCGAAATGGGAACCTTTGCCATATAGCGTCCATAGGGCTCCAAATCTTCTGGAGCAATGCCCATGCGCGTGGCTATTTCGTTGATGTGCTCCAACTGGCACTCCCTTGCAATTTGTATGTCTGTCTTCATTTTCTTTGGTCTTTAGTCGGGCGCAAAATTAACACATTATTCGCTGAATCACAAGAAAAAAGACCAAAAAGTTAATATGTAGCTCGTTTTAGTCGCCACATAGCAATGAAATTCATGCTTTTTTTTGTTTTGCTGCTTCAAAATTTGGCTGTTCGAGGGAAAAAGTGTAATTTTGCAAGCTAAAAAGACATTTAAAATAAAGCGAAATGAAAAATCCATTACGTAGTGCGGTATGTACTGAAGGCAGGAGAATGGCCGGTGCCCGTGCATTGTGGGTAGCAACAGGAATGAAACACGAGCAGTTTGGCAAGCCCATTATTGCCATCGTCAATTCCTTTACCCAGTTTGTGCCAGGTCATACACATTTGCACGAAATAGGCCAGATAGTACGCGAAGAGATAGAGAAAATGGGTTGCTATGCGGCCGAGTTCAATACTATTGCTATCGATGACGGTATAGCCATGGGGCATGACGGTATGCTTTACTCGCTGCCTTCCCGTGACATCATTGCCGACTCTGTCGAGTATATGGTCAATGCCCACAAGGCCGATGCCATGATTTGTATTTCCAACTGCGACAAGGTAACACCAGGAATGTTGATGGCATCTATGCGTCTAAACATACCTACAGTATTCTGCTCGGGAGGACCGATGGAGGCTGGACGATGGCGTGGCGAGAATGCCGACCTGATTACAGCAATGGTAAAGGGGGCCGATCCCTCCGTGTCGGATGACGAAATGAAAGAAATCGAGCAGTGTGCCTGTCCGGGGTGTGGCTCGTGTTCAGGCATGTTCACGGCAAACTCGATGAATTCGCTAACTGAAGCCATCGGCCTGTCGTTGCCGGGCAATGGAACCATACTGGCTACGCATACTGAGCGTGTTGAGCTGTTTAAGAAGGCAGCCCGACAGATAGTGAAAAATGCATTGGCTTATTACGAGGACGGCGACGAAAATGTGCTCCCCAAGAATATCGCCACGCGTCAGGCATTTCTCAATGCGATGACACTCGACATAGCAATGGGTGGCTCAACTAATACCGTTCTTCACTTGCTAGCCGTGGCTCAAGAGGCTGGTGCCGATTTCACTATCAATGACATTGATGCATTGAGCCGCAAGACCCCGTGTCTCTGCAAATTGGCTCCCAATACGCAAAAGTACAGCGTGCAGGAGTGCAACCGTGCCGGCGGCATCCTTGGTATTATGCGTGAGCTGTCCAAGGGCGGACTCATAGATGGTTCTGTGCCCCGTGTTGACGGAATGACTCTTCAGGAGGCTATCGACACCTACGACATTGCTCCCATCGCTACCTCACCTGATGTTCCTCATCCTGCCCATATCTATTTTTCTGCACCTGCAGGACGCTTTTCGACGAAGATGGGCAGTCAGTCCGAATTGTATGATAAGCTGGATACCGATCGTACCAATGGCTGTATCCGCGATTTGGAACATGCCTATACGAAGGATGGTGGACTGGCTGTGCTCTTTGGCAATATTGCCCAGGATGGTTGTGTGGTCAAGACGGCTGGCGTTGACGAGGATCTTTGGCACTTTGAGGGGCCTGCCGTCTGTTTCGACTCTCAGGAAGATGCCTGCGAGGGTATCCTTGGCGGCAAGGTGAAAAAGGGCGACTGTGTGGTTATCACTCACGAAGGACCAAAGGGTGGTCCTGGCATGCAGGAGATGCTCTATCCTACCTCTTATATCAAATCGATGCACATGGGTAAGGAGTGTGCCTTGATTACCGATGGCCGTTTCTCGGGTGGTACCAGTGGGCTTTCAATAGGTCATATATCGCCAGAGGCAGCCTCAGGGGGTAATATTGGGAAAATCAAGGATGGGGACATCATCGTCATCGATATTCCCAGCCGTCGGATTAGCGTTAAACTTTCCGAAGAAGAACTAGCTGCTCGTCCCCAGCAGCCAATGAAGCGTAATCGTCCTGTAACCAATGCTTTGCGTGCATATGCGCAAAGTGTTAGTTCGGCTGATAAGGGAGGTGTAAGAATCATAGATTAAAGTAGCATCATAAGCCAATGAAAAGAGAATTTCTGGTACTTTTTTTGAACATGCTTGTCATGCTTGTGTGGGCACAAGGGAAAGCCTTTGTCTTCACTCCCCAGTGGACTGCACAGGCTCAGTTTGCAGGATATTACGTGGCAGAGGCAAAAGGTTTCTATCGTGATGCTGGGGTTGACGTGAAAATAGAGCATCCGTCATCCACTCTGCCGGCTATGAGCCGTTTGCGAAACAATAGGTGTCAAGCTACCACGTTACAACTCTGTCAGGCGATGGAAATTATCGATGAGGGTATTCCCTTGGTCAATATTTTGCAGACATCCATGAACAATGCGATGGTTATTGTCTCTGCCCGTGGAAAAGATCCACTGACCCAACGAGGCGAGCGTGTAGGTGTTTGGAGTGTTGGTTTCGGACAACTGGCCTTTTGTATGAGCATCAAGGAGGGACTTGACTACAATTGGGTACGTTTTGCCCAAAATATCAACCTCTTTGTCTCTGGTGCACTCGATGCCACACTGGCTATGAGCTATAATGAGTACTACCAGTTGGTACAGGCTGGCATTCAATTGTCTGACAAGAGTGTCTACCGCTTTTGCGAACATGGCTATAACGTACAGGAAGACGGTGTCTACATGACTCGCGAATATTACATTAGTCATCGCGACCAGGCTCACCGTTTTGCTGAGGCATCGCGCAAAGGGTGGGAGTGGGCAGCTGCACATCCTGAGGAGGCGCTGGACATTGTGATGGACTATGTAAATAAGGAGCGAATAGCCACCAATCGCACCATGCAGCGGCTTATGCTGCACGAAGTGCTGCGTCTGCAAGTTGACCGTGAATCCAAAAAACGCGAATTTCGTCTGCGTCCCGATATGGTGAAGTTGGCCAGCCGCCTGATGGTAGAGAATAAAATGCTGGAGCATGAGGTGACGTATGAACAACTGATGGATAAATAGTTAAAAGAAGAAGGAATTGATTATGAAAGGATTGCTAGATTTTATCCGCCGTAAACTCTCTGTCAGGGTCAGTCTGTCGGTTGTACTCTTTGCCACTGTTATTTTCATTGCTGCTCTCAGTTTCTTGTTCTACCAGTCAAGAGAGGCTATCCGGCAGGAAGCCATTAATCGTGCTACACAGATTCTCGACAACACTTCGCTGCGCGTGACGGGCATTCTGAATCGCGTCGAGGTGGCAACATCCATTACGGAATGGCTCGTCAACCGCCATCCAGAAGTGGCTGACTCCATGTTTGTCTATAGTAAGGGAATGCTTATGAACAATCCTGATTTCTACAGTTGTTCAATAGCTTTCGAACCTTATTATTTTGAGAAATATGGCCGTTATTTCTCGGCCTACTCAAGATATGTCAACGACAGTATCCGCACCACGCAGGGAGGTAGCGATAACTATCAGTATTTTTATATGGATTGGTATTTATTACCCAGCCTGTTGGATCGTCCGTGTTGGACGGAACCCTATATGGACTTCGACGTGCAGACTGGCACCAAAGAGATGGTGACTTCCTATTGTCTGCCCATCAAGGATCGTCAGGGCAGGGAAATAGGTGTCGTCAATACAGGTCTCTCATTGAGCTGGCTGTCACAAACCATCTCTGCCGTGAAGCCCTATCCTAATTCTTATAGCATTATGATAGGAAAGGGAGGCACTTACTTTGTGCATCCAGATAGTACCAAGATAACATGTCAGACTATTTTCACAGAGACGCTGGAACATCCTGACACAGCCATGAGCGCTCTGGGTCATGCCATGCAGCGTGGTGAGGAGGGCATGAAGCACATGCTCTTTGACGGTGTAGAATGTTATGTGTTTTATAAACCTTTGGGACCGACAGGCTGGAGTATGGCCATCGTATGTCCTAAAAGCGACATTTTTGGCGGTTTCGACCGTCTTAGCCGCACGGTAACAGCACTCGTCAGCGTAGGATTATTGCTGATGCTCTATTTCTTTATCCGTATCATTACCCGAGAACTGATGCCCCTGCGAAGGTTGGCCTCCGAGGCTGAGACTATTGCTTCTGGACATTTTGATGCCGAACTGCCCGATTTCCAACGATCTGATGAGATTGGCCAGCTGACTCAGTCGTTCGGCAACATGCAGCGCTCATTGGTGAACTATATAGATGAGCTGAAGAAAACGACAGCACAAAAGGCATCGATTGAGAGCGAACTCCATGTAGCCAGTGACATTCAGATGGGCATGCTGCCCAAAGATTTTCCCATGTGGCCCGACCGCGATGACATTCAGATTTATGCCTCGCTGACTCCTGCCAAGGAGGTGGGCGGTGATCTCTTTGATTTCTACTTCCATGACGATAAGCTGTTCTTCTGCATTGGCGACGTCTCGGGAAAAGGTGTCCCGGCATCGCTGTTCATGACAGTTACTCGTTCAATGTTCCGCACTGTGTCTTCCCACGAGTATATGCCTGATCGTATCGTTTCGACGCTAAACAAAGCGATGGTGGAGGTCAATGAAACCAACATGTTTGTCACCCTATTTGTTGGTGTTATCGATTTGCCTACAGGATTGATGAATTACTGTAACGCCGGCCACGATGCCCCTCTTCTCATAGGAGATAACGTGGAGACACTGCCTGTTGACTCTAATATCCCAGTGGGCTTTATGACTGACTGGAACTTCACTACGCAGCAGACTTGCATCCATACAGGTACGACCATTTTCCTCTTCACTGACGGACTGACCGAAGCAGAGGATATTACCCACGCACAGTTCCAAATGGATCGTGTCAACGACGTGGCTGCCCAAGCCCTGGCTTTAAAGCAAAATGATCCAAAACAGCTTATTAAGCTGATGACCGATTCTGTTCATCAGTTTGTGGGCAATGCCGAACAAAGTGATGACTTGACGATGATGGCCATACAGTATATAAAGAAAAAGTAATAAGAATCACACTTGATATGAGAGACAGAATTTCTGGTTCGAAGGCGCTGATGCGAGCCTTACAAGCTGAAGGAGTAAAAACAATTTTCGGCTATCCAGGAGGCAGTATCATGCCCACCTACGATTCCCTGTTTGACTATACCCGTGGCGAGAAGAAATGCTTTGACCATATATTGGTACGTCATGAACAAGCAGCAGTCCATGCAGCAGAGGGCTATGCCCGTGTTAGTGGTGAAGTGGGAGTCGCCTTAGTTACCAGTGGGCCAGGAGCGACCAATACAATGACGGGTGTAGCTGATGCTATGCTCGATTCCACACCCATTGTGGTGATTGCCGGACAGGTGGCTATCGGTTCCTTGGGTACCGATGCTTTTCAGGAGGTTGACCTTGTGGGTTTGGCACAGCCCATCTCCAAATGGTCGTACCAGATACGCCATGCCGAGGACGTGGCTTGGGCTGTCAGCCGTGCATTCTACATCGCCCGTAGCGGCCGCCCAGGTCCTGTGGTGCTCGATTTTCCTCGTAATGCCCAAGTTGAGGAGATTGATTGGGAACCAAAGAAAGTCGACTTTGTACGATCATACGTTGCTTATCCAAAGCTGAATACTGATGCAGTTCGCGAGGCCGCTGAACTTATCAATAATGCCAAATGTCCTTTAGCACTGGTAGGTCAAGGTGTCGAACTGGGTAATGCCCAGGAGGAATTGAAGGCTTTCTTGGAGAAGGCCGACATTCCTGCCGGACGTACCATGTTAGGCTTGAGTGCTTTGCCCTCTGACCATCCTCTCAATGTGGGTATGCTGGGTATGCATGGCAACTATGCTGTCAACCTGAAGGAACAGCAATGTGACGTACTCGTCGCCATAGGAATGCGCTTCAGCGACCGTGTCACAGGCAATACCAAGACCTATGCCAAGCAGGCTAAGATTATCCATCTGGATATTGACAAGAGCGAGATTGACAAGAATATTAAGACCGATGTCGCTGTGGTTGCCGACTGCAAAGAGTCGCTGCCCGCTATCACAGCATTACTCCGACAGAACGACCACCACGAGTGGCGTGAGTCATTCCGCGAACTGGACGAAATGGAACGCGAAAGAGTCATCGAGCCTGCCATTCATCCCCAGGAAGGTCCCTTACTTATGGGCGAGGTTGTCAATGCTGTGGCAGAACAGGCACCACGAGGTGCGGTACTGGTTACCGATGTTGGTCAAAACCAGCTCTTTGCCACCCGTTATTTCAAATATCCCCTGAAGCGAAGTATTTGTACCAGTGGAGGCTTAGGCACCATGGGCTATGGTATGCCTGCAGCTATTGGTGCTACGTTTGCCACCGACCGTACCATATGCTGTTTTATGGGTGACGGAGGATTCCAAATGTGCATTGAGGAACTTGGAACCATTATGGAACAGCAGGCTCCGGTAAAGATGATTCTGCTCAACAACAATTATTTGGGTAATGTCCGCCAGTGGCAGGATATGTTTTGGCTGAAACGTAAGTCGTTCACCAAAATGATGAATCCAGACTATTCTTTCATAGCTCGTGGCTATGGTATTGCCTACGAGGCTGTGACAGACCGTAAGAACCTGGCCGCAGCTGTTGGACGCATGTTTGACACCAAGGGGCCATATATTTTGGAGTGTGCCATCCTTGAGGAAGATAATGTGTTGCCGATGACTCCTCCGGGCATGAACGTGGACGATATGATGCTTGAGATATAACTGACAAATTTGTTATTGCTGTAAAGAAATGGAAGAAAAGAAGAAACTATACACTCTGTTGGTCTATTCTGAGAATATTGCTGGTATCCTGAACCAGATTACCGCCGTGTTTACCCGGCGTCAGGTTAATATCGAGAGTTTGAATGTGTCAGCATCCTCCATAGAGGGTGTACATAAATACACCATCACTGCATGGAGCGATGAGGACCAAATCATTAAGATTACACGCCAGATTGAGAAGAAAATTGACGTTGTTAAGGCCAACTATTTTACTGACGACCAGTTGTTTATCCGCGAGACGGGACTTTATAAGCTTTCTACCAAGAAAGTGCTTGAGAATCCTGATATTTCGCGTACAATCCGTCGCCATGACGCTTCTATCACCGAGGTAAACCCAACCTATGTCATTGTGATGAAAAGTGGAAAGACGGAGGATATTCTCTCGTTGTTCTATGCCCTCAATGAGTTCAACTGCGTGTTTCAGTACACCCGTTCCGGACGTATCGCGGTCACCCGTGCCAAGCAGGAACAGGTCAGTGATTTCCTCGAAGAAAGAGAAAAGAATCGATAGGCGATGGATAAGATAGGAACATATGAATTTCTGGCAGAACCGTTTCATTGCGACTTCAGCGGACGGCTTTTCATGGGGCATTTAGGCAATCATATGCTCAATGCTGCAGATTTCCATTCCTCGGCACGTGGCTTTGGCATGAAATATCTTATGGGCATCCACCGCTCATGGGTGTTGTCGCGTCTAGCCATCGAGATGACAGAAATGCCGGTACAGTATACGCGTTTTAGGGTTGAGACATGGGTGGAGAGTGCTATGCGCTATTTCACCTCACGCAATTTTGCCGTGGTGGGTGCTGACGGAAATGTCTATGGCTATGGGCGCAGCATTTGGGCTATGATAGACACGGAGACTCGCCAACCTACTGATATCTACGACATTGACAATGGTGCCATTGACCAGTGGATTGTCAAGGAGAAGGATTGCCCTATTGATAAGGGAGGTCGTGTCAAGATGAGTGATGATGCAGAACTGGTACGTACCATTGATACTTTTTATAATGATGTTGACATCAATGGCCACATCAATTCCGTCAAGTATATAGAACATGTTCTTGACCTCTGGCCGCTCGACTGGTATCGCGACCATCAAATACGTCGCTTTGAAATAGCATATGTTGCAGAGGCTCATGGCGGTGACCGACTCTCGTTTTGTCGTGAGCAGACTGCCGAGGACGAATATTGCATCCGCATCCTTCGGAACACTGATAATGAGGTTTGTGAATGTTGTCGCAGCAAGGTATCGTTTATCAAGCTATAACCGCTATGAAAATTGTTGTATCTCCAGAAATATCCTCTATTTGCCCAGAGTTCGTGGGTGCCTGCGTTGAGGCCGATGTTGTCAACACACCTTATGCAGAATGCCTTTGGGAAGAAATTCACCAGCAGGAGTCCCATTTCCGTGCCACGCTGACTACAGAGTCGCTGAAGGAAATAACTTCCATCGCTGCAACGCGCCGCGTCTACAAGGCCTGTGGCAAGGATCCTTCTCGCTATCGTCCTGCTTCCGAGGCGCTCATCCGGCGCATCCTGCAGGGCAAGCCCCTCTATCAGATTGATACGCTGGTCGATCTTATTAATCTTGCCTCCATCACCTATGGTTACAGTATCGGAGGTTTTGATGCTTCTAAATTTGTTGGTGATACGCTGACGCTGGGTATTGGTCGCGAAGGAGAACCCTATGAAGGAATCGGCCGTGGCATGATTAACATACAGGGGCTGCCGGTCTATCGCGACCAGTATGGTGGCGTAGGTACGCCTACAAGTGACAATGAACGTACTAAGATAGACCTATCTACCACGCATCTGCTTGTCCTCATCAATGGTTACGATGGCTGTCGCGAGCGTATAGAGGAAAATGCATGCTTCATTATCACTTTGCTGCAAAAATATTGCCAAAGCGTCAGTGCACACTACTTCCTCTATTAGCTGAGCTTCAAAAAACCAAAGAAAATCCATTTTTTCTTTGGTTCTTTGCGCACTTATTTGTATCTTTGCGGTCGATTTTTTTTGTTAACCCCTTGTCGTATCCTCGTGTAGGGTGTGAGCGGACTGACAAGACGACGGCTCTCGGGTTAGGGCTGGCATGGTCTGCAGGGATAGTATATTAAAATATTAAAGATAAAATTATGGCAGAAATGAATTTTGGTGGCGTTATTGAAACTGTAGTCACCAGCAAGGAGTTCTCACTCGAGAAAGCACGTGAAGTATTAAAGGATGAGGTTATCGCTGTTATTGGTTACGGTGTGCAGGGACCTGGTCAGGCTTGTAACTTGCGCGATAATGGATTCAATGTTATCGTTGGCCAACGTCAGGGTAAGACCTATGACAAGGCTGTGGCTGACGGATGGGTACCCGGAAAGACACTGTTCTCTATAGAAGAGGCTGCTGAGAAGGGAACCATCTTGTGTATGTTGCTTTCTGATGCTGGCCAAATGCAGCAATGGCCAACCATCAAGAAATATCTGAAACCAGGTAAGACACTCTACTATAGCCATGGTTTTGCAATCAACTGGAGCGACCGTACTGGTGTGGTACCTCCCAAGGATGTTGATGTCATTATGGTTGCTCCTAAGGGAAGCGGAACTTCCCTTCGCACGATGTTCTGCGAGGGTCGCGGTCTGAATTGCTCCTACGCCATTTATCAGGATGCAACAGGTAAAGCCAAAGAGAAAACGCTGGCCTTCGGTATTGGTATCGGTGCTGGCTACCTGTTTGAGACAACATTCCAACGTGAGGCTACTTCTGACCTCACAGGCGAGCGTGGTTCACTGATGGGTGCCATTCAGGGTCTGCTGCTGGCACAGTACGAGGTGTTGCGCGAGAACGGACATACACCCTCTGAGGCTTTCAACGAGACTGTCGAGGAACTTACTCAGAGTCTTGGTCCGCTTTTTGGTGCAAAAGGTATGGACTGGATGTATGCCAATTGTTCGACCACTGCACAGCGTGGTGCACTCGATTGGGCTCCGCGTTTCCATGATGCCATCAAACCTGTCATGGAGTGGCTCTACTATTCGGTGAAGACTGGAAACGAAGCTCAGATTACTATTGATGCCAACTCGAAACCTGACTATCGTGCCGGTTTGGAGAAGGAGTTGGAGGCTATGCGCAATCAGGAGATGTGGCGTGCTGGCGAGACTGTCCGCAAACTGCGTCCTGAGTATCAGGAAGATTAATTGATGTCTGATGTAAGGAAATAAGATTTTAATGGAGAATCTTGAAACTATAACCCGCCTCGTGTGTGAGATAGCCCGCGAGGCGGGTTCTTATATTCGAGAGGAGCGCCAGGGCTTCTCGTTTGAGGCAGTTGAGTGCAAACATGCTCATGATTATGTTTCTTATGTAGATAAGGGATCCGAAAGACGTATTGTCCAGGCCTTGCGCGAGGTGTTGCCCGAGGCAGGCTTTATCACCGAGGAAGGGACTGCAATTGCTGATGTCAGTACTCAGTATTCTGACTTTACTTGGGTGGTCGATCCGCTGGACGGTACTACTAACTTCATTCATGGCTTTGTCCCTTATGCCGTTTCCATAGCACTTATGCGTGATAAGGAGATTGTGGTCGGAGTTGTCTATGAGGTATGTGCCGATGAGTGCTTCTATGCCTGGCAGGGTGGTGGTGCTTATCTGAATGGTTGTCCTATCAGCGTGGGTCATAATGCCATTAGCGATGCCTTGGTATGTCTTCAACTTCCCTATAACAGTACTGCTTATCTCCCTATAATACAGCATCTTATACAACACTTTTATGGCCATGTTGGTAGTATTCGCATGATTGGCTCTGCTGCCATCGCCCTCTGTTTTGTAGCTGCCGGAAGACTGGATGCTTATGCCGAGAGGTATATTGGTCAGTGGGACTATATGGCAGGTGCACTCATCGTTCGCGAAGCCGGTGGACGGGTAACCAACTACGACGGTGATGAATATTTCGTCGAGGGCGACAGCGTGGTGGCAACTAATGGTGTGGTACATGCAGATCTATTGCAAGGCATCGCCTTGAGTGTCTGATGTGCATTGTTGGTCACTTGACCCATAACATTCCGTCTTCTTGGTAAACAAATTCTTCTTGTACTAAGTAAGTCAGTGCAGCATTCAGCTCTTCCGTAGACAGTTTGAGACGGAAGAGTTCTATCAGGTAGTGTTGCTGCTTGTCGGCTAGCATGGCTAAGATTTTCTGTCGGGCTTTTGTTAGTCCCTTCTGAGTGACTAGCCGGCCCTCATTCGCCAGACAGACATCACACTGATGACAGTTCTGAGTAGTCGTTTCTCCAAAGTATGCCAGTAGTTGCCGTGAACGACACCGGCTATTGTCCTGGGCATAGCTGAGCATTGCTTCAATGCGCTGGCGGTACTGCTCTAATCGGTCTTCGTAGATTGTACGGGGCAGCAGTATGTGCTCTTTGTCCTCGCGGCGCTGAAGGTAGCGGATGAAGGGTACCTGCTTGCGGGGGATGAAGTCTATGAGATGCCGCTGGGCTAGTGCTTTCAGCACGTCGTATGTTTGTGGCTGCGTTAGTCCGGCCTGCTGTGCCACAACGCTCTCGTCAATATAACCGTAGTCGGCAAATAGTCCACCGTAGTTGCGTAGCAGCGCAATGATTACGCGGTCTTCCTGTGGCGACACCTGTTCCAGTCGGTATAGTTCCTCGCGCCTTACCACAAAGCGCACTCGTGCCTGATGATCAGCCTCTTCGTCGTAGTCTATGTAGCCAGCACGTTGCAGAATCTGTAGTGCTGCATGTACGCGTATGGGGAAGTGGCGGAAGCGCTGGCAGAACTCGTCAATATTGAATTCGTGTGATACTCCATAGCCGTCGCCTGTGGCTATCTGGTAGTAAAAGGCCAGATGTTCATATACCTCTTTTATATATTCGCGCGCGGGAAAAGTGTCGTCGATGCGCTTCTTCAGCTTGCCATTGTCACTTTTGTTGTACAGAAGGATTGCTTTCGCAGGCTGGCCGTCACGACCTGCGCGGCCGGCTTCTTGGAAGTATGACTCCAGCGAGTCTGGACAGTCGTAATGTATTACGTTGCGGACGTCGGGTTTGTCTATGCCCATGCCGAAGGCATTGGTCGCTACCATAATGCGCACGCGGTCGTGCTGCCAGTCACGCTGACGGCTGTCTTTCTCAGCGTGGTCCAGTCCAGCATGGTAGAATGTGGCACGAAGTCCAGCCTCTGTTAGATGTTCGGCAATTTCGCGGGCATGTCGTCGACTGCGCACATAGACAATGGCAGCACCATCCTGTTCTTCCAGAATGTGAATCAGTTCATAGTGCTTGTCTGGTGTATTGCGAACAATATAGGCCAGGTTCTTGCGTTCGAATGACATGCGGAAGACGGCAAAGCCGTGCTCTTTGGGATTCTTCCTGATAGAAAGTTTTTCACAAATGTCATCTACTACATGCGGAGTGGCTGTAGCCGTGAGTGCAAGCACTGGGATATCAGGCATCAGGTGGCGTATGTTTGCTATCTCTAGATAGCTGGGACGGAAGTCGTAGCCCCACTGAGAAATGCAGTGAGCCTCGTCCACGGTAATGAACGACACTTGCATGTGTGATAGTTTCTTCTGAAATAGTTGTGACGCAAGCCTCTCTGGTGAAACATAGAGTAGTTTGGTGCTTCCTAGGATGCAGTTCTCGAGTACACGCAGTATGTCATTGTGTTGCATACCGCTGTAGATGGCATCAGCTCGTATGCCGATACGGTGAAGATGGTTCACTTGGTCTTTCATTAGGGCAATGAGGGGGGTGATAACGATGCATACTCCCTCTCTTGCCATAGCAGGCACTTGAAACGTTATCGATTTTCCGCCACCCGTAGGCATTAACCCTAGGGTGTCGTGACCACTACCTATCGACTCAATGATTTCGCGCTGAATACCGCGGAAATCATCGTAGCCCCAATAGTGTTTCAGAATCTCCTTATAGCTGCTCATCTTCCGAGGGACGGATATCCTCTATCTGCAACTGTATTTCGCCACGCTTGTAACTGTTCTCCTCAATGGTATATACAATATCGAATGAGCGTTTTGATTTGATATATCGCGCAGCGGCACTCTGTCCGAAGGCTATGCCATTCATGACTACAGCCGACTTGGAGTCTACTAGTTCCAGCTTGATATGTTCCTGATGCCGTCCGACAACCTTTGACGTTCCGTAGTCGTAGACGTTACGGGTGATGAACAGCGGTTTTTCGTTGCCCGGACCGTGTGGAGCCAGTTTCTTCAGCTCATTCAGCAGTCGCTTGTTGATATGTTGAAAGTCCAGCTCCATGTCTATGTCCAACGTCTGTTGGGTCTGCTCGGGCATAATGTGGTTGGCAACATACTCTTGGAAGCGGCGTCTGAACTCCGAGATGTTCTCCTGCTTCATGGTTAATCCAACAGCATAGGTGTGACCTCCGAAATTCTCCAGCAAGTCACGGCAAGACTTAATGGCTTCATAGATGTCAAATCCTGCTACGGAGCGTGCAGAACCCGATGCCACGCCGTTGATGATTGTCAATACCACCGTTGGTCGGAAGTAGAGTTCCGTCAGTCGTGAGGCCACAATGCCCACCACGCCTTTCTTCCACCCCTCGTCGTACAAAACAATGCTTTTCTGGTGGCTTTGGCTTTCTAGCCGTTCTACAATCTCGTTGGCTTCTTCGGTCATTTGCTTGTCCACGTCACGTCGTTGGTCGTTATACTCGTTGATACGGGTAGCTTCCATGAGTGCCTTTTTTAAGTCCTTCTCCACCAATAATGTCACAGTCTCCGTACCGTTCTGCATACGTCCCGAGGCATTAATTCGGGGACCTATTTTGAACATAATATCGCTCATGGTCAGTTCACGGTTGGTCAGTCCGCAAATCTCGATAATGGCTTTCAGTCCAACCGATGGTGCCTGGTTAAGTTGTTTCAGTCCATGGAAAGCCAGCGTACGATTCTCACCATCTATGGGTACCAAGTCTGCGGCTATACTTAAGGCACAAAAGTCAAGCAGCGGAATGAGCCGAGAAAACGGTATGCCGTTGTTTTTGGCAAATGCCTGCATAAACTTGAAACCTACACCGCATCCCGAGAGATGGTGGTAGGGATACGATGAGTTCTCGCGCTTCGGATTGAGTATGGCAACCGCTGGCGGCATCACATCGTCAGGGACATGGTGGTCACATATGATGAAGTCTATGCCACGCTCCTTCGCATACGTAATTTCATCGATTGCCTTAATACCGCAATCGAGTACAATAATAAGTTTCACACCTGCTTCTGCTGCGTAGTCTATTCCCTTGTAACTGACACCATATCCCTCTTCATAGCGGTCTGGGATATAGTATTCCATATTAGAATAGAACTGCTGCAGAAACTTATACACCAAAGCTACTGCCGTACAACCATCAACGTCGTAGTCGCCATACACCATGATGCGCTCTTTGCGGCCCATGGCATCGTTCAAACGGTCTACTGCCAAATCCATGTCATTCATGAGGAACGGGTCTATCAGCTCATTGAGCATGGGGCGGAAGAACCGTTTTGCTGCACTCTCTGTACGAATGCCGCGTTGAATAAGCAAGGAGGCGAGGGTTGGGCTCATGCCGATTTTCTCGGCTAGTTCCTTAGCCGCTTGCTGTCTCTCTGATGTTGGTGGTTCGTAATTCCATTTAAATTGCATTTATATTTGTTTTTATTTTCTTTCGCTTTGGTGTATTGGTAGGCGTTAGCATATAATACGTGCCAAAGTTACGAATAAAATTCAAAAAAACGGAATATCTGCTAAAAAATTAACAGATATTCCGTTTTTTTTACCACAAAAAGGGTGAATACTTTACTCAATATAGTCCATCTTGACAACAATCACACGGATGTTCTGGTCTTTCTTCTTGGTTTGTATTTTAGCAATATGCCAGTCGGATGGAAAGAAAATAACGAACTGCCCACCTTTCACTTCAAAGAAATGGGTTCTCTCTTTATCGTAAGTATAGCGCATCACGTCTTTTTTCTCATCATATGGTACGCTGACGGTACTTGTCTCGTGATCCAGCAAGGCAAAGCCTTCGGTGCCACTGACCACTAGTTGGAAGTCTGCCTTCCGTTTGTGGCTCTCAGTGTTTCGCTCTTCCAATGGTTGGTTGCTTGAGTCTTCTACACTGGCTGTCAGTGTCGAGTTCGGTATAGGATGTTTTCCCTTTGCAATGATTTGTAAGTCAGTTTCTTCCAACCAGCGGAATAAGGCCTGCCACTGGGCCGTATTCTTCTTGTATTGTTCTTGAAACTCTTTGGTGTTAAGCGTTTTATGAGGTTTTGCTTTTGTAAAGCCATTACGCCATTCTCCCTGTTTCAACCATTGTCTGGCCTCCTTTTCCGTTTGTGCTGCTATGCTCATCGTCATTACAGCTAGCACCATCATTACTATAAGTCTTTTCATATCAATGAACAGGCACTACAGTCCCAACTTCTTGCGGATATCCTTGGGAATGGCGTTTTTGTTGATGAGGAAGTCCATTGTGTTGGCAACGATGAAGGCCTTGGTCATGTACCAGATACCCTTGTAGTCACCGCTTTCGCCCCATGAGTTCTTCACCATGTAGTACTCTTTGCCGTTCTGGTCTTTGGCAATACCATAAATCTGCATGCCGTGGTCGTCGGTCAACTCCCAGTTGTCGAAACGCTCCTGTCGCATTTCCTGAGTGGGAACAATCTCAGGAACGTTGCAGCCAAGAGAGTCAATGATGTCACGCTTCTTAGCAGGTGTCATTTTCAACCATTTTGCCATATCACTGCCCTGTAGTGACTGTGCTTTGGCATCGATGGAATAAGCCAGCCCCTTTCTTGTGAAGCCGTCCTCCGAGACATCGCCGCCCCAGGCTACGGTATAACCCTGGTCTACGGCATAATCGAAGATGCGTTGCAGATCCTCAATGGGTACGTTATAGCTCAGCGGGTTGCGCCAGTTGTCCTGCACCTCAACGGCAAAGGCCGTATAGAACGGGTGGTGAGTATAACTGGTAATGCTGACATAGTCATCGAAGTTAAGTCCCAACGATGCGGCAAACGACTGTGGGTTATAGGTTTTACCCTCGTAGGTGAAGGTCTCAGGACACTTGCCTAGATAGGCATCTAAGATACCCTGCAGCCCAACCTTCCACTGTGAGGAGATTTTCTTGGCCTTATTTGTGGCAATGGCGTTCACATATGGCTCTAACAGCGAGAAGAACTCGTTGAAGTTGTTTAATGAGTCGCCATACAGCGAACCAGGGAATGGCATGGCCTGTTCAGGGCAGATGCCGTAGTGTTTCAGGCAGTAAAGCGGGTCTTCTGCCGAACCGCCCTGTGCAAACTGACAGTCGCCATGCAAGCGTACCACCTGTATGGCTCGGTCCATATAGGTCTTATTGGCTACGAAACTCTCGCAGAGGTCATAGGTCTTGCCTGTTTTTTTCAGGATTTCCGACTCGAAGAACGATAGTGTTGAGTAGTCCCAGCATGTACCGCTGCGGTTCTGATCCTTGATACTGGTGATAGGGTTCTCCTTGATGACGGTGAAAACTGGCTTGTTTTTGTTGACAGAGTCTTTTTCCTCTGCCTGCGCGCCAATGGCTACAAAGGCTAGTAGCGCAATTGTCAAAAGTTTCTTCATACTTGGTAATTATTATTGTTCGTTCATAAATTTTTCCAATTCATTAGGATGGTATGGTATACGTTTTTCGCCCAAGAAGCGGCATCCGTTTTTTGTTATCAGCACGTCATCCTCGATGCGGATGCCGCCAAAGTCTTTGTATGTCTCCAGCTTGTCGAAGTTTAGCCACTCCTTGCAATGTCCTTTGGCCTTCCACTCATCTATGAGTGCGGGTATAAAATAGATGCCCGGCTCGTCGGTCACCACAAAACCTTCTTCCAATCGCCGTCCCATGCGTAGGCAGTTTGTACCGAATTGTTCTAGATTGGGACGAGTCTCTTCATCGAAACCCACGTAGATTTGTCCCAGTCCCTCCATGTCGTGCACGTCCATACCCATCATGTGTCCCAGTCCGTGAGGCAGAAACATGGCATGGGCACCGGCTCGTACAGCCTCATCAGTATCGCCTTTCATCAGTCCCAGCTCTTTTAGTCGTTCAGTCATCATCCGGCAGACGGCAAAGTGGACGTCCACGTATCTGATGCCAGGCTTGGCCACCTCCAGCACATAGTCATGACAAGCTTCCACGATGGAGTAAATCTCCAGCTGTTGCTGTGTGAATCTGCCGTTTACTGGCATGGTGCGCGTGTGGTCAGAACAATAGTCATCTAGCTCGCAGCCGGCATCGCATAGCACCAGTCGACCTTCCTCCAACGGTGCGTCAGATGGACAGCCGTGCATGATTTCACCATGTTGGCTAAAGATGGTGCCAAAGCTCCTACAGCTGGCCAGTGAACGACTTATACCATCTACCTGTCCGGCTATGTAGCGTTCGGTGATGCCGGGTCTGATGAGGCGCTGTGCTGTAGTATGCATGACATAGCCCACATCGCAGGCTCTGTCAATGGCTTCTATCTCCTGGGGTTCCTTAGTGGCACGCATCTTAACTACGGCTTTGATGAGAGATATCGATGCTGCTTCACGCTGTTTCGACGGGTGGATGTCCAGTAGGTCCATGAGCTGTATCTGCGTGTCGTGGCGGTATGGTGGCAGAAAGTGGATTGCTTGGTGCCTGTCCTGTGCGTTGTGGAACGCCTCCTCCAGCAGAGCTGTCGGTGCAGTTTTGGTCACGCCTACCTGTGCTGCCATGTCTGCTACCGATGGTGTAAAGCCCATCCATACGATGTCTTCAACATCGATGTCGTCACCGTAAATCCACTCTTCGTCGTTGTCAATGTCAATGATGCCCGTCAGTCCGTCCCGGTGTTGTCCGAAATAATAGAGGAATGATGAGTCCTGCCGCATAGGAGCATATGTGTTAGCTGGGTAGTTGAACGGCATTTCGTTATTACCGAAAAGCACGACGATGCCGTTGCCCACCAACTGCTTTAGTTCTGCCCTGCGACGGATGTAAGTTTCTTTATTGAACATAGTATTCTGTTGTATTTTGCAATTTGTTTGCAAAATTACGAAAATAATGCCAATTATCTTAACCTTCTAGTGCATAATTAATCTTTATTTTCATTTGCTGCGCTTCAGCTCTTCTTTTAGGAACTTGGGAGTAAAGCCTTTTTTGCTTCTAGCCACCTGCTCAGGGGTTCCGGTAGACAGAACCATACCACCATTGCGTCCGCCTTCTGGCCCCATGTCGATGATATGGTCGGCTAGTTTGATGACATCCAGATTGTGCTCAATGACAATTACCGTGTTGCCGCGGTCCACCAGTTTCTGTAGAACCTCCATCAAAATGCGGATGTCCTCAAAATGTAGTCCCGTAGTGGGCTCGTCTAGAATGTACAGTGTCTTACCCGTGTCTTTCTTCGAGAGTTCTGTTGCCAGCTTTACACGCTGGCTCTCGCCGCCGCTGAGCGTCGTCGAAGGTTGTCCAAGCTTGATATAACCCAGTCCAACGTCCTGTATGGTCTTGATCTTTCGTAGGATGTCGGGTACATTCTCAAAGAACTCCACAGCTTGGTTAATGGTCATGTCCAACACATCGGCTATTGATTTGCCCTTGTATCTTACCTCCAAGGTCTCTCGGTTGTAGCGTTTGCCGTGGCAAGTCTCGCAGGGAACCTGGATGTCTGGCAGGAAGTTCATCTCGATGGTCTTGTAGCCGTTGCCGCCACAGGTCTCACAGCGACCACCTTTAACGTTGAACGAAAAGCGTCCGGGCTTATAGCCTCTTATTTGTGCCTCCGGCAGATTGACAAACAGCGTGCGTATGTCTGAAAACACTCCCGTGTACGTCGCGGGGTTCGACCTTGGTGTTCTTCCGATGGGACTTTGGTCAACATTCACCACCTTGTCGATATACTCCAGCCCCTCTATCGAGTCGTAGGCCATGGGGGCCTGCAATGAACGGTAGAAGTGTTTCGATAGAATAGGGTAGAGTGTCTCGTTGATAAGCGTTGACTTTCCTGAGCCTGAGACGCCAGTTACGAGGATGAGCTTGCCCAGCGGGAATGTCACATCGACATTCTTCAGATTGTTGCCACGGCATCCGTGGAGCGCCAGTATATGTCCGTTGCCTTTACGGCGTTTTGTGGGCAGCGCTATTTTTTCCTGACCGTTCAGGTACTTTGCCGTGATGGTGTCTGTCTTCAACATTTTTTCAATGGTTCCTTGGAAAACAACTTCGCCGCCTTTACGCCCGGCCTTGGGGCCAATGTCTACGATATAGTCTGCTGCCAGCATCATGTCTTTGTCATGCTCCACCACGATGACGGTGTTACCTAGGTCGCGCAGAGCTTTTAGCGACTGTATCAGCCGGTCGTTATCTCTCTGGTGTAGCCCAATCGATGGTTCGTCCAGAATGTATAGGACGTTGACCAGTTGCGAGCCTATCTGTGTGGCTAACCTTATTCGTTGGCTCTCACCGCCTGACAAAGACGCAGATTGTCGGTTCAGTGCCAAGTAATCTAGTCCTACTTCCAGCAGGAAATCCAGCCGGGTTCGTATCTCCTTCAGAATCTCAGTGGCGATGTGGCGTTGCTGCTCGTCCAGCTTCGGACCGTAACCCTCATCGTTCTCCAGTTCTTCCAGCCACTGGCGCAGTTCCGACAAATCCATAACCGCCAGTTCCGAGATGTTCTTGTCGCCGATTTTATATGACAGTGCTTCACGGTTCAGCCGTTGCCCTCGGCATTCTGGACATTGACACTCGGCCAAAAACTGATCTGCCCATTTGTCCGACTTGAACTTTATCGCATTTTGGGTCGTTTGCGCATTGCCAGTCTCATCGTTTTCCATTACCGCGCGCAGATATTTCACTACGCCGTCGAAGTCTACGAAATAGTCACTTGATGTGTGTACCAAATCCTTGCTGATGCGTACACTCTCCAATGAACCGTAGAGAATTTCGTTCAGTGCCTCCTCTGGAATCTCCTCAATGGGTGTTTTCAGCTCGCATTCATACTTATGAAGGATAGCGTCAATCTGCCAGAAGATCATTTGACTCTTGTATTTTCCCAGAGGAACGATGCCTCCTTCATGGATGCTATGCTTGCGGTTGGGAATGACCTTCGTCAGGTCTATCTCGTTGATGTATCCCAGCCCCTTACATCGTGGACATGCCCCTTGTGGTGAGTTGAACGAAAATGTGTTAGGTGCTGGATCACTATAAGATATGCCTGTTGTTGGACACATAAGTCTTTTTGAGAAATGCTTCACTTCGCCCGTTTCGTAGTCCATAATCATGAGTAAGCCATCGCCTTGTTTCATGGCTATTTGGACGGTCTTCTTCAGTCGTTCGCTGGGATGTCCCATAGCACTTTGGCTTTCCACCTTCAGCTTGTCTACAACCACTTCTATGTCGTGGGTCTTATACCGATCCACCTTCATTCCTTGAGTGACCTCCTTCACTTCTCCGTCTACGCGAACGTGCAGGTAACCCTTGCGTCGCATACTGTCAAACAGTTCGCGATAGTGGCCTTTACGGTTGCGTACTAAGGGAGCCAATACCAGTATCCTGCGCCCAGCATAATCGTGCTGTATCATGTTCATGACCTTCTCTTCTGTATATTTCACCATCGGCTCACCGGTCATGTAGCTATACGCCTTGCCAGCTCGGGCATACAGAAGGCGCATGTAGTCGTAGATTTCCGTAGTAGTTCCTACCGTCGAACGGGGGTTCTTGTTGGTGGTTTTCTGTTCTATGCTGATAACTGGCGATAAACCTGTAATCTTATCCACGTCAGGACGCTCCATGCCCCCTAAGAAGTTGCGGGCATAGGCCGAGAAGGTCTCTATGTATCGTCGCTGACCTTCGGCAAAGATTGTATCAAAGGCCAGACTTGATTTGCCGCTGCCGCTCAGTCCTGTAATGACGGTTAGGGAATGGCGTGGTATCTCAACGTCTATATTTTTTAAATTATGTACGCGCGCGCCAAATATATTTATAGTATTGTCTCTGCTCATTATTCGCCTCCGTTGTTGCTTATCTCGTTGAACCTGCGAATCAGGTTGACATCTTTCCTGATGTTATATTCAATGCCGTCGGCCCCTTTGGCATGCACTACGACGAAATACACTCCGTCTTTCACGGGTGAACCGTGGTACGTACCATCCCAACCCTTAGTAATGTCTGACCACTCATAGAGTTTCTGTCCCCAGCGGTTGAATATGACGGCATGGAAACTGACGATGCTCTTCCAGTGTCCGTTCGAGTTGGGGTCGTTGACACCTTTGGCACCATAAATTTGGTTGGTTGAGTCACCGTTGGGTGAGAAAGCATTAGGCATCTCCAGATGACTCTCGCTGATGGTTACTTTGATTGATACAGAGTCCACAGTCTCGTCGTCGATCTTCACCAAAAGTGATACCTCGGTAACGCCTGACTCCATGAAGTCGTACTCCGTATTTTCCTCATATCGGGTGACGTTGTTGGTACCCGTTGCCCCCTGATGTCTGAAATGCCATTCCAGCGTTGATCCTTCGTCTAGGAATGACGCGTTAGCTTCGAAGCGTACATGTAGAGGAGCCTCCTCGGTGAAGTCTTCAGTGGTTATGATAGTCTCCTCAGCTTTCGTATAGATGGCCGTGGGCTTAATGTCTGCCAAACAGCTCAAAGGTAGCCCTGCAACTAGTAAAAGGACAATAATTTTGCTTATTTTCATCTTCATAAATAATAATTTGTGCAAAATTAGCGAAAAAAGTAGAACTTCCGCATCTTTTTTTGTAATTTTGTAGCGCAAAAAAAGAAAAAAGTCGATTATGAAACACTTATTAAGATATTTTCTACTCTTTTCCGTCCTCATGTTTCTGGTCATTCCGGCTTGGAGTCAGCAGGTATTCAAGGACCTACACGAGGTACAGCGTAAGGAGACTATCTTTGGCATAGCTCGTGCCAATGGGCTCACCGTTCAAGAGCTGTTGGATGCTAATCCGGAGATGAATCAGCCTGGCTACGAGCTTAAACAGGGCGATACGATCAAGATTCCCTTTCCAAAAAGCAAGCAGCCGACCATCACACCTTCTACCCAACAGTCCGTACCTACGGGCAATGTCGATATGCGCCATCGTGAAATCCGTATCGGTGTTATGCTGCCCTTGCACAGTCAGAATGGTGACGGCAAGCGGATGGTAGAGTATTATCGTGGCGTGCTGATGGCTTGCGACAGTCTGCGTGCCAATGGTATTTCTACCGATATCCAGGCGTGGAACGTAGCCGAGGATACCGACATCCGCCAGACTCTTAACGATCCCTCAGCAGCTAATCGCGACATCATTATTGGCCCCCTTTATGACACACAGGTTAAGGCCTTGGGAGATTTTGCTAAGTCTCATGACATCCGGGTGCTCATCCCATTCTCCACGAAGACTACCGAGGTGTACGACAATGGTTGCCTTTTTCAGGCCTACCAAAACGGCAATGTACTTAACGATGCTTATGTTTTTCGTTTCAGTCAGCTTTTCAAGGACTATCATCCCATCATTATCGACTGTAACGATTCCACCAGTACTAAGGGTACTTTCACCAGTAGTCTGCGTAGCAAACTTGAACAGCTTGGCATTGTCTATTCCATCACCAATCTGCGTTCTTCAGAGGGTATGTTTCAGAAGTGCTTCTCCACAACCCAGCGCAATGTGGTTGTTCTTAACACTAGCCGTTCTGCCGAGCTCAATGTAGCCTTTGCCAAACTCAGCGGTCTTAAGATGAACAATCCTAACCTACAGATTAGTATGTTTGGCTATCCTGAGTGGCTTCAGTACACCCGCAATCACCTTGATAATTTCTATAAGTTCGACACATACGTGCCCTCTACCTACTACATGAATCCCTTGGCAACGCGTACAGAACACTTCAAACAGCAATATCGTTCCAATTTCCATCAGGACATGCAGCCTTATCCTCAGCGTTTTGCTGCTACGGGCTTCGATCATGCTTGCTTCTTCGTTAAGGGACTTCATCTCTACGGCAAGAATTTCCTCGGCTCTTCTAAAGTTGTAGGCTATACTCCCGTTCAGACTCCGCTCAATTTCGAGCGAATAGGCAATGGTGGCATGCAGAATCGTGCTATCATGCTGGTTCACTACACTCGCGACCAGCGCATTGAAACCATGAATTATTAGATTGCCGTCGCACATGGAATATAATATAATAAAGGTAAGGGAAGGGCATTTTTTAGTGCGGGCATTGCTGCTCGTTGTCTTCCATTTCTCACTGATCACCATGTATGCCCAGGTGGGCCAGTACCGTTCCGAATTAGCGGTAGGAGTCAATGGGGGATACGTTATGAACAAGGTTTCCTTTACCCCTGAGGTACCACAACTTTATCAGGGTGGCATTACTGGCGGTCTCACATTGCGCTATACTTCCGAAAAATTGTTCAGTAGTATTTGTGCTATTACGGCCGAGGTCAACTACGCACAGATGGGTTGGAAGGAAAACATCCTCGATCTCAGCGATAATCCCGTCTACTATTCCGATGACCCCGACAAGACCGATCCTCTCTACTATGAACGTCGCATCAACTATATTCAGATACCTATTATGGCTCGCATGGGCTGGGGTAGGGAACGTCGCGGTTTTCAGGGGTTCCTGCAGCTGGGTCCCCAGATTGCCTTCTACCAAAACGAGTCAACCAATACCAATGTTATCAAGGGTAAAGCCACCCAGAACAAGCGTGCCTCGGGCATTGTGGCTCAGGAGGACATGCCTGTCGAGAAAAAGTTCGACTATGGCATCATCGGTGGCGTGGGACTCGAGTATTCCCATCCCAAGATAGGCCATTTCCTCGTCGAGGCTCGCTACTACTTTGGTCTGGGTAACATTTTTGGTAATACCAAGCAGGACTACTTCGGCAAATCCAACAACGGGGCAATCATCATTAAGATGAGCTATCTTTTCGATATACTACGCACCAAGAACGATCAAATCAAATAACTAAAAATAATAACTATGTTTGAAGGACAACCTAAAGGACTTTTTGCGTTGGCACTGGCCAACACTGGCGAACGTTTTGGCTACTATACCATGTTGGCCGTTTTCGCCTTGTTCCTCCGTGCTAACTACGGACTCGATGCTGGGTGGGCTGGGGAGATTTATAGCGATTTCCTCATGCTCGTGTATTTTCTCCCCATTGTTGGTGGCTGGCTGGCTGACCGCTATGGCTTCGGCCGTATGGTAACCATCGGCATCCTCATCATGTTTGCCGGCTATCTACTGCTCTCTGTACCTCTGGGGGGCGACACATTTGCCCTCATCGTCATGTTGATAGCTCTCGTTCTTATCGGTTTCGGTACGGGACTCTTTAAGGGAAACCTCCAAGTAATGGTTGGTGACCTTTACAATGACCCGCAGTATGCCAATAAGCGCGATGCCGGCTTCTCTCTGTTTTACATGGCCATCAATATCGGAGCGCTCTTTGCTCCAACTGCTGCCGTGCGTATTATGGAGTGGGCTCAGCAGAACCTTGGCACCAGTGTCAACGACTCTTATCATTTCGCCTTTGCTGTGGCCTGCGCTTCGCTGATACTCTCGATCGCTATCTACTATGTGTTCCGCAGCACCTTCCGTCATGTAGAAGGTGGCAAAAAGATTAGTGCAGCCGTTTCGGCTAGTATCTCCGACAAATCGGTGGTAGCTGAACTCACCAAGGAGGAAACTAAGCAGCGCATCGTCGCACTATGCCTTGTTTTTGCTGTGGTAATCTTCTTTTGGATGGCCTTCCACCAGAATGGTCTCTCATTGACCTACTTTGCCGACGAGTTCACGGCAAAGTCTGCTATCGGTGTAGACACCATGCCGTTCGACGTCATTAACTTGGTGATGATCATCTTCATTGTCTATGCTTCTTTCTCGCTCTTCCAGAGCAAGACCTCCAAGGGTCGTGGCATCTCTGCTGTCATCATTGTGGCTGCTGTCGTTGTTTTGTGTTACAAGTACACGCAGGCCACGGGTGAAATCGCAATTTCAGCTCCTATTTTCCAGCAGTTCAATCCCTTCTATGTCGTTGCTCTGACTCCAGTGTCCATGGCTATTTTCGGTGCTTTGGCATCCAAGGGTAAGGAACCCACGCCGCCGCGTAAGATTGCTTATGGCATGCTGGTTGCGGCGGCGGCCTTTGTTGTGATGGCTGTTGCTTCACAAGGCCTGCTTACGCCCAATGCCCAGAAAGTCGCTGGCGATTCAGCCTCGTTTGTGTCGCCTTACTGGCTCATCGGTACATATCTCATACTGACTTTTGGCGAATTGCTACTCTCGCCAATGGGCATCTCGTTCGTGTCTAAAGTTGCTCCTCCCAAATATAAGGGCCTGATGATGGGCGGCTGGTTCGTGTCTACTGCCATTGGTAACAAGCTCGTTGGTGTTGGTGGGTATCTCTGGGGCGACATCTCACTAACCGTCGTCTGGGCTGTCTTTATTGCCGTGTGCGTCATTGCAGCCGCCTTCATGTTTGCCATGATGAAACGCCTTGAGAAAGTATGTTGACACTGCTGCTCGCTTCCTGGTTGACGTTGGTGGAGCTCAACTGCGAGAATCTTTTCGACTGTCGTCACGATACACTGAAGCAGGACACCGAATGGTTGCCTGCTTCAGTGCGTCATTGGACACCGTCGCGTTACTGGCGCAAGCAGAATGATGTCGCTCGTGAGCTGCTCTCGTGCGTCGACGATGACATTCCCGACCTGATAGCTCTTGTCGAGGTTGAAAACGACTCATGTCTCCACGACCTCACTTGTCGTTCCTTGCTACGCCATGCAGGATACCATTACCTCATGACCCAGTCGCCCGACCTCCGTGGTATCGATGTGGCACTGCTTTACCAACCCCATGCCTTCCGTCCTCTGTGCTACGATTGTCTTACCGTCAGTCCCTTGGAAGGTATGCGACCCACACGTGACATTCTATATGTCCAGGGCGAGACTCTCTTCGGAGATACCCTCCATGTTTTTGTGGTTCATGCTCCCAGCCGATATGGTGGTGAGCGTGCCACACGTCCTAACCGTCAGTTGGTCGCCGACTGTCTCGTCGGTGCCATCCGTCAGTTGCCTGCGGGAGCACGTGTCATTGTTTGTGGCGACTTCAATGATGATGCAGATAGTCCGGCACTACGGTATCTTGAGTCCAGTGGACTGCACAACATCACGCGCCATGCCGACGGGCGATATGGTATGGCAAAGGCCACTTATCGCTATCAGGGTTTTTGGGAGAGCATTGATCATGTCTTTGTCAGCGAGTCATTGCTCAGTGCTGTGGACAATGCCTACATTAACGACGCCCCATTTCTCTTGGAGGACGACCTTCGTTTCGGTGGTGTCAAGCCCTTCCGTACTTACAATGGTATGCGTTATCAGCGGGGTTTCAGCGACCATCTGCCCCTTGTTGCCCGTTTCCGTTTCTGACACAATAATGCAAAATTTTGCTAAATGCTTGCAGGGTTGAGAATTTTATTGTAACTTTGCACGAATAGAAGACATTTTTTTAATTTTATAATAACAACTAGCTAATTTATGAGCCAAAAAAGAGTTTATACCTTTGGTAATGGTAAGGCTGAAGGTAACGCAAAAATGCGCGAGGAATTGGGTGGCAAGGGTGCAAACCTTGCCGAAATGAATCTTATCGGCGTACCTGTTCCTCCTGGTTTCACAATCACTACAGACTGCTGTAACGAGTACTATCAGGTTGGTCAGGAGAAGATTATGGAGCTCCTCAACGACGACGTGATGAAGGCCGTTAAGCACATCGAGGACTTGATGAATTCTAAGTTCGGTGACAAGGAGAATCCTCTGCTGGTTTCTGTACGTTCTGGAGCACGCGCTTCTATGCCTGGTATGATGGATACCATCCTTAACCTGGGTCTGAACGACGAGGTTGCCGAGGGTATGGTTAAGAAGACCAACAATCCTCATTTCGTATACGACTCCTATCGTCGTTTCGTTCAGATGTACGGTGACGTGGTGCTTGAGATGAAGCCCGTCAACAAGGAAGATATTGATCCGTTCGAGGAGATTATCGAGAAAGTGAAGGCAGAGCGTGGTGTGAAGCTCGACAAGGATTTGTCCGTCGACGAATTGAAGAAGTTGGTTCAGCTGTTCAAGAGCGCCATCAAGGAACGTACTGGCAAGGATTTCCCCAGCGATCCCATCGAGCAGTTGTGGGGTGCTATTTGCGCAGTATTCCGTAGCTGGATGAACGAGCGTGCCATTCTTTATCGTAAGATGGAAGGCATACCCGACGAGTGGGGAACTGCTGTATCTGTGATGGCTATGGTATTCGGTAACATGGGTGACACTTCTGCTACTGGTGTATGCTTCAGTCGCGATGCTGCCAATGGTGAGAACCTGTTCAATGGCGAGTATCTGGTTAACGCACAGGGTGAGGACGTTGTGGCTGGTATCCGTACCCCACAACAGATTACGAAGATTGGTTCCCAGCGCTGGGCTGAGCGCGCAGGTATCTCTGAGGCTGAGCGTGTTGCCAAATATCCTTCTATGGAGGAAGCTATGCCTGAGATTTACAAGGAACTCGACGGCATTCAGAATAAGCTTGAGGAACACTATCACGACATGCAGGACATGGAGTTCACCGTTCAGGAGGGCAAATTGTGGTTCCTGCAGACCCGTAACGGTAAGCGCACTGGCGCTGCTATGGTGAAGATTGCCATCGACCTGCTCCATGAGGGTAAGATTGATGAGAAGACCGCCATTATGCGTTGCGAGCCCCAGAAGCTCGACGAACTATTGCACCCCGTATTCGACAAGAAGGCCCTGACACAGGCAAAAGTTATTGCTCAGGGTCTGCCCGCTTCTCCCGGTGCTGCCTGCGGTCAGATTGTATTCCACGCTGACGATGCTCAGGTTTGGCACAATGACGGTCATAAGGTCGTACTCGTTCGTATTGAGACCTCTCCTGAGGACCTCGCAGGTATGTCTGCTGCTGAGGGTATTCTCACAGCCCGTGGTGGCATGACCTCTCACGCTGCTGTTGTGGCTCGTGGTATGGGTAAGTGCTGCGTGTCGGGTGTTGGCTCACTGAATGTTAGCTATAAGGACAAGACCGTCGAGATTGATGGCACCATCTATAAGGAAGGCGACTACATCTCACTCAACGGTACAACCGGTCAGGTATATGCTGGCGAGGTTCCCACCAAGGCTGCAGAACTGAGCGGCGACTTCAAGGAGCTCATGGACCTCTGCGACAAGTACACTAAGCTTCAGGTTCGCACCAATGCCGATACACCGCACGATGCACAGGTTGCCCGTAACTTCGGTGCAAAGGGTATCGGTTTGACTCGTACCGAGCACATGTTCTTCGATGATAAGAAGATTATCGCTATGCGCGAGATGATTCTCTCCGACAGTGTTGCCGGACGTGAGAAGGCACTCGCCAAGCTGCTCCCTTATCAGAAGGCCGACTTCAAGGGAATTCTCGAGGCTATGGATGGTCTGCCTGTCAACATTCGTCTGCTCGATCCCCCTCTCCACGAGTTCGTACCCCACGATCTGGCTGGTCAGGAGACCATGGCCAAGGAGATGGGTGTGTCTCTCGAGGACATCCAGCGCCGTGTGGCTTCTCTTGCTGAGAACAACCCCATGCTGGGACACCGTGGCTGCCGTCTGGGCATCACCTTCCCCGAGATTACCGCCATGCAGACTCGCGCTATCCTCAGCGCTGCATGTGAGTTGAAGAAGGAGGGTAAGAACCCCATGCCTGAAATCATGGTTCCGCTCATTGGTACAATGTACGAGCTGAAGCAACAGAAGGAAGTCATCCAGTATGCTGCGAAGGAAGTCTTCGCTGAGTATGGCATTGAGGTTGAGTTCGAGATTGGTACGATGATTGAGATTCCTCGTGCTGCTCTAACCGCCGACCGTATTGCCGAGGAGGCTCAGTACTTCTCCTTCGGTACTAACGACCTGACGCAGATGACCTTCGGTTACAGCCGTGACGATATCGCATCGTTCTTGCCTGTATACCTTGATAAGAAGATTCTGAAGGTCGACCCGTTCCAGGTCCTCGATCAGAAGGGTGTTGGCCGTCTCATCAAGTTTGCTGTCAAGGAAGGCCGTGAGGTACGTCCCGACCTGCGTTGTGGTATTTGTGGTGAGCATGGTGGTGAGCCCAGCAGTGTGAAGTTCTGTGCTAAGATTGGCATGAACTACGCATCTTGCTCTCCCTTCCGTGTGCCTATTGCACGTCTCGCTGCCGCGCAGGCTGCTGTTGAAGAGTAATTATCACACTGATATAAAGAGAAGGGACCTGTCCGTTTGGGCAGGTCCTTTTTTGCACTCTAGAGATAAAGATGTCTAACCTATCTCCCCTTCCTATACATACTTGGATTAATACCCTTCATCCTTGTGAAGAAACGAGTGAGCGAAGCTGTCTCAGAAAAGTGTAGGCGGACGGCTATATCTGCGATGGGGAGTGAGGTCTGCTGCAACAGGTATGAGGTCTCCATCAGAAGCATCTGGTTAATGTAGTCGACAACTGTGCGGCCTGAAACGTTACGGACAATCTGTGAGAGATAGCGCGGTGTGATGCAGAGCTGTGAGGCATAGAATCCCACATCGTGGTGCTCGACGAAGTGGATGGGCACGAGACGAAGGAAATCGAAGAACAGCTCCTCTATACGCTTGGGGAACCTGCGCTCGCGGATGGTGCGTTCCTGGATGGCGTTCAGCTCAAGCAGAAAGAGACCATAGGTGGTGCGGAGGCACTCGCTACGGAAGGGATGGTCGGCCGAGAAGAGATAACGGCGGATGATGCCCATCAGTTCCATGAGGTGGAGGTTGTCGTCTTCCGCAAGAGTCAAGCGCGGTTCTTTCAGCTCCACCACAGGTAAGTAGGCGGCACGGATGGCATCGCGCATCGTCGGTGACTCGAAAGCAAAGTCTTTGTCGGCTACCAGGCAGATTCCGCGATAGTCATCGGAGATATCGATGACGCTTACCACCATTCCTGGGCCATATATGATAAGGTCATCCTTGGTGTAGTGAACCTCGCGACCATTGTACAGCATCGTTATCCACCCTTGCAGCACGATGGTGTAGCCGTAGGCAGCAACGGTTCCCGGCAGCGCATTGGTTTCTACCAAGGAGTTGTGCGCATCGGTATCAACAATCAGCAGCTTTCCGTCCCAGTCAGGGATGGTAGCATGGCCGTACTGCCACATCCAGGTGGCTTCTAATCTGAACATATCACAATAAATAATGGTTTCAGGGTGCAAATATACGAAGAAAATTCGAGTTATTTCCGTTTCAATCAATTTTTATTCCGTTTAGGTTTACAATTGAATGAGTAAATATGTGTAACTTTGTACCTGAACTACATCGAGAAGCTGGGCTACGAGAATTTCCTCACGGCAATGATGTAAGCAAGTAACTAAATTATAACATAAAACAATTAGACAATGGAAGCAACAAAGAAAGTTTTCGATTTCCTGCAGAATGCCGGAACATTTTATCTCGCAACAGTAGAAGGCGATCAGCCCCGTGTACGTCCTTATGGAGCCATGCTTTATTTTGAGGACAAGATCTATATCATGGCCTTTGGTAAGACCAACGCCACCCGCCAGATTGCCCAGAACCAAAAGGCAGAGATTTGCGCCTTCAAGGGTCAGACACTCCGCATTGAGTGCAAACTCATAGAGGACAACCGCCCAGAAGTGGGCAAGGCATTGGTAGATAAGATGCCCATACTGAAACCCGCTCTTGGCGAAAATGGTGAGAATGGCGTGATGTACTATCTGAAAGATGCCAAGGCCGACTTCTTCAAGATGATGGAACTGGTGGAATCTGTTACATTTTAAAACAAACTCAGACGAACTATAAAAAGAAAAGGTGTTACATCAGCAGAAAGTCATACTCGTTTATTTCAGTCCGTGTGGTACGACACTCAAGACGCTTAACCTTATTGCTCAAGGTATGGGCTGTACGGCAGTAGAACACATAGATATGTCTAAACCAGAAGAGCGCAGACGTAAACATGAGTTCTGCTCAGACGATGTCGTACTATATGGCACCAGCACAGGCGCTTTGCTATTTGCGCCAAACAAGGAGATTTTTGCTTCTTTGCAAGGCAATGGAGCATTGTTTGTTGGTGTGGCTCTGTTTGGTGGCGGCTATTATGGTGTTACGCTTCGTCAGCTGCAGAAACGTGCAACGCGCCAAGGGTTCAGAGTCATAGGTCTTGGCGCATTTATCGGACAGCATTCTGGCAATAGTGAGATGGCTACGGGGCGTCCCGACCAACATGATGCTACTATTGCATCACAATTCGGGCGTGACATTGCTGCAAAGGCAGAATGTAGTGACTTTACTCTTCACAGTCCTATCAGCACAGGATGGTCGTCATCCCTTCTTTATAATACCGTGGTCTTTTCCCGTCTGTTCATGCTTGGCAGCGACTATGAATTACCGCCTTTTATGAAGAAAAAGGAAATAGATGCCGATCGTTGTATACAATGCCACACTTGCGAAAAGAATTGTCCTACCGAAGCCATTGACCTCGATTCCCGCCAATTTGATCTCTCACGTTGCGTAGCTTGCTATCGCTGTGTTAATCGTTGTCCGCGAAAGGCCATCACAGTCACCAGCGGCATAATCAATGCTGTCAACCGTGACTTTGCCAAAAGGTTAGGCAGCAAACGCTTAGAGCCTACAATCATTTTATAAAAATTTAGAGACTATGGACATCAAAGCAGTAAAATTCCGCAAAGACGGATTCTATTCTCAGCCATTCGCATTTGGTGGTGAGGAAGGCTGCAGCCCGCGAAACGATGGACCGCGTACGTGAGTTCATTCGCCATCAACCTACCGTATATTGCGGCACCCATACGCCGCAAGGCTATGAGAACCTGGAGGCCAAGCGCGTGATGGATCTGGACAATCCCGTGCCGACTGTATTGGCAGAGATAGATTTCTCCCAAAAAGAAGATTCCGGCAAGTATGTTTGCTCTGTCTGTGGCTATCTGTACGATCCTGCTGAACACGACGGTGTAGCTTTCGAGGACCTGCCAGACGACTGGCGTTGTCCGCGCTGCAAGCAACCGAAGACAAAGTTCAATAAAGCATAAACCGCATGGAACTTTAAAGGTGGGAGTTAAAGAGAGAATCCCTTTCCAAATACGATCCTTTGCCCAGATGCTGCTACCCATCAGCGTTGCGGCAAAGGATTTTTTAAAGTAATGAATTGGCATGCGAGAAGCAACTAGATACTATGGTTTGCAGAGTATGACACTTTATCGTATATTCCTTTTTCAGTTCAATAAAAATAGTTATATTTGCAACGGATTTACAGAACTATAATCATTCTTGCGTATGAAACTAAAACCGATAGTCATTTTACTATTAATAACCTTAGCCACCACTCCGCTGGAAGCCCAGACATCTGTGACTCCCAACGTATCGTCTGAGGCTAATAGGCCCGGCTATTTCCCTTTAAGCGACGCTGATATATATACCGACTCAAAAGACTATCATGTGGTCGGCATTACTGCGAACATGTTAGCCGATGATGTAGAGCGCGTCACAGGCAAGCGCCCTCACGTAGCTGTTACCGCATCAGTCAAGAGTATTCCGAAAGGAGTGGCTGTCGTAGTGGGAACTGTAGGGAAATGCCGTCTGATTGACGAGTTGATCAGACAGAACACTATCGATGTGTCAGCCGTCAAAGGCAAATGGGAGTCGTATATCATCTCCACCATCAACTGTCCCGGACAAGGGCAACTTCTTGTCATTGCAGGCAGCGACCGGCGAGGAACGGCTTTCGGTCTGACGACATTGAGCGAGGCAATTGGTGTGTCGCCCTGGTACTGGTGGGCTGACGTTACGCCTACCAAGAAAAAAGCACTCTATTTAGAACCTGGCACATTCGTCCAGGGGGAGCCTTCTGTGCAGTATCGAGGCATCTTCATCAATGATGAGCGCTTTGGAGGCTGGGCACGATGGGCAGAACTGAAACACGGCAAGGTTGGGCCTGAAACCTACAAGCGTGTGTTTGAACTGCTGTTGCGCCTGAAGGCCAACTATCTCTGGCCTGCCATGCATCCAGGCACTCAGGCATTCAATGATAATCCAGAGAATGCACGACTCGCTGATGACTATGCCATCGTGATGGGCTCGTCGCACTGCGAGCAGATGCTGCGTAATAATGAAGGTGAGTGGAAAGCTGTGGAACAGAAGCATCCTGGCACTTTAGGCGACTTCAACTACATCACCAACCGCAAGACGATGCAGAACTATTGGGAGACACGTGTCAAGACCAACGGACGATACGAGAACACCTATACACTCGGTCTGCGCGGCATCCACGACTACCCGATGGAAGGTGCCAATACTACAGCCGAGCGCGTGGCGCTGATGCAACAGGCCATTGATGACCAACGGGATATGCTGCGTCGCAACATCAAGAAGCCTATCGAGGAGATTCCGCAGGTGCTCTGCACCTATGAAGAGGTGCTTGAGGCCTATCATAATGGGCTGAAAGTGCCAGAGGATGTTACACTACTCTGGAGTGACGACAAGCACGGCTACTGCCGCAACCTCTGCAATCCAGAAGAGATGAAGCGCAAAGGCGGCGCAGGCATCTACTATCACCTCTCCTATCACGGCGACCCCGCCAGTTGGATTTGGCTCAGTCCGCTCTCAACAGCCTTTCTGAGCACGGAACTGACCAAGGCCTATACCTATGGTGCCCGCAAGATCTGGGTGTTCAATGTGGGTGACATCAAACCTGCCGAGAAGGAAATCTCGTTTGTGATGGATCTGGCTTGGGATATCAATCGCTGGAAACCCTCCGAGGCTCACAACTATATCAAGTATTGGGCCGCAAAGACCTTCGGCAACGAGGTGGCGCAGGAGTTTGCCGACATTCAGGCAGGCTACTATCGCTTGCAGGCGGCAGGAAAGGATGCACACGTGTGGTTCATCAATTACAGTGCAGAGCAGATTGAACAGCGTATTGCGGAGTGGCGGGCCCTGAAGGCACATGTTACCGAACTGGCCTCACGCATCCCAGAATCGCTAAAAGATGCCTACTTCGAACTCGTCAGCTATCCCGTCTGTGGAGCTGCGATGATCAACGAATACCAGCTCTTGGCACGTCGCAGTATGGTAAGAGCTACGGCTGGCGACAGCATCGGAGCGATGACAGATGCCAACAAAGTCAGGCAGATGTTCGACAGTCTGAATGAGTTGACTCGTCACTATAATGAGGATATCCTGGATGGTAAATGGCTGCAATTCTTCAACTGGCAACCCTACCATTGGTTCCGCTCTGAGAAGATAGAGCAGCCTGTGGCCACACCTGAACTGATAGCACATGCAAGAAACTGTCCTCAGGCACGTTTCCTACCTGTCAGCGAAACCTTATCAAGCAAGGGTGTCATTATTAATAGTGATGCCGATGTCGAAATGCCTTTATGGATAGAGGCGCTGACACCAATCCGCAATTTCTCGAAGGAGGCCAAGGATAACGAGTTCTGCCAGGTAAAAACAGAGAGTGACAGTTTCGTGGCTTCGGCTACACCTATTAATAATGTATGGCATGCGCCCTACGTCGGTCCGATGTGGAGCCGTGTAGGAACGATACACCTGAAGAAGGGCGAGAATCATCTACGCATCACCGACCTGAAAGCCAATGCCCGTATCGACCAGATTTTCGTAGGACTCTATCCCCCATTCGTCAATGAACCACGTCTGCGAATCCCAGCTTCGAACTATCAGAACAAGCAAGGTGGCATACAGCGCATAGAAGGCTTGGGCTATACCGATGGTGTAATGGTTCAGCCATTCGATACACCGTCGTATCTGCTGGAAAACATAAAGGCTGCTCCATACACAGAATATGAGATAGACTTGCAGTCTGGCGATACTACCATAGAGATTCGCACGCTGCCTACGCTGCATGTGTATGACGGCAGGGACATCCGCTATGCCGTTCAGTTAAGTGATTCGGCTCCCACCATCTTCTCTATCCACGCCAACGACTTCACTGCCGAATGGCGCTGGAATGCGCTTCGCGGCTATGCCTCGCGCAGCTTCCCCGTCACTGTGACTGGTCATCAGCGGCTACGTATCTACCTCCTTGACCCTGGCGTCGTATTACAAGAAGTATTGATTCACTCCCCAAAATAAGAACTCATGAAGAATAGGAACTTTTATGCTGTAGTCATCATGCTATTGTTCGCAACAGTCATGCAGTTGTCCGCTCAGAAACGACAGTATCTGCATGAGGGATGGACATTCAGTGAGGCGCGTTTTTCTAACCGCTATCCTGCTCAGGTGCCAGGTGTAGTGCATACCGATTTGCAGCGTCAGGGACTCATCGACGACCCTTATATCGGGTTGAACGAACGAAAGGTGCAATGGGTGGACAAGGAGGACTGGGTCTATGAGACGACATTCTGTGCTGATGAGACTATCCTTGCCGACGAGCATATCGACCTATGCTTCGATGGACTGGACACTTATGCTGATGTATTCTTGAACGACTCAAAGATATTGGAGGCAGATAACATGTTCCGCCGCTGGCGCATCAGCGTCAAATCTTTGTTGAAACCAGGTAATAATGTGCTGCGCGTCTATTTCCACTCTCCCGTCAAGGTGGATTTGCCAAAATGGGCGAACCATCCTTACCTATATCAGGCTGCCAACGACCAATCTGAGAATGGCGGACTGCTGGACTGTAAGCTCAGTGTGTTTGCCCGTAAGGCCGGCTATCACTATGGTTGGGACTGGGGACCACGACTGGTCACCTCCGGCATCTGGCGTAGTGTATATCTGGAGTCGTGGAGCAAGGCGAGGATTACCGACGTTCATCTGCGTCAGAAAGAAGTGACTGCCAAGAAGGCGCTGCTCACCGATGTCGTGGAAGTGGAAGCTGCTGAGGATATTGAGAATGTTGTTATTACCGTCACCGATAAGAACAATGGTCACACAGTGGCTACCAAGAAGTGCTCGCTGCACAAAGGCATCAACACAATCCCTGTGGAATTCTCCATCAAGAACCCACGCCTATGGTGGTGCAATGGCTTAGGCAAGCCTGAGTTATATACCATATCTACAAAGGTTACTGCCGCTGGTCGACAGTTGGCCCATCAAGAGAAACGCATAGGCTTGCGCTCTGTGAAATTAGTGATGGATCCTGATGCTGACGGCAACCGCCAGTTCTATTTCATGCTCAATGGTGTGCC
>JAFVGN010000047.1 GCA_017474925.1 Prevotella sp. | reverse complement strand
GCCCACCACGAAGGGCGTCTATGTTGTAAACGGAAACAAGGTTGTCATCAAATAAAAAGAGTGGAGGATAGCGATATGAAGAAAGAATATATGAACCCAGAGATCCGCGTCGTCATGCTGAGCGTCAAACGCCCTATGCTGAACGTCGCATCACCGACATACGTCATTCCAAAGAGTGAGACTGAAGAGATAGAATCAGCAGATGATATCATTTGACCAATAGCACAAAAGTACACAAAAGGAACCGTCCCTTTTGTGTAAAGACACATGAAACCTGCGCGAATCTTTCAACAATGTATCTGGCTTGTCAATGCCTTCAGGCGCTGTGGAAGGCTGACACTCGAAGAACTCAACGAGCAATGGGTGAGCGAGGGCGTTGCTGATGGCAATCCCCTCTCGCGGAGTACGTTCAACCGCCATCGTGATGCCATTGCCGACATGTATGGCGTCGTGATTGATTGCGACGCACACGACAATTATCGCTATTATATCGTCAACCAATCGGTGTTCGACGACGGCAGCCTTGAACGCTGGACGCTGTCGACGCTGACCGTAGGCAGCGTGCTTTCTGACAGCGCGTCGCTCAAGGACCATATCTTACTGGAGCGCGTGACTGACGGCGAGGAGTATCTGCAGCCCATCATGCGCGCCATACGCACAGGCAAGCGCATACTGATGACCTACCAGCGCTTCCAGTCTGAGAGTTACGAGAAGGTGGTGTCGCCATACGCCTTGAAACTGTTTCATTGCCGCTGGTACCTGCTGTCGTTCACTGGCAGGCATTATGCCACCTACGCATTAGACCGTATGTTGTCTGTCAGCATCACGTCAGAGTCGTTCAAGATGCCTGACGATTTCTCGCCAGAGGACTATTTCGCTGAGTATTTCGGCATGCTGACAGACGAGAACACGCCTATGGCCCATGTCGTTATCCGTGCTTATGACTTTACTCCCAACTACCTGCGTTCGCTGCCCCTGCACGATTCCCAGCGCGAGATAGCCCAGGGCGATTACTATTCGGACTTTTCGCTCGACCTCCGTCCCACCGACGACTTCATTAAGCAGCTGCTGTCCCACGCCTCTGGCGTCGAGGTGCTGGAGCCTGAAAGCCTGCGCAAGCGGGTGGAACAGGAAATAGACGCCATGAAAGACCGCTACCGCCATTGATAGCTGATTTCGCTAAACTGAAAAAAAACTTCGAAGGTGTACCGACTTTTGGTACACCTTTGTTTTATCTTTGCATTTTGTAATGCCAATAATAATTTTATCAAATGAATAAAAAGAAAGTAAACCATGACAACAAAGGAAAACGTCTCTGACGAATTGATTATTGTCGGCGGTCGCTATGGGGACTTAGCCGACAGACTGAAGCTCCTGTTTGAACAGGAGATGCCCATAGAGGGAAAGGATGTCAAGGAGAAGTTGGGCGGCAACTTGATATATCTGATGCCAACGTATAACAAACGCGATCCGTATGCCGTTGGGGTGTATACCACGACGAAGAAGCAGATAGGCTTCCTGTGGACGTACCAGGCTTACGCCATGCGCCAGTGGATGGACGCGAACAAGGTGGACAGCGTGAAAGCCCGCATCTGCAAAGTGAGCACCAAATACGGTTTTATGGTGTCGACACCCCTGAAGCCCCTGAAGTTGGAAATAAAGCCCTATTGCAGTATGGCTGTCGACCTTGACTGGGCCAGCCATCTGCCCGAGGTGTCGCCCACCATGAAAAACCAAAGCCTGAACGTGGGTATGTTGCTGTTGTACGATGCGCTGACAGAGAGTGAGACGTGGAACGACAGCCTGAGGAATCATATAGAGAACCTGTTGGAAGACCTGGCTTACGACCTCTCTGCCCAGCACTACGAGAAGTGTATGGAGTTGTACTACATGATGAAAGGCTCGGCCATTGTGGAGGTGAGGGAATATAGCGACAAGTTGTTGTACACGCTGATAGACCGCGGTTCGACACAAAGGATGAAGTGGTGGATGGAGAACTGTCTGCACAGCTATTTCCGCGATGTCCGCGAGGGTTCCTTGCTGAAGATATACAAGGTTGCCAACTATACGCTGGAACGTGTGGAGGAGCTGTTGCACGACGCTCCTGGGCACCTGTTCCACATCTATGAAGGCAATCGCGACGACTTTGCTGCACACCTGTATTATGCGGCCTTGCCCCCGACACTCTACAACCGCTTGCTGACGCTGTTGGCCGTGCGCGAGGCGATGATGGCAGAAAACAATGATGCTGACATAAACGACGAAGAAGGATTGTCGGAAACAGACATAAGAATCCGCAACTCATGTGTCCTGTTACAAGAAGAAGGTGTGCTGAGGAAGAAAAGCGACTGGGGCCTGATTATGACAGCAATGAATCAGACGGAATCACTGCCACATCACGACACGCCCCGTTCCTTTGTGAAATACTTCCACGACACGCTTCTGGTCAAGGATGTTCCCAGCGAGTCGACTGTCAGCAAGATGGTAGGCAAAATACGTGGCATGTTCCCTGCCTGGAAGTTCGACGACACCGATGACAACGTGGAGGTGAACAGAAGGGTAAATGTTTCGAAAAGGTTCATCTCAGCTATCAGGAAAATGACATAACACACGGTTTTTACGAAAAACTTTACGAGGATTTTTCCGTTTTTACGAGGATTCTTCCCGACGCAGTCTTGCCTATTGCGTCGGGATTTTTTTATCCCTACCTTTGCCCTTGCAAACCAGGAAGCACATCCATCGGTTTTGCAAGCGCTCTTTGACTTGTTGACACAACGGACACCCCCAGATGGACGGGGGAAAACAAGGTATAGCCTGTTCTCGCGCAGAGCCGCAGAGGACAAGAAACCACCTCTGCGCGAGGACAAGAAGGCAAGCGGATCTTGCGAAACTTATACATTATTAATATTAACAACAAAACAATAAACGATTATGAAACAGAATGCAATAACAATCAGTATGATCAAGAACAACAACATTG
>JAFVGN010000046.1 GCA_017474925.1 Prevotella sp. | reverse complement strand
CTGGAAATCGCAGAGATGATCTCTGCTGATGCCAGCGAACTGCTTTCTGCGGTTATTGATGCCAATCCTAAGTTCCATAAGCTATATCAAATGTATAAATTAGTCGCTTGATGAATGAATATTCACTTGCGAAACTTTAATAATCATTAAATAATAGATTGAAACTATGAAGAAACTGTATTCAACAATTATGCTGTTAGCAATGATGGTAGCAGCGTTAAGTTTAACCGCTTGCGGTGGTGATGATGAAGATGGTGATAATGGAGGTGGTGGTGGCAGTGGCAGCTCATCAAGTTCAACCTTCACTATTTTATATACCTACCCAAATGGCAACGAAGAGACATACACCTATGAAAATGAATATGAAATAAAAGCTCTTGGTGCGGAATTGGAGAATCTAAAGTTGTTTGAGCGCACAAGTGGCAGCTATTTCAGTATCATGTTTCCGAGGGGTAACTTATATATTGTGTTCCCATCGAGCAAATACGGTAAAGATTTGGATTCTTCATACTTTACCCTGGGATTCAGTGACTTTGGAGAAGATGCAACCGTAATTGTTCTCATTGACCCATATGCAGCTGGTTGGTATGGTGAATATCTCTCTGGCAGTGCCAAGGTCGTAAAGAACGATGGAAAGTATGTTACCATTACCTTCAACGACTATGAGGTTGTTATAAGTAGAAGTGAAAAACAAAGAAACATTAAGTTGAACGGTACAATTTCATTTGAGAATAAGGTGAAGTAGAACAAAAAACGCACAAGTATAACCTCAAAATGGGATTTTATGACTATCTTTGTACCCATAACCACTTGAACTATGATTAAGAAACTATTTGCTTCACTGCTAATGTTGATATGTTTCTTATCGGTAAGCATGGCTCAAACATGCAGAGATAAGAACAATATGACCATTGGAAAGATTGAATCTGATGGCACTGTACGTAATTCATCGTATATGAAGATTGGCAGCTTTGACCGTAATAACGTTATTAGGGATGCTTCTAACATGAAGGTAGGCAGCATTGATGGCGGCACAATCAGAGACAAGAATAACATGAAGATTGGCTCAATCGAGAGCAACGGTACTGTTAGGGACGCAAGCAATATGAAAATCGGCAGCGTGGAATCCAACGGTACAGTTAGGGATGGGTCAAATATGAAAATTGGAAGCGTAGAAGGTGTAAACCAAACCTATGCGGCAGTGTTTTACTTCTTTAATTTGTTCTGATATTGTATACCATCTTCCATAAATCTCTTGAAATCCTTTATTTATAATAGATTTTGGCGTGGAAGAGAAAATGTTCTCTTCCATTTCTCTTCCATCTTTGAGCTTTTGCGCACCTCGCCCCATGAGCGTTCCTTTCGTAGTAATTAAAATTTCTTTCGGAGTAATTGAAATTACTTTCGGAATATTATTCAATAATCTGCCTTGTTTTTCTATAATCAATCCTTAGATTGATAGTTCGTAAATCATAAATTATCCTAAATAGGATTGTCCTAATTGGGATAATTGTGTTTTTATGCTTATTTTTGTGGTCAAAAACAAGAAGATATGGAGAATCCGTTTATGACAAAGGGCTCTACGTGAACAACTAAAAAACAAGCAAAGATGATGAAACAGTATTATCGAGCATTGGGAATTGCCGGTGGCAGCATCGTGCTGGTGCTGATCCTGTTTGCCACCTGCTGTACGGTGGTCGACTCCGGCGAGGTGGGTATCAGGTTCCACAAATGGTCGCTCAACGAGCAGGACTACGGCGGCGTGGAAGGGACGTGCAAGGGATGGGTGTTCTACAACCCCATCACGACCAACGTGTTTACCTATCCGACGTACACCCAGCGCAAGCAGTATGAGACGTTCTCGGTGAACGCGAAGGACGCCTCGCTCTTCGAGATGGACCCCACCATCGCCTACCGCATCAACCCCGACAAGGCGTGCGACATCTTCACCAAGTACCGCGTGGGCGTCAAGGAGCTGGAGGAAGGCTACATCCGTACCTGCATCTACGAGGCTTACCGCACGTGTGCCAACCAGTATACCAGTGACTCGCTGATGTCGAACCGTGCCAATTTCGAGCGCGACGTCAGGGCAAGACTCGAGAAGTCGCTGATGTCGGAGGGATTCCTCGTCGAGGAGTTTACCAGCAAGATAACGCCGCCGTCGTCGCTGCTGTCGATGATTGACGCGAAGAACACGGCTATTCAGAGTGCCTTGAAGGCCGAGAACGAGGTGAAGGAGGCCGAAGCCAATGCGAAGATCGCGGTGGCCAAAGCCGAGGGTAACGCCAAGGCCATGAAGATCAAGGCCGATGCAGAGGCTTACTACAACAGGACGATAGCTGCGTCGCTCTCGCCCATGATAGTCCAGGAGGACATGATAGAGAAGTGGGACGGAAAGATGCCGCTGATAGTCGGTGGCAACGGCATGATGCTGGACGTGTCGAAAGTGATAGGCGGAAAGTAGCGGACAGCACTCTGCGCGCGTATATATAATTTAAAGGTAAAAAGAAAGCCCTCCGACACGCTGGTCGGGGGGCTTTTCTTGTAGGGGTATGTCTTGCGTGCTCCTGACTACGAGTGAAGCTCGAGGATGAAGCGGACGCCTTTGGTGAAGGCGGGGTCGATGTCGAGGTCGCCCTTCATCTTCAGGGCCATCTGCTTGCATATCGGCAGTCCGAGTCCGTCGCCCTTGGTGAGGTCGCGGATTTCGAGGAACGGCTTGAAGATGTTGTCGCGCTGCTCCTCGGGGATGGTAGAGCCCGTGTTTGACACGAGGAACTGGTGGGTGTGGGCGCCGCGCTTCTTGAAGTCGAGTGCGATGTGGCCTTCCTCGGGAGTATAGAGGACGGCATTGTCAAGCAGGTGCAGCAGGATGTGTGACACGTAGTCGCGGTTGATGAGGGCACTCATTCTGGGTGCGTCGACCTTGACGGTGACGTCTTGACGAACCTTGTTGCGAATCTGGCTGACGATGTCTTCGCAGAACTGTGCCATCTGCACCTCCTCCATCTCGACCTCCTCGTCCATCGAGTTCTCCAGTTCGGAGAGCGTCTGGATGTGCTCAGAGAAATCCAGCAATGCCTTGACTTCGGGCTGACGGCTGTCGAGCTTCTTGAGGGTAGGCTCCAGCTGGGCTGAGATGTTGCTGATGAACTTGGCTTTCAGCGCGTTGTTGTCGTTGGCCAGCTTGATGGTCTTCTGCTGTTTGCGCGTCAGCAGGATGAAACGCAGCAGGACGATGGCACCGACGATGAGTGCGGCAGCCAGAGCGGCGGCCAGGACGCCCAGGCCGATGATGATGGCCCAGCGCGTGGTCAGCGAGCTGTCCTTGTCGGAGATGGTGGCCTCGTTGTCGGCAATCTGCTTCTTCAGGGCGCTTATCTCGTCAGCATATTTCAGGGCGGTGACAGAGTCCTTCCACGCCGTGTAGCTGCTGTACGACTGTGCCACCATGCTGGCGCTGTTGCTGCGACGGCCGTTGGCGATGAGCGTCTTGTAGGCTTCCTCTACCTTGTCGTACTCCTTGGACGAGGTCAGCTTCTGGGCCATCTCCTTGAAGACGGCATTGCCCTGTGCGTTCATGCCGAAGGTGTAGTAGTAGACGGCCTTCGTGTAGAGCAGGTCGTTCTTCACTTCCTCGTCGTTGGACGCATTGGCCTGGCTTTCCATGATGTTCAGCTGGTCCTTGGCGCTCTGGGGCTTGCGCAGCTTGACGTACATCTGCATGCGCTCCTTGACCACCAGGTATTGCAGGGCAGCCTTGGCTGCTGCGCTCTGCGTGCTCGAGGCAATCACGTTGTCGACACGGTGCAGCAGGTTGAAAGCTTCCTCGTAGAAGTTCTCGTTGTAGTAGAGCGCCGTAGCCTTGACGCCGCACAGCACGCTTTGCTTGGTCTGTCCCTTGTTGGCATAGTCCTCGAAGGAACGGATGTAGTTGTAGCGGGCGCTAGCCACGTTGCCTTTTTCTTTCTCGCTCTCTGCCAGCTGCTCAAGGCTGCTCTTCTGTCCCTCCTTCGCCTCGTTCTGGGCATAGCCCGTGCCGAAGCAGAGGAACAGGCTCAATAGTAGGATTGAAAATATCTTTCTCATATCTTGTCAGTTTTTATGATTTCACAATTTCGTTTGCACGGGCCAGTGCCAGGTCGATGTGGTTGCAGATGTTCTCCTCGCCCAGCAATTCGCTGAAGTGGTTGCGCTTCAGCACGGACTCAACCTTGGCGTTGACACCCGACAGCACGACGGTGATGCCTTCCTTCTGGCTCATCTGGCACATGTTCTCCAGGTTGTGCATACCCGTGGAGTCGATGAACGGCACCTTACGCATTCGGATGATGCGTACACGGGGCCTGTTGCCGTAACGGGCCATGATGTCTTCGAAGCGGTTGCCTGCGCCGAAGAAGTAGGGACCGTTAATCTCGTAGACCTCCACACCCTCGGGAATGGTCAGGTGCTGCAGGTTGCCACGCTCCATGTCTGCATCCTCGTTCAGGTCAATCTCGTTGAGCACGGCATGTACGTCGGTGGTCTCAGCCATGCGTCGCATGAAGAGCAGGCAGGCGCAGACGAGGCCGAACTCAATGGCTACCGTCAAGTCGAAGATGATGGTCAGGAAGAACGTCAGCAGGAGCACCGTCACGTCGCTCTTGGGGTTGTTGCGCGCCATGGTCAGGAACGAACGCCAACCGCTCATGCCGTAGGCCACGACTACCAGCACGCCAGCCAGGCAGGCCATGGGAATGTACTGGGCCAGGGGCATGAGGAACAGGAAGATGAGCAACAGCACCACGGCATGGACAATGCCTGCCACAGGCGTGCGACCGCCATTGTTGATGTTGGTCATGGTGCGTGCGATGGCTCCAGTGGCAGGAATGCCTCCGAAGATGGGCGACGCGATGTTGGCAATGCCCTGTCCGATGAGCTCCGTGTTGGAGTTGTGGTGGTCGCCAATGACACCGTCGGCCACCGTGGCAGACAGCAGCGACTCGATGGCACCCAGGACAGCAATGGTGACGGCTGGGCCTACCAGCCCCTTGACTGTCTCCCACGTCAGCTGGGGAACTACGGCACCGGGCAGCGTGGAGTTGATGCTGAAGCGGTCGCCAATGGTCTCAATGGTCGTTACCCCTGCATACTGCTTGAGCAGCAGGGCGGCGACGGTCATCAGGACAATGGCTACCAGCGAACCGGGTACCTTCTTGGAGAACTGGGGCATGATGGCGATGATGACAACGCTGACAATGCCCACCAGTGCCGACCACCAGTCTATACTACCTATATTATATACATAGGCTATCCACTTCTCGACAAAGTCGGAAGGGACATGCTCCATGGTCAGGCCCAGCAGGTCCTTGATCTGCGTGGTGAAGATGGTGACGGCAATACCCGAGGTGAATCCCACGACAATGGGGTAGGGTATGTACTTGATGATAGTGCCCAGGCGAAGCACGCCCAACAGGATGAGGAACACGCCCGCCATGAGCGTGGCAATGGTCAGACCCTGCATGCCATACTGCTGGATGATGCCATAGACGATGACGATGAAGGCTCCCGTGGGTCCGCCTATCTGTACCTTGGAACCACCAAAGACCGAGATGAAAAGACCGGCGACGATGGCCGTGATAATGCCCTTCTCAGGGCTTACACCACTGGCAATACCGAAGGCGATGGCCAGCGGAAGTGCTACAATACCCACAATAACTCCGGCCATCAAGTCAGCTACGAAGGTCTTACGGTCGTAGTTCTTGATGGCCGAAATCATTTTGGGCTTAAAATCTAACCCTTTCTCCATTACTTATTCTTCAGCAGGTCACGAATCTCAGCCAGCAGCTCCTCCTGGGTGGGTCCGGCAGGGGCTGAGGGCTCTGCTGGCTCTTCTTTCTTGCGGTTCAGCTTGTTCATGGCCTTAATCATGAGGAAAATACAGAATGCCACGATGAGGAAATCGATGATGTTCTGGACGAATACACCGTATTTCACCTCTGCATCGCCTACCTTGGCCACCAGACCGGTAAAGTCCACGCCACCGGTCAGCACACCGATGATCGGCATCAGGATGTCATCGACCAGACTTGACACAATCTTACCAAAGGCACCACCGATGATGACACCTACTGCCATGTCCATTACGTTGCCCTTCATGGCAAACTCTTTGAATTCACTGATAAATCCCATAATGTTTAATTTTTAATGTTTGACTTATAATGTTAATTTGCTATCTGCGTTTTACAATCTTGGGCTTTCACCCTTGATTTATTTCAAATTTATCACTTTATAATCAATCTTTAATCTTAATTAAGACTGAAATCAAGTGCAAATATAGGAATTTTTTTGTAACTTTGCATCCGAAATCAAGAAAAAGTGTCGAAAAGGCGCAATTTTTAGACAAAGAACAATTTTTATATAAACCCTTTAATAAAAAAATTAGTAAAAGATGACAAAAGTAGCTATTAACGGCTTTGGCCGTATCGGTCGCCTCGCTTTCCGTCAGATGTTCGAGGCTGAAGGTTATGAAGTTGTAGCAATCAACGACTTGACAAGTCCTAAGATGCTCGCTCACCTGCTGAAGTACGATACCGCTCAGGGTGGCTTCTGTGGCAAGTTCGGTGAGAACAAGCACACTGTAGAGGCTGGTGAGGACTTCATCGTAGTAGATGGCAAGAAGATTACCATCTATGCTATTCCTAACGCTGCTGAGCTCCCCTGGGGTAAGCTGGACGTAGACGTAGTACTGGAGTGCACAGGTTTCTATACCTCTAAGGAGAAGGCTTCTGCCCACCTGACCGCTGGTGCCAAGAAGGTTGTGATCTCTGCTCCTGCCGGCAACGACCTGCCCACCATCGTTTACAACGTAAACCACAAGACCCTGACTCCTGCTGACACCGTTATCAGCGCTGCTTCTTGCACCACCAACTGTCTGGCTCCCATGACCAAGGCTCTGAACGACTTCGCTCCCATCCAGAGCGGTATTATGACCACTGTTCACGCTTACACTGGCGACCAGATGATTCTGGACGGTCCTCAGCGCAAGGGTGATGTTCAGCGTGCCCGTGCCGGTGCCCAGAACATCGTTCCTAACTCAACTGGTGCTGCCAAGGCTATCGGTCTGGTTATCCCCGAGCTGAACGGCAAGCTGATCGGTGCTGCACAGCGCGTTCCGACTCCCACAGGTTCTACCACCATCCTGCACGCTGTTGTCAAGGGTGAGGTTACCGTTGAGGCTATCAACGCTGCCATGAAGGCTGCTACCAACGAGTCATTCGGCTACACCGAGGAGAAGCTTGTTTCAAGCGACATTATCGGTATGAAGTTCGGTTCACTGTTCGATGCTAACCAGACCATGGTCAGCAAGATTGGTGACGGCAACTCTCTCGTTCAAGTTGTTGCTTGGTACGACAATGAGAACTCTTACACTTCTCAGATGGTTCGCACCATTAAGTATCTCGCTGAGCTGAAATAATAATTATTAGGTAGATACAAAAAAAATTGCCGTACGATTTTGTCGTATGGCAATTTTTATGTATATTTGCAGCCGAAACTACATATAAGAGACAACCATAAAAGATTTCAGATGATTTTGACAGCGAAAAAGTGTATGCTCTTCTTGTTTGCCATACCCATGTTGCTGACGGGTTGTGGCGACGATGGCACGCCAGTCAAGGGCGCTGGTGCTACCGTGGCTCAAAGTGCAAGAGAATATCGTGATACCACCACGATAGAGATGCAGTACAATATTGAGTCGGGGATAGTGCTTGATCGTGTGAAGAGTATTTTCAAGGATGTCAAAGCCACTTATCTGAGCAGCGGCGGCGCTTCCATGAACGAGCTGCTGGACTATACCTACTGCTCGAAGCGGTGGAACAGCCTGGTTTTGGCGGTGCGCAAGAAAGAGTCGCAGACCAACACCCTGTTCTTTGAGGTTGAATACTGGTCGATGGCCCGCGAACCGGGATTTGTCACCTACGACGGTTTCGAGGTTGACAAGGTAGTACTGGGGGAGAAGAAGTTCGCTTCGGTGAAGTATACCGTCTACGAGACATTCACCTACACACCGGCACGTGTCGATTTGGTGTATGAGGACGGACGTTGGGTGATAGACAATTTCTATGACTTGAAGTTTGGTACCGACGTACGCAACAGCATGTGGTACTATCTGGCTCACGACATCATCTGATAAGGATCATCATGGAGGTTATTCAGAGCTTTACGATTGACCATACCCGCTTGAAGCCGGGTATCTATGTTTCGCGCGATGACAGCTTGTTCCGCACCTTCGACCTGCGCATCACCGAGCCTAATAAGGAGCCGGCAGTGGCTATTGCCGCTATGCACAGCATGGAGCATCTGATGGCTACATGGTTCCGTAACTCAAGGGTAGAGCAAGATGTCGTCTATGTCGGGCCGATGGGTTGTCTGACCGGCATGTATATTGTCATGACTGGCGACTACAATGTCCAGCAGATGCGTGAACTGACCATGGAATGTCTGGAGTGGATATTGACGCAGGACGAGGTGCCTGCAACGACTCCTGAAACCTGTGGAAACTATCTGATGCACGACCTGCCCATGTGTAAGTGGGAATGCAGGAGATACTTGGAACGCCTGCGGAATGATTTCCATTCTGAGTATCATACCCTTCAGGTGACTTTGGAAAACGGTAAGGTATTTGCTGACGCTTGACATAGTACAGGGAGGATGCCAAAGCAGATGATTACCATACTCGGTCCCACGGCCAGTGGAAAGACACCGTTGGCTGTGGCATTGGCGAAGGAAATCGGTGGTGAAATCATATCTGCTGATTCACGCCAGGTGTATCGGAGAATGGATATCGGGACAGGCAAGGACTTGGAAGACTACCGCATCGGCACCGATGGCTCGTCGGTCACCATTCCCTATCATCTCATTGATATCGCAGAGCCTGGAACAAAGTATAACCTGTTCCAGTACCAGCAGGATTTCTTCGAGGCATACAATAATATAAAAGGTAGGGGCTTGACACCCATCCTGTGTGGTGGTACGGGTCTGTATATCGAGGCCGTTCTGAAAGGCTATCACCTGTCGCCCGTTCCCCAGAACCCAGAACTCCGTCAGCGTCTGGAAGGGAAATCGTTGGCAGAGCTGACGCAGATGTTAGTGGAGTTGAAGGCCAGGAACGGTTCCAACATGCATAACAAGACAGACGTGGACTCGTGCCAGCGCGCTATCCGTGCCATAGAGATTGAGGAGTACAACCTACGTACGCCTACCCTGAAACGGGAGATGCCACCCATTGACTCGCTGATAGTCGGTGTGAGCATCGACCGTGAAATCCGCAGGCAGAAGATTACCAGCCGTCTGAAGGCACGCCTGGAACATGGTATGGTGGAAGAGGTGAGAAGCCTGCTAAGCGAGGGAATCCCTGCCGAAGACCTGATATACTACGGACTGGAGTACAAGTTCGTGACGGAGTATGTGACAGGTGCCACTACCTACGACGAGATGTTCCAGCGCCTGGAGATTGCTATCCATCAGTTTGCGAAGCGCCAGATGACCTGGTTTCGCGGCATGGAGCGCCGTGGATTTGTCATTCATTGGATTGATGCCCAGCAGCCGATGGAAGAAAAAGTAGAGTCTATCAAACGATTAATGGAAGAAAGTAATCATCACTCCTAATTCCTCATTTTTGATCTATGAGCGAAGCGAATACACGATGGGGCATATTGTATTGCCCGAAGGGACATGGCAGCAAGCAGCGTGAGAAAATCCAGAAGGTGCTGGACGATCGCGGGGTGCAGTACGACTTTGTCCAAAGCGAGTCCAGTGACAGCGTAGAACGGTTGATGACCATGCTCATCCACAACGGCTACAAGACGATAGTCATTGTCGGAGGCGACTCGGCCTTGAACGATGCCGTCAACTGTCTGATGGGAGAAGAGAAACAGGTGCGCGACCAGATAGCCTTGGGTGTTATCCCCAACGGTGTCATGAACGACTTTGCCCGCTATTGGAATTTCAAGGAGGGCAACTTGGAACAGACCGTCGACTGGCTGGTCAGCCATCGTGTGCGTGCCATCGACTTGGGCTGCATCCGCTATACGAACAAAAAGGGAGAGGCGTGCCATCGCTATTTCCTGAACTGCGTCAATGTGGGGCTGATAGCCGACATCATGAATCAGAGACGTCAGGCGCGCTCGCTCCTGGGGTCGCGGACGCTGTCGTTCATCGTTTCCATATTCGTCATGATTTTTCACCGCATGGAATATAAGATGCACGTGAAAATCAATTACGACACGGTTGACCGCAAGGTGATGACGATGTGCGTGGGCAGCGGCCCGGGTTATGGACAAACCCCCAGCGCCGTACCTTACAACGGCATGTTGGACGTGTCGCTGGTGTATCATGCGGAGGTGTTGCAGGTCTTTGCAGGACTATGGCTGTTGATTACCGGTCGTTTCTTGAACCATCGTAGCGTGCATCCCTATCGCACGCGTGAGGTGGAGGTCGTTGAGGCTAAATACGCTCAGGTAGGTGTCGACGGACGACTGCTGGGCGTACCTGTGGGGTCTTACCGCATTACCGTGGAGCAAGAGGTCATCAATTTCCTTATTCCTGACTGAGAAAAAGTGAAATAATTGAAAAAAAAGGCGTTTTTGAAAAAAAATGCCTTTTTTATTTTGTAGTCACAGCGAAATTGTGTAATTTTGGAGAAATTTCGAAATCCTAAAACATATTAAACCATAAGATAGGAACTATGAGTTATTTACGATTTGAAAAAGCTGTGATGACCAACTTGGAGGAATCCCTCCGTCGTGAATTGCTTCGGACGAACCGCTCGGGTGCCTATAGTGCATCTACCTTGGTAGACTGTAACACCCGTAAGTATCATGGTTTGCTCGTTGTTCCCGTACCTGAGCTTGATGACGAGAACCATGTGTTGCTCTCGTCATTCGACTGTACGGTAATTCAGCACGGTGCAGAGTTCAATCTCGGACTCCACAAGTACCAGGGCAACAACTTCAGCCCTAAAGGTCACAAGTACATCCGTGAGTTCACCGGTGATGTGCTACCCACTACGCTCTACCGCGTCGGTGGTGTGTTGTTAAAAAGGGAGACCATCTTCCAGACCTATGAGGACCGTATCCTCATCCGATACACATTGGAAGACGCACATTCTGCCACTACGCTACGTTTCCGCCCGTTCCTGGCATTCCGTTCGGTTCGTCAGTTCACCCATGAGAACTCGACGGCTTCGCGTGAGTACCATCCCGTAGACAATGGCATCAAGACATGTATGTATGCGGGCTATCCTGATCTCTACATGCAGTTCAACAAGAAGAACGAGTTCATTTTCCAGCCCGACTGGTATCGCGGCGTGGAGTATCCGAAGGAGCAAGAGCGTGGCTATGCCTCGAACGAGGACCTATACGTTCCCGGCTATTTTGAGTTGACGATTAAGAAAGGCGAGAGCATCGTCTTTGCTGCTTCGACCAAGGAAATCAAGAGCTCGACGCTGAAAACCCTGTTCCAGAAGGAAATGGACCTTCGTCAACCACGCGATAATTTCTATCATTGTCTGGTGGCAGCAGCCCATCAGTTCCACAATCGCCAGCCCAACGACGACCGCTATCTGCTGGCAGGATATCCTTGGTTCAAGGCGCGTGCACGCGACACGTTTATCGCCTTGCCCGGACTGACGCTGGCCATTGGCGAGCAGGATTATTTCGAGCTGGTGATGAAAACAGCTGAAAAGGGACTTCGCGAATTCATGGAAGACAAGCCCCTTAGCGTCAAGATATATGAGATAGAACAGCCTGACGTACCACTCTGGGCTGTCTGGGCCATCCAGCAATATACGAAGGATGCAGGTAAGGAGAAGGGCTACAAGATGTACGGTAAGCTCGTGAAGGACATTGTTAATTATATCATCGAAGACGGTAATCCGCTGATGCGCCTTGACGAGAACGGACTGCTCTATGCCAATGGTCGTGATAGAGCGATTACTTGGATGAACTCCATGGCCAATGGCCGTCCTGTTGTTCCCCGTTCCGGTTACATCGTAGAGTTCAACGCTCTGTGGTATAACGCCTTGAAGTTCTGCGCCGCATTGGAAGCTGAGTTCGGTGACAAGGCTCTGGCCGAGAAGCTGGAGCAGCGTGCTGAGCTGTGCAAGCAGTCGTTTGTCGACACCTTCATGAATGAGTATGGCTATCTGCTGGATTATGTTGATGGTAACATGATGGACTGGAGTGTACGTCCGAACATGATCTTTGCTGCTGCTTTCGACTACTCACCGCTGTCACAAGACCAGAAGAAGGGCGTGGTCGACATCTGTACCCGTGAACTGCTGACTCCGAAGGGACTGCGCTCGCTCTCACCGAAGAGCGGTGGTTATAATCCCATGTATGTCGGTCCGCAGACTCAGCGCGACTATGCCTACCATCAGGGAACTGCCTGGCCTTGGTTGGGTGGATTCTATATGGAGGCTTGCCTGAAGCTCTATAAGCGTACACGCCTGTCGTTCATCGAGCGCCAGATGGTGGGCTATGAAGATGAGATTAACTATCATGCTCTGGGAAGCATCAGTGAACTGTTTGACGGAAACCCGCCTTTCCATGGACGAGGCGCTATGGCCTTTGCCATGAATGTGGCTGAGATTCTGCGTACGCTGAAACTCTTGGAGAAGTATACTTACCAAAAATAAATAAGGAGGAGAAGCTATGAAAGTTTTAATGTTTGGATGGGAGTATCCTCCTCACGTATTTGGTGGATTGGCCACCGCTAACTATGGTATCTCACAGGGTCTGCATGCCCAGGGCGACATGGATATCACGCTTTGTCTGCCACATCCTTTCGGTGATGAAGACCGCTCTGCTTGCAACATAGTTGCCATGAATGCCGTGCCTATTGCGTGGCGCGACGTGACTGCCGACTATGTCCGTGAGCGCGTGGGAAATATCATGGATCCTGAACTCTATTTCCGTCTGCGCGACCATTTGTATGCCGACTTCAACTACATGCACGTCAACGACCTGGGTGCTATGGAATTCGCAGGCGGTTACCCTGGGAACCTGCATGAGGAAATCAACAACTATTCTATCATTGCCGGTGTCGTGGCACGTACTTTTGACTACGACATTATCCATGCCCACGACTGGCTGACCTATCCTGCAGGCATTCATGCCAAGCAGGTGAGTGGTAAGCCGCTCTGTATTCATGTGCATGCTACCGACTTCGACCGTTCGAGAGGTAAGGTGAACCCCACCGTGTACTCCATAGAGAAGAACGGTATGGATCATGCCGACTGTATCATGTGTGTGTCGGAGCTGACTCGCCAGACGGTCATCCACCAGTACCATCAGGATCCGCGCAAGTGCTACACCGTACACAATGCCGTCTATCCGTTGCCCGACGAGTATCAGGCCATCCCGCGTCCTGACCATACGGGTAAGGATAAGGTGGTGACATTCCTCGGGCGCATCACTATGCAGAAGGGACCAGAGTACTTTGTTGAAGCTGCTAATATGGTCATTCGCCGTACCCGCCACGTGCGTTTCTGTATGGCTGGTTCAGGTGACATGATGAATGCGATGATCCATCTGGCTGCCGAGCGCGGCATTGCCGACCGTTTCCACTTCCCGGGCTTCATGCGCGGCAAGCAGGTTTACGAGTGCCTGAAGGATTCTGACGTCTATGTCATGCCTTCCGTCTCTGAACCCTTCGGCATATCGCCGTTGGAAGCCATGCAGTGTGGCACACCTTCCATCATTTCCAAACAGTCAGGCTGTGCTGAGATTCTGACCAACTGCATTAAGGTTGATTATTGGGACATCCACGCTTTGGCTGATGCCATTTACAGCATTTGTGCCAACGAGTCGCTCTTCCGTTATCTCAAGGAGGAAGGAAAGAACGAGGTTGACCAGATTACCTGGGAGAAGGTGGGTGCCTGGATTGCCACCCTCTATAGGCGTACCCTTGGCTGGGAACAGTAAAATAAGTAGCGGACAGCTGCGGACTAACGCAGATAGTTTGGAAAAGTCCGTTATCGTCTGCTGCAAAAAATAAACATTAAACAATAAAAGAATTATGAAAACAATTTGTTTATATTTCGAGATACATCAGATTATCCATCTGAAGCGTTATCGTTTCTTCGATATCGGCACCGATCATTATTACTATGATGACTACGAGAACGAGCGTAGCATCACCGATATCGCCAATCGCAGCTACATGCCTGCATTGAATGCCATTGGCGACATGATTCGCGAGCATGGCGAGTTTTTCAAGGTTGCCTTCTCCCTCAGCGGTACAGGTATTGAGCAGCTTGAGATGCATGCTCCCCAGGTGCTCGAGAAGTTGCAGGAGCTGAACCAGACGGGTTGCGTGGAGTTCCTGGCCGAGCCTTACTCTCATGGTTTGTCTTCGCTGGCTAACGAAGAGACCTTTGCCCTTGACGTGAAGAAGCAATGTGCCAAGATTGAGGAACTGTTTGGCAGGAAGCCGACAGTAGCCCGCAACTCTTCGCTCATCTACTCTGACGACATTGGCGGCCAGATTGCTGCCATGGGCTTTAAAGGTATGTTGACCGAGGGTGCCAAGCACGTATTGGGATGGAAGTCGCCTCACTATGTCTATAACTGCAACATAGCTCCCAACCTGAAGCTGTTGTTACGCGATGTGGTGCTGTCTGACGACATCTCATTGCGCTTCAACAACGCAGACTGGGAAGGCTATCCCTTGTTTGCCGATACTTATATTGACCGTATTGCCCGCCTGCCGGAAGAGGAGCAGATCATCAATATTTTCATGGAGCTCTCTGCCCTGGGTATTGCCCAGCCCCTCAGCTCAAATATCCTTGACTTCCTGAAGGCTCTTCCTGCCTGTGCCAAGGAGAAGGGCATCACGTTCTCCACGCCTACTGAAATCTGCATGAAGGTGAAGAGCGTTGGCAACCTTGATGTGCCTGATACCCTGAGCTGGGTTGACGAGGAACGCGACTGCTCATGCTGGTTGGGTAACGCGATGCAGCGTGAGGCTTTCAACAAGCTCTATTCTGTTGCTGACCGTCTGCGCATTGCCGACGACCCGCGCATCAATCAGGACTGGGACTATCTGCAGGCTTCCAACAACTTCCGCTTCATGACCACGAAGCCCTCTAATGTAGGTCTGGATCGTGGCATCTATAGCGGACCGTTCGATGCCTTCACCAACTACATGAATATTTTGGGCGACTTCATCAACAGGGTCAATGCGCTCTATCCACAGGAGATTGAGAACGACGAGCTCAACGCCTTGCTGACAACGATTCGTAACCAAGGCGACGAGATTGAGATGAAAGATGCTGAGATTACGCGTCTGATGGCACGTCTTTCAAAATACGAACCTGATGAGGAGGACAAGAAGCCTGCCAAGAAGGCTGCTCCGAAAAAAGCTGCATCCAAGAAGGCTTCTGCCAAGAAAGCTTCTGAAGAGTAGTCAATAGAGGACACTTTTAATAACAACGCACAGGAAACCAGAAACGAAGTGGTTTCCTGTGCTTTTTTCTTACCTCTTCTGAAAAAATACTTGAAAAGAGCTTTTTTTCAAGTTTTATTTCGTACCTTTGCAGCCGCTTATTAGGCAGAGGTGCTTGCGTAGTCCTTTTCAGAAGTGACGAACCCTCTTTAAAAAAACAAGAATATGATGGAACAAGAGAACAATAAAAAAGTCAGCGTGCTTTTTATGCTTTTCGGCACGCTGTTTTGCGTCTGCCTGATTACGGCAAACGTTTTAGAAACAAAGCAGTATTCCTTCGGACCTGTGAATTTGACAGCAGGTATAGTTGTATTTCCTGTCAGCTATATCATCAATGATGTTGTCTGTGAAGTGTGGGGTTACGAGCGGACGCGTATGCTCATTTGGATGGGTTTCGCCATGAACTTCGTCTTTGTCATTTTCGGGGCGATAGCCGATTGGATACCTGGTGCACCTTATTGGAATGGTGACGAAGGTTTTCATGTCATTTTCGGATTGGCTCCACGCATCACGCTGGCATCGTTTATTGCCTTTATCCTGGGCTCCTTCATCAATGCCTACATCATGTCTCGCATGAAACTGTCGTCCGAAGGCCACAATTTCTCCGTGCGGGCAGTACTCAGCACGATAGGAGGTGAGAGTGTCGACTCCATCATCTTCTTTCCCTTGGCCTTGGGAGGAGTCATTCCTTGGGAGGAGATGCCGTCCCTGATGATTTCGCAGGTGTTGTTTAAGACGCTCTATGAAATTCTTGTGCTGCCAGTCACCATACGCGTTGTCGAGTTTACAAAGCAACACGACCACGAGGACGTTTACGACAAGGATATCAACTACAATATTTTTAACATCCTGAAAATATAATTACACTATCGATGAATCGCGAACAAGACAATTTGCAGGCTCTTGGCAAGAAAACGGAATACAAGACCACTTATGCCCCAGAGGTTCTGGAGGCTTTTGAGAACAAACATCCCGACAACGACTACTGGGTGCAGTTCAACTGCCCAGAGTTTACTTCGCTATGTCCCATTACTGGTCAGCCCGATTTTGCGGAAATCAAGATTCTCTATATCCCTGACCGTAAGATGGTTGAGTCGAAGAGCTTGAAACTATATCTCTTCTCGTTTCGAAACCATGGCGATTTCCACGAGGACTGTGTCAACATCATTATGAAAGACCTTGTCAGACTGATGCAGCCCAAGTATATTGAGGTCGTGGGGCTCTTTGTGCCACGTGGAGGCATCAGCATCTATCCCTATGCCAATTATGGCATGCCTGGTACCAAATATGAGAAAATGGCTGAAGAACGACTTTTGAACCACCAAATACTATGAGGAGAATATTTTTTTTACTGGCTTTGTTGCCAATGGTCCTTTTTGCCCAGGACGAGCGTGCCGAAGTTTTGTTGGAAACCACAGAGGGGAACATTCGTATTGCTCTCTATAATGAGACACCGCAGCATCGTGACAATTTTCTGAAGCTGAATCGCCTGCATGTTTACGACTCGCTGCTCTTCCATCGTGTCGTCAAGGACTTTATGATTCAGGGTGGCGACTTGACCAGTAAATATGCACAGCCGGGTCAGCGCCTGGGTTCTGGTGAGCTGGATTATACCTTGGAGCCTGAGTTCCGCCTGCCGGAGTTGTACCATCGTCGTGGCGTTGTGGCTGCTGCTCGTGAACCTGACGACATCAACCCGGAGCTGCGCTCGGGTGCCTGCCAGTTCTACATTGTCTGGGGCAAGGTGCTCGACGATGCGCAGATAGCCCGTGCACAGGAGTATATCGACTCCATGACACAAGGGCGCGTTAAGTTGGCTCCCGAGATGATTGAAACCTACAAAACCATTGGCGGCACGCCCCATCTGGACGGACAGTATACCGTGTTTGGTGAGGTGTTGGAAGGCATGGACGTTGTTGAACGCATCCAACAGATGCCAACTGACCGTTACAACCGTCCGCTTACTGACGTCCGCATCTTGCGTGCAACCATTGTGAAAGACCCCTTCGCCCCCAAGGAAGAGCCCAAGAAAGCCCCAGCCCCTGCCAAGAAGCGTCGTAAACGCTGATGTTGTATCTTTGCAACTGAGTTGCAAGTCTTTTGTCGTACCTTTGCAGCAGAATTCAAGAAAACGTTGAAATAAAATGCTGGAAAGTATGGCACACGAACATCATCATCATCACGAGCATCATCACGAGCATCACCATGGTGAGTGCGACACCTGTGATCATCATCACGAACATCATCATGAGGATGCGAAACACCAGTTGTGGCTCATCTTAGACACGGTGGTACTGCTTTTGTTGGCAGTATGGATAGAACACCGCTTTTACCTGTCAACATGGCAGCTGTTGCTGGTCTATCTCGTACCTTATTTAATAATAGGACACGACACATTGAAGGAGGCAGTCGAGGGTTTGATGCACGGTCGCGCCTTCAACGAGCATTTCCTCATGACGGTTGCAACCGTAGGAGCGCTCTGCATCGGTTTCTTGCCAGGAGCTGAGACAGAGTTCCCCGAGGCAGTCTTCGTCATGCTTTTCTTCCAGGTGGGTGAGTTGTTCGAGGGCTATGCCGAAGGCAGGAGCCGCGAGAGCATTGCACACTTGATGGACATCCGACCAGACGTGGCCCATCTCCTTGAGCAGAATGACGGGCAGTCTGAGGCAAAGGATGTGAGTCCGGAGTTGGTGCCGCTTGGAGCTGTCATCGTCATCAAGGCTGGTGAGAAGATACCGTTGGACGGTGTCATCGTTGATGGCTCGTCGGCTCTCAACACGGTTGCTCTGACAGGCGAGTCGCTGCCTCGTAGTGTCCAGGAGGGTGATGAGGTGATCTCGGGCTGTGTCAACATGACTGGTGTCATCAAGGTGCGCACCACGAAAATATTCGGCGAGAGTACCGTTGCGAAGATTATTGACTTGGTGGAGCATGCCGGAGAGCACAAATCCCGAAGCGAGACTTTTATTACCCAGTTTGCACGCATCTATACCCCCTTGGTGGTGGTTGCAGCCCTGGCCTTGGCTGTCGTCCCCACGTTGCTGGGCGGTCCTTTTGCCGTCTGGCTCTATCGGGCGCTGATGTTCCTGGTAGTTTCCTGTCCTTGTGCGTTGGTGCTCAGCGTGCCGCTTACTTTCTTTGCCGGTATTGGAGGAGCGTCCAGGAAGGGCATCCTCATCAAAGGAGCTAATTACATGGACGTGCTTTCAAAAGTCGATACCGTGGTGTTCGACAAGACGGGAACATTGACCCATGGGCGTTTTGCCGTCGAGGCTGTGCACCCTGAAGAGTTCGATGAACACCAGTTGTTGCACCTGGCTGCTCATGTGGAGCATTTCTCCACTCATCCTATTGGTGCAGCACTTCGTGATGCCTTTCCCGATGAGGCCATTGACGGTTGTCGGGTGACGGAGGTGGAAGAAGTGGCAGGCCAGGGCGTCAGGGCTCGCGTAGGCGACCGTCAGGTATGTGTGGGCAACAAGAAAATGATGGAAACGGTTGGAGCCCGATGGCATGACTGTCATCACGTCGGTACCATTATCCACGTGGCTGTTGACGGAAGCTATGCCGGTCATATCGTCATCAACGACCAGTTGAAGACTGACAGCGCATCGACTGTTTCCCAACTGAAGGAACTGGGTGTCAGCAAGACTGTCATGCTCACGGGCGACCGTGAGGAGGTGGCTCACAATGTTGCCAGTCAGTTGCACTTGGACGAATATCATGCCGATTTGTTGCCTGCAGAAAAAGTCACTTTGTTTGAGAAGATGGTGGGAACTCAGGATGATGAGGGCAGACGGACAGGAACTGTGGCCTTTGTCGGTGATGGCATCAACGATGCTCCCGTGCTGGCTCGCGCTGACGTCGGCATCGCCATGGGAGGATTGGGAAGCGATGCCGCTATTGAGGCAGCTGACGTCGTGCTGATGGACGACCAGCCTTCCAAAGTCGTTTCTGCCATTAATATTGCCCGTCGTACGCTGACCATCGCCCGACAGAATGTCTGGTTTGCCATTGGTGTCAAGGTGGCGGTGCTCTTGTTGGCTGCTGTCGGACTGGCCACCATGTGGTTAGCTGTCTTTGCCGACGTGGGTGTCACCGTGCTGGCGGTACTCAATGCCATGCGTGCCTTGAAATGTTAAAATCCATGTGATTGTCCGATATATCGTGACTTTTTGCTATCTTTGCAGTCATCAATCAAAAATTATTTAGTGATAGAGTTATGAAACCGACATTATTTCTTTTGGCCGCAGGCATGGGCAGCCGTTATGGTGGCCTGAAACAACTTGATGGACTGGGACCCAATGGTGAGACCATCATGGATTATAGTATTTACGATGCCATTCAGGCTGGTTTTGGCAAGATAGTATGGGTTATCCGCAAGGATTTTGAGGAGCAGTTCCGTCAGCAGATACTTTCCAAATATGAGGATAAGATACCCTGCGAACTGTGTTTCCAGGCGCTTGATGCCCTGCCAGAAGGCTTTAGCGTTCCTGAAGGACGTCAGAAACCTTGGGGTACAAACCATGCCGTGCTGATGGGTAAGGATGTGATTAAGGAACCGTTCTGTGTCATCAACTGTGACGATTTCTATGGTCGCGACGCCTTTATGCAGATTGGAAAATTCCTCAACGGTTTGGCTGAGGGGTCCAAAAACAGCTATGCCATGGTGGGCTTCCGTGTCTGCAATACGCTTAGCGAGAACGGTAGCGTAGCCCGTGGCGTGTGTGCATATAACGAAAAACGCCACCTGACCGATGTAGTGGAGCGTACTGAGATTATGCGCATTGCCGACAAGGGTGGTGCCATCTGCTATAAGGATGAGCAGGGCGAGTGGCAGCCGCTGGAGGAAAATGTTCCTGTGTCCATGAACATGTGGGGCTTTACTCCTGACTATTTCGACTATTCTGAGGCTTATTTCAAGGAGTTCCTCAGCGACCCGAAGAATATGGAAAACCTGAAGGCAGAATTCTTTATTCCCCTGATGGTCAACAAGCTCATCACGGAGGGTACGGCTACCTGTGAGGTTCTTGACACTACTTCCAAGTGGTTTGGTGTCACTTATGCCGCCGACCGTCAGGCAACAGTTGACCGCATTCAGAGTCTCATTGACGAGGGAGTCTATCCCAACAAGCTGTTCTAAGGAAAAGTTGTTTGAGGTGAATGATTTCTCAAGGTCATCATGCTGACCTTGATCAGAAAAAGGGGTAAGAGAAATGCTGGAGAATATTTTAACAGACGAACAGTTACAGCTGTTCAGAGAGCTTGTACACGAGAGCGATACCATCGTCGTCACCTGTCATCAGAGTGCTGACGGCGATGCTATTGGCTCGTGTCTTGGTATGGCAGAATATCTCAGGACAGAAGGTAAAGAGGCGACGATTATCGTTCCCGACCAATATCCCGACTTTCTGCAATGGCTTCCAAACTCCGAGAAGATAGTGCGCTACGACAAGCATAAGGAGCGGGCAGACCTGTTACTCCGAATTGCCGATTTGGTGCTTTGTCTTGACTTCAACACCTTGTCGCGCACCGACAGTATGGAAGAGGCCCTGAAGGCAACACCGGCCAAGTTGGTGCTGATAGACCATCACCCCAACCCTGACGTTGATGCGGTACTCACCATCTCCTGTCCGAAGATGTCCAGTACTTGCGAGCTGGTGTTCCGTATCATTTGGCAGCTGGGCGCGTTTGACAAGCAGGGAAAGCATTTTGCAGGTCCTATTTATTGTGGCATGATGACAGACACAGGCGGTTTTACTTTTAACTCCAACGATCCGTCTATTTTCTTTATCATCTGTCAGTTGCTGACCAAGAAAATCAATAAGGACAAAATCTATCGCAATGTCTATCACAACTATTCCGAACACCGTCTTCGCCTGGTGGGGTATGTATTATGCAACAAGCTGGTAGTCGACGAGTTACGCCATGCAGCCTACTACACCCTGACACGTCAGGATCTCAAGCAGTTCAACTACGTGAAAGGCGATGCTGAAGGACTGGTCAACATGCCATTGCAAATCAAGGGACTCAAGCTGAGCATCTCGTTACGCGAGGATACCGAGCGCGACAATTTAGTATGGGTGAGCCTGCGCTCCGTCGATGATTTCCCCTGCAATCAGATGGCCGAACGGTTCTTCAATGGCGGAGGACACCTGAACGCTTCCGGAGGACGTGTCTACGGTACGATGGACGATGCCGTCAGATTGGTTCACGAGGCTTTTAATGCTTTTGAGGATATGTTGAAATAGTCCTGATGCTGTTTCCATAGGCCTACAGGAAATCGGCCGAAAATGTTCGATATTTCTTGTAAAATGTTCTATTGGCAACGAAGTGACTTATTTCGGAGCTGTAGAACATTATTTTGTATATATAGAACATTATATTGTGGTTTTTTATTAAGACCTTTGTAGTTGAAAAGAAAAAAAGAACATTATGGAGATAAAATCAATAAAACCTCGTAGGGGAGATGACTGTCTGCGACTTGGCGATAGCGACGAACTCGTGGTTATTGAGCATGTCGGTCCCATTTCCGATGGTGGGGTTCGTATTGACGACCATGGTGTTATTGTTTTTTGTACTGAAGGCAAGGCTCAGTTCGAATACGACGGGCAATTGGAACAAATCCATAAGAATGACCTGTTTCTTTTCATGGCACACAGCGTTGTCAACAATTTCATGTCCACTTCCAACTTCAACTGCCGGCAGATTTGGTTTGCCCGCAGCGAGTTATGGGATATCAATATGTATAGCAATACAAGCCTGTTCGATCTGGTCTATCTGAAGCAACATCCCAAGGTCTCTCTCACCCAGGACGACGAAGCCCTGCTTGAGGGCTATTTTCGTTTGCTCTGCCACAGGATGAAAGAACGTTCAACGTTACTCTATGGCGATATCGTGAGATCGCTCTTCAGCACCATGTTGCTGGAAATGCTTTCCATCCTTCGTCGTGGTAAGGATGCCATACCTGATCAGAATCCCGTCTTGGACAAGCCGTCGAACGCCCACAAAAGAATGCTGGCCGACAAGTTCGTGCATCTGGTGGAGCGGAGTGACGGACGTATCCGTAGGGTCGAGGATTTTGCCAATCAGCTCAACATTACTCCCAAGTATCTGTCGGCACTTCTCAGGGAGACCATGAACCGTCGGCCGAGTGAGCTGATACTGCTTTTTACGATGAAAGCCATTGAGCAGCGCCTGCGTTTCACGGACATGACGATGCAGGAGATTGCGAACGACTTGAATTTCCCCAATGCCTCCTTTTTTGGCAAGTATTTCAAGGAACACTCAGCCATGACGCCGTTGGAATATAGGAAAAAGTATCATCAATGAAATAAAATAGAGATTTTGAAAAATAAAAGCAAGTTAGCACGGCGCATTACTTGGCGCGTCATCCTGATTATTGTGTTCTTCAATGTGTTTATCATTGGAGCGGTTGTTGCTTTTGATTTTGCTGTCTCGATGCTGGAGAGCGAAGCACGTGCGCAATACTTGTTAAACGGAATGACCGGTAAGTTAGAGACCATACGCAGAGCTGTGGAGATAACAGCCAAGAACAACGTGGCAGCCATAGAAGCTAATCTGGACAGCCCCGAGAAAGTGTATGAGGCCTTGGAAGCGGAGTTGCGCGTGAATAACACTTGCGCAGGTTGCTTCGTCGCTTTCGAACCAGACTACTTCCCCAGTCAGGGCCGATGGTTCGCCCCCAGTGTCTCTTTCCAGGATAGTACCCAAATTGTTCGCGAACAGAAGGGCTCTGCACAATATGACTATTTCAAGGAGGAGTGGTACGAGGAGGGTCTTCACTTGCCGGACGGTTTGATGGGCTATATGACTGACCCCTACGTTGTCAAGGAAGGCAGTCAGCCCATGCTTTGTACCTATGTCACTCCCGTCTGCGATGCCAGTGGTCGCAAGGTGGGGCTTTATGGTCTCATCATGTACCTGGGATGGCTCGAGGATGCCATTGCCAGTGAGGAGTCGAAGGTCAAGAAGGCACTCTTCTTCGATGATGATGTTGAAGACTTCTATTTCTTCCTCCAGATAGTTGATGGCAAGGGTAGGCGGATAGCCGGCTATGAGACTGTTAACGACAAGATTATCAAGGTCCTTCAGGAGAAAAATGCAGAGGGAGAAGAGATGATTGATGTCGAAGGCACACCCTATTATGTTGGCTATCAGCGTTTGGACGGTTCCCATTGGACTCTGCTCGTCGCACAGCACTATAAAGTCGTGTTCTTGTGGGGCATTATACTTGCCATCGTCATCCTCTTCTTCATGAGTGTCGGCGGTCTGGTCATCTTCTTCTTCCTGCGCCGCAGCATCCGTAGTGCCGTCCAGCCGCTGCGCTTCCTTTCCGACTCGGCGCAAGAGGTCGCCAAGGGTAATTTCGATACCGCGTTGCCGTCGTTCAAGCACAAAGACGAGATAGCCCAGCTGCGCGACTCGTTCGACTCCATGCAGCAGTCGCTGAAGAGCTATGTCAAGGATTTGCAGGAGACTACGGCGGCAAAGGCAGCCATCATGGGCGAACTGAACGTAGCCCACAGCATCCAGATGTCCATGTTGCCCAAGACATATCCTGCTTTTCCTGAACGCACCGACCTCGAACTCTATGGCTCGCTGGAGCCTGCCAAGGCTGTCGGAGGCGACCTCTACGACTTCTTCATCCGCGACGAGAAGCTCTTCTTCTGTATTGGCGACGTGTCTGGCAAGGGAGTGCCTGCCTCGCTCGTCATGGCTGTTTCGCGCACGCTGTTCCGCAATATAGCCTATCATCACGATGAGCCCAGCCGCATCGCGGATTTCATGAATGCAGCCATCAGCGACGGCAACGACGAGTGTATGTTCGTCACGCTCTTTGTCGGTGTGCTCGACCTTCCGACAGGCCGCCTGTCCTATTGCAATGCAGGCCACAACTCACCATATCTACAGCACGCCATGCTGCCCTGTGATGCCAATCTGCCCATCGGTGTGACGCCAGACCTGACGTACTCCGAGCAGCAGACGGTGCTGGAACCTGGTACGATGCTCTTCCTCTATACCGACGGACTGACTGAGGCCGAGAACGTCCGTAGTGAGCAGTTTGGCGAGGAGCGGGTGACACAGGTCATCGTCAGCCACGAGGGCATGCCCCAAGAACTTGTACAGGCAATGACCAATGCCGTCCGTCAGTTCGCGGGCGACGCTGAGCAGAGTGACGACCTGACAATGCTGGCAATCAAGTATACGAACAATCATCAATCAACATCACTTTAAATATTTACGAATTATGAGTAGGATTAAGACTATCGGAATTCTGACCTCGGGCGGTGATGCCCCTGGCATGAACGCAGCTATCCGTGCCGTGACACGCGCTGGTATTTACAATTGTTTCAACATCAAGGGCATCTTCCGTGGCTATGATGGACTCATCAAGGGTGAGGTCAAGGAGTTTACGACGGAAGATGTTAGTGGAATCATCACCAAAGGCGGCACTATCCTGAAGACCGCCCGTTCTATGGAGTTCATGACTCCTGAAGGAATGCAGAAAGCATACGAAACCTGTCAGCGCGAGCAAATTGACGCCCTTATCGTCATTGGCGGTAATGGTTCGTTGACAGGTGCCCGCGATTTCGGCATGGAGTTCAATTTCCCTGTCATCGGCTTGCCCGGCACCATCGATAACGACCTGTATGGTACCGATGCAACCATTGGCTACGACACCACCATGAACACCATCATGGAGTGTGTTGACCGTATCCGCGACACCGCCAATTCGCACGAGCGCATCTTCTTTGTCGAGGTGATGGGACGCGATGCCGGTTTCCTGGCCCAGAACTGTGCCATCGCCTGTGGTGCAGAGGCCGCCATTGTGCCTGAGGAGGCAACCGACGTAGACCAGCTCGCAGCATTCATGGGCCGTGGCATCCGCAAGTCCAAGAAGTCGTGCATTGTCATCGTCTCTGAGAGTCCCAAGTGCGGCGCACTCTTCTATGCCGACCGTGTGAGGCACGAATTCCCCGAGTTCGACGTCCGCGTATCCATCCTAGGCCATTTGCAGCGTGGTGGTACGCCTTCCGCACGCGACCGTATCTTGGCCAGCTGTACAGGCGTCGGTGCTATCGATGCTATCATGCAGGGACAGCGCAACGTGATGGTGGGCGTTCGTAATAACGATGTGGTCTATGTGCCCTTCACTGAGTGCATCCGCACCGACAAGCGCTTCGACAAGCGACTGATTACGGTGCTCGACGAGCTCAGCATCTAAGGATGACGAACCACGTAAAAGGATAACAAGTAGAATCGATAAATGGAAATTCAATTGATTAAAGACATCAGGAAGAAGGTGCAGGCAGCAGGCGTATTGCTTTTTTGCCTGTTCACCTCCATTCCTGTGGCTGCCCAGAAATTCCCTGTGGGAATAGCCAGCGTGCAGGACTCTGTCAAGAGCGTGCAGTTTGGCGTGATATCCTCCGCGGCAGTCAGCCAGATGAAAGGCTTCCAGTTTGGTACGTTTGCCAACATGTCTGGTGCTCCCATCAACGGTTTCCAGCTCAGCGCTATCAACAACATCTCCATGGGTGTCGACCGTGGCTTCCAGTTGTCTCCGCTGTTTAATGTCTCAGCAGGCCAGATGCGGGGTCTTCAGACCTCGATATGGAACTTCGCCGATACGCTGAGTGGTGTTCAGATAGGCGTCATCAACCGTGACGTCAGCCATCCTAAGGGCTGGCAGATTGGTGTGGTGAATATCTCGCGCGACAGCATGGCTCATCAGGTCGGTTTGTTCAACGTCCGTCCCACCACGGACATCGACTACATGCTCTTTGGTGGCAATGCCAGCAAGATCAATTTGGCCGTCCGTTTTCGCAATCGCCACCACTATAGCATTCTGGGCGTCGGCACTCACTACATGGGACTCGACAGCAAGTTCTCTGGCTCCATTTACTACCGCCTCGGACTCCATCAGCAACTGTCACGCCGCTGGACGCTTAGCGGCGACATAGGCTATGCACACATCGAGACCTTCGAGCGCAATTCGGACGACAAGCCCGAGCGCCTCTATGGTCTTCAGGCACGCATCAATGCCGACTATCAGATTAACAAGACCTTCGGCGCCTTTGCCTCGGCAGGCTGGGGACTGACACGCTACTACAACCGTAACGAGACCTACCGCAACCGTCCCATTTTCGAGGCCGGTGTCACCCTGCGCTACCGCAATGGCTTCCTGCGTTCGGCTCCTAAACGGAAGCAGCGCGACTTTGGCGAACAGGCCGACTCGCTCTGCCAGTGGCCTTACGGCAAGCATCCCTGGTGGGCTTTGGCCGAGATGACCAGTGTCAATGTCTTGGTACAGCTCTTCGACCGCTACGTCTCCAAGGAGGAGTTTGCACAGACCACCCTGCGTAGCATCGGCAATAACTTCAAGCACGCCTTCGTGTGGGACAACGACGTATTCATTACCAATATGTTCCTGCATCCCTATCACGGCAACCTATACTACAACTCGGCACGTTCCAATGGCCTGACCTTCTGGGAGTCGGCACCCTTCGCGCTGGGTGGTTCCTTGATGTGGGAGTTCTTCGGCGAGACCGAGCCGCCTGCCATCAACGACATCTTTGCCACCACGTTCGGAGGTATCGCCATCGGTGAAATCACTCACCGCCTCAGCAATGCCGTGCTCAATGACAGCAGGCGCGGCTGGTCCCGTTTCTGGACCGAGGCGCTGGGATTTGTCATCAACCCCATCAAGGGCATCAACCGCATCATCAGCGGCGAGGCATGGCATGTGCATAGCACCAACAGCCTGCACCACGACTGGAATCGCTTCCCCATCAACTTCAGCGTTGCCTTCGGCGACCGCTATCTGGCCGACAACGGAGCACTCTTCCGTGGCGATCATAATCCATATATCAACCTGAAAATGGAATATGGTGACGTGCTGAACGAGGGCGACAACAATAAGCCCTACGACTTCTTCGAGGTCGAGGCCAACTTCGGCCTCACCAGCAACCAGCCCATCGTCAACAGGGTTCATCTGCTGGGTCGCATCTGGAGCACCCCGATGTATTCCCACAAGGGCATGCAGGCCGAGTTCGGTATCTATCAGCACTTCAACTACTACGACTCCAAGCCCATCAAGGACGGCAGCGGCCTGACACCCTACCGCATCAGCGAGGCTGCCTCGTTTGGACCGGGCTTTGTCATCCAGATGCCGAAGGCGGGAGCCCTCGAGAAACTCGAGCAGCGCGTGTTCCTGACGGGCATCCTGCTGGGCGGTACCAAGAGCGACTACTTCAACGTCATCGAGCGCGACTATAACATGGGTAGCGGTTTCAGCATCAAGTCGAAGACCCTGCTCCAGCTGAAGAACTTCGGCCACTTCGTCACCAACATCAGCTACTTCTATCTCTACTCGTGGAAGGGCTATGAGGACATCGACCTGACACCCTTTATCGACGGAACCGAAGACCTGCACTACCTCAACGTGCAGGGCGACCATAGCAATGCCCGCCTCTTCGTCATCAATCCCCTGGTCGAGATCAACCTCGGCAAGAACTGGGGCGTCGAGTTCAGCGGCAGCTATTTCGTCCGTAGCACCCACTACAAGTCCCACGATAATGTGAGGGCCAAAACCTTCGAGCTCAAGCTTGGTTTGGCTTATCACCTGTAAGTGTATGAATATATCCTGAAACATAATTATCATTATTTAACTACAACATCTATGAAAATCAAAGCAGATTATGTAAATGCTCCACAATGGAAGATTCTTACCGTCAAGGCTACTCTTCCTGAAAAGCTGAAGTGTTTGGACGAGATTGCCCACAACATGTGGTGGGTATGGAACTACGAGGCACGCGACCTGTTCCGTGACCTTGACCCAGACATTTACCACGATGTCAAGCACAATCCCGTGATGCTCCTTGAGCAGCTGACCTACGAGCGCAAGGAAGCCATCCAGAAGGACGAGGCCCTCATGAAGCGCATCCAGGACGTCTATGCCAAATTCAGGGCTTACATGGATGTCGAGCCCGACAGCAACCGTCCCTCTGTGGCCTACTTCTGCATGGAGTACGGCATCCACTCGGCACTCAAGATCTACTCCGGTGGTCTGGGCATGCTTGCCGGCGACTATGTGAAGGAGGCTTCCGACTCCAACGTCGACATGTGTGCCGTCGGCTTCCTCTATCGTTTCGGCTACTTCACCCAGTCGCTGGCTATGGACGGTCAGCAGATTGCCAACTACGAGAAGCAGAACTTCAGTTCGCTGCCCATCGAGCAGCAGCTCGATGCCGAGGGTAATCCCCTGGTCATCGACGTGCCTTACACCAACTACCAGGTTCACGCCTATGTATGGCGTGTCAACGTCGGCCGCGTGAAGCTCTATCTGCTCGACACCGACAACGAGATGAACTCCGACTTCGACAAGTCCATCACCCACGCCCTCTACGGCGGTGACTGGGAGAACCGTCTGAAGCAGGAGATCCTGCTCGGCATCGGCGGCATGCTGCTGCTCAAGAAGTTGGGCATCAAGAAGGACGTCTACCATTGCAACGAGGGTCATGCTGCCCTGTGCAACCTGCAGCGCCTGTGCGACTATATCGACCAGGGACTGACGTTCAACCAGGCTCTTGAGCTGGTGCGTGCCTCCAGCCTCTATACCGTCCACACTCCCGTACCTGCCGGTCACGACTACTTCGAGGAGGGACTCTTCAGCAAGTACATGAGTGGCTTCCCTGCCAAGCTGGGCATCACGTGGGACGAGTTCATCGGCATGGGCCGTACCAATCCCGACGACCACGGCGAGAAGTTCTGCATGTCCACCTTCGCCTGCAACACCTGTCAGGAGGTCAACGGTGTCTCCAAGCTGCACGGCTGGGTGTCGCAGAAGATGTTCGCCCCCATCTGGAACGGCTACTATCCCGAGGAGAACCACGTGGGCTACGTCACCAACGGTGTCCACTTCCCCACCTGGGTAGCTGCCGAGTGGCTCCAGCTCTATAGCAAGTACTTCGATCCGAAGTTCCTGGGCGACCAGTCCAACGAGGACATCTGGCATGGCATCTACAACTGTCCCGACGAGGAAATCTGGGCTGTCCGCAAGGCTCTGAAGGCTAAGCTCTTCCAATATGTCCAGGTGCAGTTCCAGGAAACTTGGCTGAAGAACCAGGGCGATCCTGCACGTGTTGTGAAGCTGGTTGAGCGCTTCAACCCCAACGCATTGGTCATCGGCTTCTGCCGTCGCTTCGCCACCTATAAGCGTGCCCACCTGCTGTTCACCGACCTCGACCGTCTGAGCCGCATCGTCAACAATCCCGATCGTCCCGTCATGTTCCTCTTCGCCGGTAAGGCTCATCCTGCCGACGGTGCCGGACAGGGACTCATCAAGCGCATCTACGAAATCTCCCAGCGTCCTGAGTTCCAGGGCAAGGTCATCTTCGTCGAAGACTACGACTTCCTGCTGGCCCGTCGTCTCGTCAGCGGTGTCGACATCTGGATGAACACTCCGACGCGTCCCATGGAGGCCAGCGGTACGTCAGGCGAGAAGGCTGAGATGAACGGTGTCGTCAACCTGTCCGTCAAGGACGGCTGGTGGCTCGAAGGCTATCGCGAGGGTGCCGGCTGGGCACTTACCGAGAAGCGCACCTACCAGAATCAGGACTATCAGGACCAGCTCGACGCTGCCACCATCTATGGCCTGCTCGAGAACGAGATTGTTCCCCTGTATTTCGATACGGATGAGCGCGGCATTTCGAATGGCTGGATTCAGGTTGTGAAGAACTCCATCGCCCAGATTGCTCCGCACTACACCATGAAGCGTCAGCTCGACGACTACTACAGCAAGTTCTACGAGAAGCTGGCCAAGCGTTCAAAGGAACTCTCCAAGGACGGCAATCGCCTGGCTATGGATATTGCCTTGTGGAAGGAGACCGTTGCCGAGCGCTGGGATGCCATCAACGTCGTCAGCTGCGAGTGGAACTTCCCTGCCAGCGGTTGCGAGGCCGGCAAGAAGTACTCCATCAGGTATGTCGTCAACGAGCAGGGTCTTCACGATGCCGTCGGCCTCGAGAAGGTGAACATCTGCACCGACAAGGACGGTCAGGAGAAGGTCTACAATGTTGAGCCGCTGAAGATGGTTGGCCATGAGGGCAACAACTATATCTTCGAGGCTGAGCTCACTCCCTACCAGTTCGGACAGTACAAGTCGGCCGTACGTATGTACCCGAAGCACCCGAGCCTGCCTCACCGTCAGGACTTCTGCTACGTCAAGTGGCTTGACCTTCCCACCAACATGTAAGGTTAGCGGCAGCTGTTTTCGAGGAAGGAGATATGTTCTGCGGGTATTTTTCAGCCCTCGAACATATCTCCTTCCTCGTTACTCCTTATCAGCACGGGCAGTCTCCGCCTCCGTCAGTCCGACGGTATAGAGGAAAACTGTGGAGCCTGGGGCGATTCTACTCATCGTCGAAGACCCGATATTGGGGAGCCTGGTTTGGGACTTGCTGCCCATCACTAACGGTTAATATCTGTGTATGACGTAGCTCAACGGTGTGCATTGTCGGCTTTTGATATTCTTTCTTCGTATTCATGTTTCTTTCGTATTATTTTACTACTACCTTTTTACCGTTTATGATATATAATCCCCTCTTAGTGGGTTTCTTGCCGTCAAGAGGACGACCCTGCATGTCGAAGTAACGATGAGTGCCGTCGGCATCGATGGTGTGCAGGATAATGCCCGTTCCTTCATCGTCGTAGCCCGAGAAGTCGGCATCGCCTGAGAATACTTCTGCAGGGAACTTTGTAATTTCAAACTCCTCTTCGCCTTCCTCATGCTCTTCGAAGAGCGTTGCATATACGCCATTGCCCATCGGTTCTATCGCACTGAAGAAACAGCGGAAAGCACACGCATATGCTTTTTGGTATTGAGGCTTGTCGTTGCGGTAGCGTCTCCACTTGCCATCAGCGCTCATTCCGTATGCGTTCTGTGCGACACACTCGTCATTGGACAGATACTTGAACGTTCCCTTGAAGCGACCCAATTTCTTATAGTCGGGTGATTCCGAGTCGAGATGATTGGTGACTTCGTCGCCTTCGCTTGGCTCAGATATGACTCTCACGCCACGGGCTGACAGAGGAACGAAACCTTCGTTCACCACAATCAGGTAAGGCTCGCCCGCTTCGAGATCTGCAAAGTCGTTGGTAAAGATAAACTCCTTGTTATCCTTGATGCCAATGAGGCGATAGACTTGGATGTTCTCATAGTCGAGCAGGTCGATGTTGTAAGGCAGACAGACGGTATAGGCTCGGCTTGCCCATTTGTCACTTTCTATCTTCGTAGCTGCCAGTACGCGGTCGTATACAACATTAACTCTCTGACCCTCATACTGCTTGAGGATAGCGGTATTATCACCCTTTTCGTCGAGCGTAATGACAGGATAATTGTCTTCAAAGATAACAGCTATTTTATCGATAGTGGAAGGCGACTTCGCTTGGAAGTAGGCGCTGAAGGGAGCCACAACGGCATCTGTATCGCCTTCCTTTATAAGTTTCCAGGAACCATCGCTCTGCATCACGTAGAAGGGCTTAGAGGCATCGATGAGGGCATCGCCCTGCAACTGCTCCATCGTTCCCTTGAACTCAAAGGGACCAATTGACACCGGACTGCTTTCGAACGTCATCGTCTCAATGGTCTTGTCGGTGCTGAGGTCAATAGGATTTTTGCCTGCTGCCAGAATGACGTATGGCCTGTTGGCTTTCAACTCGTATTTCTCTTCGTTGTTCTCTATCAGTTGTTTGAAAAAAAATGTAGGCACGCCCTCGACCATATCTACCTTGGTTGGAGTGAAGACGTAGTCATCTGCGGCGCTAATCTCCAAATCGTAAGGCAGGCAAACGGTATAGAGACGTGGAATATAATAATCATAATCCGCCATTTCGGGCAAATGGGTCGTCTTGGGCGTCACGCCGTCTTCCTCCATCTGCGGTGTGCCGTCAGCATTATAGGCATTCACCACGATGGGATTACCATTCTCGTCCTTCGCCTCAATCTCATTGCCTTCACCGTCGGTCACGATATAGTTAATGATAGTACGCTCAGACGAGATATCGCGATTCATGGTCACACCCTTGACCTGTTTCACATTCTCCTTCAATGGTTTGAAGCCCCAGTCTTCGTGCAGAATCAGGCCTCCCTGAGCTTTATCGCCGATAATAACGTTAGGCTCGTTGGTGGCAGCAGTATGTCCTTTACCACCTGGCATATATATCATAGTATTATCGCTCATACCATAGAAGGGAGTCTCAGCATCGTTACGGTCTACTTTGTACTTGGCATCATCAATGGTTCCTGAGATAGCTGACATATCGACATAGCGCAGGTTATAGGCTCCGTCGAACACCCCACTACCCAAGGAGTATTTCTTTCCTGCGGGGAAGGTGATGCTGGTCAGTCCATCGCAAGACGCGAAACAATTGGTAAAGACATTAACCGTAAAATTTGTCAAACTGTTGACAGGAATCACATAATCGCCCGTCTTGCCAGGTGCACAAACAATGACATAACTGCGATAAGAACCCACATTGTGTATCAGCACGTTGTCCACACACAGGTACCCATTATCGTTGCCACGCGAGGCAGTCAGCGTGGTCAGCTTAGGACAGTAGGCCAGGAAATTGCCTTCGTGATCCTTGAAACCCTTGCCGATGTTGAAGCTCACAAGGTTGTCGCAACCTCGGAAAGCATCTCGCTTCACCATGTTTACAGCATCAGGCAGGTCAATAGCCGTCAGCAAGTCACAATCCTCGAAGGCACTCTTGCCGATGGTTTGCAGGTTGGCGCCCAACTTAATGGTTTTCAACACCTCATTGGCTTTGAATGCCTCCTCAAGAATAGCTGTTACAGGCTTGTCCTTATAGGTGTCAGGAATCGTCACATCAGCGCTGCTGCCCGTATATGCCTCCACCACGTAAGCAGTAGGCGCATTCTTGGAGCCCACAGGACGATAAACCAGGCCGCTGGCATCAGTCAGAACGATATCCTTCAGATACATCTTAGCCAGCGTGGTTGGGATGGCATAGTCCTGATAACTGTCAGTGAAGTATGTCCAGTTGTCGCCCAGATAGTTCTTGGCGACACCACCACGCATATCGCTCTCTGTGGAGAACGACTTACAATTGGTAAACGTGATATGCTTGTCGTCATTGTAATAATTATCAGGGTATCCACATTCCCAATATACGGAATTCTCGATGACAGCAGACTGACCGTCTTGAGGCTTGCCCAACAGGTAACCGGCATAGGCTCCATCTCCTGGATTCATCCAAGTGCGGAGCTTAACCCTTGACGAGCATCGCTTCATGGTGACGCCTCCCTTGTAAGTTCCGCCGACAATGCCGCCTATACGGACATTGGGAGTCCCATACACATAAAAGAAGGAATTAATAACCTCTCCACTTGCTGAGCAATCGGAAACCGTTACTGCTCCGACATTGCCAATGATGCCGCCAGCCCAGCCACTTGATCTGACGCTACCATCAAAATAGCAACGCTCAATCGTGGCATTTTCAGCAACACCCACAATACCGCCGCCACTGCCCATTGAGATGATATTCCAACTATCATAAGTTGGTTCTGGCAGGCAGGTTACCAATACATCAGTAACATGGGTATTTGTTGAAGCATAACCTAACACACTACCCACATAGTCTGCTCCGAGGACGGCAGGAGCATCCAAGTGCAGATTGTAGATAATCGCTTCTTGAGCGCATCCGAATAATCCAACGTAATTGTGAGAACCGGCACCCCACTTGACAGCCATATTCTTGATAGTATGCCCTCCACCATTGAAGATACCCGAGAAGGGATGGCTCTCACTACCGATTGGCGTCCAGTTACCATCTTTGCCGTGATTAATCGCCTCTGTCGTGATATGTTCCTCACTTATGACAATGTCGGTAGTCAACTCAAACGACTCAGAAGCATACTTGGTCATCAGTGTGCCATCGTTCACAGCATCGCGGAAAGCCTTAAACTCAGCCAGCGAACTGATTTTAGTCGGTTCGTTAGAGTATTCGTAAATGCGGGCACAAGCATCTTCCCAGCCCACGGTATTGTTATACTTCGACTTCTTATAAGACTCGGTATGCGACTGCGGTACGAAAAGATTGCGCTCTGTATTGTTCTTTTGGGTGGCTTCCAACGTACCCTCCGAGGCGAAGATGTCGTTGAACTCCCATGTCGGGGCTGTCTCGGCTTTACATATAATCAGCTTCAAGGCCTTCATATTGACAAAGGCACCGCGCTTGATGGTGGTCAGCGTAGAAGGCAGGTCTATGCGTTGTACTGACGAGCAGCCTACAAAGGCATAGTCGTCAATCTGCTCAACACCCTCTTTGATGGTCACACGCGTCAGCCCGCTGCACAGACGGAAGGCAACGGGACCGACCTCCACCTTATACGAGACGCCATTGATGGAGACAGAGCCGGGAATAACCAGGCTGCCACGCGACCAATAAGGAATACAGGAATTGTAGCCATTACCTAAGACTACCAGACGATTGGCATCGTCGATACGGGCTACAGCCGACGTGACGCCACCAGGCAACGTTACGTCGATGGTTCCCAGTCTATATTCTGCACTCGCCGTGAGCGAAAGCAGCGTAACCATTAGTAATAATATATGTTTCTTCATATGAATGGTCCTCCTTCTTTTTTATTTCTTACCTGTTAACACCCAATTCATCAAGTGTTTGTCGGGTGCATTGTCAAGTCTGCCAAGCAAGAAGAATTCCTGTCCTGCCGGTACATGGTCTTTCTTGCAGTTGTTGTCGTAGATATAGACATCGGCGTTCTCTTCCGGCACGATGTGTGTCGGGTTGACGCCTGCTTTTTTCGAATACCTCCTTTCCGAATCTTGGAAGTAATAGGATAACTCATCTTGGTTGCGAATAAAGGAAAGCAGGTTGACATAAGGCACTACGGTGTCGTAGGTTGTATGGTAGAAGCCAATACGATGCTTGGGCTTCCAGCCTACGGTCAGGTTGTTGCTTTCCAGCGCCTTTACCAAATCTTTCATATAGTCATTCTTTAAAGACTCGCCCTTCGTCATGTGGCGGAAGTCCTCAATACAGCCCTTGGTGAGCATATATCTCAACGAACCATGCATATTGTCGCCATCATAAAATGGAAATAATAGGTCGCAGTCCTCGATGTTCTTTCCGTTATAAACTTTCTCTTCTTTGATCTTCTTGAACACTTTGTTTATATCATCGGTACTGAATTGCTCCTTTTGGGGCTTGCTCTTACTTTCAATAAAGTCGATGACACCTGTATTCAGGAAATTCTGCGTGAGATAATCGGTGATTTTGTGCTGACGCATATAGGGGTTGCTATCTACCATACCTTTCAGGATGAGCGGCATCACGATAGGCATTGACACGTTTTCGGCCTTGTGTGCCGTCTTCTTTTTACCATCGTAGGTCTCTCCATTGTCGGTCATGTAGTAGAGCAGGTGATTCACAGGATCGTAAGGACCGTCGCCACAAACGGAGCCGGCAAAGTGAAGTTCGTCGGCCAAGTCGTTGGTCTCGATAAACTTATGTGTAGCCAGCGATACGGAACCGCCTTGCGAGAAACCAATACAGACAGAACGCCAATTGTCCACCAATTTCGCTGCATCGCCTGTTTCTATATAGTGGTTGTAGAGTGCAAGACCATAGCGGGTGGCATCGACCACCTGGCGAGCTGTCAACTCCTGATACAGATAGGGATGCGGACGGTTGGCGGTACAGCCATAGCCTTCGTAATCGGGCAGAATGACCAAGCTGCATGGCTGACGCAGCAAATCGTAGCGGGTGTAATAGAGCATCATACCCGTATCGGTCGTGAAGTTCGCAAGTCCGAAGATAGAAGAGGTACGATTGTACGATGTCGGAGCCTCAAAGTTACTGGTGATGGTGACATGGCAACCAATGACCACATTGTCGGGTTTAGCTTTCCAGTTCGGTATCACAAAGCCAAACAAACGTTTACCCAACGCAGCGCCTCCAGCGCCACCAACAAGCGTTCCAACAGGTCCGAGTGCGGTGCCAAGCATTCCACCAAGAACAGCTCCAGGATAGGCTCCAATCACACCTGCGATATCGCTGCCCACCGAATTATAAGGCACACCCATCAGGGCAGAGAGATAGACGGTGTTGCCATCGGCGTCGACCGAAGGATACTTATAGGAATACAGTCGGGCGGCAGAGCGTTCATGCTTGCCCTCTTTCGTCCATTCTTCATACCAGTTGACAGCTGGCGCACGACGGGATGCATGTTCCTCCATACGCTTAACAAACCGCTGAACAGCTTCTATGCGGTCTTGGGTTTTAGCCTGGAACTCCTTTTCTGAATATATCTTCATGCCTTTGTCGACATAGATGGTGTCTTTTTGGCCTGTCTTTGGATTGTTAACGATGGAGTCGACACCGCTGAAGAGTGCGTAACTGACGTCGGTCACTATCACATCGGTCCATTTTGCTTCGGGTAAACCACCTAAATCTTCCTCATCTTGTGCCCAAGCACTCGTAAACACAAGCGATAGGGCGAGGAATAGTAATATTCTTGGATTCATAATCTTTATAGTTTTTTAGTTATTTATTATCTTATTTACAAAGATATATCGGAAAGTTCCTCAATCTTATCATCGATATAATCCTTAATCTTGTCGATAATATCCATTTGGATATGTAGTTTCACATCTTCTGTGCCCTCCATGTAATCCTCCATCAGGAGCATGGTCTTGCCAATGTGCTGGAAGAGTCCGTAGTCCACGTGGTTGCCCCAGTCGCCAAACTCGGTTTCGACGGTGCAGCCGTGACCTTTGAGGTAGTTGGCCATCTCCTCGCCCACATGCCAGTCCATGTACTTGTCGCCGGCAGAGTGCATAATGTAGTACTTGGTCTTGGTGCTGGGCTGCCAGGTCTGACCCTCGCCGCAAAGGGAGTTCTCGCGGAGCTTCTTGGCCAGTTTCTCACCAACGGCCGACTGAGGATTGAGCGCATCGGGCGTCAGAATGAGGTTGACAGGACAGTCCTTGGCCAGTGCCCCATCACCACCGGCAATGAGCTTATTGATATCCCATGTGCCGTAGTCCTTGGAGAGAATCCACTTCTGGATGTTGCTGGCAAGAGGCTCCACGAACACGTCCTTATATTCGAAGTTCATATGGTAAGTCTCCTTGTAGGCCACCACGACCAGGGGGAACGAACAGGCATAGCCAGAGGTGGGGCTGGTAACGTTGCTGATATAAACGCTGTACAAATCGAAGGGAGCGGCACCTCCCGAGGTCAGGTCCCAATGGAGGTCGGGACGCTTCTCGTCGCAGTAGCGCTGTACGGCGAGTGCCGAGAATCCACCACTGCTATAGCCAACGTTGAAGGTGGGCAGTCCGCTGATGGAATAGCCTTCGTCTTTCAGAATCTGCATGGCGGCATCCCAGGCGTCGATGGTCTCAACGCCGGTAATCTCTGGACAGCAGTAGGCCTGCGGCTTGTCCTCGGTAAGCGTCCAGCCGTAGAGGTCGGCAGAAACCATGATGATATCCTGGTATTTGTTCATGTATAAGCCAATATCGTCAATCTCGTTCTGAGAAGTACGCTCGCCATGCTTGGCACAGGTAAACTCATTGTAGAGCATCAATCCGCGTGGTGTCACCAACTTATTATATACGTCAGTATTCATTGAGATGACACCAGTGAGCCGCACGGGTGTCTTTAAGTCTGGGCCGACGCTGGTATATTCGAATACCACCTGACGGAACTTCAGGTTCAGCACATCGCTGGCAATCATTTTCAGCGCGTGACACTCCCGACGGTTGGTTATCTTCTGGTCGAGCTGGTATGTACGGTCTGAAATGGGGTCAGGACTCACGGGGTCGTCATCATTGTTCGAGCATGATGTGAACACATGACCGCAAGTAAGGATGGTGGCCAGCATCGTTGTCAGCAAAGACAACCTGTTTAATGTTTTGGGTGTAGTCATTTTATTCATATAGTTATTTTGGTTGCTAAGTTAAGTATTTCATTATTTTTAATAAGCGAGAAATCGAAAGTTTTTCAAAAGTTGTTGTCCTCAAAGAGGCATTATGTCCCCCAAAAGTTAAATGTGGATTATTTTTGCACTTAAAAGGCATAACGAACTATAATTTTTTGTACCTTTGTATCATATTACATTAAATGGACAAAATATGGAATATCAGGCATTGAGTGAGTCGGCCCAGATGAAGGCCAATGCGAAGAAACGGTCTATATACATTAATAAGGTGGACAGCGGTATGCCCCGTTGGCTCATCGAAGTGGGATTTGTGCTTTTCGTGGTGCAGGCGGTGTGTACGGAAATTACTATTTCGAATTGGATAGAAAATAACGGACTGGCCATTCCACGAAGCATCCTTGTCCTCATTGGCGACCTCATCCTTTACTACGGCATGATGGTGGGCATGAAACCGCTACGCCTCCCGTTTACGACGCTATGGTGGATTCTCATCGTACTCGATGTGGCTGGGTGCATCGCGTTCATGGTGCCTGATTCGACCATCAATCTGGCACTGGCCATTGCCACCCCGTTAGCCTTTCTGCCACTCGGCTTCTCCATCGCCTTTTTCTATCGTAGCTGGTTGCAGTGGGTGGGCATCTTGATGGTGGCCCATATGGTGACCATGATCATCCTTCCCATCATGCTCTACCCCTTCCTGCCGACCCTGCTCGTCGACATCATCGCCATCATCACCCAGATAGCCCTCGGCTGGACTATGCGTCGGGTGCTTGTTTAGCACGCACCACTTCTGTCTGGGTGTGCTGGCGGTATTGCGCCGGTGTGACTCCAATATGTTTCTTGAACTCGGTCTGGAAGGTGGTGCGGGAGACAAAACCGGCTTCCTTGCTCACGGCTTCCATCGACCAATTGGGATTTTCCTTAATCAATTCACTGGCGTAAAGTACGCGTTTCTCCGTCAGATAATCGTAGAAGCGGTCGTATTTCTTATTGTCTTTCAGCAGCTGTTTGATCTTCTTCTGCGTCAGACCCAACTTCTGAGCCATCGTCTTCAAGTCCAATTCCGGGTCGCAGAACATACGACTTTCCATCACCTGCACCTCAATCCACGCACGGAGTTCGTCGTCGGTCATGTCCTTCGTGTCCTTGATGTTCTCACGCAGTGATTCTGTCTCTACCTGCAGTTTTAGCACATGGTCTTTTGTCCTCAGTTGCTCTTTGAGTTCATCAAGGGCCTTCTGATGTTCTACAGATTCCTCTTTGAGATTCTCGACTTCATTAGCTAAATGGTCATTGTCTTTCAATACGCGGTTGGTCTTTCTATATGTGATAAAGATACTGATAGCAACAGCTACCAGAAACGCGAAAAACACTGCTGTTATCACTATGGCATTTCCTGTCATGCGTCTTTAAACCTTAATTATAGGCGCAAAATTAAGATTTTTCATTGAGATTATGAACTTTTTTTCAAAGAAACCTTGTCAAATAGTTGTCCCCAAAACCATTAATTGTCCCCAAACTTTAATTATATAGCCGTTTATAGTATCCAGCTATACCTTGTCGCGTAATATGTAAGAGGACTGGCAACTCTCGTAGTTTGCCAGTCCTCTTCGTCGTTCCTACCCTTCTGCTCCGCCGCCACCGCCGGGCAGGTCGCCGCCTCCGCCGCCGTTGTCGTCACCGTTGTTGTCGCCGGTATTGTCACCGGTGTTGTCGCCGGTGTTGGTGTTGTCACCCTCGTTGGTGCCGCCGTTGCCGCCGGTGTTCTCACCGCCGCCGTTGGTGCCGCCGCCGTTGGCGTTGTCGCCGCCTTCGGGGTCGTCGGTGGAGTCCGTACCCGTCAGGCTCTTGATCATCGCCTTGGTCTTCGAGGTGAATGCCAGTCGGGCGTCGCGGTTCATGTTATCGATGGTGGTCTCGCCCGTGGCCTGCATGATGAGCTTCACGGCGCCTACGGCAAACTGCTGTATGCCGAT
>JAFVGN010000003.1 GCA_017474925.1 Prevotella sp. | reverse complement strand
TGTTGATAGTCAAGGAATTGTTAATTCTCTTATGGTTCAAAGTCTTGAGAAATCAAGACGCAATGAAGTGCTTAGGACTATGCTCTCTTTGGGGGCAGGAATCCGACAACTGTCAAGACTAACTGGTGTTTCGTTTGGAGTGATTCAAAAGTTGGCAAAATGATCAGAAGAACCGACCCCATGATCTTGGCAGGCCTATTGGAAAATCTTCCCAAGTTAGGAAAAGGTTTTTGATTCTGTTTCAAATCAAAAACCTTTCCATCCTAATTCTTGTGGTAATCAAAATTTCTAATTTCTAATTTAACTTCGTTGAATTTTGTCACTCGGCAAATCAAGCAAGCTTGTTTGCTCTCGCTGCTCCAAAATTTCTAATTTTTAATTTATAATTGGCCCGAAGCGGAGAGTGATTGTTTCATCAATAAAGGTATTCCAGCCTTTTTTACCGTTTACAGGGAAGTTATTCATGGCCTGAGAGTGAATTAAGTACATGATGTAATCGTTTGGATACTCTGATTCCAGACTCTTCAAGTCAGCAAAGACCTTGTTGAGCTCTGCCTTCATTTCGGCAACCATTTGCTTTGCCTTATCATCGTTGATCGTAACAACTTGCTGCATGTTGGACGATGTGGTTTGGACTGTCCAGATATTAGAGTATTTTTCCAAGATGGCTTGCACTTTCACATCGGTTTCATCTACAATTTTGTTCCAGGGATTGGCATCATCTTTTTTATACGAATATGCATGATTTGTGGCAATGCTTGCAACAATATAATCACAGGTCATTTCCTTGTCGTCATCGTCACTACCACAGGCAGTTAATGAAATACTAACTATTGTCATGCAGATTAAGGCAACTGCGGCCATCATGATTTTTTTCATTTTCTTTTTAAATAATAAATAATGATTAGAAATATAATTTTTCAGACAAAGTTACGAAACTTTCCCAGACAAAGGCATCACCGCCCCTCCTCTTTAAAATAAATTAACTATAGCCTACTTTAAAAAGTGGACCTCTTGATTCCGCAGTTCTGGATTTCTTATTCTTTGTCAGGGAAGGCGGTTTGGGGGCAGCTCCCGTCCTTGTAGAAATCGAAAGCGCGAGAAATATTCATACGTCCCGACGTTATGGATTCGTTGACTATACTGCCTTTTACATTGCTGGGGGCAGGTTTTGTACTTTTAGCTGATGATTCATAATAATTTAAAACCGTACCATTGGCGCTCAAAATTTTGTAATTGTAATAATATCTATTGATGTAAGAATAGGTTTGGTCGTCACTCAACGTGACACCTTCCTTCAGGGTAACCTTGCGCTCAAACTTGAACGAAACAGGCAGGGCGGCCTTGACGGTTTTCACCCAATCAACGGTGGTGACGGTCTCGGTCTTGTCGCCGGTTCCATCGTTGTAGGTCACCGTCATGTCGGTAATATCCAACATATCCTGCGTTCCCCACATATAAAAGGTCATTTCAACATAAGCCGGAGTGTTGCCAGAATGCTCTTCCGGAGTGGTGGAATTGTCACCGTCGCCTCCGCAGGCGGTGAATACCGTTGTTGTCATTGCGCAGCAAAGGACGGCTGCAAGCGTCATCATCATTTTTTTCATAATCGTAATTTATTTGTTATTTCGCTCTGTTCTCACTTATTCGCAGCCTTGAATTCGCGGAATTTCTTGAGGAGTTCATTGTAGGCCTGGTCGCTCATGAACCAAAGGTGGGCACTGCCATCTTTAATCAGCAGATGTTTCGGGTCGTTTAATGCTTGAATGAAACTGAATTCCAGATGATTGTACTTTTCCACCTCTTCATCGGGTATGACGGTGAAGTGGAAATCCCCGTCGCAAAGGATGAGGTTATCGCCCTCGTACGCCGACCTCTCATCTTCGGTGCGTAATAGATTTGGCACCATCCAATTCACCAGCGGACGTTCAATGTTCCAATCCTGGGTCTGAACAATAAGATACGTCTTACCCTCATGATGAATCATTGGCATGGCATGTTTGAAGCGCATGGTCATATCGGCAATGACCTGCTCTAACGCCCATGACTGTATGATATTGGCTTCCATCAGATTCTCTATGCGCTTGTCCTGTGGAGCCATGTCGTTAGAAACGAAGGCATCCAAAATCATGGGATATGCGCGTAAGGGCTGATGGGTACCCAGCAAAAAATAGCCAAAAGTCAGTTTGGCGCCATTGGTCAATGGGTCATAACGGCCTAACTCTTCCTGAAAAGCGTCTACGGCCATCAGCATATACTTGTCGCAGTTAGCAAAATCCTGCTTCGCCATATAAATAAGACCAAGTGCGTTGCTCGACAGTCCTTTCAGCGTATCCTGAGGCACAGGATGCTCCTGGGCAATCTTTAAAGCACGGTTGGCATAGCTGATGGCACGGTCAAAATCTTTTTTCTCGCCCAACACATCGGCGATACACGCCATTGCTGCCTGATACTGCATCTTGCCGTTCTTCGGGTTCTTGTCGGCCAGCTTGGTTTTCTGCTCAACCTGTTTCAACGCATCTTCCATCGCGTTCTGAGCATTCACAACTGTTGTCATTGCGCAGCAGAAGGAAACGGTGAGCACCAGTCTTCCGGCTGCATAGGTCATAAGATTCTTTTTCATTTTACTACTATTTATATTATACTGCTATTTTATAATGACCACAAGTGGTATATTTCTGTTTTGTTTTTATCGGGATAGTTTCAGACACATCAACGTCAGGTCGTCGTTGGGGTCAGCACCAGCGCGGTGCTCCTCCACGGCAGCCTTCAGCATGTCTATAACCTGATGAGAATCGAGACTGGCAGCTGTTGACATGAGCAGGAGCAGGCAATCATCACCCAACAGTTCATGCTGAGTGTTCTCTGCCTCGTTAAGACCGTCGGTGTAGATGAGCAGTTGCTTGTCTCGGATGTCGTCGATAGTCCCACCGACGAAAGGAGTGTCTTCTCCAAAGCCTATCATCTGATTGACGTGCTGCATCCTGAGGAACTGACCATCGATGAAAGGCGCATTATGACCGCAGTTACAGAAGTCGAGACGACCAGTATCTAAGTGTAATAAGCCGATGAACATCGTAACGAACATATTACTGTCGTTGCCCTCGGACAATTCGTTGTTCATGCGGAATGCGATTTCGGCGGGCATCATGCCCTCGGTGGCGAGGGTACGGAAGAGTCGGGCCGACTGGGCCATGAAGAGCGAGGCGGGTACTCCCTTTCCACTGACGTCGCCCACACAGAAGTAGAGCTCGTCACCCTGAAAGACGTAGCCATAGAGGTCGCCGCCTACCTCCTTAGCGGGTGTCATCTCAGCATACATGTCGAGACCATCGCATTCAGGGAATATGCCTGGCACCATCGACATCTGTATGTCGCGGGCGATACGTAGTTCCGATTCTATACGCTCCTTGGCTGCTGTAGTTTCTTCTAACTGGTCATAGGCCGTTTGGAGTTCAGCGTGGGCTTTCTCCAGTTTTTCGTGAGTAGTCTCCAGCTGTTCATGGGCAGCGGCAAGACGTTTCTGTGCCTTGCGGCGATGCAAGGAATAGATGATAAAGAAAGTGGTGAGTAACACCAGTGCGATAGCTGTTCCCCAGAGCCTCTGCTGCGATAACTCTGCCTGTTGGCGGGCTATCTGCATCTCTTTGCCCTGCGTGTCGTAGAGAGTAGCCATTTCGGCCATCGAACTTCTCTTCTGCCAGATGTAGGCAGAGTCAAAGGCCTCGGCTATCTGGTTGGCCACAAACAGAGCAGAGTCCTTACGCCCGGCATAGTAATTGGCACGGAACTTGGGGAAATAATAGGCATAGAGCTCCTCCAAGTAAAGCTTTTCGTTGTTCCATTTTATGAAATAGTCGAGTGCCTGATAGTTGTCTGCGGCATCTTCCCAGCGCTCGGCATTCATCAGGTAGTCGTTTGACTGGGTGAGACCGTTGATATCGTAGGCGCACTGGTATTTCCGGAACTCAGCATATTCGATAGCTGCCGAATCCTTCATTCCCAAGCTCCACACTTTAATAGCGCGATCAAGGTGAGTGTAGCCGTTGTAGATAGGCCAGACGTCAGCATTGGGGTAGCGACGTGCGAAGAGGTTACCAATGGAGTCGGTAAACGCCATCCAATTTCTAGCCCCCTCAAAGTCCTTCACCCTGACGTAGGCATCTTTGATCCTCGCGTAGTAATTGATGAATGACTGGTGGATATAGTGAGACGTATCCACAGCCAGCACCTGACGGCCAAAGTCACGTGCCTTCAAAACGGCCTCCCTTGCCTTCTCAGGTTGCTCCAGCTTCAGATAGCAGCATCCTAACAGCGAATAAAGATCAATCTTATGGTCTATGCGAAGGTAGGTACCCAATGAGTCCATTGAGGCGAAAAGGGGTACGGCCACACGCAAAAATCCTTCGTAATTATGCCTTATATATAACAGATTTGCTAATTCGTAGCCAGCATAGTTGTAGTAACGTTGTTCGCGGTCCTTACGGCTGTTGTGCGTGATGGCACGGCTAAACCATTCCTCGGCCTCAAGTCTCTTGTAAGCACTGTTATATATAATACCACGATAGGTGTCTGCACCTAACTCATCCAAGTCGCCTACCTGCTCCAGACTGTCGACAATTTGATTCAGACGAGTGACAATGAACTCTCTCTGCTCGTCGCTGCCATAATAGATACTTCTCCAGTCGACAGAACCAATGGTGTTAAGTAACAATGTGTCAACATGACTAAAGTTGGGCTGTGACAAGTCAATCTGTTTAGGGCTTTCCTTGCATGCGAAGATGGAGAAGAGCAAACTTGTAGCGATGCAGAAAAATGCTGCCATTGAAAAATACTTTTTCATATCATCAATGTTTAAGGGTCTTTCATATAATTTGTTTGAATTCATCTGCAAAAATAGGCTGTTTTCAGGAAACAACAGTCCCACGGTAGGAAAAAAGAGTCTCAAAACGGGAAAAAATAAGCCTGACAGAAGTTGCCAGGCTTGGAAATCCCGATGAAATGGGCGAAGGCGCAAGCTGTCTTTAGAGAGCTCGTTCGTTTTGTCGAGCGTGAGCAGGCTCGACCATTGGTCAACGTCATCATAATCTATTTCATTGTTGTAATGTATTAAGTGAATAAAAATGTATTTAGTTCTGTATTCTTTCTTTTTCAGACATGGGCAGCTCAAAGTGCAAGTCTAATGAGCGTTGAGCCACGGTGGCCGACCTGTACGGCATAGACTCCTGCGGAGAGCCCAGGCAGGGAGAGGATACCGTCTGAGGAGGTTTCTGTGCGGAGCACGGGGCGCCCGCTGAGGTCGAACACGGTGACGGTTTCGGAGCTGTCGATACCATCGATATGTAGCGTGCGACCTTCGAGACGGAACTTCAGTCCGGCGGGCTGGTGCTTGGATATCTCCCTGATGCCCGTCAGTCCTAAGATGTCGAGCAGTCCGGCGTAGGCATCAATCTCTCCCCAGCCGTAGTAGACGTTCTTGTCGGTACCAGAGAATTCGGGCTCGGGCTGGTGGCTGGTGCGCTCGATGATGCCCTTGATGTCCTCGGGGGTAAGGTTCGGGTTGGCCTGCAGCCAGAGGGCGACGACACCGGCGGTGATGGGCGACGACATGGATGTGCCCGACATGGCCCACATTGCGTAGGTCTTTCCGAAGGCTTTGGCTACGTAGGCAGTATTGGGCACCACTTCCTGTGCGGTTGCCTCGTCGTCGTGGTTTTTGCGGTAGAAGCTGTTCAGACACGAGAGAATGTTGTGGCCTGGTGCTACGACGTCGGGCTTGATGCGGCCGTCCAGCGTCGGGCCGCAGGAACTGAACGCAGCCAGATGTCCCTCCTCGCTGCCTATGGCCAGGTAGGTTGACGGCTTGTTAAGAATGTTGGTGAACGAGGTGCGCTGGTGCATGGCACCCACGGTGATGACTCTCTCCAGACAGGCGGGAGTGCCAACTGTCCCTATCTGGCAACCACGCGAGTTGAATATGTCCTCTGTGCTGAACAAAACAGTCGACGTGTTGGTAACAAAACCCATCAATTCCACCTGTGCAGGTGCATCTACGAGCACTTTTCCGTGCATCGTCAGGGTGGTTTCGTCTTTCCTGATGACGTTCATAAAGCTGTCGGTCGGAGCAACGACTGCCGCGTAGACGAGCTTGTCGTAGCCACCCCGTTCGGCCTCGAAAGTCACTTGCATTTCCGGCGTGTTGATGATCATTTCCTCTTCCATGGCCTTAGCTGCAAGGATTCTGTCCGTACTGACGGAGATGGTGTCGTCAACGCCGTCGAAGGTGAGACCGAGGGTGAAGGTAGGCTCTTCGGGATCGGTGCGCACTAACAAATAAAGATTACCCGTGGTAGCGCTGTAGTAGACGTCCTGGTCTAATGCGGTGCCCGCTTCCTTCTTCAGGTAATTCTTTTGGTGACCGCTGTTGCCAGCCGATGCTACGACGATGTGGCCGGGGCCGACCAATTGGTTGAACACTTCTTCGAAGAGTGTGGTGTCTATGAAGAAGTTGGCCCCAGCACCGAAGCTCCAGTTCACCACGCAAGGCTCACCTGCGGCGTCGGCAGCCTTGAAGATGTTGTAGAGTTCTACGAGCTCAAGCACGCTGGAGAGGTCCACATTGATTATTTCGTCACTGATAAAGGTATAGTCTGCGCGATGACTGAGGATGTATTCTCTAATACGCTCCAAGTAACTTTCAGTATAACGTCCCAACGGGATGTATGCCCCCATGATGTCTGCCTCAGGCGCCATGCCAACGTAGCGGCCGTTAAGTCCGCAGCCAGCCAAAGAGCCCAAGACGTGGCTGCCGTGGTTCTCGCTGTCGGCATTGGTGCAGAAGCGGGCGGCCAGTACCTCGGCGGGCGTGCTGTAGACCATGCCGAGTCCGTCGTCAGTGGCATCGGGAGCCATCGGGTCCCAGAACCATTTGATGCGTGAGGTGCCGTCGCTGTTGCGGAATGCGGGGTGGGTGAAGTCGAAGCCGATGTCCATCACACCTGCCACGACACCCTTGCCGGTGAAGGCCTGGGGAAGGGCCGACGAATGTTCCTGATTCCACACCTTGTCGACGCCGAGGATGACGGCGCTGGTGTCGTTCGTCAGTTCCGACGGAGCATTGGCCTCCATGCACAGGATGCTCGGGCTTTTGTCCAGCTCACCCAGCTTGTCGATGGGCAGGAAGGCGGCACAGACGGTGTTGCCGAAGTCTTGCAGCACCACGCCGCCAGCCTCACGGACGGTAGCAGCCTCGTCGGTGTTCTTCACCAGTGCCAGAATGTAGTTCCTCACTGTGCGGCCTTGCACGCGCTTCGGTCCGCCATTCTTTTTCACCTCCTGCATCTCCTGCGAGTACTTTGCATGGAGCCAGGGCGACATCTTAGTGTCGGTATTCCACACCTGAGCTGTTATGCTCAATGTGAAAAGCGCTACAAGGATTGTTGATAATAGTTTTTTCATAATTACTTGTTTTTATTATTTTTTGTTATTTCCTTGCTACCCTACGATAATCTGAGGGCGACATGCCGTAGGCATCGCTAAAGATGCGGAAGAACGAACTGCGCGAGAAGCCGGAGAGCTCGGCAATGATGGCCACGGCATCTGTTGTGGTTGCCAGCAGACGGGCGGCATAGCGCAGACGGTACTCATTGAGGAAGCCGTTCACACTTTTGCCATCGGTACAGGTGCTGATGGCATCGGTCACGTAATGCTCATTGGTACCGAGGAGCTGGGCCAGGCGGTTGCGATCCAGATCGGCATCGGTGTAGATATGGTCTGACGAATCCATGAGGTCGCAGATACGGCAGAAGAGCTGCTGGTTGGCTGTTAGTTTTTCTTTGGGTTCAGCTTTTAGCTGTACGATGGCCTGTTGTTCTTCCTGCTCGCGCTGTTCTATATCGGCTAATAGCCGTCGGTTCTTCTCAAGGAGTTCCTTATTATATTTTCGTGCGCGCCAGAACAGGTAACCGATGAGTAGGATGACGAGGATAGCAGCGGCAAGCAGTACACGATGGATGCGAGTCTCGCTTTTAGCATCGTTCAGTGCCAGCTCCTTTTCATAGGTCTGGTAGATGACCGCCAGCTCAGCCGCATCGTTTTGCTTCTGCCAGACGAGGGCAGAGTCGATGGCAGCGCTGACACTATCGGCAAGCAGCAGTGCGTTGGCGTTGCGGCCAGCCTTGCGGTAGGCCATATAGCGGGGAGAGAGACGGGTTGCGATGATGTCGAAAGTCATCTTGGCGCCGTCGGTAGCCAAATAGGTGCTGTCAATGCGTTCGTACCAGTCAGCAGCCTCGTCGTAGCGACCAGCAGCCATCAGGTAGTCGGCTGCCTCTCTGTAGCCTATTGGCTCCATCAGACGGCTGCGGGGGATGGCGGCATAAGTGGCTTGGGCTTCGTTAGCGTGACCCGATTCTAATAGATACAATGCCTGTTTGAGAGCAACATGGCCTTTCCATTCCTCAATCATCAGCGAGTCTCTTTGCTCTTGCTTGGCGAGGGTTAGCGCATGTGCACAGCGGTCAAGCCATGCCATTGCTCCTTTGGTGTCTCCTGTTTTGTGGTGAATATCAGATATGTTGATACAGCCCCATGCCATATCCAATTCACTTCCGTTCCCATTTTCCGCTTTTTGTTCTATTGCCTCGTAGACTTTCTGACCCGTGAGCAGTGCTTCGTCGTAGTGGTGCAGCTGTAACTGGATTTCCGCCATGAGCATCAGCAAGGCAGTCTCTTGATCTTTGGGGAACGACTCGTTTTCCTTTGCTTGATGCAGCAGTTCGGTGACGACGTTCAGTGCGCCCTCAGTGTCGCCTCGACGAAAGCGCAAATATGCCCAGCGGTAGCCCGCATCGGTATAGGTGCCCCAATCTTGTGAAGGGTCTGAGGCATAGCCTTGATAAGACTTCTTGTAGAATTGCTCAGCGATCTTCATCTGCCAGCCTTGGTCGTAGACAAGTCCACGCAGATGGTCGGCCTTTGGCGTACTGACCATCTTCTCCGTCTCCATGCTGTCGATGACGGCCAGGGCGCGATTTAGGTTCTTAGCATCGTAGGCTTCGTGATACCGCTGCCACGCTGCCTTTGCCTTCTCGTCGTCCTTCGTCTCGCTGCTATGAGTGCAAGACGCCACCATGGTCAACAAGGCGCATAATATTAATATGTATATCCTATGCTTCATTTATTATACGATTCCTGCTTTCCTCATTTTCTGACGCTGCTCTTCGTTCTGACGAATGAAGCGCTCGATGAAAACGTTTTGGTCACCAATACGCCAACGCTGGTACATAATGATGACTACAAGTGCCAACACCACTACAATAAGTGCGGCGGTTAACGCAACTGTGAAGATAAGTGTCATATCCATACGCATTGTTTGTTTGAATTTGTCTGCAAAATTAGGCAATCTTCAGGAAACAACAGTCCCACGGTAGGAAAAAAGAGTCTCAAAACGTGAAAAAGTAAGCCTGACAGAAGTTGCCAGGCTTGGAAGTCCCGATGAAATGGGCGTTTTTGTTTCGACTTTTCTCTCACTTACTCGCGACCCTATGATTTCCTTGTTCGAGAAATCAGAATCTGTCCCCGCGATACCTCCGTTTCTTGTATCTATTTATGAATCAAAAAACCATCTGATTTAATTTGATAAAATTTATTATTTTTATAAAGGAAAACAATATTCTCTTTATAAATATCAAAAATATACGGGCTATCTATTATCTTTTTGCGTTTGAGTAGTCTTTTGACATTAACCAAACAGAACAAATCCTTAAGTTGTTGCTCGTCAATAGAGATCACGGGGTCGGTTCTTGTGATCATTTTACAAGGTAATATATTTGTAGAATTGAGAACAAATTTGTATCTTTGCCGTCGAAGACTAATATCTTGGGGCGAATATGGCACGACAGTTAAGGAAGAAAAGCGGAACGGGAATTTACCATGTGATGGTCAGAGGCATCAACCGTCAGGACATCTTTGAGGACTAGGAAGACTATTTACAGATGGTTTCCATCCTCAGGGCTCTGTCCGATAGGCATGACGA
>JAFVGN010000045.1 GCA_017474925.1 Prevotella sp. | reverse complement strand
CCTCTCGCGTCAGAAGCAGCAGCCTAAGAAGGTGCTCTTCATCGATGCCCGTAATATGGGGCAGATGGTGACCCGTGCCTTGCGCGAACTCAGTCAGGACGACATCACCACGATAGCCCAGACCTTTGACACTTATCGTCAGGGGACGCTCGAAGATGAAGCAGGCTTCTGTGCCGTAAAAACCTTGGAGGACATCAAGGCACAGGACTACATTCTGACTCCAGGCCGTTATGTCGGCATTGCTGAGCAGGAAGACGATGGCGAACCCTTTGCAGAGAAGATGCAGCGCCTGACATCAGAACTCAGCGCCCTCTTTGCCGAGAGCCACCGCCTGGAGCAGGAAATCAAGAAGCAGTTAAGGAGTATTGGATTTAATATTGCGTAGACAATAATGGATATAGTAGTAATATGGGCAACAATAATGAGCCCGATTTTTGCTGTTTTACTTGCTTGGTGGACTACTAGAAGTAGCTCAAGAGATGTAAAAAAGATAATAGTTGCAATGAAGGAACTAGAGCAGATGCAAATCAATCTTTTGCAACTACAGTTGGATAAAGAAATATCTGATATCCAACTCAGATATAACATATCTTCCAAGAAAGAAAATCAAAGCCACGAGTTTAACCAATCATTTAATCAGATTGGAGGCTTTGCCGATTCCATGCGCCACATAGAAGAGCGTCAACAGGATTTAGCAAGCGAACGTGAATATAATACGAATCGACTAAAACTGCTTCAATATGCTCAAAGCAAATTGGTTGAAATTGAAAAGGTTGTGAAGTAAAATATCGATTATGGAAGCTTGGAAAGAATATAAGATAGGGGATCTTTGCTCAATCTCGTCAAGCAAAAGAATTTTTGCAAATGAATACCAATTAAGTGGTATTCCATTCTATCGTGGAAAAGAGATTATTGAGAAACAAAAAGGTGAGTCAATTACAAACGAACTTTATATTTCTGAGGACAGATATAATGAAATAAAAGACAAATTTGGTACTCCTCAAAAAGGAGATATGCTTCTTACATCAGTTGGAACATTAGGAATACCTTATATAGTTAAAGATGAGAAGTTTTACTTTAAAGATGGGAATCTTACTTGGTTTTATAATTTCAGAGGAATCAATAATGTCTATTTGTATTATTGGTTTTTATCTCCTGCAGCTCAATATTTGATTAATGCTAAAGCTATTGGTTCAACCCAAAAGGCACTAACTATAGAAACATTAAAGAAATTCGACTTACTATTACCTCCTATTAACGTTCAAGACAAAATTGTGTCCATTCTCAAATCCCTTGATGACAAGATCGAGTTGAACAGGCGGATAAATGACAATTTAGAGCAACAAATGCAAGCAACATTTGACGAGTTAATAATGAATGAAGAATTACCGCGTACTAAGTTCCTAAAGGATTATGCTTTTGTTAATCCTTCACGAACTATTAAGAAAGATGAAGTAAAAAGATACATAGATATGTCTTCTTTACCAACAAAAGGTAGTTTTCCTTCTGATTGGATTGATAAACCATATAATGGAGGGATGAAATTTCAAAATGGTGATACAATAATGGCTCGTATAACACCATGTCTTGAGAACGGGAAAACAGCATATATTAATTTCTTGGAAGAAGGTGAGGTCGCTTTTGGATCTACAGAGTATATAGTGATGAGTGCGCATGAAGGAATACCGTCAGAGATGTTCTATTTCTTGGCAAGGAATGAAGACTTTGTGTCCTATGCTGTTGCTCATATGAACGGAAGTAGTGGTAGACAAAGAGTTTCAGCTACTGATATTGAAAATTACATTATGCCAGATATTCCTATCCATTCTATTGAGATGTTTGGTAAGAAAACCTATGCTGTTATGAAATGCATAAAGAATTATTCATTAGAGAATAGAAAACTTTCTTCTCTCCGTGATACTCTTTTGCCTCGCTTGATGTCTGGAGAACTAAAAGTTAATGAAATAAACATGTAATCATAGTAATGAAATAAATCTGAACGATATGAAAAAGGGTTGTTTAATAGTAGTCTTTTTGATTGTAGCATTTATTGTCTATACATTCTACGTTTTCATGACTGCTGTATCAGATAGTGAAGAGGCGAGTAAAAATCGCTGGTTTGACATACAGGGTAAAAGCGGCATCGTCAAGATGCATTTGGGCATGCCCAAGGATTCAGTCATCCTCCTGTTGGGAGCACCTGACAAAGTCTGGTCGCATTCTTCAGGCAAAGACATCATTGAGGACATCAGCTATTGCATCAATAATGATAAGTACCCAGACCTGATCTTTACCTTCGAGAATGGCGAACTGAAAGAGTTCTTCCAGCATTAATATATAACGGAAGCCAATCTGTACATGCTGAGGAACGGACTGGCGAACATGGAATGAAAAAACGAATAAAGTGTTCTTTGACATCGTGGCACAGGAAATAACAGGTTAGTTTGATGCCTTGGTCTATTTTGTTGCGAAACAAAGAGAAAATAGGCTTTTCTTTGAATTAGCAGCTCAAAAATTTGGAAGTCTCATTCTTTTGTCATAACTTTGCATTCGTAAAAACAAAGTAAACGTATGACGAACGAAGAGGTGCTGCTTACAAAGATTTTGAAAATCAGTCATCAGCAAGTGATGGCCGGCAAGAGCTATTCCCAAGAAGAGGTAGAACGCTTCTTAGACAATCGATTGTATGAACTTAGAGACAAGATGGTCGGGACCAGCGTTGCTGAGTCTTGCTGAAGTTCTGGAGTACACTCTTGAAGAACACGGTGAACGCCAATATAAGAAGCTGCGCAAACAGGTGCTGGAGGCGGTTCGTCATATAAGCTTTACCCCCTTTGCAGCTGCTATTGAGCCATACTCTGATGTTGTCGGAGTGGAATTGCGAGGCTATAAGGTCATACCCCAACTAAAAATCATCTATTCTGTTGTAGATGATGTTGTATACATAGAATACATCAAAAACTCCTGGCTCTCAGAAGAAACTATGCTGGAGCGTATGGGATACCACCTCTGAACACATTCCCCTTTTTTCTGTGCCACATGTCATAATAGTTTGAATAACAATATTATGATATATGGATACGAAATTCAAAGAAGAGCAATACGAACAGACGCTGATAGAACTGTTCCAGCAGATGGGCTACGAGTATGAGTGTGGCTACGACGTGGAGCGTGACTATCGCGAACCCTACCATGCTGCCGACCTCATGTCGTATATCCGCAGGCATAACCCAGAGTGGAACGACGACGTGCTGCATGAGGCGTTCCGCAAGGTGACCAACATCAACGAGGGTCTGCTGGAACAACGCAACGAACAGCTGATGGACTATGTGCAGAATGGCGTGGAGGTGAAGTATGCTGAGGACGGCAGGGCCAAGACGGCACTTGTGCGCCTGATAGACTTTGAACATCCTGAATATAACAGCTTCGTGGTGAGGAACCAGTGGCGCGTGGTGGAGCACGAGAAGATACGCTGCGACTTGGTGGTCTTCGTGAACGGACTGCCGCTGGTGGTGATAGAGCTGAAATCACCCAGCAATGAAAACGTAGAAGAGGACGATGCCTACCTGCAAGTGAAGCAGTATCAGCAGAAATGTCCCAGCCTGTTTGTGTTCAACGCCTTCAGCGTGACCAGCGACATGCTGACCACCAAGGCGGGAACCATCACATCGAAAGCCAACCGCTATATGGAATGGAAGAGCGTGGACGGACATACTGAAACCCACGAGGTGGCTGACTACGAGACCTTCTTCCGCGGCATCTTCGAGAAACACCGGTTCACGGACATCCTGCAAAACTTCATCTGCTTCGACCATAAGGACGGACGCGTGGCAAAGATCATGGGCGCCTACCACCAGTACTTTGCCGTGAACAAGGCGCTGAAGCATACGGAAACGGCGATGGACGGCGACGGTAAGATTGGTGTGTTCTGGCATACGCAGGGTTCGGGGAAGTCGCTGTCGATGGTGTTCTACGTCCATCAGCTGATACAGCGTTTCCCACAGTGTACCATCGTAGTGGTGACTGACCGCAACGACCTTGACCAGCAGCTGTACGAGCAGTTTGCTGGTTGTCAGAAGTTCCTCAGACAAGAGCCGCAGCGCGTAGGCTTCGAGGTGAATGCCCAGGGGAAACTGACCAAGACCGCAGGGCGCGAAGACCTGGTGCGCAAGCTGAAAGACCTGCAGACAGGTGGCGTTATCTTCACGACGATACAGAAGTTTGAAGAGGGTACGGGACTGCTGTCGGAACGTCAGAACATCATCGTCATCACCGACGAGGCACACCGTTCACAATATGGTGACGAACACTGGGACACCAAGGCAGAGAAGATGAAGAAAGGCTTTGCCCTGCTGATGCGCGAAGCGCTGCCCCATGCCTCGTTCATAGGCTTTACTGGTACGCCCATATCAGAGCGCGACAGGGACACGAAGGAGGTGTTTGGCGACTATATTGACGTCTACGACATGACGCAGGCCGTGGCCGACGGGGCAACACGCCCTGTGTACTACGAGAGCCGCGTGGTGAAGCTGAACCTGGACGAGGATGCCCTGAAACGGCTTGACGACGAGTTTGACAAGCTGGCCGACGAGGGTGCCACAGAAGAGCAGATACACAAGGCGCGGCAGGAGAACAGCGGACTGAAAGAGATACTCTGTCACCCGGACACCATCAATAGCTTGTGTAATGACATCGTGGAACACTACGAGCAGAACCGCCAGTACGAGCTGACGGGCAAGGCCATGATAGTAGCCTACAACAAGGAAGCTGCCGTCAAGATATACCGACGGATGCTGGAGATGCGCCCGTCGTGGACGGACAAGATGCACGTGGTGGCCAGTGCCGCCAATTCGGACAAGGAGGAATGGCACGACGTCATTAACGCCAAGCGCAACAAAGAGTATGCTGCCCTGTTCAAGGACGATGAAAGTCCGATGAAGATAGCCATTGTGGTTGACATGTGGCTGACTGGTTTTGACGTGCCCAGTCTGGCAACGATGTATGTCTACAAGCCCATGAGAGACCATAACCTGATGCAGGCCATTGCACGAGTAAACCGTGTATTCCCTGAAAAGGAAGGTGGACTGATCGTGGACTATGTGGGCATAGCGCAGGCGCTGAAACAGGCCATGCAGGACTATACCAACCGCGACAGGAAACAGTTTGGCGACCCCAATATCAACAAGACTGCCAAGGTGAAGTTCCTGGAGAAGCTGGAGATATGCCGCGACCTGCTGCACGGCTTCGACTACGAGTTATGGTATGAAGGCTCAGACCCTGAGCGCAGCATGCTGATCAAGGGCGGCGTGAACTTCATGCTGGCGGCGGCCAATCAGGACAGACGGAAAAACTTCATCACTGAAAGCCAGCTCATGCATAACGCGCTGACGCTGTGCAAGTCGCTGGTCAGCCCACGCGAGAAACAGGAGGTCGCCTTCATGGATGCTGTCAGAGTGATGCTGACAAGACTGGGACAGAAGGGAACTGCCGTCACAAGGCACGACATCAACCAGCGCATTTCGCAGCTGCTGGAACAGAGCATACAAAGCACTGGCGTAGAGGTGCTGACGCCTAACGTGGAGTTCTCGCTTTTCGACGAACGCTTCCTGGCCGAGCTCAGGAGGATGAAGGAGCGCAACCTGGCAGCAAAGCTGCTGGAAAACCTGCTGAGAGAACGTATTCGCAAATACGAACGGACGAACATCGTACAGAGTCTGAAATTCAGCGAGATGATGAACAACGCCCTGTCGAACTACCTGAAAGGCTTGCTGACCAATGAGGAAGTCATAGAGGAACTGCTGAAGATGGCAGCTGAGATCAAACGGACGGAAGAGGAAGGCAACGCACTGGGACTGACGACGGAGGAGAAAGCATTCTACGATGCGCTGTCGTCGCCTGAGGGTGTGAGAGAGGCCTATACCAGCGAGGAGTTTGTGATGCTGACCAAAGAGCTGACAGAACAGCTGCGCAGGAACCGCACCATAGACTGGAACCACAAAGAGTCGGCCCGCGCCAAGATGCGCGTCATGGTGAAGCGCCTGCTGAAAAAATACAAATATCCGCCCGAGGGTCAGGAACAGGCACTCAGAACAGTGATGGCCCAGTGTAACAAATGGGCTGACGATGAAGACAACGTGGTCATACACGTCACCATAGAAAATCACTATCATGGAAACATTGATTCGCTGACAATTAACAATGATAATTGAAAAATAAGACTGAAACGTTTGGAGGTTTGCGGAAAATATCTTACTTTTGCAATTCGAAAAACGTACATCGTGGAAAAACTAAGAGCTTAGACAGCTTTCTCGTGACCTGTCAGAACCGCCTAATTTCTAAAAAAGTCAATACGAGTAGAATGTCTGCCTGCTCACGTCGTGGAGACGTGGGCATAGGTGGCATTAACTATCGTGATTGACTTTAGGCGGTTAAGACAGGATGTTTTTGCCTAAGTGCCCACCCCTCCCAACGAGTACAAAACAAACTATTACTAACAACAAAACAAAAAAATATTGGAGACAATGGAAAATCCACAACAGTCTTGTGGCATCTACAACT
>JAFVGN010000044.1 GCA_017474925.1 Prevotella sp. | reverse complement strand
CCGAATTTCTGTTCCATCGTCAGTGAATTTGCTGGCAAAGGTACGATTTTTTGTTTAAAATGTACTATGATACCCTATAAAATGCTTGTCAAAGTATCGCTGAATGTCATGATTTTATATGAGATGATACTTAAAAAAACGTAAATAGATAACCAAAATTTGTTCAGATGGAAAAGAAAAAGGAGTTGCGATTTCTCGTAACTCCTTGATTTTTAAGGCGCTTCAGGATGGGCTTGAACCAACGACCCCCTGATTAACAGTCAGGTGCTCTAACCAACTGAGCTACTGAAGCAGATGCGCATCATTTCTGAATTGCGGGTGCAAAGGTAAGTAGTTTTTTTTAATCTTGCAAACTTTTTAGCGAAAAAATTCACGAAAACATTATTTTTTTAGTAATTTTGCAGTCATAAATAATAAAAACAAAGATGAAGAGATTATTTCTTGCACTTATATCAACATGTTTGTTGGTACTTAACTGTCAGGCTCAAGATGCCCCAAACCATCATTTTGACGTAGCCAAGAATCTGGAAATATTCAATGCCTTGTATAAGAACCTCGACCTGATGTATGTAGATACACTGGATGCCAACAAGGTAATTACCAAAGGTATTGATGCCATGTTGAGTTCGCTTGACCGCTATACGGAATATTATCCTGATGAACGTCAGAAGGAATTGAAAACCATGCTGACAGGTAAGTATGCTGGTATTGGTGCACTTATACGCTACCATCAGAGGCTGAAGCGAGTGGTGATTGACGAGCCATACGAAGGCATGCCTGCTGCTGAGGCCGGACTGAAGAAGGGCGACATTATCTTACAGATAGACGACACATTAACTGCAGACAAAAGTACTGCTTTTGTCAGTAGCCATCTGCGCGGCGAGGCCGGTACGACGTTTGCCTTGAAAATATTGCGTCCATCGACAGGGAAAGAGATGAAATTCAAGATAACACGTCAGAATATCAAGATGCCTGAAATAATATGGTATGGTATGCGCCCTAACAACGTAGGATATATCAATCTGAGCACTTTTACGGGTGACCCTGCCAAACAGATGCGTCTAGCTTTTGTCAATCTGAAGAAGCAAGGAGCTGAGAAACTGATTCTGGACTTGCGTGGCAATGGCGGCGGTTCTTTGTCGGAATGTGTAGATATACTTAGCATGTGGCTGCCCAAAGGACAGAAAATCGTTGAAACAAAGGGCAAACTGAAGCGTGCCAATTCAGAATACAAAACCCGTTTTGAGCCTATTGACACTGTGATGCCTATCGTAATAATGGTGAATCAAGAGACGGCTTCGGCTTCAGAGATTACCAGTGGTGCCATACAGGATCTTAAGCGTGGTATTATTATAGGTACGCGTACTTATGGAAAAGGACTTGTTCAGGTTCCAAATGTTGACCTGCCATACAATGCGAACCTGAAGCTGACGACATCGCGTTACTATCTGCCTTCAGGACGCGGTATCACTATGGAAGAGGGCATCAAGCCCGACATAGAGGTAAAACCAGACACGATGGCCAACATCACGCTATATTTGGATCGTCTTGACTCGACAGAGGTTGCTTTTGATTATGTCGTAGACTATATCGGCAAGCATCCTACGATTGCCAGTGCCTTGGATTTCCGCCTGACCGATGCCGACTATGAGGATTTCAAACAGCGTGTCATCAAGGCCGGCTTCACTTACGACCAACTGAGCAAGAAACAGTTTGGAGAATTAGAGAAGGCCATGAAATTCGAAGGCTACTACGAAGAGGCGAAAGCAGAGTTAGAAGCTTTGAAAGCCAAGATAGACCACCACGACCTTGGGAGTGATTTAGAACGCCATCGTAGTGAAATACAACAAATGCTAGAGCAGGACATCGTTTCGGCATATTACTTCCAGGGCGGTCAGTTGCTGGTAGGACTGCGCAACGACAAAACGCTACAGGAGGCCGAACGTATCTTGCAAACAGACGATTATCAGAAAATATTAAATAAAGAATAGCACGAGGGTTACTTCATAAGCAGCCCACTTAGTTCACGCATACCCTCAGAGGCACCTTTCTGAATTTGTGTAACGGTACGACTACCAGTCGATACGGGCTTGGGATCGATAAGGTAAATGGGAATGCCAGGGCGAGTGTACTGTATAAGGCCTGCAGCTGGATAGACATTGAGCGAAGTACCAATAATGATGAAAATATCTGCTTCCTGACACTCTGCAGCTGCAGCAGTAATCATAGGTACAGCCTCGCCAAAGAACACAATAAAGGGACGTAGAAGAGAACCATCGCCTGCTTTTGTGCCTGGTACCACTTCACAGTTATCGGGTGTCAGCAGTTGCTGATAACGCGGATCGTCAGGATCCTTGCTAGAGCAAACCTTCATTAGTTCACCATGTAGATGGATGACTTTTTGTGAACCTGCCATCTCATGGAGGTTATCGACATTCTGCGTAATAACCGTCACATCGTACTTTTCCTCCAATGCCGCTACCAGTTTGTGTCCTTCGTTGGGCTTCACATTCCAGCACTTCTTGCGCAACATGTTGTAAAAGTTGGTTACTAACGTCGGATCGTCAAGCCAAGCTTCATGCGTAGCTACTTTTTGTACAGGGTACTCCTCCCACAATCCATCAGCATCGCGGAAAGTCTTCAATCCACTCTCCACAGACATGCCAGCACCGGTTAAAACAACTATCTTTTTCATAAGCTAAGTATTAAGAATGCACAAAATTAGCAATTTTTCGCGAAATATCGCACGTAAATCGGAGATTATTTGTAACTTTGCGCCCGATTTTAATAATAATAAGGTATAAAGATGGATAAAGTTAGTTATGCACTGGGTATCGGTATTGGTCATCAACTAGTCAATATGGGTGGCTCAGAGTTGAACATTGATGACTTCGCACAGGCTGTCAAGGATGTTTTGGCAGGCAATGAGCTGAAGGTAAAGAGCAGCGATGCTCAACGCATTGTTCAAGAGTTTTTTGCTGCGCAGGAAGAAAAAATCAACAAACAGCGTACAGAGCAGGGCAAAGTTCACAAAGAAGCAGGTGAGAAGTATTTGTCCGAAAATGCCAAGAAGGCCGGCGTTGTAACCCTGCCGAGCGGCTTGCAATACCAGGTTTTAAAAGAAGGCAACGGCAAGAAGCCCAGTGCCAAAGATTCTGTGAAGTGCCACTATGAAGGATTCTTGATTGACGGAACCGTGTTTGACAGTAGTGTACAGCGCGGTGAGCCGGCAGTATTCGGACTTCAGCAAGTTATAGCGGGCTGGACTGAGGGTTTACAATTGATGCAGGAGGGTGCTAAATATCGCTTCTTCATTCCGTACCGTCTGGCATACGGTGAAGGTGGTGCAGGACAGTCAATTCCTCCCTATGCAGCCTTGATATTTGACGTAGAACTGATTCAAGTCATGTAATTGAAACAAACACAGATTAGGTATTAAATATAAAACATTTATTATTAAGATGAAAAAGTTTACTTTTACTGCTTTTACTGCAGTTGCTGCTGTCATGATGTATGCATCATGCGGTGATGGTACTCCGAAGGCAAGCCTGAAGAGTGATGTTGATACCGTCAGCTATGCTATCGGTATGGCTCAGACTCAGGGTCTGAAGGATTATCTCGTAGGTCGTCTGGGTGTTGACACCACTTATATGGACGAGTTCATCAAGGGTCTGAACGAAGGTGCAAATGCTGGTGATGACAAGAAGAAGGCCGCTTATTACGCTGGTATTCAGATTGGCCAGCAGATTTCGAATCAGATGGTAAAAGGAATCAACCACGAGTTGTTTGGCGAAGACTCAACCAAGACCATTTCTCTGAAGAACTTCATGGCAGGTTTCATTTGCGGTACCACTGGCAAGGGTGGTCTGATGACTGTTGACTCTGCATCTCAGGTTGCTCAGGCAATGATGCGCACCATTAAGGCCAAGAATATGGAGAAAGAGTTCGGCCCCAACAAGAAAGCCGGCGAGGACTTCCTCAAGGAGAATGCCAAAAAGGAAGGTGTGAAGACCCTGCCCAGCGGTGTTCAGTACAAGGTTATCAAAGAGGGTACCGGTGCTATGCCTAGTGACACCTCACTGGTAAAGGTACACTACGAAGGCAAGACTCTAGACGGTAAGGTTTTCGACAGCTCTTACAATCGTAACGAGCCTGCCAATTTCCGTGCCAATCAGGTTATCAAGGGTTGGACCGATGCTTTGGTTCACATGCCCGCAGGATCTGTATGGGAGGTTTACATTCCCCAGGATCTCGCTTACGGCGAGCGTCAGCAGGGTGCTGACATCAAGCCCTTCTCTATGCTGATCTTCAAAATTGAACTGCTTGAAGTAGACGGAAAGAAGTAATGCAGGAGACAAGACAAAACAAAATAGCGCGTCTGCTTCAGAAGGAACTGAGTGTTATCTTTCAGGAGCAGACGCGCTCCTTACATGGAGTAATGGTTAGTGTGACGCGTACAAAAGTCAGCCCTGACCTAAGCATTTGCACAGCCTACCTTAGCATCTTCCCTTCTGAGAAAGGTGAAGAACTCATTCAGAACATCACGAAAAACGAGCGACAGATACGCTACGAACTCGGAACCAGGGTCCGCTACCAACTGCGCATCGTGCCCGAGCTTCGTTTCTTTATCGATGATTCGTTAGACTACATCGAACGTATTGACGAACTTCTGAAGAAATAAACAATTTGCAATCGTCGTTAGTTACAAAATGTCAAGTGCCAATAGCCAAACATGAATTTCCCGTTTTACATCGCACGGCGTTATCTATTTTCCAAAAAATCGACCCATGCCATTAATGTCATCAGCGGCATTTCCATGGTTGGAGTTGCTGTAGCTTCTATGGCATTGGTGGTAACGCTGAGCGTGTTTAATGGATTCCATGATATGGTGGCTTCGCTGTTCACCCAGATGGACCCTCAACTGAAGATTGTGCCTGTCAAGGGTAAGACAGCTCCGGCAGACGACCCTATTCTGACCAAAATTCGGCAATTGCCTCAGATTGAAGTTGCCACCGAATGTCTGGAAGACCAGGCACTGGCTGTTTACAAAGACCGCCAACTGATGGTTAAGGTTAAAGGGGTCGAGGATAATTTTGACAGTTTGACTCACATTCGCGAAATCATAGAAGGTGATGGCCATTTCGAGCTACACGCCGCAGATATGAATTACGGCATCCTCGGACTTGGGGTAGCTTATCAGTTAGGTATTGGTTACTCGTATGACGGAACGCTGAAGATTTATGCTCCCAAGCGTCAAGGACAACTGGACATGACCAATCCAACAGATGGTTTTGTAGAAGACGATCTGTTCTCGCCTGGCGTAATCTTCTCTGTCAAGCAAGGCAAGTACGACAAAAACTACATATTAACTTCTATCAATTTCACACGTCAGCTATTCTCCCAGGATGGCATGCTGTCATCTTTAGAACTTCGTTTGAAACCTGGTAGCAACTTCGAAACCGTCAAAAAAAGCATCTGTGAAATAACCGGTGACAAATATCATGTCTACGACCGTTACGAACAGCAAGACGACACCTTTCGCATCATGAAGATAGAAAAGCTTATTGCTTACGTCTTCCTCACCTTTATTCTCGTCATAGCATGTTTCAACATCATTGGTTCGTTGTCAATGCTTATCATCGACAAAAAGGCTGATGTCATCACACTTCGCAATCTAGGAGCCTCTGACAAACAAATATCAAAAATTTTCCTTTTCGAGGGTCGCATGATCAGCTTCATCGGTGCAGCCATCGGTATTGGAATAGGCCTACTGCTCTGCTGGTTGCAACACCAATACGGATTGGTGCGCCTTGGGAGCAGTGAAGGCTCATTCATTGTCGATGCCTATCCAGTAAGCGTCCATCCTTGGGATGTTGTACTCGTTTTTGTAACTGTCATTGCTGTAGGATTCCTGTCTGTGTGGTATCCTGTGCGTTATTTCTCAAAAAGATTATTATCCTAAGGTCGTCTTCTCAACTTCGACGGGTTCATGGAGGAAAATTTGTGCCTGCTCCTTGAATTTCTCTGGGTTTTCTGTTGTTAGGTAATTAACTTTCCCACCCTTGGTACAGGTCTGTTCTATATCAGAATGACATTCGAAGTAGCGTTGTAAGCTATCTGCCACATATTCACCTTGAGAAACTATACGGATTCCTCGAGGAATGTATTTATGAATCTTGGGCAACAGCAAAGGATAATGGGTACAACCCAAGATAATTGTATCTATATCAGGGTCAAGACGCATCAGCTGGTCTATGCGTTTCTTGACAAAGTAATCTGCCCCTGGTGAGTCTGCCTCATTATATTCTACCAAAGGTACCCAAAACGGACAAGCCACCCCAGAGACGTGAATGTCTGGAAACAATTTTTGTATTTCCAAGTTGTACGATTCGCTTCTTATAGTTCCCTCCGTAGCAAAGATGCCTACGTGGCGGCTATGCGTCAACGAACCTATGATTTCTGCTGTAGGCCGGATGACGCCCAATACCCGCCGGTTTGGATCCAACTTGGGCAAATCATTCTGTTGGATAGTACGCAAAGCCTTTGCTGAGGCGGTATTGCAACCTAATATAACCAAATGACATCCCATTTCGAAAAGACGGATAACAGCCTGACGTGTGAATTCATAGACCACATCGAACGAGCGGGTACCATATGGTGCACGCGCATTGTCACCCAAGTACAAATAGTCGTACTGGGGCAACAGCTGGCGAATGCCATGAAGAATGGTTAACCCACCATATCCGCTGTCAAAAATTCCTATTGGACCAGGAGCTACGGGTAGAGGATTCACTTCTGCAGCAATGCTTTTACGTCTTTAGTAATGTCCTCGCCCATTTCTGGGTTAATAAAAGGCAGAGCATCCTTGTCCGTGTTGAGGATGAAGGCATAGCCACGAGCCTTGCCAATGGTTTCTACTGCCATATTGATAAAGCCTCTGAAACTTTCCTGCAAATTAGCCTCAGCTTCGCAGAGCATTTTCTGGCTTTCTTTCTTGAAAGCAATGTTCTTGTCGAGCATCTCCTGAAGTTCGCCTTGGCGTTTTTGCAGAATAGTCTTCGGGAACGAAGCCTGCCCGTCCAGGAATTCCTCGTACTTCTTGTTGAAATCATCCTCTACCCGTTTCTGCTCAGCCTCGTACTGGCTGCGCAGTTCTGCCAGCTCAGACTGCATCTGTGCATACTCAGGCATAGCCTTCATTACTGAGTCATAGCTCAGATATCCATATTTAACAGACGTGACATTCGTCTGCGCATAACCCGCCAGCCCCATTAAGGCCATCATCAAAACCAGTACTATTCTTTTCATTTTATATACCTATTTTACTATTCACTCTGCAAAATTAACTATTAATCCTGAATTTTCCAAACTTTCAGCAGAAAACTTCAAACACAAGAACCTATCAAGTGTCTATGATGGCGCGACTACCATGACGTCAATATTCAGGTACAAATAGACGATGTTTAGATTTATTTGCCAAATACCTTGCAAGACTCAGAAAATATACCTAAATTTGCAAACATGAAACAAACTACATTAATACTATTAGCCATTCTACTGAACTTCCTGTCTGCAAAAGCAGCCGACGTAGTATGGTTTGACGGGCAGAATCCTGTAACCTACCAGGTGGTTGGGCGGATAGACCCTGTAGTAAAAATAGCCCTTCAGATGTTTAGCAACGACATGCAACAGGTAACAGGCATGAGTGCTGTACCATCCCGAAAAGCCTGTATCCGCATCGCGCAGGGACATGGCAACGATGACGGTTTCAGGATTAGCGTTAATCCAAAAGGACAGATACTCGTCGAAGGGCATAACGGACGCGGAACGGCTTATGCCATTCTTGAGCTTAGTCGTATGGCAGGAGTCTCACCATGGATCTGGTGGGGGGACGTTGTACCAGAGCGTAAGAAACAACTAACCATCGACAGTCAGTTCTTTTTGGAGCACATTCCAAGCGTACGCTATCGCGGCATCTTCATCAACGACGAAGACTGGAGCTTGCGCAACTGGGCCTGGAAGCATTACGAGAAATCCGACCAGTTTGGTTATATTGGCCCCAAGACTTACAAAGCCATTTTCCAACTCCTTTTACGCCTTCGAGCTAACACCATCTGGCCAGCCATGCACACAGGTACGTCAGGTTTCTTTACCATTCCTGGTAACAAGCTGATGGCAGACTCTTGCAGTATCCTTATCGGCACCAGCCACTGTGAGCCTCTGCTTCGGAATAATGTCGCTGAGTGGAATCAACAGCAGCGAGGAGCTTATAATTATATGACCAACCGTGACGAGGTGAAACGCTACTGGGCGGAACGCCTTCAGGAAGTAAAGGGCAGTGAGGAACTTTTCACAATAGGGATGCGAGGCATCCACGATGGCTCGATGGAGGGTGTGAAAACGAAAGAAGAGAAACTGGACGGACTGCAACAGGTCATTGATGACCAGCGAGAACTGATTCGCACTTACTATCATAAAGATGTTGAACGTGTCCCTCAGGTCTTTATTCCCTATAAGGAGGTTCTTGAAATCATGGAAAGCGGCCTGCGGGTACCTGACGATGTTATTTTGATGTGGTGCGACGACAATTACGGCTATATGACACGTCTCTCTGATGAAAAACAGCAACAGCGACGGGGAGGCGGAGGCGTCTATTATCATCTGTCATACTGGGGACGCCCACATGACTATTTGTGGCTGACTACCACCCAGCCAGGTCTGATATACAGCGAGATGCGTGCCGCCTACGACCATAACTGCCGACAATTATGGATAGCCAACGTCCATGACCCTAAGGTTGCAGCCTATGACTTGGAGTTCTTCCTCGACATGGCATGGGATATAGAAAGCATTACCCCTGGTTGTCCTTCAACAGGGAATACTGGCATCGACAAGTTCACCATTGAGCAACACTTGGAGCAATGGTTATGCCGGCAATTCGGACATGACGCAGGCATCAGACTGGCACCGGCCATGCGCGAATTCTATCGACTGTGTGCCATCAGAAAGCCAGAATTCATGGGATGGACACAAGTGGAGCTCAGCGACCGGAAAGCCTATCCCCGTGGTCGTTCTCAGGTTATAGACACAGAATTCTCGCAGACGGAATTTGGCGACGAGCTGAATAATTACCTGTCTGACTATGCAGCTATCTGCAAAACTGTTCTTGAAACAGAGCAACTGATACGTCCCAACCTAAAGGATGCCTACTTTGCTCATATTAAATATCCAATACTTTGTGCCAATGCGATGGCAGTTAAGATGTTGGAAGCCCAGAAAGCCCGTTCGCTATATATGGGACAAACAGGGCTCTCCATGGAGGGACGTGAGCACTTCATGCTTGAAGCATCAGCACGCTCAATGGCAGCCTATCATGACATACAACAGCTTACCGACTATTATAATAACAAACTGGCAGATGGTAAATGGAAAGGCCTGATGAACATGATGCCACGCGACCTCTATGTGTTCTATCCCCCTACTCTGCCCTATTCAGACAGTAGCACCTTCCCTCCTGTAGCATACGAGCGAAAGCCTTACACGTTACAAGACGCCATTGCATATAATGCGGTTGATTACGACATGGCTTCAAGTGGTTGCCACAGCATCCAAATGCTGGGACATTCCATGAATGCAGTAGCCATTCCCAAAGGAGGCGAATTAGTCTATCGCTTTAAAGTCCTTCATGAAGGCGAAGCCATACTTTATACAGCTATGATTCCCACTCAGCCCAACGACAAGGGCGACCTTCGCTATTGGGTGCAGATAGACGATAAACCTGCTGTTACCATTTCTTTAAAAGAAAAATACCGTTCCGATTTCTGGAAGCAGAGTGTCCTACGTGGTCAGGCCCTCAAACAGACTCAAGTCACGTTAGACAAAGGCGATCATACCCTCCGCATCCGGGCACTGGATGAGCATATCATCCTCGATCAGTGGATGTTGGATTTCAAGAAAGGGCGCAACTTCTATGTCATTCCTGTCAAGTCCAAGATGTGAACAAGGTCAATATTCTGAATTCGTGGAACCTATTTCCTTACATCACAAAGCCCATCGCTCCAAATGTTTCAAAAACTTATTGATTTGTATTATTAAGAACGTCAGAGACCCATTTTTCACATCCGCAATGGACTATTATCAATTATTTATTGTATCTTTGCAAGTGGAAACCTATTAACCCATACAAAAAAAATGAAAAGAAACATCTTTTGTGCTGCCCTTCTGATGGCAGCGACCGTGGGACTTAACGCCCAAAAACCGATGAACGCCCCCAAGGGTGGCAAGGCTATCAGTGACGAACTTGTCGGCATCTTCTTCGAGGACATCAACAATTGTGCTGATGGTGGACTCTATGCCGAGCTCATTCAGAACGGCTCGTTCGAATTCTCGCCTGCCGAAAAAGACGGTTGGGGAGCCGGTACTGCTTGGAAGGTGGTACGCCCGGGGCATTCACTTGGCTTGCTGGAAGTACGCAAGGACAACGGGATCCATCCCTTCAATCCCACCTACATGCGACTCCATGCTGAGCGCACAAAGGAATTCTATGACTTTAAGGGCTGGAGAGGCTATGGCATCGAGAACAACGGCTATGACAGCATCACCGTAAAAGCCGGTGCAAAGTACGACTTCTCCGTCTTCTTCCGCAACTACGGCCCTGCCAAGCAGATTCGTGTTGCCCTCGTCGAGCCTCAGGGCTGGGGCAAAGATCCCAAGCTCCTCTCTGACGTTACGCTGACTGTTGATGACACGAACTGGAAGAAATATACTGCCACGCTGACACCCGATGTCGACTGCAAGAAAGCCGCACTTCAGATTCTCATGCTGACCGATGGCGACATGGACGTTGACATGGTATCATTGATGCCACGGGACACCTACAAAGGACATGGACTGCGCAAAGACCTTGCTCAGGCATTGGCTGACCTCAACCCGAAGTTCATGCGCTTTCCTGGCGGTTGCGTAGTACACGGAGGTGGTGACGGCTTCTGGGACACCTATCGGTGGAAGACCACCATCGGACCGAAGGAAACACGCCGTGGTCTGAAGAACACATGGGGATACCATCAGAGCATGGGCTTGGGCTTCTTCGAGTACTTCCAGTTCTGCGAGGACCTCGGCATGGAGCCTGTACCCATTCTGCCTAGTGGCGTGAGCTGTCAGGGAACCAACGGCGGCTGGAATATGTGGCCTACACAGGCTCAGGAAGTAGTGCCTATGTCCGAGATGGACGAGTGGGTGGCAGAAGCCATTGACCTCATTGAGTGGGCTAACGGTGATCCCGCTACCAACAAGTGGGCCAAGATGCGCGCCGATGCCGGCCATCCCAAGCCCTTCAACCTGAAATATCTGGGCATTGGCAATGAGGAGAAGATTTCGCCCGAGTTCATTGAGCGCTTCAAGTATATCTACGAACGCGTTATGAAAGCTCACCCTGAGATTATCATCGTAGGCACAGCTGGTCCTGGTTCCCATAAGGACAACCCAGACTACGAAGCCGGTTGGAAACTGGCCAAGGAGCTTGGCATGCCCATCCTTGACGAGCACTATTACGAGCCCAACGAGTATTTCCTGAACAAGCGCCAGTATGACAACTATCCGCGTGGTGGAAAGACGAAGGTTTATCTTGGCGAGTATGCCGCCAAGGACAAGAAGTTCATCGATGCCCTGGCCGAAGGCCTGTACCTGTTGCATGTAGAGCGCAATGCCGACGTTGTAGCCATGACTTCCTACGCTCCCCTCTTTGCCCGCAAGAACGGTACCCAATGGAATCCCGACATGATCTATTTTGACAGCGAGCGTCCGTTCCTGACCTGTAGCTACTATGTGCAGCAACTGTTCGGACAGTCGAGCGGCCAGTACTACTATGGCGACTGCGTACACTTCGACGGTGACGCCAAGGGTATACAACAGCCCCTCGAGAACGTACACTATGGTCAGAGTGTCATTCTGAACGTGAAGAAGCGCAAGCTCTATGTCAAGCTGGTCAACGCTTCCGATCAAGAGAAAGAGGCTGAAATCAACCTGAGCCGCTTCCCCATCAAGAAGACTGCCACCAAGACGGTCCTGACAGGCAAGCCCGACCAGGAAAACAACTTCGACGCACAGCCCATCGCTCCCAAGAAGGAAACCATCAAGGCTCAGAAGAAGTTTGACATCGATGTAAAGCCCTACTCCATGATAATGCTTGAATATCAGCTGTAAACCATTAACAGGCTTAGGACGAAAGCCTGAGGGGGGACTGATGACAAAAATGCATGTTGTCAGTCCCTTTTATATATAAGTATTAGGTATGGATATGAAGAAATTACTGATAATTATTGCGCTTGTGCTGCTGTCCATGTCGGTACAGGCTGGTAAGCCGTGGGACAACGGCAAGTTACGGGTATCAGATAACCAGCGTTATCTACAGTTTGATAACGGGCAGCCTTTCTTCTGGCTGGGCGACACCGGCTGGCTGCTGCCCGAACGTCTGGACAGGGCCGAGGCAGAATGGTATCTCCAGTCGTGTGCCAAGGCAGGCTATAATGTCGTGCAGGTACAAACTATTGACGGTGTACCCGCCTATAACATTTACGGCCAAATGTCAAATATCGACGGGTGGAACTTCAAGAACATCAACCAGAAAGGTGTCTATGGCTACTGGGACCACATGGACTATATTGTTGACATGGCTGCCCAGCATGGCATCTACATCGGCATGGTGTGCATCTGGGGCGGACTGGTAAAGGCCGGCCTGCTGGGCGTTGAGGATGCCAAGAAGTACGGCACCTTCCTCGCCAGCCGATACAAGGACAAGCCCAACATCATTTGGTTCATGGGCGGCGACATACAGGGAGACATCAAGCCCGAGGTATGGGAGGCCCTGGCCACCACAATCAAGTCAATAGACAAGAATCACCTCATGACCTACCACCCCCGTGGCCGTTACACCTCAGCCAAGTGGTGGTCGAAAGCCCCATGGATTGACTTCCACACGTTCCAAAGCGGTCACCGCCGATACGGTCAGCGCATGGGCAATGCAGACTACCCCATTCCAGACAACACCGAAGAGGACAACTGGATGTATGTTGATTCCACATGGAAATACAATCCCATCAAGCCCGTTCTGGATGCCGAGCCTTCCTATGAGGACATTCCCGTCGGCCTTCACGACCCCAACGAAGCCCGCTGGCAGGACTACGACGTGCGCCGCTATGCCTACTGGAGTGTCTTTGCAGGATCGTGCGGACACACCTACGGCCACAATGCCATCATGCAGATGCTGAAGCCAGGCTACCCCACCAGCTATGGCGATGCCGGCGACGTAAAGACTTGGTATCAGGGACTGAAGGACCCAGGCTATAACCAAATGCAATACCTGAAGCGTTTGATACTTTCGTTCCCCTACTTCGAACGCATAGCCGACCAGAGCGTCATCCAAGAGAATGGCGAGCGGTACAACCGTCTCATCGCCACCCGAGGCAACGACTATCTCCTGGTCTATAACTACAACGGCAACTCTATGAAGCTGGATCTCAGGAAAATCAGCGGGACAAAGAAGAACGTCTGGTGGATGACCGCATCTACAGGCAAACTCATCTATTTAGGAGAATTTGACTCCAAGGTCCTCACCTTCCGCTATCATCCCCAGTCAGTCCGTGTGGAAGACGGCGTGCTCATCGCCATTGATGCCTCGAAGGACTATTTGAAGAAAGACCAGACAGACCTGTCACCTGACGGCTATCAGCCGCTAGGCCGCGACCTTAACGAGTAAGCATGGTAAAGCAACATATATCCTACATCCGTCAGCTCCTGCTGCTCCTTGCTGTCATTGTCCAGGCCTCTTGCCTGAACGACAGCCATACGGACGACGACCGTACGGGCAAGGTGAACGTCGGTGACACCGTTCCCAACTTCATCCTGACCAGCGCTGACGGCGAGACGGTTTCTTCGTCGTCCCTCAGCGGGAAAGCCTATATACTTAGCTTCTTCGACACAGGCTGTCCCGACTGCCAGAAAGAATTCCCTGTACTACAACGCATATACGAAACCTATCAGTCAGTACCTATGTTCAACGTGCCGCGTAGCCAGTCGTTGGACGAAGTGAAGCAATACTGGAGCAAGGATGGGTTGACCATGCCCGTCTATATGCCCCAGGACAAGGACCTCTACTACCGTTTTGCCACCAGCGGCATACCGCGCATCTATATCGTGGACAGACAAGGAATTGTCCAGGCCGTGTTTACCGATTCACCCCTGGCAGACTACGACACTATTGACGCCATCTTACAAAAATACCAAAACAATGAATAGAAAGCTTACGCTATTGCTGGCATTGGTGCCCCTTGTGGCCCTGGCCGTACAACACCGTGCCCAGACCCGAAGTCAACAAGCGGTGGAGGTGACCAACCTGCGTGTAGAGAACCTTTCCCGGCCCTTGGGCATTGATACTGCCAAACCCCGCTTCTCCTGGCAGATCGTGAGCAACCAACAGGATGTACGCCAAACAGCCTACCAGATTGTTGTAAGCGACGATAAGGGCGAGGTATGGAATACGGGTAAGGTGGAAAGCGACCAACAGCTATGGGTGCGCTATGCAGGAAGGAAACTGCTAAGCAATAGCGCCTGCACATGGAAAGTCAAGGTGTGGACTACTGCCGGCGAGACCGCGTGGAGCAGCGAGGAGTGCTTCAGCATCGGACTGCTCGACGAGGGCAAATGGAGTGGCTATTGGATCGGTTTGGAGCAGTTGATGCCAGATGAGGAAAGAGGGTTCCACACCCGCATGGCCGCCCGTTACCTGAGGAAGGAGTTCGAGCTAAAGCAGGGCAAGAAGGTCAGACGTGCAACTGCCTACGTTGCCGGCATCGGCCTTCATGAGTTCTACGTCAATGGCCAGCGCATGGGCGACCGGGTGCTCACCCCCGTCCCCAGCGATTATCGCAAGAGTATCTACTACAACACCTACGACGTCACAAGTGCCCTGTCGCCCCGTCTCTGTTTGGGCATCGTCCTGGGCAACGGGCGGCTGTTTCCCATGCAACAGCACAAACCCTACAAGATACACACCTTCGGCTATCCCAAATGCCGCGTCAACGTGCTGGTGGAATACACCGACGGCACTACTCAGCGCCTGCAAACCGACGACAAGGGCTGGAGGGTGACGACCGACGGTCCCATACGTGCCAACAATGAATACGACGGCGAGGAGTACGACGCCCGTAAGGAACTGACGGGCTGGGCCAGCGTCGGCTACGACGACTCGTCATGGATGAAAGCAGAACGGACAGACATTCCCCAGGCATACCTGCGTGCGCAGATGACTGAGGGAATGACCGCCACGCCACTCTCTGACCTTGGCACAGGAAATGTGCCACAGCAAGTCAGGACGCTGTCCCCACACGACAACATCGTCGACGTGGGACAGAACATCGCCGGCTGGCTGAAAGTCCGCATGCGCGGAGACAAGGGCGACACCATCCGCATCGTCTATGCCGAGAAGCTGAACGCCGACGGCACGCTCTACCGCGAGAATTTCCGCAACGCCCGTTCCACGGACATCTACGTGTGCAACGGCCAGGAAGGTAAAACTGGACGCTGGTGGACGCCCACGTTCGTCTACCACGGCTTCAGGTATGCCCAGGTCATAGGCCTGAAGCATGCCACGAACGACGACTTCATAGCCGAGGTGGTTGCCGACGAGATGGCACCTATCGGACGTTTCGAGTGTTCCGACACCCTGCTGAACAAGGTGATACGCAATGCCTGGTGGGGCATCCTGGACAACTACAAGGGCATGCCCGTTGACTGTCCGCAGCGCGACGAGCGACAACCCTGGCTGGGCGACAGGACTATGGGCTCGCTGGGTGAGTCGTTCATCTTCGACAACGAGCGCCTGTACACCAAGTGGATGCGCGACATCTGCGAAGCCCAGCGCACCGACGGCTGCATCCCCGACGTGGCTCCAGCCTTCTGGAACTACTACAGCGACGACGTGGCATGGGCGGCAGCGCTGCCCTTCACCTGCGACATGCTCTACCGCCAATACGGCAACCGCGAGGCCATCGACCGCAGCTATCCCTACATCAAAAAGTGGGTACTCCACATCATCGAGGAATACGGCATCGACGGTATCATCCATTGCGGCAAGTACGCCGACTGGTGCGTACCGCCCGAGAAGCTCGAACTCATCCACTCGCAGGACGAAGCCCGTAAGACCGACGTGACGCTCATCTCAACGGCCTACATCATCCGCACCCTGCAGTTGATGGAGCAATGGGGGTGCGAGGCAGACTATTGGAAACCCATCCGCGAACAGATGATGGCGGCTTTCAACAAGCACTTCCTGACCGTCAAGGCAGGAACGTCGAAAGCACCCGGTCATCCACTCTATCCCGACTCTATATTTTATGGTAATAATACAGCGACGGCCAACCTGCTGGCACTTAGCTTTGGCATCGTGCCAACCCAGTATCGTGCAGAGGTGACCAAAAACGTAGTGGAGAACATCATCCTGAAGAACGATGCCCATGTGCCATGTGGCGTCATCGGCATCTCGTGGCTGCTGCGCGGCCTCAGCGAAGGCGGTTTCAGCGACATTGCCTACATGATAGCCACCCAGCACAGCTATCCCTCGTGGGGCTACATGGCCGAAAACGGCGCCACCACCATCTGGGAACTGTGGAACGGCGACAAGGCCTCGCCCAAGATGAACAGCGGTAACCACGTCATGTTGCTGGGCGACCTCGTCACCTGGTGCTACCAATACCTGGGCGGTATCCGTCAGACGGGAAATGCCTATAAGCACATCGTGCTCAAGCCCGATTTCAGCATCCAGGACTGTCCTTGGGCTAACGTGAGTTACGACAGTCCCTACGGAACGATTACCAGTAGTTGGAAAAAGACCTTGCAACATGTGGAATGGGATGTACAGATTCCGTGCAACACTACAGCAGACCTCTGCCTGCCCGATGGCACCATCAAGACTATTGGCTCAGGTAAATACCATTTCTCGTGTAACATTCCGACAGCCTCGCCTGCCATCACCAAGGATGAGTTCCTCTACGAGCAGGCCTCCTTCCCCCAGTGCCATGCTGCCACCATCGTGGAGACGAAGAAGGGCGACCTCGTAGCCACCTACTTTGGAGGCAAGCACGAGCGCAATCCCGACGTCTGCATCTGGGTAAGCATCAAGAAAAAAGGCACCAACGAGTGGAGCAAGCCCATCCTCGCTGCTGACGGTGTCTTCAACTTAGGCACGAAGAATGCCGAAATTGCAGGCATCACCGCTGAGAGCACCCCTGCTTCCGAAGGCCCTGTGCGCAAAGGCACCGCCTCTGCTGACCAAAGACGAAAAGCCTGCTGGAATCCCGTCATCACGGAAATGCCCAACGGCGAGCTGTGGCTTTTCTTCAAAGTAGGATTGAAGGTGTCCGATTGGACTGGATGGGTATGCAAGTCGAAAGATGGCGGAAAGACCTGGAGCGACAAGGAACCATTGCCCAAAGGATTCCTCGGTCCTATCAAGAACAAACCCGAAATCATTAATGGTCGCCTACTCTGTCCATCCAGCACAGAGGACAATGGTTGGAAGTTCCACATGGAAATTTACGACATCGCCAAGAAAGAATGGAAATATGTAGGTCCCATCAAGGCTGAACTGGCCATGCGTACCGAAGACATGAAGGCAACCAATGGCTCTGCCACTTCCAAGAAGGAAGACATCGAGGCTCCCGATGCCGGAGGCGTAGCTACGAAGGATGGTCGCCACCCCATCGACTGCATCCAGCCCTCTATCTTGAAACTAAAGGACGGTCGCCTGCAAGTCCTGATGCGCACCCGCAACGGCAAGATAGGCACCTCCTTCTCCAGCGACAACGGTAACACCTGGACTAACGTAACACTATTGGATGTTCCCAACAACCAGTCGGGCACCGATGCCGTAACCCTGCAGGACGGTCGCCATGTGCTTATCTACAACAACTTCGCCTCGCTACCAGGTACCAAGAAGGGGGTCCGCACCCCTCTCTCCATTGCCATCAGCGATGACGGAACCCATTGGCAACACGCCCTGACACTTGAGGACTCGCCCATCAGCCAGTACTCCTACCCCAGCATCATTCAGGGCAAGGACGGCAAACTCCATGCCATCTATACTTGGCGACGATTGCGCGTTGCCTACAAAGAAATCGATCCTGCTCAGCTACCATAGCTGAGCAGTTTTTTTAGTAGCCCAGTTTATCATTAGCATCTATTCCTTGGACCACCAAAACGTCTTTTTCTTGTGAAAAAATGTAGATAGATTTGACTTGAGGGTTTCTCCATCGTATATATTTTAGAAGGTTTAACTCGACGAAGTGAACAAAGAATAAAATGGAGCAGATAGACAACGAAATACTCACACGATGTCAGTGCGGCGATAAGACTGCGTTCAAATGGGTGGTAGAAAGGTATCAACAGATGCTGTTTTCGTTGTCGCTGAAAATGTTGGGCGATGAAGAAGAGGCAAAGGATGTGGTGCAGGAAACCTTTATACGAGTGTGGCAGAACCTCAGAAACTATGACCCCCAGAGATCGTTCACTACCTGGCTCTACACGATAGCAACAAGACAATGTCTCGATCGAATGAAAGCCACCAAGTTAGTCTGTCCGATGCCTGATGATGAGTATGTCTTACATTGTTTTGCCTCTGATAGCGACAGTCAACGCACGTTAGAGAACAGCGAATGGATATCTATTATCAGGTTATTGGCAGAAGGGCTGAGCGAGAAGCAACGGCTTGTGTTCACACTCTGCCAAATGGAAGGGCTTTCCTCGCAGGAAGCAGAACAGATAACAGGAATGGATGCCCGACAAGTGAAAAGCAATCTCTATGTGGCTCGCCAGACTATACGTAAACGACTAAAAGACTTAGGATATGAAGAAGATTGACGACATACTCAATTGCTTGCAGCAACAAAAGCCCGTCATCAGCAACCCTGATGAGCTGACGAACCGCATCATTGACAGTCTGCCAGATCTGGATTGCCCAAAGGCTAAGCCTGCTAAACAGGTCCGGATCTTCGTAGCTGCTGTCGCCGCCATCGCTGCCAGCATCATGCTGCTTGTCATGCTAACGACGAATATGGATACCAGAGAAAATGAAAAGCCGGTAGCACAGAACGATTTAGTCCGAAGGGAACGGACTCCGAATCCGTCGGGAGCGGACTCCAAGTCCGAAGGGAGCGGACTGGATGTGGACAGTAAAGCAGTTACAGCCGCCTTTAGTCGGGAACTGTCAGCAAAAGAGGAAAAACGAAAGGCTAATAGAACAGACATAAAATTAGTAGTACGGGATCATCAGGCTGTGAGGTTAGAAGATTCTGCCTCAACAGCTGACAGCCTCGACTACTATATCAACAAGATAGAACGCGAACTGGCCCTGATTGAGGACAGCCTTTATATAGAACGCATTCATCAAGTGATGCATGCTGATGAACGACTGCAGCGTATTGTCAACAACTACATTCTGAATGAGTTGCATAAAGATGTCCAGTCCCACGAGGCCGCAATTATTAACCCTGTAAAAAATAATGATGATGAAGAATAGAACTATTGTTATGGTGATAATCCTGATACTTGCTGTGTCAGCCCAGGCTCAGGTGAACGATGCCGTTCGTAATATCCATGATAAGCTGCAGGCTTTCGTTGCCTCCGGCGAGTATAACGTTGACAAAGGACGAGTCGTCAACAGCGACGAGGTTTCGGGCAGTAAGACGATAGCTTACAGTTTCAGTATGGTGTTTGGCATGGACAGCGATAACTCGACCATCCTGTTTCCGCACCTGAAAGAACTGGAACAGGCCCTGCGTAGTGAAGCGATGCATGCCAAGGAAATCTACATGCATGATGCAAATGATGGAGATCCATTGATTCCTGGCATACAATGGTCATCAGGAAATAGTAATGGTTACGTAAGCGGAAAGTATGTATTTGGGAAAAAACAGAACATCAGACTACTGTCCTTCGACATGACAAACGGCTATCGCTATGCCCTTCTTTTGTTGTGGGAACAGCAGATAAAGCAGGACAAACAGATAGGAAATACATGGCTTATGAATGGTACTATCTTTGAGATTCATGCCAAGAAACTCGGGCACATGCCTTTCATTCGACCTTATTCTGAGCGAAAGGAGCAGGAACTGACAGCTACTATCAAGTACGCTCCAAATTCATCATCCCCTCAGACATACGAGGAATTGCTGGCCAAGGTCAGGCAAACCTGTCAGATATACCAGCGTGAGACAACAGAAGGAAAGACGGCTGCCGTAGTTATTCTTCACAAGATGTGTGACGGCTATCCCAACACGCTGACCCACGAACAGTACAACACGCTGATTAACATCCTTCATCCTTTCACCGAGTCTGCCGTCGGACAGAAACACAAGGAAATGTTTGGCTATACCTGCTATACGCTCTACAAGAAGAGCGAGCACTATCAGGATGAGGGCGGTGAAGTGAAGAGTCGGCCTGCCATGATAGTGTCATCCTCTGTTACCACCTCACAGCTTATGAAGTTTGTGACCTACAATGGACTGGTAGTAAATGAATCGTCAGACCTGCAGCTGGTTGACTGTCAGATTAGTGGCACTGCCCCTGACGATGCCGACAGCATCAGTGTCCGTCGTAGTGTGTCGCATTCTGAGGTGTTTGGAAGATTTCCTGTTAAAAACGGTCGTTTCTCTTTTACTTGTCAGTTGCCTAAAGATGAGGTATGCTACCTCTTGCTAGACAATCGTTCTATGACCTACTTTTGGGTCGATGGCCAACCCGTCAAGGCAGACCTGAAGCATGGTTCCGTCAAAAGTTCAAAAGCATCGCAACAGCGCAACAACTTTGTGAATGAGACGGAAGCAGAACGAATGCGTATGCTAAAAATAAAGGACCGTGCAGAATTGGATGCTGCCATCAACAGACAATGTGAGCGCTATCGACAAGTCATCTTCTCTGGCAAAGACGACCTGCTGAGAACTTACGCCCTCTACAAGTTTTATTCTGAACTGACCTACGACGAGTTGAAGCCCTTTGTAAGCAACAATTTCCGTTACGCCAACCATCTGCTGATGGCTCCCGTCAAAGAATACGTGGCCGGTTTGGAGAAACGTCTTCCTGGAAAGCATTATGAGAACGTGCTGCTTGTGGACACACTGGGTAACTATCATGAACTGAAAGAGTATGTAGGCAAAGGATATGTAGTGCTACACTTCTGGGAGAGTTGGCATCGCGACCAGTTCGACATTCTGCCACAGCTGTGCAAACTCTACGAAAAGTATCACAAAACAAAAAATGTAGAAATCATCAGTCTAGCCACTGATGCCATCAATAACCCAAACAGCAAGTGGACTGAGCGTTTGAAAGAGGAGCAACTCCCCTGGCCACAACTGGCTACGAAAGCGGCTTGGAATTTATATGGCATCTGCTCGTGGCCTGAGACGGTTGTCATCGGCCCTGACGGTATTATCATTGCCTGCCCTCGTAATGTCGAAGGACTCGAAAACGTACTGAAAACGTTGAAATGAATAACCCACCCTTATTGACAAATAACCTGCCCTTATTGATGAATAAAGGCAGGTTATTGAAGAATATGCCTACACTAAAGCAGGCTCCTGATGGTCTGTTCCAGATCCTTGATGTTCTGCGAGCGGCCTACAAGGTTGTTGCCGCGGTCGATGAGGAAGAAATCTGGTACTGCCTGAATGTTGTAGAGCGACAGGGTGCTGGAGTTGATGCCCTTGTCCTCGCGGACACTAATCCAAGGCAGCGCAGCGGTTTGCTGTTTCCAGAAATGCTCGTCAGAATCGAGGCTGACCTGATAGATCTGGAAACCCTGTGACTGGTACTTGTTATAAAGCTCGCGCAAGAGCAGGATACGGGCTGGCGAGTCGTTGGTAGCAAAGACGTGGAAGTCGAGCAGCACGACTTGTCCCTTCAGGTCGCTCAAACGACGCATCTGTCCCTTGTTGTCGCGCAGAGCGATGTCGATAAGTCCCGTCTCCTGCACTTTCGAGGGGTCGATGCCACGGAGTCCCTGAGTCTCGCTGATGCGGATGTTCTTCATGCCCTCAATGGCTATATTGTGCAGGTTCTTGCCTCGCTCGGCCTCGGGCCAGAAGGCATCCCAGCTAGTAGCCACGGCGGCATAGACCTTGATGTCGTCCTTGTCGGCACGAGGATTAAACAGCAGCAGGTTTCCCAGGGTCTGGAAAAGGGCAAAATAGGCAGAGGGTTTGGCAGGATTGGGGAGGATGTATTGGCGCTTCACCTCGTCCTTGTAGCGACTGACCATAGCGAGGATGCTGTCGTTGACCTGGGCGCCACTAAGCGTGGGATTGTTGCTGACGGCGATGGCGCGCTGCTGCAGCTCCATCTGCTTCAGGGCCAGCTCCTTGATGGTCTGGCACTCTGCGGAACCGCTGACCTCGTACTGGCTGGCCATCTGTGGCCACTGGGCCTTGACGGTGACGGTCTCCGTAGAGTCGATGGAGAGCGAGATGATCTGGTCGCTGATACGCAGACGGTAGAACTCAGGAGCCTCTGGCCTCTCGCCGCTGAAGCTGAAACTGCCGTCAGCGTCCAGCCTGGCCGAGTCGAGCAGCTCGTAACCCGCCAAGCCAATATTCTCGAAATAGAGCACAGAGTCCTTTGCATTAGTGATGTTCCCCTGAACATGGAACTTGCTGTCAGTACACGATGCTATGGTCAAAACAGCCATAGCCAGCATGAAATATTTCTTCATTTTTGATACTTCTTTTATATATTAGACTGCAAAGTTACGAAAAAACGAGAGAAAAGCCAAATTTATTTGAGCTTTTCCGAATGCAAAGAACTTCTGCAAAGCAAAAAAATGTTACTCCGAAAGAAATTTTGAATACTCTTGGAGTATTTCCAATTACTCCGAACGTAATGAACAGCAATTCCCCAACAGTCCCTTCCGTTCCCAGATGAAGTCTAACAGGAGGGATCCATAAGAGGTAAGGGAGAGATATGGGAGGGCTTGAAAAAATCTCTCCCGTACTGAAACCCTTATAAACAAAGGCGTTTTCGAGGTTGACAGGAAGGATGAGAGGTATCACTTAGTGACGTTCCCTAATTTAGGTTGACTGTCAGCATGTCTAAACCTTAAGATTACCCATATACAACTGGTAGTAGCGACCACGGAGGCGGAGCAGCTGCTCATGGGTGCCCTGTTCGAGTATACGCCCGTGGTCGAGGACGATAATCTGGTCGGCATTGCGGACGGTGGAGAGCCTATGGGCGATGACGAAAGTGGTTCGTCCCTGCATGAGGCGATCCATGCCCTGCTGGACGAGGCGCTCCGTGCGGGTGTCGATGCTGCTGGTGGCCTCGTCGAGTATCAGCACGGGAGGATTGGCAACGGCAGCGCGGCTGATGGCCAACAGCTGACGCTCACCCTGAGAGAGGTTGCCGCCATCACCTTGCAGCAGCGTGTCGTAGCCGTCGGCCAGACGGCGTATGAAGTCGTCGGCACCCACCAGGCGGGCTGCTTCGCGGCACTCCTCGTCCGTAGCATCAAGCCGTCCGTAGCGGATGTTGTCGAGAACGGTGCCTGTAAAGAGACGAGTCTCCTGCAGTACGATGCTCATGCTCTGGCGCAACGACTGCTTGGTGATATCTGTAATGGGGATGCCGTCGTAGAGGATGCGGCCTCCCTGAATCTCGTAGAAGCGGTTGATGAGGTTGATGATAGTGGTCTTGCCGGCTCCCGTGCCTCCAACGAAGGCTATCTTCTGGCCAGGCGAGGTATTGATATCTATGTCGAACAATATCTGGCGCTGGGGCGTATAGCTGAAGTCGACATCCTGGAAATCGACATCGCCCAGGGGATGCTGCAGCGTGACGGTGCCTTCGTCGACCTCGGGCAGCTCGTCAGTCAGGGCGAAGACACGCTCAGCTCCCACGGAGGCATTGAGCACGCTGTTGATTTGCTGCGACACCTGTGTGATGGGCTGGGTGAAGCTCTTGTTCAGCTGAAGGAAGGCAACAATGGTTCCCAGCGAGACAGTCCAGTAGCCACTCAGGGCCAGCGTGGCACCCACGACGGCAATGAGCACATAACCCAGGTTGCCCAGGTTGGCGTTGACGGGCATGACGATATTGGCAATGCGGTTGGCGCTACATGCCGAGGAGCGTAACTGTTCGTTGATGTCCTCAAAGCGACGGATGGCCTGCTGCTCGTGGCAGAACACCTTGACCACCTTCTGGCCAGTCATCATTTCCTCGATGAAGCCGTTGACCTGTGCCAGACTCTGCTGCTGGGCGCGGAAGTAGGAGCGTGAGCGGCGTCCCAGCCAGCCGGACACCAGCACCATGAGAAAAGCCATGAGGACGGAGACCAACGTCAGGGGGATGCTCAGTACGACCATCGAGGTAAAGGTAGCTACAATGGTGACAACGGACGACAGCACCTGGGCCATCGCCGTCGAGATCATCTGGCGAAGGGAGTCAACGTCGTTGGTATAGACTGACATCATGTCACCGTGGGAGCGCTGGTCGAAATAGCTCAGGGGCAATTGCTCCATGCGCTCGAAGACAGCCTTGCGCAGACGCAGCATCGTGCCTTGTGAGATGCTGATCATGAGCCTGTTGTAGGCATAGGAGCACACAGTACCAGCCAGCAGCACCAATCCAAGCTTGAACAGCGCCTGGGCCAGCGAAGCGTACTGGGGATTGTCAACCTGCGTCAGCGGTACGATGTAGTCGTCTATCAGGGTACGGGTGAAGAGCGACGAAACCAACGAAGTGAGTGACGCCACTACGACGCAGACCAGCACGACGGCCATCGACCATTTGTAGTGTCGCCACACAAAGGTCGTCATACGCCACAGGACATCACGCTTAAACGTCCCCTTAGGCATCGAAATCGCCGATGTCCTCGTTCTGAATTGCATAAATCTCCTGATAAAGTGAATTGTTCTTCAGCAACTGCTCATGAGTGTCGAAGCCTGTCACCACGCCATTGTCGAGCACCAGAATGCGGTCGCAGTCCCTGACGCTGAGTATGCGCTGGGCGATGATGAGCTTAGTCATGTTGGGCAGTTGAGTATGCAGCGCCTGACGTATCCTGCCGTCAGTGGCGGTATCACAGGCGGAAGTAGAGTCGTCGAGCACCAGGATGCGCGGATTCTTCAGCAAGGCACGGGCTATGCAGAGGCGTTGCTTCTGCCCCCCAGAGACATTGGTGCCGCCTTGCTCGATATGGGTGTTGTAGCCGTCGGGCATCTGGTCGATAAACTCGTCAGCACAGGCTATGCGGCAGGCCTGTTGGCACTGCTCCAGCGTAGCATCAGGGTTTCCCCAGCGCAGGTTGTCAAGGATGGTTCCGCTGAACAGGATGTTCTGCTGTAGTACGACGCTAACAGCAGAGCGAAGCGTCGTCAGGTCGTAGTCCTTCACGTTGAGACCACCCACCAGCACTTCGCCCTTAGTGGGGTCGTAAAGACGGCTGATGAGACTGGCCAGCGTAGACTTGCCTGAACCCGTTCCGCCGATGACACCTATGGTCTCGCCGCTGCGAACACTAAAGCTGATGTTGTAGAGCGCGGAGCGGCGATGCTTCTCTTCCTTGGAATAGTCGAAGCGAACGGCGCGGAACTCCAGGCTACCGTCAGCGACATGAGTGACGGGATGCTCAGGATTGACGATATCGGCCTGCTCGTCGATAACCTCAGCCACGCGGCGTGCCGAAGCAGCGCTTTGGGTCAGCATGACGAAGATCATGCTCAGCATCATCAGCGACATCAGGATGGACATGACATAGGTGAACAGCGACGTCAGCTCGCCCGTGGTCAGACTACCCTCCACAATGTAGTGGGCACCCAGCCACGACAGGGCTATGATACAGCCGTAGACCACCAGGTTCATGACGGGATGGTTGAGGGCCATGAGACTCTCGGCCTTGACATAGAGCTTGTAGAGTCCCTCAGAGGCGCGGGCAAACTTCTGATTCTCGTAATCTTCACGGACGAAGGCTTTGACCACACGGATGGCGGCGATATTCTCCTGGACGCTCTGGTTCAGCTCATCGTATTTGGCATAGACCTTTTGGAACAGGCGCGCCACGCGGGAAATAACCTGATAGAGCGTCACGCTGAGTATCAGCAAGGCTACCACGAAGATGAGCGACAGGCGGGCGTCGATGACCAGGCACATGAGGATGCTGAGTACCAGCCGGAAGGGTGCCCTGACGGTGATGCGCAAGATCTGCTGGTAGGCATTCTGCAAGGAGTTGACGTCCGTCGTCATGCGGGTGATGAGTCCGGAGGTGGAGTACTTGTCGATGTCGGAGAAGGCAAAACGCTGGACGTTGCGGTACATGGCGGCGCGCAGGTTGGCGGCAAAGCCCGTCGAGGCGTAGGCGGAACAACGGCCGGAGAGGATGCCGAAGCCCAGGCTGAGGAAGGCCAGCGCTATCATGAGTGCGCCATAGAAATAGATCTGCTGCATGTCGCCGGCATTGATGCCGCGGTCGATGAGGAAGGCCGTGACATAGGGTATCAGCACGTCGACCACCACCTCGAGAGCGGTAAAGACCGGGGTTAGCACGGAGGCGGTGCGGTATTGGCTGATATGTCGTGCCAGGGTCTTGTACATCGGCTTAGAACGAGAAGGCGATAAGGAAGCGCATGCCCCACTTGGGACTGGTGTCAAGGTCGTTGTAGCTAAGTCGCCGCACGTACTCGACGTGGAAGAACTTGAAGATGTTGTGGACGCCTAACATCAACTCGGCGTACGGACGGTTGGGGTCCATGACGTGGGCTCCCTCGGGGAAGTACATGAGTCGGTGGCTGCCGTAGTTCTGCTCCAAGAAGGGATTGTTCTTGTCGCTGAGCTCGCCCCAGAGCATGCGGAAACCGATGATCTCGCGCCAGTGGAGCTTCTTGAGCAGCGGTATGCGGTTGAACAGTCGGCCGTTGAGGTCCCACTTGACCATGGCAGAGGCGAAACGGTCGTTCAGGAACTCCATGTTGTTGATAAGGCTGAAGGTCTCGGGCTGGATGACGTACGACAGGTTGGCGGCGGGCTGGATGAGCAGCGGATAGGGAACCTGGTCCCACTGGACACCGCCCTTGAGGCTGATGTCGAGCTTGCCCCAGCTGCTGAGCCAGAAGCGCTTGTAGATGCTCAGCTCGGTGTAGTTGTAGTTGTAGTCGCCGCCAAACACGCCGTTGAAGCCCATGGTGTGGGAAACGGTGATGACGGGAGCGTCGAGGTTGATGACGCGGCGACGCAGCTTGTTGTTGATATAGGTCTCACCGGGAGCATAGCGCAGGCGGGCGGTGACTTCGGTGGTGCGCAGGTATTCGTCGTTGCCGTGGCGGTTGAAGTCCGTGCGGGGCGCCGTGTCGAGCGTGCGGAACGAGAGTTGGCCGCAGGCTTCGTCTTCCTCGACCTTGGCGTTGAGCGTGGCCTTCAGTCCCCAATTAGTCTCGTAGTCGAAGGTGACCTGCTGACGGTTGTAGAGCATCATCTTGTTGGTCTCTGCCCACTTGAGGGCTACCATGAAGTTATCCTTGTCGGTATCGAGGAAACGGTCGCTGGGCAGGCAGACGTCACGGTTGGACTGGACGGTGAGTGTGCGGCGTGGGAACTCATGGGGCAGGTACTTCTTGGGGTTGATGGAATAGGTGACCTCTGCATTGTAGTAGTTCTCGTGGCTGCCCCATCCATGGCCTATATAGGCTGAGAGGAAGAAGTGCTTGGAGAGGTTGGCGGTGGTCTTGGCAGAGAGACGCGAACGCAAGCCGTCAACATAGTTGCTGCTGAGGATGGTGTTGACGGGACTGATGTCAACATAGTTGGGGTTGCCGGTCTCGATGGAGTTCTCGAAGAGTGCCTTGAGTGCGAAGAGGACATACTTCATACCCTTGACGTTCTCGACGCGGTGGATGAACTTGTCCATGGAGCTCTCGCTCTTGGTCAGCTCCACCTGGCGGTATTGCTTCCAGAACGACTCGTCGCGCATCTGGGCGTCGGCCTCGGTCACCTCCTTGGTCATGCCGCGGAACAGTTTCTTGGGTATGGGGGTGAAGGCATAGTCGCTGAAGCGGGTTGTGCGGGTGACGATGACGGAGCGCAGGAAGCTGGCCAGCTCCAACTCGGTAGCCATATCGTCGACGGTGAGCACCCACTGGCCGTTGGGCAGTTTCTCGTAGTCCTGCAGGATGTGGACGTTCTTGACGAAATTGACGTTGCTCTGCTTGGGGATGGTCATCTCGCAGCGGCGGATGTGCAGCGTGGAGTCCTTGAGGATGTACAAGTCGCCGCGGAATCCCATGTCGTTCTGGTTGTTGGGCAGGAAGTGCAGATGGTAGCAGGAGTCGCGCTCCACGGTCAGCGTGTCCTCAATATAATAGCGGTAGAAGCCGATGCCTTCCTTGGAGAGGGGCGAGATAAAGGGATACTGCAACAGGCGGATGTGATCCTGATAGAGATCGATGTTGGTGAAGACGTCCTTCAGGACTGTATTGACAATGTCGCCGGTCTGGAACAGGTCGTTGACACCCTTCGAGGTCTGGCCGGTGATGATGGTCTTCTCGGAATGGGGGTCGCGGCGATAGATTTTCTGCGACACGGTCTCATCGACACTGACTGGCAGGATCATCTTGTTTGTTACGTTACTGACCTCGATCTGTTCGAGGAGCCAAGGATGCTTCTTGAATGTTCCCGTCTCCAGTTGCTCCGGTTTCAGGTCATTCAGCGAAAGGGTTATCTTCTCGTACTTGTTGTACTGATAATAGTCGTTAAGCCCCAAGTCTGTCTCCTTCTTGGCTGCCACAACCCGCTTCATCAGCTCCACGGCAGGATTGTTCTTGCGGCTATAGTGGCCTCGCTTAGCCTTTACGGTAACCTCGGCCAGCTGTTGATGGTCTGGCTTCAGCTTGATGTTCAGACGGGCCTTGGTCTTAGGACCTACCTGAACGATGCGCGACTTGTATCCCACGGCGCTGAAAGTAATGTTCCAACCCTCATGGCGCTGGATAACATACTGGCCATTGATATCAGACACAGCAGCAATGTTGTGGCCCTTGTACTGTACGCTGGCAAAGGCAAGGGTGTCACCCGTATCGGCATCCGTAATAGTGCCGCGTATCTCCTGGGCGCTGGCTGTGAGGAGAGAGGCGAAAAAGATGAATATGATATGAAAGATATACCTCATGGGGACAGTAAATACTCCTTTTTTCACTTAAACACGTATTCTGTATAATCTTCGTTCCGCCCATTCATACGGAGCACCTTGAACGCTGAGGTCTTGGCATCAATGACAAGCACGAACGAAGTGAACAGCTGGCGGCGCTTCTTGCCATCAGGCGTGATGGTGATGGTCTTACGCCCACCTTGTGTCGTTACGGCCAAGTCGTCTCCTGTCGGGATAGGCTGGCCATTGATGACAGCTGTCAATACAGACTGGAAGGTGGCAAACTGGGCATTCTTCCGACTGTCAGTAGTATGTTTCTTGCCACCCATGGTCATCGTAAACTGAGTCCCGTCCATGATGAGCTGGTCCTTGTCGTTGTCAGTCGAGATACAGATATAGTCTGGCTTGCGGACAGTCATCGTTCCAGTAGTCACGACATCGGTCTTTACAGCTTTCTTGTGGCTGGTCTTGGTTACTGTCTGAGCACTGACAGCAACGGAAAACAGGCAAAACAGGAATAATAAGATTTTCTTCATGTATAAAGTCCTCCATTGATTGATACTACATTACCGGTAATATATCCTGCATGAGGAGAAACAAGAAAAGCCACCAAGTCGGCCACCTCTTCGGGAGTGCCGAAACGGTTGGCAGGAATGGTTTTCTTCAGGGCTGCCTCGTCGAGTCCCTCGGTCATATCCGTCTTGATGAAGCCAGGGGCGACAGCATTGACGGTAATATTACGACGGGCCACTTCCTGAGCCAAGGCCTTGGTGGCAGCAATAATGCCTCCCTTAGCGGCAGAATAGTTGGTCTGGCCAGGCAGTCCCTTCAGTCCGCTGACACTAGCCATATTGACAATACGTCCAAACTTATGAAGCTGCATGGCAGGCAGTAGGGGCTGTGTCACATTGAAGAAGCCTGACAAGGTGATGTCCAGCACACGATGCCAGTCGGCTTCAGGCATCAAGGCCATGACATTGTCGCGACGTATTCCTGCATTGTTCACAATGACCTCGATATACTCGCCATCGTGGCTGCGCTGCCATTGTTCCAAAGCCTGGCGGGTTTGCTGGCCATCAGCTACGTCAAAAGGCATCAGTTCGCCTTGGCCGCCCATCAGTTCGAGGGTTTTCCTGGCTTCGGCCTCATTACTGGCATAGTTAACTATGACGTGATAGCCTTCGTGGGCTAATCGGATGCAAATGGCACGTCCGATACCTCGGCTGCCTCCTGTTACTAACGCGTATTTCATATTTTCACTTATTATCTTTTTACAATGTTTATTCTTAACTATTCAATATAATCTCGGTAGTCTGGACTGCTGTCATAGCCACACCTTCCAGCCCATGCAGCATGACGTTCTGTCCCGTCAACAGCAGATTGGGAATGGGTGTCCGTGGCGACAGCATAGTCATGAGGGGCTGACGGCAATCCTTACGGATACCATAGGCAGACCCGTCAGGGGTATGGGTGAAGCGCTGCCACGTGTGGGGCGTACTGATGTATTGTTCGCTGACCATGTCGCTCAATCCCGGGATGACGGTCTCTGCCAGTGGCATGGGATCTGTCTCGTTGGGGGTGAGCAAATCCAGAAGAGTGGCATATTCCGAACCGTCCTCCGGCACACGGCAGCTCAGCATGACTCGTTCGGTAGCCGGGTTCCAGACGTCACCGGTGCGGTAGACAAACTTGTTGTGGTTGAAATATCGCAAAGTCCGGGGCTTTAACACCAGCGAATAGGTATAGATGCCAGCCGTATTCTCCAGCATGGCCAAGCGGCGGCGATAGATTCCCTTCTGGATGCGGTCGTTCTGGACAAGTGCCAACGCCTGAGCAGGATGGATGTCGCTGACAAAGCAGTCTGCTTCATACGTTTCGCCATTACTGCAACGGGCTGCGACAATACGTCCATCATGTTCTGTCAGCTGTTGAACCTCGGCACGGCATAATACCATGCCACCCATACGCACTATATCGTCAGTCAGCGAACGGACTATCAGGCTGCTGTCTCCCTGCAAGCGCCAGCTGCTCTGGATATAGCTCTTCTGGCTATGGGCAAAAGCCAACAAAGGCATTGACTCGCGGCGCAACTCCGTCTTAATACAGGAACCAGACAATACGTCGACAAGCAGGGGGTCACTAAAGGTCTCGTTCAACCACTGCCAAGCACAAACTGAAGGATCTGGGTCAGGTCCCTGAAGCATATCGGCATAATGTCTCAAGGCATCACGCTCATGAGGGAAATCCTTGGCCAATTCCTCAACGAAGCAATCAAAACCTTCTGCAAAGCGGTAAGTATGGCCCTGAATGGTAATAAGATCAAAGCCTCCAGCATCAAGACGGTGCCAAGGCAGGGCAAGCAACCCCAACCGCTGGAAAATATCGTGAAGCTGTTGGCCGTCATCCAATCCACCAACATAATGTAAACCTGTGTCGAAGACATGCTCCTTACGCCGATAACTCTGCATGCAACCTCCAGGCTGCCAATGAGATTCCAGCACCAACACACTACGACCAGCCTTTGCCAGCATATGAGCACAAGCTAACCCGCCGAAACCACTTCCTATGATAACAACATCGTACTTCATGACTTCTTGCGATTAAGCCACCGGAAGATGGCAGGTTGCAGGACATAGGAAAGGATCACAGCCGCCAACAGCCCCACGAGGGTCGAGAATCCTACTGACTTGATAGCAGGATGCTTGGCCAAGAGCATGCTGCTAACAGTAACAATGAGGGTAACGGCTGAGAAGAAAATGGCAGTCTTATGATAATTGAGCTTACGGCTGTCACCAGCTGTCAGGCCGTTCATCACAAAAATACTATAGTCAACACCTATACCAAAGATAAAGGTGGAGATGATAATGCTGATGAGGTTGAACTGCACATCGAACAACACCATAGCCCCCAGGACTATCAGCCAGCTAAGCAAGATGGGCAGGAAACCCAACAAAGTGTGCTTGATATTGAAGTGGAACGATAACAATAACACCATAAATACAAATGCCATGCTGAGCCACTGAAGCACATTGAAGTCGCTGTTCATCTGCAACAGGGTATCTGTCGTGTAATAATAGGTGTCAAGTACCAGCAGATTAGGATCCTGTGCCACAGCATCGCAGATGCGTATATAGTCGCTCTCACTACTGCGCACAGAGTCGTTCTGACAGCGCACAGAGGTAAAACACAGGTAGCTGCCGTCGTACGACTGCTCCATCAGCGTCGACTGGTATCCGTTAGGGATGATGCCTGCCTCGTAGAGCGGAGCAGGATCGTAGTCGGCTGTGGCAGCTTCAAAGAAGGTGTCGAAGGCATCAGCGTTCAACCCTGCCTTGGGAGCCGTCTCTGCTATCAGTCTTTTTACCAAAGCCAGACGCTCTGCGGTCCAATAGTCTTTCCACGCATCGATGCGCCGCTGCTGTTCGCTGAGTGGCACAAAGATCTGGTTAGTATGGGTATAGCTCTTCACCAGCCCAAGACGCTGCAAGGAGTCAAGTTTGCGGTCAAGGATAGCGAAATGCTCCAATGACTCTTCCATACTACTGCCTTTAGAGGCAAAATACTTCTGCTTATCACCAGTATAGGTCTTATCGCGAAGCAATTGCTCAGAATGTTCTGTCATTTCCTCCAAATAGCCCAGATTGTGCATGTCGGCATCAAAGCGTGTCCCTTCCTTCAGATAAGCGCCAACGCAGACTGCTGTCACCAGCAATATGATGACTATGAGCAGTCGGCTACGGTCGAAGGAACAGGCATTGATACGATCTATGAAGGCAGGGAAGCGTCCCTCCTTCTTAGTCAGCAACTGAGGCAGATAGGTCAGTGAGAACAACGTAGTGCCAAGAATGGCAAAGGCCGCAAAGAGTCCGAAATCGCGTAACAAATCGGTTTTAATAAACAATAGTCCGGCAAATGAGCCTATCGTTGTCAGACAACCCAGCCAGACAGGCTTCACCTGGTCGCGCAACAGTTGTTCCCCGTCGCTGACATAGACATGATGGGTCAGTACATGGAGCACATAGCTCATTGCCACACCCAGCACCACTCCTCCGATGCCCAGTGCCAAAAGTGAGAACTCTCCTTTCAGCCAGTACATCAGCGTCAGTCCGAACAACGTACCAAAAGCCACTGGCAACAATAGAAGAGGTATCGTGTCACAGCTTCGTATTGCATGCCACAATCCACGCTTAAAATCGGAGAAGCATATCAGCAGGAACAACAATACCAGCACAAGGGCGCCAGCAATCGTCGTAGTCAGGTCGTGTTTGATTTGTGTAGAATTATAGAATCCACTGGCAGGTGTACCGTGATAACTGATGTCAACATCAGGGTGAGCATCAGCAAACTGGCTGATGAGTGTGTTAAGCCGTACGAAGAGTGCCGAGCTCTGACCCGTGTTGGTAGAGGAGAAACGAGGTGTCAGGAATGTGACACATACCGTAGAGTCAGGTACAAAGAAATGGCCTTCCAATGTCTGATAGTTTCCTGCACTCAGAAGAGGAGCCATCTGCTCTGACAGTACATTACGCATCCCCATGGGGTCCATCTGAATAAGTTCAGGAAACATCTCTCCGAACTCTCCTGTCAGATCGTCACGGTTTTGTTGCATCTGTACGACAAAATGCTCACGAGTCAATAACGAGTCAAAACGGGCATATACTGCCGTATCAATATAGGCAGGCAGATGTTCCGTCAGAAAATCAATGCCCGCAGGCATCAAGTCTTCATCCAGCCGATAGAACACATCTTCAATCAGGGCAGAGTCTTGCTGTAAGGAGTCCATAAAAGCATCTGCGACAGCAACAATACTGTCAACCTGTTGTCCCTCAAACAAGAGGAATACCTTGTCTTTGATTTTCAGGTCTGCAAAAGCGAGCTTTGTCGTTCCATCCTCGTTTTTGGAAGACGGCATCAACTTGTCAATGTCTTCCTCGAGATGAATACGCGAAGCTTGCCAGCCGAAAAAAAGGAACAATAACAGCATGGACAACCAACAGACAACACGGTGACTGCGGAAGAACTGATGTACCCTGATGAAGAAATTGGTCATTCTTGTACGAAAATCTTTAAGTCAACTTCTGCTACAGCTTCTCCTTGGATGGTTGTCACGCCATGCGCCATCGTCATGTTTCCAAACGAGAATCCAAAACTTACTGTCGTTTCGAGTTGTTCGCCCACACTGGGACGGCGTTGACACTGGAAGTTTTTCACCTCCACAATCATACCCACGGGAGCCTTACCGCCCGTACTCTTGCTGCCTGCCAGGGCAGAGCACGACTGGGCAATGTGTTCTATCAGTCCCGTTTCAGCCATAGCGCCGTCGTATGTGATAAAGTAGTTATCATGACGGACGGTGAGTGCTGTGACGGCACTGTTGTCGTCACAACACTCAAACTCGTCAACCATCATAAAGGGATAGCGTTGCGGTATGAGACGCTTAATATCGTCACCTTTAATACGCATTACGCCAGATGCTGCTCAATGTAGTCATAAAGGTCATTGAAAGTCTGAATCTGCTTCAGCTCATTCACTGGGATTGTAATCTTATAAGTTACTTGAACCAAAGCGATGAGGTCCACCAGATTGATGCTGTCCAATTGTAATGTCTCCTTCAGCGATGCATCAGGAGTAAATTCACTCTGTTCTACTTCAAACTCTTCTGAGAGCAGTCCATTTACCTGCTCGATAATCTCTTGTCTTGTCATGTTGATTTACAATTTTTACTATTACAATATATTATTTACACATTTTTTACTATTAGGGTGGAATTGGTACCTCCAAATCCGAAAGAATTGCTCAGGAAGGTGTCAAAATGAGCTGATGTCGTCTCAGGCAGCACATTGACACAGGCTGTCTCATCATCAGGATTCTCGAAATTCACATTTCCGGCAATAAAGTCGTTCTTCATCATAAGCATCGAATAGATAATCTCTGATGCGCCGGCCATCCACATTTCATGACCTGTCTGGCTCTTGGTTGAGGTGACAGGAACGCGGTAGTCGCCAAAAATCTGGGCTATAGCCTGAGCCTCACGACTATCACCAATCTTGGTCGAGGTAGCATGGGCATTAACATAGCCTATCTCTTTAACACTAATGCCGCTCTTCTCTAAACAAAGCTCAAGTGAACGGGCAGGGCCAGCGACATTAGGCGTAGATATATGGTCGCCATTACCAGAGAATCCCCAGCTGACAATCTCTGCCAAAATCGGAGCACCACGCTTGACAGCACTCTCGTAACTCTCGACTACCAGCGTAGCGGCACCACCTCCAGGTACAAGACCGTTACGGTCACGGTCAAAGGGACGGCTAGCTTTCATAGCATCATTGTCGTCGCGCAGAGCAAACGACTGGATACCATCAAACGAAGCTACACCATACATATTTGCCTCCTGGGCACCACCGCATACCACACAGTCCTGAAGGCCATTCTTGATGAGCAACCAAGCCAAACCAATAGACTGTGAACCTGAGGCACAAGCAGCAGAGGCGGTCAAATTGATGCCTTTCAGATGGAACAGGCAAGCCAGATTCATGGTCACTGTAGAGTTCATTGACTGGAAGATGGCACCGCTTCCGCAGGCTGCTGTCGATCCAAACTGGCGGAACTTGTCCAAAGCCTTCATCGTGGCCTCGGCCACAGAGTCATTTCCATAGATAATACCTACCTCATGAGTGTCAATATAGTCCTGTTCGAGCTTGGCAGCTGCCAGAGCATCTTTTGTTGCCATATAGGCATATTGTGCTTCCTCTGGCATGAACTGCCTAAAGTTGCGATTGACAAACGGTTTCAAATCGGCTATGGGCACATTGGCACAAAAAGGTGAACGAAAACCCGCGTCGACACGCTCCTGACTGAAAATGATACCACTCTTGCCGCTATACAGCGACTGGCGCACTTCATCGAGCGTCGTACCGAGGCATGACCAAATGCCCATTCCTGTAATTACTACTCTTCTTTCCATTTATTCTTGCTTTATGTTTTTTATTGCTTTATCTTTCTAGTATAGCATCTTCTACGTTTGACGTATTCTGGTTTCAGTGGTTTCCACTGCGACAACTCACGCACGTTGTTCTCGAGCTGCGGGCCTGTCTCAGCCCATCGGAACCCATATTGATTATAAATAGGTATTAAGTCGTCAAAGAACATCGCATTAACACCCAGTCCCTGATAGTCTGGCCGAATGGCAATAAGCAGCATCTCCGCATTGTCCTCACGATGCCATTTCAACGCCTTCAGCAGATGAAACCAGCCAAAGGGGAACATACGTCCATGGGCCTTCTGCATAGGATGCGAGAGGCTGCCCATCGTTATGGCAACACCAACCACCTCGTTTTTGTCGTTCAGCACAACGGGAATCAGCTGCAAGTCAACCACAGGCAGATATTTATGCAGGAACTCGTCAACCTGGAGGGATGACAAGGGAGAGAATCCGAAAATGGACTTATAGGACTCGTTCAGCAGTTCAAAGACCCGCTGCCCATACCCTTCTTTACATAATTGCCTGCTGGTCAGCTTGACAACTCTCAAGCCTATTTGCTCACGTGCATATTGGGCCACACGTGCATACTTTGCTGGCACCTCACGAGGTATCTGGATATGCACTTGCAACCAATCTACCTCCTTCTGAAACCCCAATGCCTCCATGTGACGCGGATAATAGTCTGGATTATAAATCGTATTGACTGAACCTATCATATCAAAATCCTCCACCAGCATACCCTCTTTGTCAAAATCGGTGATACCCATAGGTCCCTGAATCGTGTCCATCCCCCGCTGAGAGCCCCAGTCCTCGACAGCCGCAATCAAAGCTTTAGAAACCGCCAAATCGTCAACAAACTCTATCATTGAAAAACGCACATTGTGCGTATGCCAACAGTCGTTGGCTTTGCGATTCACAATACCCACAATACGCCCTACGGGAATATTGTCACGATAAGCGACAAAAGGCTGGATATCGGAAAAATCCAATGCGCTGTTCGACTTTGGATCAAATAATTTGGGGACATCACCTTCCAAGTCGGGTACATACTGACCATTGCCGCGGTAGACATCGCTCGGTATGCTGATGAAATCGTTCATCTGCTGGCGGCTCTTCACTTCTATGACCTTAACTTCGTTCATCATATCACTCGTTTATGGTCTTTTCTATACTCGACAGGCGTAACACCAGCCTCTTCCCGGAAATACTGGCCGAAGAAAGATGAATTGGGGAAACCAAGACGGTCGGAGATTTCCTTTACCGTCAGGTCGCTTTCCTTCAACAGCATATAGCAATCCTGCATGACACTATCTGTTATCCACCTCATAGGGGACTTGCCACTTACTTTCTTGCTGATGGTCGACAAATATTTCGGCGAAATATTGAGCATTTCAGCATAGTACATGACACGCTGACGCTTGTGTTTCTGCTCTGAGAGTACTTGCAGGAAGCGGTTGAAGAGTTCTTTGTCATGTGATGTCACAGAATCGTCCGTATCAGTCATGCCCTCGTGACGCAACAGCTGCTCACAAATCAGCAACACCATCGTGCGAAGGAATGAAATGACAATCTCGCGGAACAACAAAGGAGCCTTCTCGCCTTTGAAGATACTGCTCGTATAGCTTTGCATACCTGAAAGCCACTCAGCTTCTTCAACAACGTATATCTCATTTAAATATATCGCCTTATTCCAAATATTAGCTTGAGCACCTAGGACTGATTGTAACAAACGGTCGGACACCAGTAAGGCTCCTGCCTTCACATCTGTACTAATTAACATGGGTTGGACCAACTTGCCTGCCGGTATCAGCAGCAACTGACCTGCACCTACCTTCACCTGATTATTTCCGCCAACTTCAACCAAGATTCGTCCACCACGACAATAGGCAATGGTATTGTACTCCCTTCTGAGTGATGCCAAATCTTCAACCTGTCGCAGATTGTCCACAAAAAGCATTTCATCGCCCAGCGCATGTACTACATTCAGCTTCTTCATTCGATATATCTTCGATTTACGGGGTGCAAAATTAAACATTTAATTCCAATTATAGACGTTCATTTCTTCGCATTTAACGTTCTTTTTCTCATTTTTGCGAAAAAATGAACATAACAAGAGGGAAAATGATGGATTTTTCCTTGCTATATTCCTACTAAATACGTATCTTTGCTGCCATGATAAAGATACATGCGCCATTGTTTCCACTGACTTGTTGCCTGATAGCTGGCATTACCTGGGGCGGTTGTCTTGATAATTGGACTATACCACTCCTTGTCTTGGTTGTGGCAATTCCGATAATCTCCCTGATTTCACGTTGGCCACGATATCAGACAGCTGGCATCTGGTGCTGCATGCTCCTATTAGGGATAGTCCTAGGCATACGAGAGCAACATCATCCGCATACCAGACCGTCAGTCAGCACAAAGGCCGCTAAGGTTCGGCAACAGTTACAGGAACACTATCGGCAGTGGGGCATTTCCGATGAAGCCATTGGCGTAGTGACCGCTATGACACTTGGCGAAAAATCGCAGCTCGATAGTAGAGTGAAAGAAACATTTTCAAAGACAGGAGCAGCGCATATCCTGGCACTAAGCGGACTGCATCTCATGATTATATACTCCTTCATTTCGCTTTTCTTCTCACGACGGCGATTCCGCCTACTCTCACAGATAGTCATCATCACTGCACTTTGGGCATTTGCATTCTTGGTGGGTATGTCGCCAAGCATCGTACGCTCAGCATTCATGATTTCCATATATTCACTACTCTCATTGGGACATCGCGAACGTATGTCCATTAACACGCTGTCACTAACGGCTATCGTGATGCTGATAGTCAACCCACAGTCGCTTTACGATATCGGCTTTCAGCTTTCATTTATGGCCGTATTGACCATCCTACTGTTCAACCCACTTTTTGGTCGGCTCATTCCTTTACATCTGTTGCAAAGGCACCATTGGCTGAAAGGCCTCTGGGGCCTGACCATCGTATCAATCTCTGCCCAAATAGGGACAGCCCCGCTCGTAGCATATTACTTTGGACGTTTTTCAATACTCTTCCTACTTAGCAACTTTATTGTAATGCCAATGGCTACTGCCGTGCTCTATTTAGCTATATCCTGTCTGTTAACTTGCTGGTGGGGATGGCTACAACATCTACTTGCAACAGTCCTCTCGACGGTTGTAGTTTGGACGAACGGCCTATTATTGGGAATCAGTCAACTGCCTTATTGCAGCATTGAAGGCATTAGTCTCTCACCATTGCAAGTAGCACTGATTTTCGTAGTCGTAGGCTGTGTTTACATACTCTTCAGCCTAACAGTTCCAAAAGCTCGTCAAAGTGTGTGATTTTCTGTAGGCGATTATGAGGATATTCATCCGATTTCTCAAGCTCCCATACTACATGATATGGAATATGCACTGCGGCTGCCCCTGCCTCTAATGCAGGCACAACGTCTGAACGGAACGAATTGCCCACCATAAGGGTCTGTTCTGGAGCCACGCCTAGGTTTTCGCATAGTTGCCGATATTCATTCTGTGTTTTTCTAGACACAGTCTCTATGTGTGAAAAATATTTCTCGAGGCCTGAACGCAGCAACTTATTTTCCTGATCCATCAGCTCACCCTTCGTAAACACCACCAGCTGATAGTGCCGTTGTCGAGACAGCTTTTCCAACGTCTCTTCAACACCAGGGAGTGGCGTTGTTGGGAATGTCAACAACTCCCGTCCCAAATCCAACAGTTGCATGACAACATCACCGGTCAACTGTTCATGGCTCACACGAACGGCATTCTCAATAAGCGACAATGTAAAAGCCTTGGTACCATAGCCTGTCAATGGCAAATTTTTTCGTTCCGTATCAAACAATCCCTCACTAACTTCGCGAGCTGTTGCCCAAGGACTAAGCAACTCACAACACTTTTGCTCAACCCGCAAGAACCACGATTGGCAATCCCATAATGTATCATCGGCATCAAAAGCAATAACGCGAATATTGTCGAACTTCTTCATTCTCAACTATTCTAAATCAAGCGTTGCCAAAGCACAAAACACTACTTCGTCAGCTCAAAAGGTGTAGCAGGGAGTCCATTCTTACCATAGAGATTGGCTCGAAGAGGATTATCCTTCCACGCATAGCGAACGCTTAACGGCGATGAAATGGACGATTTTATAACCACCCGATTACCATCAGCCTCGGCCTCGGCATTGACGAAACGGCCATCCTGTCCAGCCACCTCAAATTCGCTGACAGCTCCAGAACGCAGAGGTTGATCGAAAGTGACAATTAACTGGCCATCAACTGTTGACGGTTGGCAACTGACAGGTTGCGGTGAGAGCGTTACCTGTTGCTGGTAGGCCAAACGATCGAAACACAAGCCAATACGTTCTGCGGCCTCCTTTTTACGAAGAGGATGAATATCGACAGTCTCGCCCAAATCGATAAGACAAGCCAAAGCGGCATAAGGATCGCTGGCCGCCACAGTACGCTGTGCCTCGCGCAATCGGGCCCACTGGCTGTTTTGAGGCTTTTCACTAGGTTCCATGAAGTTAGCCAACTGGACGATAGTGAAAGGCAAAGTGGGATCATTCCATAAGGTACGCCAGTTTCCTATCATCTTACGCAGCAAGTCGGCATAAGGGGCAGGATTGCCTGTGTTTGACTCGCCCTGATACCACACAACACCACTGATCGCATAGGGTGCGAGGGGATATAGAACGGCATTATACAATGTGGTAGCCATATTTTGTAACGATACATCGCCACTCGGACAGGGAGGCATTTCCGCACCTGCATGGTAGAGCCATTGAGAACTTAATGGAATGATATCCTTAGGTAGAGGATTCTGGCTGAAACGGTCAGCACCAAAAGCCAAGAGATAAGGCTTCTCTTTTATAAAATGTACAGTCCCATACTTATTGACAAAACGGACGGTAATGACATTGTCGCCCTCACGCAACAGTCCCTCTGGGATATCATAGCGACGAGGAGGATATTGATAATAGGTACGTCCAACCTCCTTGCCGTTGACATAAGTATAGTCTGCATCGAATAAAGTTCCAAGTAGCAAACGGGCTGGTTGGCCAGCATGGGCTTTGTCTATCTGTATATGCTGACGCAGCCAGATGCTGCCTACAATTCCTCTGCCATTGTGTTTGGCCCAATCATCGGTATATTGACCAACTACACGCCACTTACTATCATCATAGTCAGGGGCGGTAAAATGTTGCGCAACACCAGGGTCTTTGGCATCAAGGAGCTCGCGCCAACGCTGATCAGCCAACTGGTTGAACTCCTGTTGGGCCTTGACAAGTCCATCGTCTTGATAGATTCGTGTCTTCTCCACTTGTAACGGATAATCGCGCTCAAGGGAATCGGCAGATATCCAAGCCTCGATGGGTGTTCCTCCCCAGCTATTAACAATGATTCCCTGAGGGACTCCCGTTTTCTCTTGCATACGCAGTCCCAAGAATGAGCCCACCGCAGAGAAAAGCCAAGCATTCTGTTTATTAAGGGGCTTCCAATTGACTGGAGTAGCGCGGATATCATCCTGCACGCCTTTTGTGTTTGTCTCATTCTGAACTCGGAACAAGCGAACCTTCTGGTTATCAAAACCATCGATTTCATCGGGATATTGCGGATAGACGCGTTCGATAGTCACATCGATATTAGATTGACCAGAACAAAGCCATACGTCGCCTACCAAGACATCTGTCAATGCCAAATCATTAACCATCATGGTATATGGACCTCCCGCCTTCATTTGGGGAAGATCTATCCGCCAACGGCCGTCAGCATCCGCTACTGTGGCATACTGACGTTTGTTCCATCGGATTATCACTTTTTCCTGAGGGTCCGCCTTACCCCAAACAGGTATTGGCTTGTTACGCTGTAACACCATTCCCGAATGGAACAGCTGTGGAAGTTGGACTTTGGCTTCGACGATAAAGGCGAACACCATCAGGAGAGATAAGAGAGCTTGTCGTTTCATAGTTATCATTTGCTTTAGATTTTTTGCAAATTTAATCATTTTTTTCGAAAGGAGACCGCAAAACTCTTTTTTATTTTATATATGAAACATATTACGAGGTTTTTGTAACATGCAAAAACGTCGGTTTCAGCGGAAAATGCTATCTTTGCAAACAAAACAATAAAAACCTCAGCAAAATATGGCAACGAACGAAATTCAAGAAACCAAAGGATTCTACAAGCTTTCCTGGCTACAGCGTATCGGTTTCGGATCTGGCGATCTGGCACAGAACCTTATCTTTCAAGTAATCTGCACCTATCTGCTATTCTTCTACACTGACATCTACGGGCTAACACCATCGGCTGTAGCTGTCATGTTCCTTGTAGGTAATGTGGCAAATGTTATTTGGGACCCCATTGTGGGTACATTGATTGACAAGAGTAATCCGCGTTACGGAAAATACCGCTCTTATCTGCTTTATGTGGGTATCCCACTTTCCGGATTCGCCATCCTGTGTTTCTACAATGGTTTTGCACCATCACTGATTTATGCGTATGTGACTTATATTTCAATGCAACTGCTCTATACATTTATTAATGTACCATATGGAGCTCTGAACTCTTCACTGACGCGCGACACCTACGAAATCACCGTACTCACTTCAGTACGAATGTTTATGGCAAACCTCGGTGGCTTGGCAGTAAACTCTGGTCTGCCACTGTTTATCGCCTTAATAGTAGGAGCACCATCTGACAGTCTTCCAAAAGATCCTTCAGCATGGTTCACGACAATGACCATTTACGCCATCGTTGGTTTCTGCCTGCTCGCATTCTGCTTCTCACAGTGTAAAGAGCGTGTTGTCATGGATGCGAAAGCCACTGATGACGTAAAAGTCAGTGACCTTTGGATGGAGTTTGTACGCAACCGCCCCTTGCGCGTTCTTGCATTCTTTTTTATAACCGCTTTTGCAATGATGTCTGTCGGCAATGCCGCCGGAGCCTATTTCATGAACAGCAACCTGCACGGATCAGCTCAGGAGCTTTCGATATTCATGGCTTTGGGATCTGCTCCTGCTTTCTTGTTCATGCCACTTGTTCCGTGGTTTAAGCGCATGGTAGGAAAGAAAAACATGTTCTATCTCTTCCTTGGTGCCGCCATCGTCGGTATGGCTATGCTCTATTTCATCTCCAAGATGGAACAGCCAAGTATGATGATGATTTATGTGGCACAGTTCATCAAGAGTACGGGTGTAATCGTTGCTACGGGCTATATGTGGGCACTGGTGCCTGAAGTTATTTCATACGGAGAGTACACAACAGGCCGTCGCATTTCTGGTATTGTCAATGCTTTGACAGGACTATTCTTCAAGGCCGGCATGACCTTCGGAAGCATTGTTGGTCCAGCCGTTTTGGGATACGTTGGCTATAACAGCAAGGTTATCGACCAGACTCCTTTTGCTGAAGAGGGTATTCTATGGCTTGTCTGTGTTATCCCGGCTATACTTCTTGTATTGGCTATATTCATTATCAGCCGTTATGAGTTGACCGATGATGTGATTGACAAGATTAATACGGAGATTGAAAAAAGAAGTAAGAAAGCATGAAGTCTCCTAAATTATTCGTTTTAGCCGTGTTGGTATCCATTTCAGGCTCTGTCTCAGCACAGACCCTGAAGGATGCCTATCGGGACTATTGGTATACAGGTGTCAGCGTCAACCAATGGCAAGTAAAAGCCGAGAACGGAGCCACGAACCAGCATGACTATACTGGAATGGTATCGGCCGACCAAACCAAAGACTGGCCCATCATCACACAGAACTTCAACTGGGTGGTGGCCGAGAATTGTATGAAGTGCGAGGTGATACATCCTCAGGAAGGCGTCTATGACTTCACGCTGGCCGACCAGTTTGTTGACAAAGCGAAGGCTGCCGGTTTGAAAGTACAGGGCCACTGTCTTATCTGGCATTCACAATGCGCTTCATGGTTTCATTATGACAAAGACGGCAAACTGGTGTCAAGGGAAGAGCTGAAGAAACGTATGCGCGAACATATTTATACTATTGTCAGCCATTTCAAGGGACGCGTGGATGCCTGGGACGTAGTAAACGAAGCATTTGAGGATGACGGAAGCCCACGAAAGAGTTTGTTTTGGCAAATCTTAGGAACCGACTATATACCTTTGGCTTTCCAGTATGCACACGAGGCCGATCCCAGCATCCAGTTGTTCTATAACGATTTTTCCATGAACAAAGCTACGAAGGTGGAGGGAGTCTGTCGTTTTTTCCGCCCGTTAATAGAACAAGGACTGCCTGTGACGGCTATCGGCATGCAGGGACACATGATTCTGGAAGACAATGTCGACAACAGCGTCATCAAACAATATGAGCAATCCATCAAGACCATTGCCGCTACGGGAGTACCTACGTTCTTCTCTGAGCTTGATCTCTCCGTGCTGCCCAACCCATACGGATTCTCTGGCGCCAACGTCAGCGACATGTTTGCCTATCGTCCGGAAATGGATCCATACAAGAAAGGCCTGACCCCTCAGCAAGAAGCCAAGATAGAGCAGTTCTGGATTGATTTCTACAAAATGCTGATTCCCCTTCACAATGACATCTTGCGTGTTAACTTCTGGTGTCTTAACGATGCTAACTCTTGGCGCAACGATTTTCCCATTCCAGGACGTACAGACTATGCTACGCTTTTCGATCGCCAAAGCCTGCCCAAGCCCTTCATAGAGAAACTCATTCTGTTAGTGAATGGGAAAAAATGAAACAAAATCCCAAGATTCTCAGAAACTATTTTCAATATTACTAACTTCAAATTAAACAAGCAAAATGAAACCACGTTATCTTTTCCCCAGCGATTATATGGCAGATCCGTCCGCCAATGTGTTTAATGGAAAATTGTACATTTTCCCCAGCCACGACCGCGAGGCAGGTCATGCCTTCGACGATGACGGTGGCCACTTCCAGATGAAAGACTACCACGTGCTGTCGTTCGAAGATTTAGAGAATGGCGAGGTTACCGATCACGGCGTCATCCTCGACCAAGAACAAGTACCCTGGGTTGAGAAACAGATGTGGGACAACGACTGCGTAGAAAAAGACGGAAAGTATTATCTCATCTTTTCGGCTAAGGACTATAACGGTGTGTTCCACTTAGGCGTTGCCGTTGCCGACCGCCCAGAGGGTCCTTTCAAGCCACAGGAGCACCCTATTCGTGGCTCGTTCTCTATAGACCCATGCGTATTCAAAGACGATGATGGTGAAATATACTGCTACTTCGGAGGTCTTTGGGGTGGCCAGTTACAGTGGTATCATGCACCAGAGAAACTAGTCAAGGAAGGTGTTGACCTTGGGCCCGCCGCTGACAAGAAGACTCAGCTTTATGCGCCTGCTGATGTTCCTGCATTGCCCAGCTGTGTCGTTCGCATGAGCGACGACGTAATGCAGTTTGCAGAGTCGCCGCGTCCAGTCATCATTCTCGACAAGAACGGTGAGCCCTTAAAGGCAGGAGACCCGCATCGCTTCTTCGAAGCTTCTTGGATGCATAAGTACAACGGCAAGTACTATTTCTCCTACTCTACTGGCGACAGTCATTTCCTCTGCTATGGTATTGGCAACAACCCCTACGGTCCCTTCACCTATCAGGGCGTCATTCTCGATCCCGTCGTAGGATGGACCACCCATCACAGTATTGTGGAGTTCAAGGGACAGTGGTATCTGCTCTACCACGACTGCGTGCCTTCGAACGACATTACCCATCTGCGCTCACTAAAGGCACAGCGCTTGTTCTACAATGAGGATGGAACAATTCAAAAAGTCGTTAATGAATAATTACGAACTTATATCTAACTATTATGCGCAGCATCGTGATGAAATCGTGAATTTCATCACGGTGCGCATTGCTGATGCCAACGAGGCACAAGACAAGGTACAGGACATTTTCCTGCACCTGCTCCGTCGGCATCAGCTCATTACTCAACAAACACTACCCTGTCTTGTTTATACGATGGCCTGTCATAAGGTTGCCGACTACTATCGACGTCGCAGAGTCTATGAAGAATACGAGCATTATCTGGCAAGCTCCGACTCTACCGTCGAGATGGAATCCATCATCTCTGCCCACCTGCTGATGGAGCGTTTGGAACGCTCGTTGCTACGACTACCAAAAACCTGTAGCCGCATCTATCGGCTCCATATCTATGACGGCATGAAAGTAAGTGAAATTGCACAAACACTTGCCCTACCCTATAAAAAAGTAGAAAACCGCCTCGGACAGGCGCGCAAGCATGTCCGGGAGCAACTGAGATTATGTGCAGGATGACTGAATAGGTTTCTACTGCTTTAGGTATTCACGGATAGCAGCTGTCAGAGCATCATTTTCTTCTGGTTTTTGTGTTGACACTCTGAAGAAATGGTTCGATAACCCATAGAAGTTGGTGCAGTCGCGAATGAGGATACCGTGCTCATGAATGAGGAAACTCTTAAGGTCAGTTGCAGATGCTGTTTCAAGCTCACAAAGCATGTAGTTAGTCTTAGTTTCAAACACCCTCACTCCTTCTATTTGTCTCAACTGGCTCCGCAATCGCTCAGCCTCAACGAGATATTCTTGAAGGTCAGGAACAGCATGCATCTCTTTCTTAATCAGGAATTTACCTGCCTCTATGGCCATATTACTAACAGACCACGGATGGCGCAGATTGCGCAACAACTGGATTGTAGAAGGAAAGCCTGTAACATAACCTAAGCGCAAACCTGGTACACCATACGTTTTACTGAACGAATGGAGCAAAAGAAGATTAGGAACACCGTTCATCTCGCGGGCTACAAGTACGGGTTCGTTTGTATAAGCCTCATATGACTGGTCAACAACAAAAGTATAGCGTGGGGAACGACGTACAAGATAGTTCATAAACCCCTTCATCAGCACATTTCCTGACGGATTATTGGGGTTACATATCCAATAGACACGGTCGCGCGGCAACTGCATCAAGTCATCGGTATTCTCATAAGAAATGATATGACGATGAATACGACACGCATCGGCATATTCGCTGAAAGTAGGTTGCGGGATGATGGAGGCACTACCGTGAAACAATTGCGCTATGAGGTAGATAGCCTCAGTAGCACCATTGGTGACCATCACACACTCTGGCGAGATGCCTTCCTTGAGGGCTATTAGCTTCTCCAGACTGCGAGGCTGCGGCTCAGGATAGTTATTAACAATGTCGAAATGTTCCATCAGATGCTCCTTTAGCATTGAAAGGTCAGCATGCTGATAGATATTCGAGCTGAAGTTCATCTTCACCAAGTCATCGTAGCGGTAAATGTCGTCGCCGTGTCCTTCTATCATCTTGTCACGTATATAGTTAATGTTGCTTTGTCGAAAACGATGCCGTCGCGTTCAATAAAACTGCCCAACACACCCTGGGAAGCCAGCTCACGAGGAGTCCCTATGTACAATCCCTGAGGCGTCATGAGCCAAAGGCAATCTGCAATCTGCAAGGCCAACTCCACATCATGGGTAGAGAGGAATATCGTCTTCTGCTCCTGTTCAGCCAACCGACAGAGCAGCTGCATCATCTCAACTTTACTTGGATAGTCCAAAAAAGCCGTAGGCTCATCCAGATAGATCACAGGCGTCTGTTGCGCCAGTGCCTTAGCTATCATGACCTTCTGACGCTCGCCGTCACTAAGTGTTTGAATCATCCTATCGCGAAGCGAGTCTATTCCTACAAGCTGCATCGACCTTCTGACAATCTGCTCGTCCTCGTCGTCGAGGGTCCCCCAAAAGCCCGTATAGGGCGAACGGCCCATATTCACCAGTTCTTCCACCGTCATGTTCTGCACTTCTGGCTTCTCTGTCAATACAACACCTATCATACGGCTCAACAGCTTACTGGTGTAACTGGAAAGGGGGCTAAGACGTTCCCCGTCAGCGAGAAGCACCTCACCGCTCAGCGGTGCCTGAAAGGCTGACAACGTACGAAGCAGTGTTGATTTGCCTATACCGTTCTGTCCCAGCAAACAGGTCAGCTTACCACTATTAATAGCAGCATTCAATCCACTCGCGACAACTTTCTCGTTATTCTTGGTGTTATAGCCGATGCTTAGGTTTTGTAGTATGACGGTTTCTGTTTTTGGCATGAATCAACTATTATCTTTCAAGAGCTTGAAGCCCAATAATTGCGACTTACATATAGTAGCGATTTGCTGCACCAGGCTATTCATGATAGGAACCTCGACCACCCGATAGTCAGGATAGTCCGGACAAAGCACGACCAGATTCATGCCTTTTACCCTTAATCCATAGTGCTGCTCAAGCATATAGCGGTAAAGATTCTGCTGGATGCAATAATGATAGTAGGAAGTATCAGGGATCGTAATACCATTGATAGATGTACGTCCGCCGAAAGCCTGGACAATGGGATTGCCTGTGGCGTCGACCACTTTCTTGCTACGCTTCCAGTCGTATATCGTGAACTGACCGTCATCCTCCTGACAAATCATATCGACAGTACCGGCCAAATTCAATTCTATATCAAAAATGGGCCACTCCTGCCTATAGGGCTTGATGGCATAGTCACTCACAAAATGCAGGAACTGTTGCTGTTCGCACTTCACGTTGACAGTCTCAACTTGTCCGTTGTAACGGAAAAGATACTCAGTATCGAAACAGCCATTCTGAAACCAGTTTTCCGTCTGCTCATGAACAAATGTGCCCACTTCGCTGGCCATACGTCCTATACGCTTCCACTTGTCAAGCGTCTCTGCAACGGGCGTACCGTAACGCTCAAATTGCTGTTGGGCTGCCCGCTCTGCATCGAAAGGCTCAAAGAAATGTGCAATCAGCGTGCTGACGGGCAGCAACTGTTGTTTGCCTTGATAGAGATACACATGCCCTTCAGGCAGAAAGTCAATATCGTCATCCTGGGGATAACGGCCTGCGTCAGTAAAGCGACGCATCTTCTGAATCATAGCCTCAGTCCTTTCCATCTCACCCCAGCTTACTTTTCTTTAGATTCCATCGCATTGCGCAACCCTTTGTAGCCTGAGAGATAGGCTTTGGCAGAACCAAACGAGAGAAACATATCCAGACGTACAGGCATATGGTTTTTATCGTCGGTGATATAGAAACGGATCAGTTCATGATTCTGGCCGTCCTCACGCTCTATGAACGAAAAGACCAGACACCTATACTTCTCGTTGCTGTTCTTCATCTTAATCGTTGTCTTGCCAGTATACTTCAGCCAGGAGTTGGTCAACCTGCGGGCATCGCTGATGGGCATTGGTATATTCTCGCCGACCTTCAATGTAGCGGCATCGAAGTTACGGGCACGAAGGAAGATACTCATCATGTCATAGATACAATCCTTGTACTCTGCATCTTTCCAGTGTACCTCACCGTCGGCATCAATGCGGTGCATCCTCAGATGGCAATTGGAATTGGGATAGGAATACCACAACTCATCGACATAGTAGCGTTCACCCTCGCGTGCGCCTTTGCGGAAATAAAGGGGAGAAAGCTCCAAATCGGTATAGCAAAGCAATGTGTCGCGCATGACAAACACATTGTCCAGCTGACTGTTTCCACGAGTAATCAGGCTGCTACGGAAGGCCTTCTGGCCTTTGTAGTTTGACTGCACAGTAGACATCGAGGCAGTACCGACTTTCACCCATACGAACTTCCAGTTGAAGTAGAGATCATAGCTGAGGAACTCTCCTGACTGGAATGCCGTATTCTCCGTACCACACTGGGCAGAGCCTTTAAAAGGCATCAAGACAAAAAGACAAAGCGGCAAAAGACCCATTGCCAGCCTACGAACCCATGTATAACTATTTGTACTCATCATCATCTTTCTTTTCAATATTGTTTACTTAACCATTTGTTTCTTGACATATTCTATACCCAACTGACGGGCACGCTCAGCATTGCGGTTCTGGCGCTTTTTCTTCTCTTTCTGAGCCTTCTGCTTGACCAGCTCGCCAGGTTTCTGCCTATTACGAGGCTTCTCCGTCAGATTCCAGGGGAGCGTAACATCGAATTTCTCCTTACATTCTATCGCACGAGAATAATAATAGACGTCCTCGGGCTGTCTGTCCTCGTCATAGAGACCGGTGTCCCAGACGTTATTCCCGTTCCTGTCTATAAAAGCGCGTGCATAATAGGTGCCTGGGGCCACATAATAGAACGTCGCGGAACGGTCCTTAGCGGCCCTTACCTGATACTCCACCTTGTCATCCTGGGCGATGAGCTGCACCACAATGCCTGTATCGGAAATACCATTCAGCTGCAGTTCCAACGTAGCAAACTCCTCCAGCGATTTCACTTGGATTCCTTGCTTGTGTGGCATTGACGACAACCCATAGATATCAGTAAACGCCAGAGAGTCAAATTCCAGGCTATATTCTCTTCCCGGATACCAATCGGCAACGATTTTGTATTGTCGCAAACAGGAGTCGCGCCGCTCGAACACAAACGACGACCTGTACCACAACGAGTCTATTTGGGAATACAGGTGGATACCAGCCGTATCAATCCGCGCCAACGGAGTGGGCGATTCCAGATAAACGACACTCGTAGGAGTCATCGAACTGGGAATGGATAAATTCAGATCCAGGCTTTTGACTGGGTATATGCTATCGTAACGCTCTCCTTTCTTCTTGCTTTTCTCTTGCTCCTCGAGCCAGTCCTCATAGGCCTTCTGCTTGTCCTTCTGGCGCTTTTCATAAGACGTCTTGGGCTGCATCTCCAACGTGTCTATACGGATGGCTAACTGACCGGTCGTATCAGTTGCCAGATACTCTATCGAGAGTTCAAGCGTATCCTTATTGACCAAAGTCGTATCGCGTAGCCAATAAGTCAGCGAGTCCTTCTTCTCATTGGCTTCCAGTATAAAGGCCGAATCAGCATCGAAGTTCAAACCCCGTATGACGGGCAACTGATCATTACCATAGCTGAAAAAGAAATTCAAGCGGTTTTCATTGTCGCGGTCACTTTTCACCAAGAATCGGTCTGTCAGTATCTCGTTGAAGGCTAACAGTACCACATCGTCCGGATAGAAATGGGTAAACGGCACCTGAATAATGTTGTCTATATGCAGCGAGTCGCGCCAGATGGTATCCTGTCGCACATCAGGACCGGCGGTAGGCGTATATATCTCATGCGAAAAGGCTATCATCTCGCTTTTCTGGCTGAACATGTAGTTACCGTCCTGTTCCATGAGTGCATAGACGCGGTATTCACCTGGTGCTACGCCCTTGATAACGAAATGTCCGGTTTCATCGGTCCTTGAGATACGCATCAGGGGTTCTTTCTTGAATACGGTATCAGAAAGATTGTTGTACAGACCCACGGAAATACCCTTTACCGGCTCCAGGTTGGAGGCTTCTATCACATAGCCTCCCACCTCGAAAGTGTCAATCTGCTCACCTGTCGAGAACGTGAAGGTATAGTTACCCATCGGATTGCCTTCATTGTTGTCCGTAATGGCGTCGCTGAAGTCTATGGTGTAAGTGGTATTGGGCTTTAAACTGTCTTGAAGCTCCACAACAATTTTCTTGCCTGCGCCACGGATTTCGGGCATTTCCAGTTGCGGGGGCGACACAATGACGTTTTGAGTCGGATCAGCCAGCTTGATATATTCATCAAAATAGATGGTTATCTTTTTCTGGTCAACGTTGGTAGCCTGTTCAGCCGGAGAAGAGCCAATGACACGAGGAGGATCGTCATCATACCATCCACCATCGGGAGAACCCATACGGGCACACGACATCACAACACACAGGGCGATGGCTATATATAACAGTTTCTTCATTTGTTCAGTTTCAATAATTGATCCATGTGTTCACGCTCATTGCAAAGACGCGGGACCTTATTCTGTCCACCCAGCTTGCCACGCATTTTCAGCCACTCATTGAACAGTCCCTGGCGGGCTTTTACGATTTCCAAAGGCTGTAGCGTGATGTTCTTATAGCGCTTGGCCTCGTAGTCGCTGTTAATCTGTTGCAGCTTCTGGTCCAACAGTCGGCCAAACTGTTGCAGGTCTTCGGGCTCACGTGAAAACTCTATCAGCCACTGGTGCCTGCATTGGGCTTGGGCATCCATATAGACAGGCGCGGCAGTATATTCCAGCACCTCGGCACCCGTCTGCTCGCAAGCATAGGCAAGTCCCTGCTCCGCATTGTCGACGATGAGTTCCTCGCCAAAAGCGTTGATAAAGCTCTTGGTACGCCCGGAGATCACGAACTTGTAAGGGTTGGTCGAAGTGAAACGGACGGTGTCGCCTATCATATAGCGCCACAATCCGCACGAGGTAGAGATAATCATAGCATAGTTCTTGCCTTTCTTAACACCCCACAGGGGAACAATCTCGCCGCCATCCATCGGCTGGAACTCATAGAACACACCATAGTCCAACATCAGCAACATCGATTTGTCCGTTGGGTCGTCCTGTAGTCCAAAGAAGCCCTCGCTGGCATTGTACGTCTCGAAATAGTGCATGTTGGGGGTGGTGATGAGCTGCTCATACTGTTTCCGATAGGGCGTAAAAGCCACACCGCCATGAAAGAACACCTCGATATTGGGCCACACCTCTTCCAGATGGGTCTTACCCGTCATCTCCATCATGCAGTTCAGCACGGAGAGCATCCACGAGGGCACACCGCTGATGTTGGTCACGTTCTTCTTCATCGCCTCACGGGCTATGCGCTCGCGCTTGACTTCGAAGTCGGACAACAGGGCGGTTTCCTTCTTCGGCACCCGCACCAGGTTGACCAGCGGGTTGATGTTCTCTATCAGGATGGCGCTGAGGTCGCCCACCAGCGATCCTGCCACGTTATAGTTGGGCGTATGGCTGCCACCCAGTATCAGTCCCTTGCCGTCGAACATCCTCGACTTGGGATTGTTCCTCAGATAGAGGGCTACTGAGTCGCGACCGCCAGCATAGTGAATCTTCTGCAGGCCCTCGTCGCTGACGGGTATGAACTTCGACTTGTCGTTCGTTGTGCCGCTCGACTTGGCATACCAGCGCACACGGCCCGGCCACAGCACGTTAGGCTCTCCGTGACGCATGCGGTCGATGTCGTCCTTCAATTCCTCGTAGGTGTTGACAGGCACCATCGAGGCGAATTGGTCGTAGTTCTTGGTATTGTCAAAGGCATGATTCCTGCCATATTCTGTGTCTCGGGCGGTATATATCAAGTGCTCAAGCACTGCCCTTTGCAGCGCCTCTCCACCGTTCTGATGCTTCTCCAAAGCCTTCTGACGGGGCTTGAACAGGTTTCCTATAATCTGAGTCAAACTCATTGCGTACACAATTTTGACTGCAAAATTACAAAAAAGCATATTAACCCCTGCAAATTTTACGTTTTTTTTTGTAATAAACGTATCATTTAGCCTTTGGCTCTGTAGAACAAGTGCACAAAAGGAACCGCTATTTTGTACCTGAAAAAAATCAGGCCACCCGAAGGCAGCCTGGTTTTTTCATCTTATAAAGTTCGTGCGCCTGCGATTGCAACTCGCTTTCACCGCGAAGTGAATCCAGTAGCTGTGCGCCTTCTGCTCTATCAACAGCTCATCGTAGTCTTCGCGGTTCATGTCGCTGATGTCGAGCAAGATGACTGCGTAGCGCAAAGCCTGTTCAATGCCGACGCATCGGATATCCACAGCACATCCTGTCAGATGGTTACTCAATGTAGCCCCACCCACCGCCTTGTTCACTTCCGGACTACGGAATCCTGAGTTGATGACGATGGGGTCATCCCCCTCGCCATACAGGTTGTTCCATCGCCTTCTCAGTTGTTCCAGCCACCCACAGAGGCGCTTCAGGTTCTCCACTTGTTCCTCGTTCGGAACGTTCCTTAAGTTCACTTTTGTCTTGCATAGCTCAGCAAGCGTAAAGTGTGGCGTAGCCTCACTCGACGAAGTCAAGTGCGGATGCTCGCTGAGTCCTGCCTGCTTATTATTCACTACGTTACTAATCATAATTTCTAATTCCTAATTCCTAATTTCTAATTCCTAATTTCTAATTGATTATGCCATTTACACTACCCTATGCAAGGATGCAAGAATGCAAGATTGCAAGGTTTTTATTTTTTCTTCTTCCACGACTTCCCATCTTTCTCCACCCATCCGTCAGCTTTCCAACGGCTGATGATTGAGTAAAGAGTCCCGTCACTAAAGTCATTACCCTTCAATCGACGCAGGTCTTGCATGTTGAACGGTGAAGGCAGGCGTCCGAAGATATTGCCATTGACGGTGCCGGCGGAATCCTCGTCAGCATTGGAAGAATACTGTTTCGTCAGCAAGGGTTTAAACACCTTCAGTTGCATCTGTAGCGTATATTCTGCCATCTTCACGGCAAAATCTATGCATGCGTTCGACTCCTTGCCAGCCAACAGCATGAACACCACACCACAACGGAACCCGATGACACCGGCACGACGACGGAAGCGGTCCTTGATGACGTCCATATCCATCGAAGCCTCCACGCGCTTCTCTTCCAGCCACTTGTCAATAGCCTTGCGAAGCCGGGGCGTATCGTAGAAGCCTGTTGCCGTGCGAAGCAGGGTTGTTGCCTGGGTGACTCGATTTTGGTCTGTTTCCGACAGCTCCTTGAATACCGTAATCCTCTCAAACAGTCCGTCAGGCATTTCCGAGAGCATCATACGGCTCGACAGGCCATTTTCCGCGTTCGACTCGTTTTTGCCTGAGAACATCCTTCTGGTGGTTCTCGGCGTCCCAAGGATCGTCCAGTTATACGCCACCCTCACGTCACCGCTTTCCGATTGGTCAGAATTGTAGTCGACGCCCCACCGCTCACGCGCAAAAGCGTTTCTGTAAATATCCCACTTCTGGGCCCACGAACCGCCACCGTTCGACTTCAACAGGGTCTCGGCCTCGGTGCAGATGGAGTACAGGCAATGTCCCTGCGACTGCTTCAGGCGCTTGAGCAGCTTCGAGCACGATATGGTGATGGGCACCACCCTGACAACCTCCTTCGGGGCCTCTTGAGCCCGCTCGTTGGCCTTACGCTGACGGTTGGCCTCACGCACCTGGTCCTCGCGTTCACGCACCAGATCGTCATCACGGCGCAACTCTTCCAACCAACGTTCCACGGCTTCCTCGACACACGACTTGTTGGAGGCCTGCTCACCCAGGATGATAGCCATACCACCCAGATAGCCCGTCTTGCCGTCACAATAGCGGTACGTCACCCCGTCGGCCAATGCCATCAAGGCAGGCATCTGACCTACTATCAAGGCCGTCCACATCTTCTGGGGATAAGGCTTCAGGCTCTCCTTCAAGCCTATCGGCAGTTTGCTGAAATCAAAAGTACACAACAGGGACGGTTCCTTTTGTGTACTTTGGGCGTCTTGGTGGTCGTCAGCCTTCAGCGAACGCAGGAACACCTCCTTCTGTTTGAGGTTCATCGGGCGGTTCTGGTCTACATATTTCGTGTAGAAGTTGCTCACCAGCGTCAGGCAGTCCTGCTCTTTCGAATACTCGGGCATCTTCTGCTCCAGCACGCCCAACAGTTCCTCCTGTGGCATCATCTGGCAGAGCGTGGGCAACAGTAGCTTCAAGGTGTTATGCCTTACACCGTCCCGGTTCAGCGTTTCCAAGTCCAGCTCCGTCATCCTCAGCGTCTCGTCGAATGCCGCCAAGGCTCTCGCTGACGGTGCTATGGGCTGTGGTGAATCTTGGGGGCATTCCCCTGACTCATGATTCGCCTTCTGCGAGGCAGAAAACAGCTTGATGGTCTCTTCACTCAACTTTGCCGGATGCAGATCGTCCCCGAACATCAGTTCCTCGTCGATATACAGGATATACTCCCGACACGGGATGTATATAGCCCTCTCCGGCTCATGCACCGCCTTGTCGTACTCCACGTCGCCCATCTCATGACTGAGCCATGCCTGGGCCTGTTGACGGTCCAAGCCCTCGGGAATGTCGAACAGCACATGGCCACCCGTACCGCTTACCGAACGGTTCACCATATTGATACCCAGCGCACGTTCGCGACCCATCAGCTTTTTCGCATAGATCTCCGTGAAGTTCGGACAACCGTCCAGGTCTATGACGGCTTTGCCCGAATCCACAGGCTCGCCCTCGCTGCTCTTATAGCCCTTGTTGAAGTGCGCATGAGGCGTGTAGAACGCGTCGCCCAGTTTCAGCTCAGCCTTCTTCGTCTTATACTCCTCCTTCGAGAGTTCACCCCTCAGGTGTTGTTCCAGCGCGTCAGCCAGGTCGGCACATATCTTGCCCGTCACCTCGCTGTCCACCCTCTTGTTGAAACCCTCGACCGTGGCAGGCACGGTCTTGGGCTTCTTGATGTTGTCTCCTATATCAATTCTTGACATACTATTAGATTATTATGCGTTATCAATGATGTATTCGTCCACGACCGCCTGCTTAGCCTGGTTCTTGTCTGCCTCCATAGCCGACAGCATACGTCCCGTTCCCATGCTCAGGGGCAGTTTCTCGCGCCACAACAGGTGCTTCTCCGACCTCCACAGACTACCGTAGTCCGTGTCGCCCACCTTGCTATAGTTGGTGTACTTCGGTGCCTTGCGCTTCCATAGTTTCAGGGTTAACACATGGGTTTCCTTGTCGATAAACAGTCTACCCTCGAACGATTCTCCTCTCAACAGTCCGGCAACGATGGCCAGAAAACCTGGAATATAAATATACTTCTTCATAATCTTGTCGAATTTGTGTGAGTGAAGGGTTTGTGTCGGAATATGTTTAGGCCTAATTTCAATTTCACATCGATGACTTCCTCCACTACCACCTTCGACCCGATTAATTACTAAAGTGCCTGAATATCAGTAATGTAAAACATGTTCTCGTGACGCAACTGTCCTTGCTGATCCTGCCACGTGCGGTGCTTCCACGAACCCTTCACCACGTATGGTGAGTTTTCCACATACTGGGTGTCGCGGTTCTTCGAGGCATAGTCGCCCGTCATCTCGCCATAGAAGGTGTCGCCACCATGTTTCATAGTCATACCACGGCTACGGAAATACTCCTGCGAACCGTCTTGTCTGTTGTACTGGCGCTCAGAGTAAGCGCCCACCTCTTGGATTAAAACTAACTGCTCCATAATTGTTAATTGTTTAATTGATGATTATTAAAACACGACCTTTTTTGTCGCAATGTCTCTTACCACCCCGGTACCTATGCCAGCCTTTCCCATGCCTTCCGACATCTGCCATTTTCTGCATCGGTCCTTGGCGTCAACCGCCTCGCCGTGGAATGTGCAGAAGCGAATACCGTCCTTATACTCTCGCAAGCCGCAACTTGCACAACATCTCTTGATCATAGTACCACGCTGATTTCTCACGTAGCCTAACTTTTTGTTCTTTTCTATCATCATCTTTGCTCTATTTTATCAAACATCTTTATATCCTCGTCCTCCAACACTTCCAGCAAGTTAACATTAGGAGACCACAAATCCTTCCTCAGGCCAATGCCAGCCCCTTTCTCCAACGCATCGAAGTAGCAGCGCAAGGCACCCATCAGCTCTTTCATCGTAAAGAAGCTGTCGACCTCAGCCAGATATCCCGCGCCCCTGCAAGCTACACAGAATCGATATTCGTTTTTATCATTCACTTGTTCGTAATATTCATACACACGAACATCCAATTGCAGTTTTTCCTGCTTCCATCCGATGCCCATATTCCGTAAACTCTTAATGGCCTTTTCCAGTGCCCTTGCGTTGTCGACAGGATAGCCTTGAAGAACAGCCCCAAAAAGGAGCGCCACAGTCATCGAATCCAGCTCCTCGCCGTCCAGACACAGCACGCGCATGTCTTCGCTTTTCAGACAGTACGACTCCATGTAGTCCTGAAGCGTCATCATTTCGTCACCCTGGTCTACCTTTACCCATTGAGGACGACAATTGTTGTCAAGACCGGCGAATATGCAACGATGCAAACGCCCTTCATTACTCTCGAAAAAAATAACTCTTTCCATAATTTTTTTGTTTTATTTTATTAATTGTTTTTTATGCATTGGGCTGAGCCCGTTGCGATTGTTTTCTGATGCAAAAGTACGACGAAAAACAATGCACTACCTTTGATTCCGTAAGTCCGTAGGATTTCCGTAAATTCTTCCGTAAGCCCTGCCCCGTTTTTACGGAATTTCCGTAAGAACGGCCTGAATAATAATCTCCCAAAGCTTATCGCAGAGTTTCTCCTGAGGGTTACTATCCATATCGTAGTAAGCCTCCATTCTGTCCTCAGCAGCCAACTGGCGGCTGAAGTTCTTGGCCGTATGCTCGCCTATGCGCAATGCCTCAGGCCAGTCCTCAGGCGTAATCGCGCACGCGTATTCATAAAAGTTACTCTGATTGATGTTGCCGTCCAGGCGGTCTCTTGCCACCAGCATCACGCCCAGCCAGTCGTTCTTCTTTGAAAAGAGGTCACTCTGCATCCTCAACATCTGCAGACACTGTTTCATTACCTCATGCCGCTGCTCCTCAGTCATCTGGCCGTAAGCCTTCCTTACCTTGAACTCCACAGACTCCATACGACTGCGACCATACTCATCGCGAGCCACCTGATGCTCAGGCTTCTTGAAGGGCAGCACCTGATACTGCTCCCTCACCTCGTTCACGCGGTCGATGATCTCTGTCTTGCCATACATCAGTCCATGTGCCAACAGCGCACACAGATAATGTTCTGCCACGGCGAAGCTGCCAGCATTCTGGGCCATTTTCACCACTTGTTCTTCCTTGAAGTACACGCCATCAACACAGGCGAACTCACTCATGTCTCTTTCCATAACTCTGGAGTGTTGTGAGAAGAGAAAGATTGCTAGCTTTTCACCTCAGAGGACTCTCACTCCACTCTGGTTAATAAAAAAAATCATCGGCAAGGACAGTGCAGCCTGTTCTCGCAACTGGTTGCAAAATTATGAAGATATAAAAAGAAAATCCCTGCAAACTTCCATTATATGGCGTTTACAGGGAAAGCGGGAAAAGATAGGGATAGAATCGGGAAAATCAGATGGAATTATCCTCGTCAAACAGGCCGAGTTCTTTCCAATTCTTTATTTCTTTGTCGAAATCCGACAAATATTCACGGTCTTGAACCAATCGGAACTTATCGTATTCTCCACCTTAAGTGCTTTGTTCAGCACACGATTGAACTTCTGCCAAGTGCTGTAGCCCAGGGCCGTTGCCAGTTCCCTCGCACTCCAATACTCTTTACCTTTCTCAGTCACCTTCTTGATTTGCTCACAATCCGACTGCATGGGTTGTATGTTTGTATCTTCTGCCATATTCTTCTATTGTTTAAACAACGACTTCAACGCTTCCTTTATTGCCTCACAATCATTATATAAGCGCCGATAACCTGTTATACTCTGCTTGCTAGTTTTATGCCTCTTGAATTCTGCTTCGTCCCATAGCGCAAAGGTTGTCGTGCCCAAATAAGGGTTATAGTAGTCACCCATACTGTCTGCACAACAAGGTTTCTTCGCATTGGGATACCACTTATTCATTTGAACTGCACACGCTGTGAGCGTGGTATCTTCAAGAAGATTCAGGTCGTAGAGCATCCGCCACAACGACAACCACTCGTAGCCATACTTGATTTCAGCAACAAAAGAAGTTTCTAAGCACTTATGCAATGCCTGGAAATCAATAGGCTTGCCATGATGGTTTTTCTTTAGGACATGGTTTTCTAATGACTTTGATACTATGACACCTTCTTCTTGGGCATTGCCATTCTCCATCAAAAAAGTTTCCAATTTCTCTATCAACAGCAACACACTATAAAGGTCATAGAGTTCCAGACGTGACAATCCCAAGTAGTTTACGCGGAAGCCCATTTCCTGAAGCTTCTTTGGATTTTTCAGCTCACTCCATTTCAAATCTCTCAACCAACCGCAGAGCCTATCATATTCTGAAGCTATCTTGTCTTTATCTGCCTCTGCAAAAATCTTGTCGTCAAGAAAGGTCGCGCAGTATTTTTTGTAAAGGTGACTATTGACGCTTTTATCTTCCTTTAATGTATCAAGATGATTAATAAACACTCGTTCTGGCCAATGCTCATCCGTACGGTGCATATCACCAACAGCATCACGCACCTGCTTACAATACACTTCCATCACTTTTGTGTTATCATCACTCATACCCAGCAGCTGTCTGTCATCAATCAAATGCTCCAGTTTCCGTAATATCAAGCTGCGCCACAAGTTGTCTTCATAGCAGATGGAGATCTTTACTAAAGGTACATAGAGCTTAGTGAGTTGCATGATTTCAGGAAGGTTATCCTTGTTTACTTCCATTTCCAATAATGTACCCGCAATAAGCTGCAGAGCATTCTCACTCTTTGTAAAGGGCATTCTAAAGCTATCGCCAAGCGGACTTTCAGGCAGTACTCGCTCACGAGGTCTTATCACCTTTTGATTTTCCGATGCGCCAGGTATTGTGATGAAAAAAGTCACATGCCTGTCTTTGCGAACAATCGTACCCTTCCCACGATGCTGTTCGTTAAGCAGAGGATGCACCAAGTCGCATTGTTCATCAGCAATGTAGCCGATACGTTCATAATTTATATAGACGGCAATAGCCTTATTAGGCGAGACTGGGTTATCTGGTTCAAACACCAACATAACCTCTTGCCCTATCCTAAGTGAATCAACAAACTTTGTTGCGGCTACATGCTTCTCTTCGAAGTTTAGATGCTCGCCCATCTGATATCTGATACCTGTTACGGTAAACTCTGTCATTTTTTTCTTTTTACTATTTTTTTGAACTTTATGAAAAACCCAGTGACATTCTCATGGGGCTGGGTAAGAAAAATAACTTGTAAATTTTATGAAAAAAGGACTCTCGCTTGAGTCGACACTTTACTACAAACTGTACTAAGTACAGCTTCGTTTTATTTCACAACCACCTTTACACTCTTCTGGCCTATCTTTACGATGGCCACAGAGCCAGGTTGCAACGTGGTTCCGATGGTAGCCTGGCCGTTCTGGCTGATGGCTGAGCCTGCCTGTTGGCCGTTGAGGGTGTAGACTGCGATGGGTGTACCGTCATCAGTACCCTGAATGGTAAGTATGCCGTCGCTGCTCTGGATCAATACTGCATTGGCAGGAACCTGAGCAATGCCATTGGTGATGCCCTCAGTTCTTGGCTGTTGGTCTATCCAGCACAAAGTTGCCGTTGCTACATCCGAATTCTGATACCCATTCTTGGTGGCATAGACGCTGATATGGTAGGTGGCAGATAGCTGCACCTCAGCACCATAGTCCTTCTTGATATCGCTATCCGTTATTTCATAAACAAATTCGGAACCTTGTGTAGCGCTGCTGAATTTCAGCTTACCGTTCTGATAAATGATAGTTGGTTTAATACACGTTTCCGTACCTTCTCCACCACTAGGATAGTCATCATCCGTGAGGGCTACAACATCCCGGAACTTACTCCATGGCTCTACAGCCTTATACTGCTTTACTGACTCGGCAGGTACATGTAGGGTAATATAGTCAGGGTACGATTCTTTGAAGATGTCTTTTTCGGTTTTGGGGTACCTCACTGTTGAACAATAAATATCTTCAATCTTCGGACAATAGGAAAAAGCCCCACTGCCAATGCTTTGTATGTTATTGCCCATCCAAATAGTCTTTAATTCGTTACATTTTGTGAAAGCACTACTACCAATAGATGTGACACTGTTAGGAATATTGATTGAAGTTAAGCCTGTGCAGCCCTCGAAAGCACTCGAACCAATAACTGTGACACTGTTGCCTAAAGTGATGGAGGTTAAGCCTGTGCAGCCATAGAAAGCACTCCAACCAATAGAAGTCACACTGTTGGGGATGGTGATGGATGTTATGCCGCTACATCCTTGGAAAGCACAACTACCAATAGATGTCACGCTGCTTGGAATGGTGACGGATGTTAAGCCTGAGCAGTTATAGAAAGCATAAAGACCTATAGAAGTCACACTGTTGGGGATGGTGATGGATGTTATGCCGCTACATCCTCGGAAAGCACAAATACCAATAGATGTCACGCTACTTGGAATGGTGACGGATGTTAAGCCTGAGCAGTTATAGAAAGCATAATTACCGATAGATGTCACGCTATTCGGGATTATTAATTTTTTTATCTCTTCTCCCTTTAGGTATAAATGTCCTTCATTACTATATTGAAATGGATGGTTTTGGGGTAAAAATTCAATATTACACCATGAAGCTATATCGGAAATATGAACGGAAGTCAACATACTGCAACCATAAAAAGCACCATCACTAATAGAAGTCACACTGTTGCCTAAAGTGATGGAGGTTAAGCCTGTGCAGCCAGAGAAAGCCCTTTCACCAATAGATGTGACACTGTTAGGAATATTGATTGAAGTTAAGCCTGTGCAGCCAGAGAAAGCACTCGAACCAATAACTGTGACACTGTTAGGAATATTGATTGAAGTTAAGCCTGTGCAGCCATAGAAAGCCCTTTCACCAATAGATGTCACTTTATCTGTTAAAATTATCTTGGAAAGAGAATTCATTCCACTGACAACAGAACTTATTATTTCACAATCAAACATCACTTCTTGCAAATTTGAACAATCCCTAAAAACATTGTTTCCTAAAGATGTTGGGGTACATTGATAATATAAATATGTTAAGCCAGAGCAACCAGAAAAAACACCTTCTCCAATAACACGTACGCTATTGGGGATGGTGATGGAGGTTAAGCCTGTGCAATCTCTGAAAGCGCTATTGTCAATGGAGGTCACGCTGTTGGGGATGGTGATGGATGTTAAGCCTGTGCAGCCATAGAAAGCATTGTTACCAATAGTTGTCACACTGTTGGGTATGGTAATGGAAGTTAAGCCTGTGCAGCTAGAGAATGCACTATAACCAATAGATGTCACACTGTTTGGTATGGTGATTGAAGTTAAGCTTATGCAGCCCTCGAAAGTCCTTTCACCAATAGATGTCACGCTATTGGAAATGTTAATCGTGGTCAGCCCTGTACAACCAGAGAAAGCATAAATACCAATAGATGTCACACTGTTGGGGATGGTGATGGAATTTAAGCTAGAGCAGCCAGAGAATATATTAAATATTGATAATCAGCAAATTACGTTTTAAATGGTAGAAAAGTGTTTTCATACGATATAGGGCAGTTTTAAATAGGTTGAGATTTAACGGATTTAACTTTCGTTAGGTCAAAATGAGGCATTTGTACAGTTTTTGCTTAATAAAGACAGCCTTAAAATTACATTGCAGCTCTAACAAACAACCCATTATTACCATATATCATCTGCACAAAGGGCAAATCCTGCGACTGCTGCTCCTTCCACAATTCCTCAAACTGTTTTTTATCAGTTTCACTTGGAGTATTAGGCATATTGGGATGTGAATGCCACTCACCCAAATAACGCACTTGATGATACGTTACTTTCGTTATCCTCTCATATTCCTCTGTTAATCCTTTAAAGCCACGAACAAACGATATAGGACCATGAATACTGTCCTCTGGGGCAGACACCATATAATATACATAAATGGTATTATGGTCGCGGTCATAACTACCAAACAGGCAACCTCCAGTTTCCTTATCTGGCGATGCGTCTGTCATTGTTTGTATCTCCTTTTCTACGGCATCGGAAATATGAATCCTAATACCACTCAATACTTCGGTGCGCCAGTTTGTTATAGTCATCGGCAAACTTGATACTGTCCCATCTTCTGCATCAAAGTGCCAGATTCTTAAACATGCTTGCCTCAGTCTATAATACTTTCTGATTTGTTTTGAAATGATGGCCGACAATACACGTACATTCTCATAGTTAAGAATCATTGACTCTGACCTACAACTGAAACTATTAGTACGGACAGTCTCAGTTTGTTCCAAATGAAGAGCAAACTTTTCATCAACAATCAGATTACGATAATAATCCATCTCCAACAAGTCAAGTCGAAAATACCTATCCTTGTCTTCCATCAGTAGGACAATCTCATCACCTTTAGGATTCAAGAAAGATGTGCACCTACGATATGTATGTCCTTCTTGTGCGAGTTTCCTTTCAACAGCTATGGAAGTGCTAAAATCCATTACCAGCTCCGTGTCCCTATAGAGTTGCTCTCTATCATTTCGGTTCAACGTAAGAAAGTTTCCTTCTATGGCATTTATTTTCTGAAACAAGATGCCATGATAGGTGTCTTTGATGGAACGAACCTTTGAGGTCATCACCTTGTCTGTGGCAAGCGTATGACGGCTAAGATTATGCGGAAGCAATATATCACAATCAATTAAATTGATTTCTTCGGAGCATCCTTGTCTCACCCAATGGTCGATTACTGCAGATCCAAGTGTGCCAGTCCCGACAACACTCACTTTTTTGAAGTTGTCTTTGATTCCATTATTGATGACGTTTCCACAACGTGAAGTCATGAATTCTAAAAGTACCACTTCTACAGACAATTCATAAAACCATTTTTCAAACGCATCCTTAGTAAGAACCTTCTTTTTTAGTACTATATCCTTAGGAAGGCTGTTTGTCTTGATGAGGAACAATTCTTGTGAAACCTTTTTATCATCTTTGCTTGTCTGAGTGATATAGATCGATATAACTAACGGAAGTGTAGCCTTCCCTGCTATACTTTTTGTTAAAACTGCCAAGAGGCTGTCCGTCAAAGAGAATTGATCAGTTGACTGAACGTCTTTCAAGTCTCCCATCGTTTGGGGTATCCGGACAAAATTGCTTGCATGGATTTTTTCTGTAGGAATACCAATCAAATAGTGAGTAGCTTTATTTTTCTCAACAAACTCCAATGTAGAAGAATACTTCGTCTTTAGGGAGTACTTAATGTATGGATTACCACCTGAGCGTTCATTCAAAATACAACAGACCTCTTGAAACCCGAAAAAAAACTCTAATGGGCGGTTTGCCTCATGCAATTTGTTTATGCTATTCAAGCTAAACCAACGTCTTATTGAATTAAGAAAATCATGCGCATTAAATTGCGGCCGAATATCAGCAAATGCCACGTCCGATACACACAGTGATACTGGGTGTGCATATGGCTTTGCATTTGAATGAGGTAACTTTGTTGGAAAATCATTTCTTAGCGCATATACTTCTGGTATATTGACGTCTTCAGGATGGCAAATAATAGCAATTTCCTCTTCATCATGTATGTCAAAAACAGGCTCATCTGGAATTTCAAGATGCGTCAAGCGCATTTTGATAACAGCATCACCCTTCCCATTGACATAACATTGTATATCCTTTGCAAATGGATGTCCCAGGGCGGCCTTATAGATCGCCTTAGCTCTCGATAGTTTTAGGTATTCACCTCTAATTGAAGAACCCTTGCTTATTTTATGGTTATAATCTATCATCTGCCAGCTCGTGGTGCAGGATTGGAAACAGACGATGCTCCCGCTACTGTAGCATTCTCTCTAAGTGTCTTTCCGCTTTCGTTAATTTTAAAGACAATAGGCTGTGGTATACTACCCACTTTACTGTGTGTAGCGGTATTAAGGAAATGTGATGAACCAGACTTCAGCTTTTTTACATATTGCTGTTTAGCTTCGTAGCAAGGAGGATTGTTATTATCATTCTTTATTTCATTTGAAGAGGCTATAATATGAGCATAATTACCAATCTGCTTGTCCAATATGGCCTCCGCAGACGGTTTAATTTCTTTCTTATTATCAGGTTCATTGAAGAAAGACCAAGAGCAATGATGAGGAGCAAGGAAGATATTCCACTTCAGCTTTTCTTCATCTGTGTTATTGTCAAGTATGTGTTGCCAGATTTCGTGTTCTGCATCACCTCCCATCAGCACGCGGCTCTTGTAACCCGTGTAACCGTCTATTTTAAAACCAAACTGCACAACGACTGAAGTTGCATTCTTGTCGTCATACTTCTTGCTGGTCTCAACATCCTCTTTAAATGGAGCATGAACGAAAATTTCCAACCAAGATAGGCTTGTCCCATGAACATTTGTGACAAGTTTTCCCGGAACATAACAATATCGGCTATCGAACTCTTTATCTTTATCGTATCCAATAATCCTTAGATAATTACCTTTTGATCCTTTAAAGTCTGCATCTTCGTCGTACAGTTTTCTACGGCGCTTGGCTTCTTTGCGAACATCTTCTGCAGGTGCAGACAAGTCATTCTTTAAGCCACGAGGAGTAATCCATAACTCTTCTATAATAATCTCGTCCTTGTTTTTGTCCTTATCATAATCAGCCACATCACCATGATAAAAGTTTCCGGCAAATCCTTTACAATGATCGTCATGAGGATGTGTACTGATAAAGAGGTCTACAAAAGGACGCCCCGATCCATCTTTTTTTAACTCACTTAGCAAATCTGCTTTTACGTCAAACATCACCTGCTTTCCATGGCCATCAGTCAGGTCTGCCAATATCTGGCAATCTACTATAATGGTCTTACCGTTATCCAATTTTATTAGCGTGCAATCAGCATTGCCCACGGGATAATACTTGATAATATGTTCCATAACTATTGTTGTTTTGCTTTTAAATACTCTATTAGTACTTCTCGTGCATAGTAATAACCTATCTCTTTACAGCGGCGGCCTACCAATAGTATTGCTGCAATAGCGATTATCCATACCCACCACAGTTCATAATACTTTGGTAAAATAACACCTGCCGACACAATTACTAATGTTAGCATTACGCGAGAAAACGCATACTGCGCATTGAAATCAGGAACACGAGTCTTTTCATTGGCATTTGAATAGGACATAGCTTTCCCAAACATTTTTTCTTCGTTTGCGTGGTTATCGTTGATTTCGTTTTTCAGTAATTTTACGACTTTTTCATATTCATAAAAGCGTATACGTCCCAAGCCTGTATATTGTCGTTTTTTGCCACAGAGTCTTGATTTGGGAGATTTTAATAGTTGACTTGAAGGCTTTCCCCCCATAAACCAATAATACACTGGTTCCATGAATGCACTTACTGCATTGAGCAAATAGCCTGTTACATATGCTATAGCCAACACAACGACTGTATTGAATTTGGCAATATCCCAGTCTATGGCATGTGAAATGACAAGCAATAAGACCGTCCCGCTTATCAACATGCTCAGTGAATCATAATACTTGAAACTCATCTTTACTTTCTTATTTATACTTGTTTTTTTCGTAAAGCCGTTGCAGGCCTTGTAACTGGTTCACTTTGATATGTAAGTGTTCCACTCTTAGAAGTAGAGTAGACGTCACAATATTTACTTAAGAAATGTACTACTGCTCTATTAGGGTGCTTTTGGCTACCCTTAGCGCTAATAACAGCACTCGATGGCCGTAGCATATTAATTACTTCGGTGGTCAAATTGTGTTTACTACCATGATGTGGTACTTTCAATATGCATCCAGGAATGATACGAGGATTGTCCTCAAGTGCATCCTTCAGTGTTGCACTGCAAGCATCACCTGCTAACAGATAGTTACGAGAACCTGGATGGAACAACAAAATTAGGCTTGATTTGTTTGTCGGAGACTCTTCCTTTTGTTCATCCATAACGCTCTTGGCATCTTCCTCTGTAGGCAATTCATCTTCAGCATATTTTTCTGCATCTGTTTCATCCTCTATTTCAGCAAAGTTTATTGCCATCTGATAGCATGCTTCTTTAAAGAAATCTTGTCTTGGACCGATTACTTTCAATGGCATACCAACAATATCTTGTCCTATAATTGGTTCGACGAGGAAAGAATACCGCCTTGCCTCATCTATCAGATTCCGAGTCGAATCAGTGGGATGATTATATACCGCCTTGGCAGCTCTTTCTAATTCACCGACATTATACTGCAACCTTCTATTATCATTTCGCATAAGGATGTCTGGTCTACGAATATAGAAATTACATATCTCCACTTGTGGATCAGTTAGCAGGTCAAAGAATCCGCCTTTATGGTCTTTATCAGGATGAGTACAAAAAGCGTAATCAATTATGTATTTATTATTTTCCTTGTGTTTTACATGGGCTTTCACACTATTTGAGTCACCAACATTTCCGGCATCAACCACTGCTGTCCACCAACGATTACCATCATGGTAGTTAATGACAATAGCGTCTGCATCCTTAACATCAATTATTGTAACCTCGTATCTCATATATATAAATGATTATGTTATTCTTGGCGAATATCCATTGATTATTCGTATTTTTTTCTGGATTAATGATAATGACTCCGCAACTCGTAGTTGCCATCTCGTTATGTATTTTTGCCATAGGCTATATGTTTTTGTAGGGAGCAACATTACTCCAATATAACTCATTGCAAAGTCTGTGCCCAAAGCTTATTTCACAAGATGTATGAAAGATTGGCATAATCTGTGGTCTGTTGCATGTCATTCTGGCAGGTCTCCATATCTCAGAATAAAGTGAGGACAGGATTCTCAGTTTCCTATCCTCACTAATTCAATGCATCAGAACGTATAGCCGTTCACACTGTCCCAATCTGGATCGGCGGTGAGCCGGAAGGTGCCGTCGGAGGTCTGACCACTGCCGCCGCTACCGAAAAAACTGCCAGTGTAGCGGGTAATCTGGTTGCGGGTGACAGGAACGTTCTCGAAGACGCGCTCCTTCACAGTGTTGTCATTGGCATCGATGGCAGTGACGGTGAGCTTCGTCAATACATCTTCCTCGGTATGAGGCAGGGTGAAGATGTCGAAAGTGGTTACACCGTCGGCAACTGTGCGGATTTCCGTCTGTTTTGAATTGACGCAGCCATAGCCAACCGATGGCGAGAATGTCGAAGAACCGCCCGTATAGTAGAACTTGAACTTTGTCACCGTGGACGGGATTTCCTCGTCGGTCAGCACCATACGGAACATGGCGACGGCACGGTTCAGCGTGAGGTCGTAGGACTGCACCTCAGAGGTCACAACCAGGTCGCCATAATAATAGAAAGTGTCGGTCACTTTGTTATTAGGGAATGTCACTTTTTCCGTCGAGGTGATGGTGGCCGAACCTTCGCCGTTGTGGGCAATGACCACCAATTGGTACGTCCCGGCAGCAAGCGTCATGGCGACAGTGCCAAACGACGCGTCGCCCTCTTTCTGCGCCACAGTCTTGACCTTCGTCCCCTCATCATCGAAGATGGCGATGTTCAGACGTGAGCACAATTCCGTGATGCCAGTGGCGGCACGGGTAGCCGCACGGTTTCCACTATTGCCAAACGCCTCCTGCTCATACTGTGTCATGTGTAGGATGACATTCGCCTCCTTCATTGATACAACGTCCTCGTCGAGGATGGGTTTCTCGCACGCTGCTACCAGCAGGGTGAAAGCAATAAACATATACTTTTTCATAGCGGTTTAGTCTTTAGTGATAGAAACGATGGCGACAGGACGGAGGTTAATGCCTGTGAGATAATTGGCAGAGCCAGTTGCGCCAGTGGCCAGATTGTACTGATAATATACACCGTTGTTATTCTTATAGAGGTAGATTCCGGCTGCAGGTGTAGGAGTCACGTCGTTCCGTGCAGCGGCAAAGACATCCATCTGCGACTTGGTTGGCACCGTCCAGTCGCTGATGCCGTCCACACCCAAACTGGCAAGTGCCGACTCGGCATCACTGGCACTCGTCACCGCCCGCTCGTTGGGCGAAAGCAGCATAACCTCAGCCGACTGCTCATCATCTTCCACCGTCACGGCAAGCACGTAGCATCCTTGGTACGTGTCACCGACGATGGGAAGTCCTGCGTATCACCACCACTGCCACCGTTGTTGTCGTTCCCCGACGTACTACTGCCGTCCTCGTCGAACGTAAAGCTAATCGTCCTTTCCCCAAGCCACGTTGCGCCCGTGATGGTTCCTGTCAGGTTGACGCCCACGGCCTCGGTATAAGTACCGTCAATATTGATCTTGTAGCCAGCCTCCAGTTCGCCGCTGGTGTTGTAGGTATAGGTTTTCGTTGTGCCGCCCATAGTGATGTTCACACTCACGCTGGCGGGCTTACTGCTTGGTGGCAGGAGATAGACACTGCCACTGCTCTTCCACGTCCTCCCGTCCTCCTGCTTCGTCAACGTAATGGTGCTACTGCCGTTCGTCGAGCTGTACGTCCCGCCAATGGTCAGGCTATGCCATAGCGGGGCAATCGTCACCGTGACTGCCGTAGCCGCCGAGGGCACCTTCTTGATGGTCACGTCCTGAATCAGCATCGTCTTCCTCGTCATGCCCAGCGTGACGGTATTCGTCCCGCCATCTACCAGCGTCACCGTAGCCGAAGCTGTCATCAGATCGGCATGTTTCTTTCCCTCTTGTAGTGCAATCGCCGATGTCGTCAAAGCATTCGACACCGAAGGCAGAACATAGTCCGATGCCGACACACCGCTTACGGCATACACCGAATACGTCCCTTCCGTCAGTGCGATGTTCAGTGTCTGCCCTTCGTCGCCGATAGTCTGTGATGCCTTGCACTCGTCACCCTCGAACACATACACCGCAACAGGGTACACCACCGTTGCTCCGTCGCCCGATGCTCCACGTGTCCGTACCTGCAACACCGAGTTTTTCACCTGCACCGTCGGGGCATTATTCTCCCCAACGTCGAGCGTTCTCTCACACGCCGTCAGCCCCAGCACCGCCAAGACTGACACATTCACTAAATCTTTCTTCATTGTTTTATTAAATTTGAATTGATTCGGGACTATTCCCGATTACAAAACCAGCAAAGTTACAAAACAGCCAAGCAATAAGTCCTTTGCAAATCTAAAATGTGGGCATCGAAGTGAAAGTCTGAACAAATGTTCATGCCTTCTGTTCAATTTCGACACTATACAGAAGTAAAAATGTAAATTTGTCATGAAGTCCCCTTTTGAGTATCAAATTTCCATAAATGTATTTTGATCAGTTCTTTCGAATATGATTGAGGACTTGAATATGCATAGGATTGTTTCACTTTAGGCCGTTCTAAAACCAAATTTTACACAAAATCGTGTTAAAAACATCATTGTTGTTCAGAATCTCATAAAAAATGTGTAACTTTGTACGCTAAAATGTTGTCAGGTTATGCAAGAAGATAGAGATATAGATAGATACGATGACCTTCTAGAGGGTGAATCTTACAATTCCTCTGCAGAAGTAAACGAAGTATATCCTAATGCAGAGGTTCGTGTAACAAGGGCCCAGTATAGTACCTTGCATATTAAACGCTTGGTAGAGGATAGGAAAGAACTGATAATTGACCCCGATTTCCAAAGAGGAAATGTGTGGGCTAAGAAGCAGGGCGCTGAACTTGTAGAATCTATCTTAATGGGAATACCTATTCCTGTCATGTATCTATTTGAGATGAGAGATGGTAAAAAGCAAGTTGTAGATGGACGCCAACGTATATCTGCAATACTAGATTTCTTAAATGACAAATTGGTTTTGAAAGACCTAAAAATCTTACCAGAATACAATGATTGTAAGTTCTCTGACTTAGATGCAAAGATGCAGGGCATATTTGAGGATTCTCAAATGTATTTCTATATTATTCAGCCACCTACTCCAGAACGTGTGAAATACGACATTTTCGATAGAGTTAATAGGGGTGGTACCCGTTTGACTAATCAAGAGATGAGAAATGCTTTGTATCGTGGAAAGTCGACAAGACTTATCTCTGAATTAAGTAAGACGGAAGAGTTTCTCAGAGCAACGGGACATGGTATTAGTCCTAAACGTAAAAAAGATAATTATGTGGTTCTCCGTACAATTTCATTCTATTTGCTATATAGGAAAGCAGATGTTGTGTTAAAACAGAACGGTGAAGCTATAGAATACAAAAGTGACATTGATGATTTCTTGGCTAAGATGATGATTTTCATCAATGAGAAGGCTTCTGACGAACTAATTGCCGATTGCCGTACAATGTTTTTACGTGCAATGAATAATAGCTACAGAATTATGGGAGAAGACGCATATCGTTTTGCGGCCTATGAAGATGAAAGTGGAAAAAGTCGTAAACGTCCTATCAATATGCCTCTTTTCGAAATGTTAGCTTATATTTTCTCGGATGATTGTGTCACAAACAATTCACAAATCACTCGTGATGCAATAAACAAGTTTAAAGACACATACGATTATCAGAAAATGTTGATGTCTAATGTGGATTCCTCTACAAATGTTACTGAACGCTTTTCAACTGCAAAAAAACTCTTAGAGCAAATAAAACATGATACAGCAAATATTGATTAATAATTTTAGAGGAATTGTTTCAGAGAATTTGGAACTTAAGCCGTTGACTCTTTTAACAGGCCTCAATTCTACGGGTAAGTCAACTTGTTTTCAAGCAATATTGGCTGCGCTCTATTATAATAATGGCAAAAATGCGAGTATTTTGCTGTCTTCTTACGATTTATCATTTGCGACAAACCGTAATAGAAATGTTAATGCTAAGGATATAAATATTGTAGTAAAATCTGACAACAAGAAACACTTCAACACACAAATCAATCATGATGAGATTGCCATTTCTGAAAGAAGTGATGAAATAGATTTAGAAGATTCCATCTATTATCTTTCAGCTAATCGCTTAGCATACAATTTAGACATGGAAGCAGTTTCTCCTAAGTTCAAAGTTGGGATACAGGGAGAATATATATTTGGAACATTTGAATCGGAGAAATCAAACCAATTAGATGCTTCTCTTATCAAGGATAGAGAATCCGAAACACTTTCTGCCCAATTGAATTGGTGGCTGTCATACATCCTCGGTATTAAGTTTGAAATGCAGACAGAGAGAGTCACTTCTAACCGCGTTAAGGTTATTTATAAAAGCGATGACTTGCCCAATCTGTCTCCTCAGCAATTAGGAGTAGGTGTGAGCTATCTTGCCAAAATCTTGATTATGTGCTTAAGGGCAAAGAAAGGTGACACCTTAATGCTTGAGAATCCGGAAATACATCTTCATCCAGCTGCCCAGTCAAGACTTGGTGAGTTCTTTGTGTTCATATCAAATGCAGGAATCCAGCTTTTGTTAGAGACTCATTGTGAAAATCTCATCAATAAAATACAATATGAGGTCTATAAGAACCACATCAAAAATACCGATGCCATTCTCTATTATAAAGGAGGGATTACCGACCCATTCCAAAGGTTGGATTTCATGGGCAATGGTAAATTCAATACTGATTTCCCAGAGGGATTTTTTGATGCTACGTTGGACGAAATGCTTGAAATGGACTGAATTATGCCAAAAGGAAAATACCACGTCGTTCTTGACGATGATTTATTCAAAGACTTTCACAAGTTTAAGAATGGAGAAAAACTTGAAAAAGAGGAAGTGGAGCGCATAAAATGTCTGCTTCACTATTTCAAAGGAGACCTTATTACGAATATAGCACAATATGAGAGAACAGGGCAGCCATTAACTCCTGAAATGAAAAAAACTCTTGCAAAAAATGGGCTAAAACAACAGACGAAAGAGGAACTGGCACAATCACATACAATGTATAAGGTCATACTATGTTGTGGATGTAGCGATTTCCCCTATGTTAATGTGACATCCGATAAAGAAAAGATTGAGAACAATCTCTCATCTTTCTATGATATAGCAGAAAAACGCGACAAAGCCATAAAGCATCTAAAGGCATTATGCTCTGGGGCAAAGAAGATTGTTGTTTATGACAAATACTTTGCAGAGCAGCCAAAAGAAGCACGGAATATCGAAACTTTGGTAAAGATTCTGCCTCAGAAGAAACTTACAATCCTATTCTCTCATATTTCACCGAATGGAATCAAATCTCTTACGGAAAAATGTGCAGAATGGAATCCACAATTAGATGCGACGCTAAAAGGCCGTCATGATAGGTACATAATTGTTGATGACAAACTTGAAATAGTTCTTTCAAGTGGTTTTGATCATTTGAGTGCAGATTCAAGTGATTTTATGTACGTAGTTAGGGTAACAGATAAATCGAGATTCTAATTGATATGGACGCAAGAGCTATCTAACGCATAGGATTTAACTTGTTTTATATGGATGAGACAATTATATTAAAACGCTTTGCTGACATTGATTTGAACGACACGTTCTTCGATAGCCTGAAAAAAGACTACCCTGGCTTTGAGGTGTGGTTTGAAAAGAAATCTAAGGACAATAGCAAGGCCTATGTACAATACACTAACAACTGTCTACAAGCATTCCTGTATCTAAAGAATGAAAGTGGAGAAGAGTTGACCGATGTCACTCCCGCCCGTCCTGCTTGCAATCGCATGAAGGTTGGCACATTCAAGATAGATGCCCATAACACCAAACTTGGAGAGCGCTTCGTCAAGAAAATCATGGATGCAGCCTTATATATGAAAGCCGATGAAATCTATGTAACCATATTTCCCAAGCACGATGGGCTTATCCGCATCTTGCAGCGATACGGCTTTAATGAGGAAGGAAAGAAAGGCGAAGAACTTGTGCTTATTAAAAATATGAAGGTACTCACGGGTGACATCCTTAAGGATTATCCTTTGCTCAAAACAACAGGCAAACGAAAGTTCCTGCTTTCCATCTACCCCGTGTATCATAAAAGATGTTCCCAGACTCTATCTTGCAGAACGAGGAAAACCAGAAATATGAACTAATCAAGGACATCTCATACACGAACAGCATCCATAAAATCTATCTTTGCTTTATGCCATACACGGCGCAACTACAGCGCGGAGACCTCATCGCAATCTATCGCACAAAGGATGACAAAGGCTCTGCCCGCTATCGTAGTGTGATAACATCCGTATGCCAAATAGAAGAAGTCAAAACCAACAAGGACTTTGCAAACGTAGAAGATTTTCTTGCATATACAAACTACTACAGCATCTTCAATCCCGACGAACTGAGACAATGGTATCAGCAAAAAAACTGCTATGTTCTGAAGATGACCTATAACATTGCACTTACGAAGCGAGTTACCAACGGCTACATGGTTGACGAACTGAAAATGGCACCCGACTATTGGGGATTCTTCCAATTAACTGACGGACAATTTGACGCAATCTTAAAGAAAGGAGAAGTCGATGAAAGTATTATTATCAATTAAGCCAGAATTCGCAGAGAAGATATTCAACGGCACCAAGAAATACGAGTTCCGCAAGAGTATTTTCAAGAATAAGGATGTTGATACCGTCGTCGTTTACGCTTCTTCTCCTTGGCAGTATGTCATTGGTGAATTTCATATAGATAAAATTCTCAATGACAACGTGGATCGTATCTGGGAGCAAACTCGCGAGTATTCAGGAATCAGCGAAGAGTTCTACCGGTTATATTTTTCTCGCAAAACCCAAGCCTACGCAATCAAGATTGGCCAAGTAACAAAATTCAAAAAACGTAAACGCCTGAGTGACTACAATGTGAACTTTGCCCCGCAATCTTATGTGTATCTTTAGCCTTTCTACCTCTTGATTTTTTTAACATGCAGCGACGATATGGAACAGAAATTCGGGATAAATAGCATTGACATCAAGGCGCTGCGCGAGTTTTGCGAGCGCGAGGGCAAGATGGTGGAGTACCGCAAGGGCGAACAGCTGGAGCGCGAGGGCGACCCCGCACGGTGGTTCGGCTTCGTCACCGAAGGGTGCTTCAAGTACGTGACTCACGGCATCAGCGACGACAAGGAACACATCACATGGTTCTCGTTCGAGGGTGAGTTTGCGGGCGACTATCCCGCCTGCCTCGACGGTGGTCCAGCGCTGACCACGATCGAGGCGATGGTGCCCACCCGCATCATCCGTGTCAGCGGCGAACAGCTGGTGAAGCGGTTCAGTCAGGATAAGAAGTCGATGGATCTGCGCTGCCTCGTCGCCGAACACCTGCTTGGTCAGGCCCGTGCCCGCTACACCGACCTCCACCGCGCCACGCCCCTCGAACGCTACGAGTTGCTGCTCCGCCACTGCCCGGGCATCGCCCGCCATCTCCCCCTGAATGCCATCGCCTCGTTCCTCTGCGTCACTCCCCAACAGTTGTCACGCATCCGCAAGGCCGTCACGTTTTCGGAGAAATAATTCCAAATATTCACAAAACCCCTGAACAT